>CAYGDY010000030.1:0-2307 GCA_964348795.1 uncultured Pseudobdellovibrionaceae bacterium | reverse complement strand
GTGAGGGGTCAGCCTCGATAAAGAACCCCTCATCCTCACCTTCTCCCCAAAGGGGCGAGGGGGCAAAGAAAAAAATCAAGCCCGATGATGATACGCTGGAGGCGCTCAATACGGCCCTCGAAACCGTGCCCGATGGATACTACATCTGGCGCACGGTGCAGGATGATAAAGTCCGTGGTTCCCACGCCGCCCTGAACGGCACCCTGCGGTAATGGAGCGCTTCCATCGGGTCCTGCCGAGGAATATACCAGATCATCATCATAAAGTAATCATTCATATCACAACAGAAAGGACATCGTCATGGGCGGTATTACACCCGTATTGTCAAAAGGATTAGGCTTGGTCAACACGCTGAGCGGGGGGGTATTGCCGTTTGTCGGCGCGGCCACGCAGGCGCTGGGCACGATTGGCGCTGTACAGGAGTATCGCCAGAACAGGGCGCAGGGCGCGCTGGAGGTGCGACAGCTCCAGCAACGCCAAGCGCTGGAGCAAAGCCAGCTCGAGGCCGAAGCCGCCTACAAAAAACAAACCCAAGCGCTGGAAACCGCGCAGGCGCAAGAGGAGCGCAGGGCGGCCTTGAAACGCGCGGTCGCGCGGCAACGGGCCTCCTTCGGGGCGCAAGGGGTGGGCTCTGCCGGTGGGTCCTCGCAGGCGGTTCTGCTGGGCCTGTTCGAGGAAAGCGAGGATGAGCGCAAAAAGCGCGAGGCGCTCGATGCCCTGCGCAGTTCGGGGCTGGACAGCGCGGTGAATGAAAACCGCGCCTCGAACCTGCTGGCCTATTCCCAAGCGGCCGAACGCAAGCATTTCTCCAATATTTACGGGTAGGGAGAAGAGAAATGGGAAGCAAAAAATATGGTCCTTTTTTACCAGTGATCAATACTGCGCCTGAAAGGGAAGAAGCCATCAAGAAAAACACTTTGGCTCTGTTTGAAGTCCAAGCTAAAAAGAAAGAGAGTGCTGTTAACACGGGATATTTTTCAAATTTTTATAACGCATTGGACAAAATAAAAGAAAAAACGGGAGAGATGTGGGATGATTTAAGAACTGTTGATGCTTTGGGTAAACAAGCGATTGCACAACATGACAAATCGATTTTAAAATACGCCCAGAAGTACAATGTCGATCCTGATCTGACACGATCTGTCATGTATGCTGAAAATGCGAGAGGACATAAGTTTGGGTTGAATAGCGTGTCTGACTTTGTGGGAGTGTCCAGTAGCCCTTTGCCGATGAATGTACAAAAGGCACGTTGGTCTTCTTTGATTGGAAAAGCAGAAGAGGACATGTATGATCCTGATGCCAATATAGAAGCATCCACAGTGTTGTTGAAAAGAATTCGGGACAGGGTGAGAAATCCGAACGCAGACACAATTGGTTCTGTGTGGCATAATATTGGGGCGACGCAGACGGATGAATTTGGGGAGTATATTGGTGCGGTCTACACAGAAAAACCATGGAAAAAACTTTTTTAGGTGGTTTGTTGTTATAACCGTTCTTATGGGCATTTTTCTCGCGGTCTGTGTGGCCTACACCCAAGGTCTGTGGCGGATGAACAATCCTTCGCTTGCCACGTATCCCGTGCGGGGGATTGATGTCTCGCACCATCAGGGCGAGATTGACTGGCCAACGGTGTCAAAGGATCAGGTCCAGTTTGTCTATGTGAAGGCCACAGAAGGCGCGGATTTCAAAGACCCTGCGTTTCTTGAAAACTGGGAAGGGGTATATCGCAACGGGATGCAGGTCGGGGCCTATCATTTTTTTACCCTGTGCAAAAGCGGGGCAGAACAGGCGCAAAATTTTACCGAAACCATTCCGCCGATGACAGAGGCTCCTGATGTGTTTGAGCTTTTGCCGCCCGCGATTGATCTGGAATTTGCCGGCAATTGTTTGGCGCGCCCCGCGAAAGAAGATTTCGCAAAAGAGCTCGGGATTTTTATAGCAGTGACGCAAGAGCATTTTCACAAAACGCCTGTGCTGTATACGACTGCGGCGTTTTATACGCGTTACCTGAAAGACACGGACTTTGAATCGTCTCCGCTTTGGGTCAGGGATGTGTGGGGCCGCCCGACTGCCGCACAGTTTCAAACGATGGTTTTCTGGCAGTATGCCGAAAACGGGCGGGTGCGGGGCATTAAGGGCCCTGTGGATTTGAACGTGAAAATCCCTGAGTCAGCAGAATAACAACGCACTTTTAAGGAGATTTCACACATGTTTGCAGAAATATTACGCGGATTGCTGGGGCAATCTCTTTATATAGCCAAGTTCAAATAAATTGATTATATCTATTAGATGACTTATCCCTCATCA
>CAYGDY010000029.1:0-2733 GCA_964348795.1 uncultured Pseudobdellovibrionaceae bacterium | reverse complement strand
ATTCTGAACGCAGTGAAGAATCCCTTTCCAGCCAGAAAGATCCTTCCGCTTCGCGGGTGACGGATGAAGAAACCTTGGGGCCTTGGTGGTCTCCCTTTTTTTAACACGAAGTTTTTATTGACATATCACATCACACCTCCTATAACACCTCATGCTTGAACGTCCACAGATTATCACCCCGCAAGACCACCCTGAGTCCTGCGCCCTGTTTATCAAGGCCCAGACCGTGGGGGAATTCCTGCGCTCTGCCAATATCCGGCTCTTGTGCAACGATCACAGAATTCTCTTCTGGGAACTGCCGGAATCCCTGAAAAACAACGGTATTTTGGATTCACTCGAAGCCGCACAGGACCTTTGCACAATTGAAAAGAGCACTATCGCCCGCAACTTTGAAGCCCTTCAAAACATGCATGTGGATTTCTTGAACTTGACCACAGGGCCCAAAAACACGCTGGAAAACGGAATCACTTTGAACCTGACCCAAAGCCTGAACGGTCAGGGTACATATTTTTATCATCTTGAACAAAACCATGCGTCCTTTCAGAGCCTCATGTGCGCCCTGACGAACGGCGAGGATCTCTACGAAAACAGCCCGCAGATCCGCTATTTCAAGAACGATATCAAAGGCCCGTTTATGCTGGCCAGCACGCACGCTGTCGGCTTGATCCTGCCCGTAGAGTTCGGCGACAACGCGACATTGCACGGCGTTCCCGCCCGAACCTCTGCCGGTGAAACGCGCCAGACCCTGATCCCCAGAATAGCGCTCAACACGCTGGATGCGCCCCATGCTGGATAATCCGCCCACCATCATTGACGAGGACAACCACCCCGAAGACGGGTTTATCTTCCTGCGCTCCCCCGATCTGCCGGAATTTCTGGCCGAGGCCGACCATTATGTTCTGCAAGGCGATACCCGCACACTCTGCTGGACTCCGCCCTCTGCCCTGCGCGGAAAAACATGGGGCATTACAGAAGCCATAGAAAAAACCGCCACGCAAAACCTCTGCCGCCTTGTGGACGAGATCACCGCCACAACCCAATTCCTGCGCGAACCCAATATCCATATTGATGCGGGGGATACGGGCCTGTTTGCCTTCCTGCACGCGCATACCATCCTGAACAAGGCGCTGTGCAACCTGACGCAGACGCTGGAGGGGCGGCAAGGCACGACCTTCTACCATATCCCGAAAAATGCGCCCGAGCGCCCCGCCATTTACAAAGCGCTCGATATCAACACGCGCGAAGCCCGATCCAACGGGGAGATTTTACAGCGACACCCGTCCGTGTTTCGGGAGGCCTTTACACTGGCCCAGGGGCGCGTGGGGTTGATCCTGCCGTCCGAATTCAACCATCAAGCCACAGCCCACGGCTTCCCCGCGCCCTACACCACCTCCGAAACCCGCCGGACCCTTCTGGCCTCCATCCGCCCTACCATGAAACGGGAGTCTCATTTCTTCCAGAATATCACTTCCTTGGGCGGGGCAGAGAGCTTTTCATCGCTCCGCTTGTAAACGTAAATCCCCAGCACCGACAGCGCCACAGCCCAAATCGCGCTCAAACTCCCCATCGCAGACATGACCTCCCCCGCACGGTCCGTATCAAACACCAGAACGTACGCCACGCCCAGCATCTGCGCTGTCCATGTCAGCGCCATCAAATACCCGAAAGTCGGGCGCATCCGCCGGACATACGGGTCCCCCGAGGCCACCTCGGCGCGCAGGCTTTCATTCACCTGCGCCACCTGCGCCTTGTATTCGTCGGAGTCCATCTGCGCCAGCGTTTCGGCATGGCGGTGCGCCTCGGCCAGCTGGTCCGGTGTGATCTCTCCCGCCTTGATGGCACCCTCCACCTGCTCCAGCGCCTTTGCGGCGCCTTTTGTTACAGGCGTATCAATAGTTTTGAGGGTTTCGCTCAAAACATTGATCAAAAGCGGCAACCCTATTTTTGTTAAAATTGTTTCAATCATTTTGGCTTTCCTTTCATAAAAATGTTATGATACACCGTCATTGCGAGGAGCCAGAGGCGACGCGGCAATCCAGCGTTTTTAAGTCTTTCTGGATCGCCACGCCGCTTGAAGCGGCTCGCGATGACGAATGAGAAAAATTTCGTATCTTCGCGCCTTCGCGGTTAAAAAATTCCTCTTGCACCTTGAATCTTGCCTCTTGAACCTCAAACCATCCGGTAAAACACGTGATGCCCGATCTGCATAGCAGGCTCCAACCCTTTGGCCCAATAAGGCAAAATCCCGACAGCATGGTAATGCGTGGCCCCGTGCGTGAGATCCTCCAGCACGCCCGCCACCGCACGGCGGGCCAGCCTGACAGCCGTGGCAAAGTACAAATCCGTCTCCTCCACCGCCTGTAATTTCCGGAAATTAGGGTCCGCGCGGTTCCAGCAGGAAAACTGATAGGGCTTCTGACAGACCTGAATGATATCGTTTCCCCACCAAAATCCCCCCTTCTCGCGGGCCACAGCGACACGGTTCAGCACGACACCCGCCACCGCCTGCATGCCCATGTCCCTTTCCCCGCGCGCCTCGCCCCACAAGGTGCGGGCCAGCACATCGGTTTGCAGGATAAAATAAAAATCGTCTGCGTGCGGGTTTTCGGGCACAGCCCGCCCCCCCACCGCTGTCAGCGTTGGTGTGTTCATGGTGTTCTCCTTTTTTTTGTGATAATTCGCTCTTTCCCCGTCATCCCGCGCCCCTGTCATTCTGAACGCAGTGAAGAATCC
>CAYGDY010000028.1:0-2892 GCA_964348795.1 uncultured Pseudobdellovibrionaceae bacterium | reverse complement strand
CTCCTTGTCATCCCTGCCCCTCCCTTGTCATCCCTGCGAAAGCAGGGATCCATGGTTTTTTCAAAGCGGAGACGCGGAGCACCGGAGAAAAAAACTCCGATCCTTCAAAGCTCCGCTTGAAAACACTCTGCGGACTCACGGCTGAAGAACACTGAGTGCCTTTGGTGGTCTCCCTTTTTTGAACCGCGAAGAGGCGAAGACACGAAAGAAAGGAAACGACTACTCCCCTTGGGCGACCGTAAAGCCCGGTTGCCCGTCATAGGTTGATAACATCACCGACTTGGTAAAATTCAAGTCCGCCTTATTCATACGTTCCATGAGGCCTATAACCTGCGAAGTTTTTACAGGTTGCCCGTCCGAAGACATGAACCGCAGGCGCCAGTTATCAACACAAAACGTCTCCGGCTTGCCATCAGGCCAGACTTTCGTGCCACGGTTGGAGATCATCTTGAGCGTCAAATTATCATTCACGCAAGGCAGAACTCTGGCCGCCAGATCATTGGCCGAACCATCCCAGTTGATCCCGATATCCACGCCCACACGCTCTTTCTTCGCGTCCACGCGAGGCTTGAGCGGCGGAAGCTGTATCCCGCCTTTGGCATCCTTGTACGCAACCGGCGTGAGCTTCTCGGGCTTTGCGCCCATCCGCTCGACCACCGCCTTGGTGAAATCAGCCGTCCCGACTTTCATCTTGCTGGTTTCCGCGCGGTAAATATCGCCGGTGTGAATCCCGTCTTCGATGGTTTTGAGCCACGCATTATGAACCTTAGCGGCGGCCTGACCCTGCCCGATATGCACCAGCATCATGATAGAGCCCAAAATCAAGCCTGACGGATTGGCAATCCCCTTGCCCGCAATATCGGGGGCGGAGCCGTGCACGGCCTCGAACATGCCAAAATCCATCCCCACATTCGATGACCCGCCCAGCCCCACAGAGCCCGTCACCTCGGCGGCGATGTCCGATACAATATCCCCGTACAGATTGGGCAAAACAATCACGTCAAACATCTCCGGCGAGCTCGCCACCTTGGCCGCGCCGATATCCACAATCATATGGTCCTGCACGATATCCGGATACTCCTGCCCAATTTCTGTAAACACATTATGGAACAGCCCATCGGCGATCTTCATGATATTGTCCTTGGACATGCACGTGACCTTTTTCCGGCCATTGGCGCGCGCATATTCAAAGGCGTAGCGCATGATCCGCTCGGTACCAGGCCGTGAAATCAGCTTGAGCGAAGCCATCACGTCCTGAGACTGGCGGTATTCAATCCCGCCGTACAGATCCTCCTCGTTTTCCCGCACAATCACCAGATCCATTTTCGGGAAGTTGGTCTTCACAAACGGCGCGTACGCCACGCACGGGCGCACATTGGCAAACAGCCCCAGTGATTTTCTCACCGTCACGTTGAGCGACTTGAACCCGCCCCCTTGCGGCGTGGTAATGGGGGATTTCAAAAACACCCGTGTACGCTGGAGCGATTCCCAAGAGCTATCGGCAATGCCGTTCTTGATCCCGCTTTCATAAACGGCCTTACCGATAGCGATTTCCTCTATGGCCAGCTCCGCACCGGAAGCCTCCAGAATCTGAAGGGTCGCCTCCATAATTTCAGGGCCAATCCCGTCGCCGCGCGCTACTGTAATCGGTGTCTTGCTCATCGCCTTGAAAGCTCCCTACTCATATATATATATATTTCAAAAAATGCGGGCTGAAAGCGCCCGAAACGAACGCCATGGTACCACACGTTGCAAGGGAAAAACAGCCCCCCACCCCTGTCATTCTGAGCCACCCCTTTTGTCATCCTGAGCCACCCCTTTTGTCATCCTGAGCCACCCCTTTTGTCATCCTGAGCAACGCGAAGGATCCCATCCCCCAAAACACACCAGATCCTTCGTTTCACTTAAGGATGACAAGACATCGAAAATCTTGGCGCCTTGGTGGTCTACATTTTTCCCACAGGAAAACCGGAAGAAACAAAAAAATTGACACAATGCCATAAATGATATATTTAATGGCGCAATATGACTTTATTAAATACTTTTGGAAAAGCCATAGACCGTTTCAACGACTGGTATGACCGCCAGACGGATAATGGTCCCGTGGATCCTGCGCCCCTGCGGGCGCGTTTTGACGCCGTACAGGCCCATCGCCAGAACTGTGCAGAACTGGAAGCGTACAAAGCCACAGCGATAGAACAGGCGCAGGATTATTATTTCAGCACACACAAGGCCCCGATGATTCTGGCCGCCTTTCTTCTGGCCGCCCACGATAAAAAAGAGCGCAAGGACGCCCTGCGGGCCCTGAAATGTTGCGGGGCCAACGAGATCCGCCATGCGGACAATCGTCTGGAAATCGTGGAGCAGAGCCTCAGCCGGCCCGTCCTGAAAAACAAGGTCGCGCAATCCGGTTACAACACACTGGACAGAACCGAGGCTACACTTAAAAACTATGAAAAGGTGTACCATACAAATCTGGCCATTCTGCGCGGGGATCCGCTTCCCCCTGAAAATCTTCCCTGAGCCTTTTTAATCGCGCCCTTTACATCGCACCCACAGCCCGCTAAAATGGGGACTATGGTGAGACGTGTCCTTGCTGTGCTGTGTTTATTCCCCGCTTTCGCTGAAAGCCCCGCGCATGCGGGCGAAGATGGCCCGTTTTCAGACCCTTTCAATTCTGCCAAAGCACGGGAAGAGGGCCGCAAAGCGTACCCTCAATATGATTTTTCGGATCCCAAACCCCCACCCGAAGAAGAAAAAACTATCATCATCGGCCCGCACAAGCCCGTTGAGCCCGTTCGATCACCATACCCGCTCGAACGCGGAAATCCAGCAATTGCAATTGCAAAGAGTCGCGCGGTGAAAATCTTAGCTCTTGACCCTTGCCTCCCC
>CAYGDY010000027.1:0-3769 GCA_964348795.1 uncultured Pseudobdellovibrionaceae bacterium | reverse complement strand
CCACTCCTGTCATTCTGAGCCCCCTTCCCCTGTCATTCTGAGCCCCCTTCCCCTGTCATTCTGAGCGAAGCGAAGAATCCCCAATACACCAGATCCTTCGCGGTGCTCAGGATGACAAGACATAAAAAACCTTGGGGCCTTCGTGGTTCAAATGTTTTTCGTCACCCGCGAGGCGGCTCTGCCAACGAAGCCATCCAGTCTTTTTAATTTTCTGGATCGCCACAGCGCCTTAATAAGGCGCTTCGCGATGACGGACTTAAGAACCTTCTTCCGCGCCCTAATCCGTCACCGCAATCTCCGTCATCACCGATAGCAGGGTAAAGCCCAGCGGCACGTCCTGTGCGATGCGCCAGAGCGGGATATTCCCGTCCGCCTGCCAGCCCAGCGCCCGCACACGGATATCGGCGCTGATCTTCGGCAAAGGGGCACCCAGCAGGCTCTCCCCTCCGATCCGGCGCAGGGGCACGTCCTGCAACCCCCGCCCCACATCCACGCGCAGGGCTTGCGTGTCCTGCACCCTGAACAGCGCCTCGATCAGGCGGATTTTCCGGCCCCCGCCCGCAGGACCCATCGCGCTGGGCGGCAAGGGTTCGATGATGTGCGTAAAGGGCAAGCCAATCTGCACCGTCTGCGCCGGTTCATCCAGCGTTACCTGCCCGTCCGTGACCACCTGCGGGGCCCGCACCTGCCCGTCTGCGACAATCTGCACCAGTTCGCCTTCCAGATGCTCCAGCCCCGACCAGACGCTTGCGGGCGTTTCCACGGTGCCGTCCAGCGCGCCATCCAGCGTCAAGGTCGTGTCCAGTTGCTCGATGCGCATGATCCCGTCCCGCTCCACCAGCATATACACCTCGTCCCCCACCACGGACACAGACATGACCCGTCCTACCGTGTCATGAAGCGTCCACGCTGAAACGGCCTCGGCCCGAAACTCAGTGAGCGCAGAAAACTTTCCATCGCCCCGCACCAGAAACAACAGACGGCGCTTGGCGTCATAATCCATATCCACGGGATCTTCTACGATATGTCTGGCCAGCAGGCCCAGATCCGTGGACTTGTACGCCTGCTCCAGATCGGTATACAAAAATTCCTGAATTTCCTGTTTGTTGCGGGCGACAAAGATCGTGGCGCCGTCCACATTCACAGGCGGAATATGCCGCTCGATCACCGAGCCCACGCGGGTCTGCCGGCGGATCTGCACGGCGGACGGCGTGAGCGGATCACCCGTCACCATCCATTCCGCACCACTCGTAAACACCTGCAAATGCCGGCCCGAAAAGATGCCGCGAATGGCGTTGACCTGATCCGATAAAATCGCAAACTCGATGGCCTCGTCATCCAGCCCTTCGCCCAGATCAAAGTTGAACAAATCCCCGCTTTTGGAGAACCACAAGCGGTTGGGCATGTCACGGCTTCCCCCAATCACCAGCCGGTCCTGATGGAACGCCACCGTCACGGGATAGCCACGCACGGGGCTGAACGCCTGCTCGGCCCAGTCAATCGTCGCGCCCGTGCCAGAGAGTGTTTCAATCACGCTCGCCGTCACGACCGTAGGGGAGTCGTAATCCGTAATCAGGACCTCCTTCCCGCCGACCTTGAGCCGCGTATTCTCGTGCCCTGATTCAAACACGGCGGCCGAGGCCGTGAGCGCAATACTCCCGCTTGTGCCACTCGGAGTCAACGTCACGGCAGAGCCCGCAAATTTGAAAAAGGGCTGGCGGATCACATTGTCCTCCGTAAAAAACACCCAGTCGTTCAGCGCCCATGTGCCGCCACTGCCGCGCACCAGTTTTTTCGGCGGGAGCGCCGGATGCACCAGCAACAGCGTGTCAGCGCTTTGCGTCCACGCCAGCTGTGGCAGGTGCGCCAGACTCCACGGTGTGCTCAGCGTGACCTCCAGATGACCGCCCGCATAAATCGCCATTTCTGAATCTGTCATGACGAGCAGGTAAGTCTGCGCCGTGTTGAACTCGAAGGCGATCAACCGGCCTGCCCCTTCCGCCGTGTCAATGTGACGCAAGCCTGCTCTGCGCGTGACCCCGCCTGTGGGCTGGATAAACACGTTACGAAGCGCCAGCGCGCCGTTTTCATAGGCGCGCAAATCCCCGCGCCCCAGCAAATCCCGTGAAACCTCCCCCGTGGTAAAAGTTGTTTTAATCTCGCGAATGCGTGCCATGTATTGGGTCTCCTTATATTGATTGAAAAAATTATAGTCAGGCGCACATAAAATCAGCATACAAACAGTCCCGCCCCCTCTCTTTGTCTTCCCTACCCCTCGTCACTGCGAGGAAGCCCTTAAGGGCTGACACGGCAGTCCAGAAAAACTGGATTGCTTCGCTGTCGCTCGCAATGACGGTTGAGAAAATCTTCGTGATCTTCGTGATCTTCGTGTGCTCTGTGTGCTTCGTGTTAAACTTTTCCCTGTCACCCCCCCCCTGTCATTCTGAGCGAAGCGAAGAATCCCCAATACACCAGATCCTTCGTTTCACTCAGGATGACAATGCATAAAAACCTTGGTGTCTTGGTGGTTAAAACTCGTCACTAGGGGGCATGCCCTTGTCATCCCTGCGAAAGCAGGGATCCCCAGCTTTTTCAAAGCGGAGATGCGGAGCACCGGAGGAAAAAACTCCACTTGAAAACACTCTGCGTCCTCTGTAGTAAAAAAAACCGTCATTGCGAGCGCATGCGAAGCAATCCAGCTCTTTTCCTGGATCGCCACAGCCCCCTTCAGGGGCTTCGCGATGACGGGCATAAAAAACTTGACATATATTGTATTTTTTACTACTTTTTCCACTTCACCATCAAAGACAGGGAGAACACATGCGCTTTCAGGATCTTTTAAACACCGGCAAAGGCTGGACCGTTCAGCGCTTCAACGCCACGGCACAACCCACACAAGGCTGGTCCATCTCGCGTCCCGCCCTGCAAGCCGGCTTTGATCTTGACAGGCCGGACAACGACAACGGCGAAAGCGGGACCTCTACCAACGACCTCTACGATCCTGCATACACGCCGCCCCCTCCGGCACAGGATAAAAGCGGCGCGCACGATCCCGCCGTGACCTATCTCACCGGCGCGCAAAACGCACCCCCTGCGGTGCCAGAGGATCATGATCCGGCCCCTGATTCCGATGTGCCCGACTGGGGCGATCATCAGGGTGAAATCTACGCCTTAAGATTTTAATACCATGGAACCGGCGGAAAAATTGCAACGTCTTTTTTATCGCGCCTCACTGGACAGCCTCTCCAAGGACTCCTTGGTTGACCTGTTGTGGGCAGACGATGTTTTCGACCACTTGCCCCTGCCTCTTCAGAAAAATATTGCTGATGAAAAATGGCTGGCGCACAACACGGCACGGCACATCACAGGGCAAATCCCTTCAGAGCTCCTGAAACAACTCTGCAAAAAACGCCCCTACAAAAAAAATGACCCTTCTGCCGTCCTCACACCACTGATAGGAAGTCTGTACGACACACCAACCCGTTGGCTTTAAGGTTCTGCGTCCGTTGGCATACCCTTTGAGCATGCTGTCTTCGAACCGGCGTAAATTGTGCGTCATATCATCTTTGAACCCTTTTCCTTCTGGAACTGGCGCACTGCGTCATCCAAACAAAGAAAGTCCCTTCTCCCCCTTGGGGAGAAGGTGAGGATGAGGGGTTCTTTATCGAGGCTGACCCCTCACCCCCGACCCTCTCCCCAGAGGGGAGAGGGGGCTATATAGCCTCCGTCATATAAATTGATTCAAAGTGAAGATTTCATCAATGGAGCA
>CAYGDY010000026.1:0-3832 GCA_964348795.1 uncultured Pseudobdellovibrionaceae bacterium | reverse complement strand
ATCGTCCCAATGTTACAATGCGGCTTGTTCCGCACAAATTTTTCCTTTGACATGTCTTTCAGTCCTTTCCTTCTTTAAAAATTCCTAAGCGCCGAGGCTTTCCTTGACCTGCTGGGCCACATTGGCCGGCACAGGCTCGTAATGATCAAACAACATCGTATATTGCGCACGGCCCTGAGACATCGAACGCAAATTATTGATATAACCAAACATGGACGCGAGCGGCACCATTGCGGTAATCACCTTGGCATTCCCACGGTCTTCCATCCCCTGAATCATCCCTCTGCGGGAGTTCAAGTCACCAATGATATCACCCATATATTCTTCGGGCGTGACAACCTCAACCTTCATGATGGGCTCCAGCAACTGTGCACCCGCTTTTTGCATCGCCTCCTTGAAGGCGGCCTTGGCGGCAATTTCGAACGCCAGAACCGAAGAGTCCACATCGTGGTACGATCCGTCCACCAGACGCACATTGAAGTCCACCACAGGGAAACCAGCGATAATACCGGTTTCCTTGGCTTGGGCCAGGCCTTTTTCTACGCCGGGGATATATTCCTTCGGCACCGCACCGCCCACAATCTCGCTCTTGAACTCGTAGCCCGCTCCCGCTTCGGATGGCGCAAACACCAGCGAGATTTTCGCAAACTGTCCCGTACCGCCGGTTTGTTTTTTGTGGGTATAATCCACATCGATTTTCTTGGTGATCGTCTCCCGATATGCCACTTGCGGCGCACCGATATTGGCCTCGACCTTGAATTCGCGCTTCATACGGTCCACAATAATATCAAGGTGAAGCTCGCCCATCCCCTTGATAATGGTCTGTCCGGATTCATGATCCACAGACACGCGGAAAGAAGGATCTTCCGCCGCCAGCCGTTGCAAGGCCGTCGACATTTTTTCCTGATCGGCCTTGGATTTAGGCTCGACCGCAATCTCGATCACCGGCTCTGGGAATTCCATGCGCTCCAGAACAATCGGCTTCAAAGGATCACAGAGCGTATCGCCTGTTGTAGTATCTTTCAGGCCCACCAGCGCCACGATATCGCCCGCCTCGGCGTATTTGATTTCCTCGCGGTTGTTGGAGTGCATCAACAGCATCCGGCCAATCCGCTCTTTTTTATCTTTCACGGAGTTGATAACGTACGAACCGGACTCCAGCTTGCCGGAGTAAATCCGTACGAAAGTCAGCGTCCCGACAAACGGGTCGTTCATGATTTTGAAAGCCAGACCGGAAAACGGCGCTTCTTCGGAGGAGGGACGGGAATCATCTTCATCCGAATCTACCTTTTTCCCCTTCACCTCACCCACATCCAAAGGGGAAGGCAGATAATCCACCACCGCATCCAACAGCGGCTGAACCCCTTTGTTTTTAAAGGCAGAACCACACATCATCGGCACCATCTGGGATGTAATCGTCCCTTTACGGATACATTTTTTGAGCGTGGCAATGTCAGGCTCCTTGCCTTCGAGGTAAGCCTCCATCGCAGAATCATCCATCTCTACAGCCTGCTCGATGAGCGTGGCACGGTATTCCTCGGCCTTGGCTTTCAAATCAGCTGGAATTTCAACGATCTGGAAAGACGCGCCCAAAGTCTCCGCATCCCAGATAATCGCCTTCATCTGGATCAGGTCCACAATCCCGACAAAATCACTCTCCTCGCCGATCGGCAGAGTCAGAACCACGGGTGTAATCCCGAGGCGTTTTTTGACAGACGCAATACAATCATAGAAATTCGCGCCGATTTTATCCATTTTATTGGCAAAAATAATACGGGGCACATTGTACTTATCACCCTGACGCCAGACGGTTTCCGTCTGGGGCTCAACCCCTTGGTTTCCATCGAGCAAACACACCGCGCCATCCAGCACCCGCAAGGAGCGCTCGACTTCGATTGTAAAGTCAACGTGACCGGGCGTGTCGATAATATTCATGCGGAACAGCGCGCCGGGGGCCGTCCCGTGCTCAGGCCCTTTCCAGAAGGTTGTAGTGGCGGCAGAAGTAATGGTAATCCCACGCTCCTGCTCCTGCTCCATCCAGTCCATCGTAGCCGCGCCATCGTGCACCTCCCCAATTTTGTGGGATTTTCCGGTGTAGTACAAAACCCGCTCCGTGGTCGTGGTTTTCCCCGCATCAATGTGGGCCATGATACCAAAGTTACGATAGTTCTCGATCGGATGTTCGCGTGCCATTGTAGAGTTCTTCTTCCTTTAAATTTCGTATAGTTCTTCGGTTATCTCTTTGATTTTACCAGCGATAATGCGCAAACGCCTTGTTTGCATCCGCCATTTTATGCGTGTCATCCCGCTTTTTCACGGCATTCCCGCGCTCGTTCGCGGCATCCAGCAATTCACCAGCCAGACGATCTACCATCGTGCTCTCGCTTCTTTTGCGGGCGCAATCAATGATCCAACGGGCCGCCAGCGCCATGGAGCGGTCATGACGCACCTCCACAGGCACCTGATAGGTCGCGCCGCCCACACGGCGGGAGCGCACTTCCAGCTTCGGCTTGACCTTCTTCAAAGCGCGGTGGAACACCATCAGGCCTTTGCTTCCAGAGCCCTGCTTACCAGACTCCGCCTCGCCCTCATCATCGAAATTCTGATTGGAAGCCTTTTGATCCAGAATCTCAAGCGCGCCATACACAATCCCCTCAGCCGTGGATTTCTTACCATCCACCATCAGGTTGTTGATGAATTTGGACAAGACCAAATCCCCGAACTTTGGATCAGGGAGAATTTCGCGTTTTTCTGCTCTATGACGACGTGACATAAATGTATCCTCTTATTTCGGACGCTTCACGCCGTAACGTGAACGTGACTGTTTACGATCTTTAACCCCTTGCGTATCGAGTGTACCGCGAATAATCGTGTACCGCACCCCTGGCAAGTCCTTAATCCGGCCCCCGCGCACCAGCACCACAGAGTGCTCCTGCAGGTTGTGACCTTCCCCTGGAATGTAACAAATCACTTCCATCCCTGTTGTCAACCGCACTTTGGCGACTTTCCGCAAGGCGGAGTTTGGCTTCTTGGGTGTTGTGGTATATACGCGGGTACACACGCCGCGGCGCTGAGGATTGCTTTTCAGCGCTCTGTTTTTCTTGCGTTTTACAACCTTTTCCCGCGGCTTGCGGATCAATTGCTGAATGGTTGGCATATGTTTAAAGCCTCTTGTTTAAAATCATCAATATTGAAGGATGTCTGCGTGATACGCGCAATAACGCGCAAAGTCAAATCATTTTTGCGAAAAATCCCCCGTCTTTTCAGGGTGACGGTTCGCATATGATCTTGCAGAGCATCCCTTTTCTTACTTCTTAAAAAGGATGTTGCGCCAAACGGATACACCGCAAGGCTCAACGAATGTGGCCGGACTATACGGGCAGAACGATGGAAAGGTCAAGAGGTTTTTTAGGAAAAGCGTTTTTTTATAGTTCTGCCGCTAAAGCTTCAGGCTTTTCTAACGGCAGAGGAATTTCATATCCGCTCAGCTCGGAGCGAGAAAGATAATAAAGATTGCCATGAAATGGAGGGGTTTTTAAGAACTTCCACGCGGTTGCCTCTGAAGGTTCTATGGGAGCATCTTCCGAGAGAAAAGATGTCAAATAGCTCTTTGCAAGAGAGGGGGTCAGCTTGGCATAGCCTTTGGTCAAGAGATTTTCTAAAAATCCGTTCTCTTTCAACGTTTTTCCAATCTTATAGCCCGGGTTGAGTTCCCCAAACCCCTCTCTTTCACGTTCGGGATCACAAAATTGTTTGAAAGTTGGATCAATCAAAAACATATAGCCAAGCTCAAATAAATTGATTATATCTATTAGATGACTTATCCCTCATC
>CAYGDY010000025.1:0-6991 GCA_964348795.1 uncultured Pseudobdellovibrionaceae bacterium | reverse complement strand
GGGGGAAGGGGGGGGAATCCTTATTGTTCTCCCTCTTCCCTCATTCTTTCTTTCGGGGGAGAGGGCTGGGGTGAGGGGGTATCTTACAAAACATTAAAACGCAAAGTTTTAAAAATGTCCTGCCTCATTTTTTAAGCGGAGATACGGAGAAGCAGAGAAAAGCTTTGAACCTCCTAAATTCTGCATAAAAATCAGGGCTTCTCCCGCGAAAACGGGGATCTGGTTTTTTTAACAACGCAGGAGGTCTTTAATCTACACCATGGGCTGTCAGGAACATTGCCTTTTCAAGGGCTGTAAAAAATTGCTGATAAGGTGCGGGATCTTCTACGGGTGTCACGTTATACGTGGCGTTTGCCCTAACTAATACCTGTTTTGAACCTCTGGGTCTGACAGTGACAGTTAAGCGTAAAGAATAGCCATCAAGCTTTGTTCCACTGACTGTTGCAAGCTCGTTGTCTGCTTTATCAATGACAAAGCCTAAATCCTGAAGGGTTGATATGATGGTTCTGAGTGTTTTTTTGCTGTTCGTTGTATCAAAGGCTCGTGTTTGAATTTGACGCGTTTGAACTTGAGAAATGGAAGTTTCCATGACTTTGTTCATGGAGCTGGTCTGACATCCTGCCAAGACAAGAGACGACATTATCAAAACGGAGTGAGACAATTTCTTCATTGTGGGTTGTCCTTAAAAATTATATTTTATGAGCTTCAAGAAATACGGCTTTAGAAAGTTTGCTGTAAAATTCCTGATATATTTTGGGGTCTGTTATACTTTCTGTTTTTGAAATTTCTCCTTGAGTGTTCCACACGATTCTCTGTAACGTGATACGAAGATTTGTTCTTTTTTTACCGTTTGGTCTTGTAATTAAGGACGCACGTATTTTTTGTTCTCTGTCAATAGGAACAGCGCCTCCACCTAACAAAGCAATAACAACAGCTCCAGCGACTTGCCCAGCTTCCGTGGCATCACGATCTTTGGAACCCACAATGACGCCAAGGCTTGTCTCTGATTCATCTATATTAAATCCCAAATCCTGAAGTACACCTGCGCCAGAGGTCAGAAGCGTCTTTTCATCTCCAGTATTAAAAGAACGGGTTTGTAGTTGTCGTAATTCAAAAGAATCTTTTGATAGCTCCAGAGCACTCTTCGGAATGGTTTGATTGCATGCCGATAAAAAAAGCATCGCACACGCCAGAAGATGTTTTGAAAGTAATTTTTTCATCAAATTTTGCCTTTATGTATTTAGAAGCTGGATTTGTGATAGGCGAAATCCCGAACTTTTCTATTGGCATTGTATTTTATAATGACTGTGATGGTTGATTGTGAGGAGCGCGCCGCACCAGCACCAATATCACTCAATGTAAATGTGAGTCCATTACTACCAGACACAACCTGTTCGGTGTAGAACTTGTCGTAAATCCAAACTTCGTTTCCATTTTCATCAGTGGAGACAACGTTCGGAGATCCTAATATTTCAGCCACTTGACCACCTGACATGCCTTTTTTAATATTTCTTTGTACTTCGCCAACAGTCAAACTTTGTTTTTCAGTTTTTGCGACTTCATTTGAATGCCATGATGCCTTTTGTGCACATCCACCAAGTAACAGAGCTGTAGACAGAGGAACAACCCACAATGTTTTCAAGTATTTCTTAAATATGTTCATATCAGAAGCCCCTCTGTTCTTTCTTCTCCTGTTCTAGAATAAAGTATAACAACTTGCAAGGGGTTGTTGAATAGGGTCACTATAAGGACTTTGCGATCTTCGCGTGCTTTGTGTTTGTTTTTTCCAGTTTCCTGCTTTCGGAGGAATGACAGGGGAGGTGTAGGGATGACAAGGCATGGGGAGGAAAGAGATTCCCTCTCGACTTCATGGGCGGGGGGCGGTACAAGAAAAGCCATGAAACTCTTCAAAGCCATGATGACGGTGGCGGGGATGACGGCGCTCTCGCGGCTGGCCGGATTTGCCCGTGATATTATGACGGCGGCTGTGCTGGGCGCGGGCCCGATAGCCGATGCCTTCTTTGTGGCTCTCAAGCTCCCCAATTTTTTCCGGCGGGTGACGGCGGAGGGTGCGTTCAGCGTTTCGTTCGTGCCGCTGTATTCCGAGGCACTCGAAAAAGAAGGCCGGAAGGCCGCCGATGATTTTGCCGGCAATGCGATGGTGATACTGTTCTGGGGCTTGCTGGTTTTTACGATTTTTATGATCGCATTTATGCCGCTCGTGATTGCTCTGATTGCGCCCGGATTTTCTCACGGAGATACGGAGCGTTTTGATATGGCGGTGACGTTGTCCCGCATTACCTTCCCGTATCTCCTGATGATGTCGATTTCCGCGCTCATGGGCGGCGTTTTGTGCGCGCATGGGCGTTTTGCCCCGTTTGCGGGCGCGCCGATCCTGTTTAATCTGGCCCTGATCGGATTGATGGCCGTGGCGTGGATGTTTCCCAGCGCGGCGCATGCGCTGGCGGTCGGGGTGCTGGTGGCCGGTATTTTACAGTTCGGCATGCTGTACTGGTACATACGGCACGAAAAGATTGAATTGCGCCTGACCCGTCCGCGATTTGACGCGCGTATCAAGCGTCTCTTCCGCCTGATGGGGCCGGGCGTTTTGGGCGCGGGCGTGGTCCAGATCAATCTGTTTGCCGATATGATTATCGGCTCCTTCCTGCCCACGGGCGCGATTTCATATCTGTATTATGCAGACCGCTTGAACCAGCTCCCGTTAAGTACGGTGGGGATTGCGGTCGGCACGGCGCTGTTGCCCATGCTGTCCAAGGCTGTGGCGGCCAAGGATCTGGTGCAGACGCGGGAGCTGTTTAACCGCGCGCTTGAGGTCACGTTGTTTCTCGGTCTGCCTGCGGCTGTGGGGCTGATCGTACTGGCCAAGCCGATTATGTTTGTCCTGTTCCAGCGGGGCGCGTTTTCTGTGGAGGCGGCGCAGGCTACGGCGTTTGTGCTTCAGGGCTATTGCATCGGCCTGCCGGCCTATATTGCCGTGAAGGTGTTTTCCACGGCGTTCTGGTCCCAGCAGGATACGAAAACGCCGGTGAAGGTGGCTGTGGTGTGTACGCTCACCAATATCGCGATTGCGCTGAGTCTGATTCCGTTTGTCGGGGTCGCGGGGATTGCCATTGCCACGGGGCTTGTGGGATGGTTGCAGGTGGCGTTGCTGGCGCGGCCCTTGAAGAGCCACCCTGCCTTGGGGTTTGATGAGGCCTTCAAACGCGCCGTGCCCCGCATTGTGCTGTCCAGTGTCATCATGGCGGGCAGTGTCTGGGCCCTGTCGCAGTATTTCGGTGCGGCCAGCTACACCGTACCATTTTGGAAGTATATGACGCTCAGCGTTTTGGTCGCCACAGGACTTCTGACTTACGGCATCGCCGCGCATTTCACAGGCGCGTTACGCCTCAGTGTCATCAAAAAATATTTGGCACGGGGGTAGAGTTTTCATACAAAGCCCTCGAAACGGGAATCCTTTGAGTGCTTTGTGTTCTCTGTGTTAGAAATTAAGGTGTTGTTGGGGTTTTAGAGATTTTTTCAACACAAAGCACGCGAAGCACACAAAGCGTTAAGGAGTGATAAGGTGGATGCATATTATCCGGAAATTCTGAAGTTTCTTGTTTCTGTTGTTTTGAGTGGAGGGCTTGCAACTGTACTCACCGTGTTTGTGCCGTTTTTTGGTAAAAAATGGATTGAAAATAGGTTTTCCAAAAATTTTGAAGCCTTCAAGGTACAAAAACTACATGAATTTGATGTGCTACTGACACGAAAAGTCAAATGGCATGACAGGGAACATGAAGTGCTTTCTGAGTGTTGGGTCAAACTTGTTCAGGCACATGCGAAACTCAAAACGGCGATTTATGCTTATCAAAATGTTCCTAATTTTTCTGCGATGTCTTCGGATGAATTGAAACAGTGTCTTAAAAGAAACTCTTTTACTGAAGACGAAACGATTTTTTTTGATAATGAAACAGATAAAGTTTATGCTTTCGCAAAGGTCATGAGTTTTAGAGCTACGAATACAGCGTATGAGGCATTTTTCAATTTTCATACTTATTTTGAAAACAACAAAATTTTCTTACAGCCTGAAATTAAAGAGAAATTTTGCAAGGTAGATAATTATATCTGGCAGGCATGGGTTTCTCAAGAAATGAGTCTTAGATCAAGTCATGCACTTCACTCTAATACAGATCACGCGTTTAAAGCTTTTGAAACAGAAAATGAGAAAATCACCCCTCTCATCAAAGACATTGAAGACACAATTCAAACCGTGCTTTTTCCCTCTTGAAGTGGGATAGAATTCTCCGTGTGCTTCGCGTGCTTTGCGTTTAAAACTTTTTCAGATATTATTTCAACGCAAAGCACACAGAGCACGCGAAGGGGAAGCCTAAAGTTTTTACTCCAGAGGAAAAATCATCAAAGACATTGAAGACACAATTCAAACCGTGCTTTTTCCCTCTTGAAGGGCGATGGAATTCTCCGTGTGCTTCGCGTGCTTTGTGTTTGAAACTTTTTCAGATATTATTCCAACGCAAAGCACACAGAAAGGCCCTTCATGAACCTTGAAAAAGAAAATGAGATTTCAAACCGTATCATCGGATGTGCAATCAGGGTTCATAATGTTTTGGGGCCTGGATTGATAGAAAAGGTTTATGAAGAATGTTTGGGGCATTTATTGGTAAAGGAAGGCTTTCACGTCGAAAAACAAAAACTCCTGCCCATATTTTTTGAAGATATTTCGCTCGATGCGGGATTGCGGCTTGATATGCTGGTCAACGATAGCATCATCATAGAACTCAAAGCCGTTGAAAAAGTGTTGCCTGTGCATGAGGCACAATTATATACCTATCTCAAGCTCTCGAAAAAACCACTCGGGCTTCTCATGAACTTTAACGTGAAGCTCCTGAAGGACGGGATCAAGCGGATGGTGATGTCATGAGGTTTTGCTTTGAGTGCTTCGCGTGCTTTGTGTTGAATTAAAGGAAACAAAACAATGAAACGGATTTTATCAGGCATGCAACCCACCAGTGCGTTGCATCTGGGCAATTACCTCGGCGCGCTGAAGAACTGGGTGACGTTGCAGGACACGCCGGAGGCGGAAAACCTGTATATGGTGGCGGATTTGCACGCGATTACGCAAGGCTATGAGCCTGCAAGCCTCAAACAGGCCACGCGGGAGATTGCGGCGGCCTATATCGCGGGCGGGATTGACCCGAAGCAATCGGCGATTTTTGTGCAATCGGCGATCCCCGCGCATGCGGAGCTGATGTGGCTTTTGGCCACCATGACCCAGATGGGCAAGCTGGAGCGCATGACGCAGTTCAAGGACAAGGCGGGCAAAAATGCGGAGCGCGCGGGGCTGGGGCTGTTTGCCTATCCCGTGTTGATGGCGGCGGATATCTTGCTGTATAAGGCCACGCATGTGCCAGTGGGGGAGGACCAGAAACAGCATCTGGAGCTGTCCCGCGACATTGCCGCCACGTTCAACACCCGTTATGGCGTGGACTTCTTCCCCCAGCCCGAGCCCTATATTATGGGCGCAGGCACGCGGGTGATGAGCTTGCGCGATGGCACGAAAAAGATGAGTAAATCTGATGACAGCGATATGACGCGGATTAATCTGACCGACGATGCCGACACGATTGCCAAAAAAATCAAAAAGGCCACGACCGATTCCCACCCCGCTTTGCCGGCGGACGCAGGCGGGTTTGAGGGGCGGCCAGAGGTGCGGAACCTGTTTACGATTTACAGCGCGCTGGCAGAGGTGCCGATGGAGCGTGTTTTGGCGCAGTTCGGTGGCCAGCAAACGGGCGTGTTCAAGCAGGCGTTGACGGATCTGGCGGTGGAAAAGCTGGGCCCCATCACGGCGCGGATGAAGGGGTTGTTGGCCGACACGGGCGAAATTGACCGGATTTTGCGGGCAGGGAATGAAACAGCCGGTGCGCTGGCGGAAAAAACCTTATCTGAGGTCAAAAACCTTATGGGGTTTTGGGGGTAAAAATCTCTACAGATTTGCAAAGGTTTCTTCGAGATCTGCCACGGTAATGAACAGCTCAAGCCTTGCTCGGCCAAGATCTTCAAAACCCAGAGTTTTATAAAATTTGGCGGCTTTGTCATTCAGGGCATGGACGATGATTGCTTTTATGCCAATATTTTGTTTTGCAGACAAAATCCGTAAAAGGGCATCTTGCACAAGGCTTGAACCCAGTCCGTTTTTTTGGAAAGCGCTGTCAACGGCAAGACGGCCCAGTAACACGGCGGGAATAGGGTCGGGGCTGTCCTCTAAATTCGGCAGGGCTTTGCGTTCTATGGCATAAGAGGATAGGGCGTAATAGGCCACCACACGATTTTGTTCTGTGCAGACGACAAAGACACGGCTGAAGTCTTTTTTATGATTTTTATAAGCCCGATGGGCGAGCCAGCGATCCAAAGAAGGTTCGCCGGAACAAAAACCAGAAACATCATGATTGTCGTTTATGGATTCTGGTGCCGTTAATCGTCCCAGACTGGTTTTTGTCTCAGGAGTTTTGCCAGATTTTCGAGCCTTTGCGGTTTTTGATCCAGACGGTTCATGAAGTGGTGCCATTCTATGCCTTTCAATTGTGTTTTGGCGCTGTCTTCGATGACCCGTTCTGCTGTTGCTTTGGCTTCAGCAATCATGAAACTGGAAAAGGAGCGTTGTGTGATCTGCGCCGCCCGCTTTATGATTTCAAGGTCATCGTCTTTGATGCGTATGTTTACCTGTGTCATTGTGATGGTCCTGTGACGGTCGTGTTGATATAGTTTTAGTATATACAATGTATATAAAAAGGCAAGAAAAAAATAGGATCATTCCAAATAAGAATGAGACAAGATACATCGTCACCCCCGCCGCTTGCGTGAGCAGGCTGAGAGTGCGGGGGGCCATAAGGTGAGCCGTTAAAGCGGCTCTCTTTGTTCTGGATCCCGTTCGTGCGAATTTTGCTTCGCAAAATGCCAACGGGATGACGGA
>CAYGDY010000024.1:0-10555 GCA_964348795.1 uncultured Pseudobdellovibrionaceae bacterium | reverse complement strand
ATTCTGAACGCAGTGAAGAATCCCTTTCCAGCCAGAAAGATCCTTCCGCTTCGCGTCAGGATGACAAGACATCGAAAACCTTGGGGCCTTTTGAAAGGATTTGATTGTTTCCTTTTTCTTCCTGTCATGCCCGCCTTCGTGCCGGCATCCGGCCCCCCGCACAAACGGCGAGCATGACAGAAAAGGACAAAAAAAACGGAGCCTTGAAAGGCTCCGTCCTAAAAAACAAAGGACATTTCAAGTCCTTACACTCACCACCACCAGGGTTTCAAAGACTCTTCCGCCTTTTGTTTCTGCTCTTCCTTGTATTCGTCACTGTGAATCCATCTGTTATATTCCTGTTCCTGACGCACACATTTTCTGGCGTACTCACTGCCGCCCGAGGGATTGTGCTGAAACTGATCCCGTAATGTGTGTTTACGGCTTAATTCTGCCGCTTTGCGGATTTTTTCCTGTTTTTTCTTGCCGCTACTCATATCAAGATCCTTTTATGGGGGTTAAAAGTTACCATATAAATACAAAGCCGTCCTCTGTCAATATATTATTGATAGATATTATCGGATAATCCAGTCATCCAGCTTGGCCTCGATGCGGAGCAAGTGCCCGACCAGCCGCGCCTCCAGATCTTTCAGGTCCGTCTGGGAGGCATAGGTCTTGGCGACCTCCAGCTTGAACGCAGACAAGGCGTCCCTGAGCTGGCTGGAGCGGTGTTCCAGCGTGTCCTCCAGCAGATCCATGGCCTTGCGGTGTTCATCCCGCGTGCGCCAGATCAGGCCAAACAGCCCCGCCAGCACAGGCAAATCCACGGCCGTCACCCACCACACAAAATCCTGTGATATCAAAGACATTGTTGTTTCCTTTCTTGAAAAAAATAGCGTCACCCCCGCCTCCAGCGTGTCATCATCGGGCTTGATCTCGCTTTTGCCCCCTCTTTATCCTGCCCCCTCTCCCCTCTGGGGAGAGCCTCTTTATCCTGCCCCCTCTCCCCTCTGGGGAGAGGGTCGGGGGTGAGGGGTCAGCCTCGATAAAGAACCCCTCATCCTCACCTTCTCCCCAAAGGGGAGAAGGGACTTTGATTTTATTCAGCGCCTTTTTGACGTGGCGCACATCGTAGCCTTCCGCCCCGCCCGGCCGCCATTCCTGCATTTCCGTGATAAAGGGGGTCTCCCGCAGGCATTCTTTGACCGTCCGATGCAAAACCAGTACACTGGGGAGCATGCGCAGACATTTACTTCTCTTTTTGCTACTGGCATGCCCTCTTCGCCCTATATGGGCGACAGAGATGGGCCCATCGCCAGACAGATGCCTGCTTGAAAACAAGCTTTTTTGCGGCCTATGGGATGTTTCTGATGGCTCTGTTTATATCACGGGCGACCGCATCGCATGGTCCATTGGTGAAACGTATGATTCCTGCCATATCATGCATGAAGACCGCTTTGAGAACACACCCTACACACTTCTAAAATGTATAGAGACTTTGTACACGCCATACAGCTCTGAATCCCAAACGCCCTACGGTTACCTCATCAAAGAAATGCCAAAAACCAAATTTGGAAATATCACTTACCAAAGTTTTAGACTTTTTATTTTTGAAGGCCTTGCTCTCAAACACCCCTGTTTTTCTGACATTCCGATACAAAGGAAAATATGCGATTTTAAAGCCTTTACGAAACAAGCCCCCCCTAAAAATTCTTATCGCCTTTCCCCTCGTTAAGGGTATTCAGGCGCAGAAACTTCCCATTCTGCGGCTTTTAAAAAACTGTCATGGGTTTTTTGGTTCCGATCGGTCTTATCATTCGGGATATTTCGTTTTGATTGTGCGGCAGCAGCCTTCCAATTCCTCTGACTCACCGCTTTAAAAAGAGTGGGCCATTTGTACCGTGAAAATCGTGTCTGGCCTAAATTAAAAACCATATCCAATAACGCAGACTTTGCCTCAGGGGGGAAGGTTTCAAATTCAAAAAATTTCGATTGTAAAATTTTATGAAATTCGAGGATTTTTTTCTGAAACAACCTGTCACGTTCTGTATCCGGCAAGACCAAACCGCTCCATTTCTTTTGATGATCGGCAAGGATGTTTATTTTTCCATTCCGGTCTATTGCACTCTTTCCATGATCGCGAAGAGCATAGTAGCCCAATTCAATTTCTTCAGCGGTGGCATTCACACCATTTCTGCTCTCTTTTTTCCACGGCAGAGCCAAAAACACGTTTTTTTGATTAATATTAATTCCCTTACCTACGGTAATCGCACTGGTGGTGTCCAAATACGGCCAATAACTGTCCAACTCATAGCCTGCAATACTGAGAGCGGCATCCTCCACCCATGGCATGGCAGAAAAATCAGGCCGTGTCATCTTCCAAGCCGCCTGTGATGGTGTTGCAGGCTCTGCCCAACAACGACAACCGAAATCATCGCCCGGGTCCGGATCATCCCTCCATGACCGCACAGTATAATCATAGGAAGCGTGTTTCGCACGCACCTTCTGATCCGGTGTCGCCCGCCAGATATAATACCCCTCCGGCTCTACTTTCAAAGCCAGATTCATTGCCCTCACCGTAAGATCATCTGGTTTCACAGACCCTGTAGGCGACAAACCACGATCCTTTTGAAAGGCCTCAATTGCCTTCACCATCCCCATATCAGGCAGTTCAGTAATGCCGTCTTTTTCGTGAGGCATATAATAGCCGAGTCGGTTCAGCGCCTTTTTAAGCTGTTTAACGTCGAACGGCTTGGCATGACTGTTTCTTGCGAAAACAGATTCCAATACAATATTCATGATGATTGCTCCTTTTAAACTCTAGAAAACATTAACCTTCATTCCACTTAAACCCCAAATTCCCCTGCTCCGGCCTTGTGCGCCTTCGCGCCCTTGATCCAGTTCTGCCCGCCCTTGGCCCGCGCGCCGCGATCAATCCGCACGGGCTCCTGACTCAAAGCCCCTGCGACGGCGTCCAGCCCATCATCACGGCCCCGCCCGCCCGGCCGCCATTCCTGCATTTCCGTGATAAAGGGGGTCTCCCGCACGCTTTGGTGGACGCGCAGAGCACGGGCCGCCAGCACGGCGTCAAACGCTTCCAGGATCCGCAAGTCCTTGGGCCGGCGCGAGGTGATCTCCTTCACCGCGCAGGGGACTTTGCGCACCGCCAGTTCCCGTTGTAAAATCGCAGGCAGGAATTTTCCGATCCCGTTGATTTCCAGCGTCACACACGGCAGGTTCAACAGCTTGGCCCACATCGCCACGGCGCCGCATTGCTGGGTGGCGGGGTCTTGCACCGACAGCGGATCCACCCGCAGATACGCCAGCTTGTGGAGCCAGTAAAACCCTTCCACATCCGTATAGACCACGGCAAAGACGCTTCCGTCCCCTGTGCCATTGCCAAAGGCAGGGTCCCACCATGCGCTGACGCTGACCATTTCCGTGTTGTCAATCTCCAGCCGGTTCAGTTCCCGCAAATATGCCGTGGAGCTGTCATAAAACCACAGCGCCGAAGGATCCAGCCGCCCTTGCGCGATGTTCAAAGGCTCCAATAGCATCTGGGAGGCAAATTTATGGGGGCCCGTGGCGCGCTTCATACGGGCGATCTCTTCCAGCGAGAACCGCTCCGGCCACGCGCTGTGCCCTTCCCCATCCAGTACAGGCAGTCTGAACCGCTTGAACCCTTCTAAAAAGGGCGCGGTTTCGCCGACTTCAGGGCGGGGGCTGTCCGCATAGATCGAATAAAAACTGTGCGGTGTGCCTACATATAACTGCGTGCCATCCGGCACCAGCACATACGCCATTTCTGCCAGACGCTCGCGCAAATGCACGCGTTTTTCCGGCGTGTCGCAGGTCACCGGCACCTCCACATCATCGCAGATCACCACATCGGACCGGCTTCCCGTGATATTGGCCGAGATCCCGCGCGCCAGCATCGACGGATCCCGCAGTTCCAGCAGTCTGCGCACGGTGAACCGGTCGCTCGCCCACTGGTCCGCCTTGTCGGGTTTCAGACGGAGCGTGAGCGGGTGTTTTTCGATGATCCGCTTGACCTGCCGCACCATCTTGCCCGCCAGCGCCTCATCGGACGACAGCACCAAAATCCGCAATTCCGGCGTGCGATAGAGGAGCCACGCGCAAAACAGCCCTACAATCGTGCTTTTGCCGCTGGAGCGAAACGCCATCATCAAGAGCCGCCTGTCCTTGCGCACCCAAGCCTCCTCGAGCCACACCGCCATTTTCAGGTGGTGACGCGGGGTGCCCTGCCCCATGCGCTGGTTCCACAGCACCACAAAAAGGCGAAAATCCATGTCTTTCATCGTGTTTCTCCCTGTTTTTTTGTTTTTTGTCAGACGTTTCTTCGTCATTGCGAGCACAGCGAAGCAATCCAGTCCTTTAAACTTTCTGGATCGCCACGGCCTCTGGAAGAGGCCTCGCGGGTGACGCCTGTAAAAAATCTGCCTTCCCCGCGAAAGCGGGGACCTTCCTTTTTTTGAACCGCGAAGACGCGAAGCACTCCTCATTAACACGCCATTAACCTCCCCCCTGTAAAATGGCCTGTATGGGACTGGACGACACCGCAAGCATCAAAGACCTGTTCAACGGGCCAGACGCGCCCAAGGTCTATATGGACCCGCAGATTCAAAGCTATCTGGGGCTGACGGACGCGCAAATTCTAGGCGCGACGGGCTTTTCAAACGTGATCATCACAGACCCCGCCCAGCATCCCGCTCTGGGGGATTACCTTATCGACAATGCGTTGAAACCCTTCAATCCCATAGAGCGTTTTCTTGTAGAATCCCTTGCCTCTGATACTTTGACAGAAATCAAAACGCACTTTCTGGACCACAAAAATGCCGGCAACCAGCTCAAGAACAATCCTGTTTTTGCCATCATTTCTTTAAAAAACTCTCCAACAAAAGAAGCCGCCGACAGCTACTACACAACATTTTTGAATCAAAATCTTGCCGGTCTCAACGCAGACGATCCTGCCGTAAAATCTTTCAATCTCGGGGGTGTGCCGCCTGTTGAATTTGCCCGTATAACATTTTACCACGAAGCCTCCCATGTCGCACAGGGACATGGGAAATTCAGACTGAAACCCGATGAGAACTCCGCCCTCAACGCCCTGCATGATGTCAGAGGGGAAAACGAAGCCGATATACGGGGAATTCAGAAATATCTGGCCGATTCAGCGTCACCGGAAGAACGCGCCCAGCGCCTCAAAGCCGTAGAGGTCTGGCACGATGTACGCGCCATAGGAACGATGAATGATCTGATCGCGTCCAGTAACACAGACGGCCATAGCACCAACCTGTATTTTGACCCGGGGCCCCATGGCCCACGGCCAGAATTTCAGGGACAGGAAAACAAAGACGAAGCCCTGTCCCGTAAAGTCCACGAGCTGACCTTTGAAGCCGGAGAAATTTTGAGGGACACAGACATCCTGCCCTACAGCTTTCCTTTGAACAATCCCGCCCAGACCAATTACATTGTAATCTCTGCCCTTGACCGCAACGGGGCGTTCGACAACGATCCCATGGCCAAGGAAATGGTGAAGGAATATCTGGAAGCCATGGAGCGCCGCCTGCCGTCCCTCGTGCATGATCCCTTCACACAAGAAAAAATCACAGCGCTTTACGATGAACTCCCCGATAACCTCGTATTGCCCGCCCCGACAGAAGAAAAACCCTCTCCTGCGGCCCCCGCACCAATCCCCGCGCCCTTCAAACCGTAATCCTGAGCCGCCTTTCCCCTGTCATCCTGAGCCCCCTCCCTGTCATCCTGAGCCCCCTCCCTGTCATCCTGAGCAACGCGAAGGATCTCAAAACACTCCAGATCCTTCCGCTTCGCGTCAGGATGACAAAAAGGACAAGCGCTTTTCAACACAAAGAGCACGAAGTTTCTTTTGCGCGTCATTGCGAGTGTACGCGAAGCAATCCAGCTCTTTCTGGATCGCCACAGCCTCGCGGGTGACAGGTGGTGAAACCTTGTTCTTCCCCCTCATTCTCCCAGCTCCCCCTTCGCGTTTTCAATCAGGTGCATCAAGAGCTTTTGCTGGTCTTCATCGACCGTTTCGGGGTCCGGCAACTCCGCCCAGCGCGCCAGCTTGATCAAAAGCTCGATATGCGCCAGCGCCACCTTGCAGGCATCATGATGGGCCTTGAACTCCGAAGCTTTGTCCAGCGGCGTATGCGCCGTGAAGGTTTGATAGGACTCCAGCGCCGTCCCGATCGCCTGCGGTAAAAACGCGGCAATCCGCGCGCGTGTATCGTGTTCTAATTCTGGCATAGGACATTTCACTCCTTTTTATATGGTAAATTGTGAAAAAAAATTGACAAAGAAACTCAAGCTATGTAAAAAGACGGCATGCGTATCCTTATAGAAAAAAATGACGTGTTTTGTGCCGTTCTGGAGAACACCGAGGAAGACTTCACACTCTTTCAGGAAGTTTCAACAGCCTGTTATCACGATCAAAAAGAACCCGAAGTCTCGAAACAGACCAAATCCCACATCCTGAGCAAAATCGAAAAGACACAGGGCGAGCACTGGAGAACGGCCTTTAACATCGCCAGCCACAAAAACTTCGTCCTTCTGGAGCGCACCCCGCATGAGGGGCATACCGTCGTGGGACAGGCCGAACTTTTTCTGCCCGCTGACCCTGAAACGAAGCAGATCACAAAGGCCCTTTTTACCGACGTCCATGTACGCTCGCCCTATCAGGGGAAACAACTCTCTGACCTGCTGTATACGGGCCGGATGCGCTATGTGGCCGAACACGCGCCCCACATTCCACAGGTCAAGGCCTCCATCATGCATCACAAGATCTATCAAAACGATCCCCCTGCCATTGTGGCCGTTCTGCGCAATGGCTTTCAAGAGGCCGCAGAACAGGCCTCCCCCCGTTCGGAAGGCGTCTTGCGTGTTTTTATCCGCCCTATGGCGGATTTCAAAAATGAGCAGGGACTGGACTTGTAATCTCCCGCGCCACCCCTGTCATTCTGATCCCCCTCCTGTCATTCTGATCCCCCTCCTGTCATTCTGAGCGAAGCGAAGACTCTCAAAACACACCAGATCCTTCCGCTCCGCGTCAGGATGACAGGGAAGGAAAACTTCGTTCCTTCGCGTCTTCGCGGTAAAAAGAGTCTTTCTTATTGTCATCCTGAGTGAAACGAAGGATCTCTTTTTGTTAATCGTACACGTCCCCTGTATTGAGCCCCCGCGCTAAAACTTCCCGACAATATGCCAGTGCGCGCCGTCCGATACCACCGTAATGGCCCTGTATTGCGCGCTCAAAGGTTGCCCGAACCCGTCGGGGCCGCTTCCGCCCTGCTCTGTCACTGTAATCACATTGCCCGACACATCCGTTTTCTTGAGCGTAATCGTTCTGCCAATGGCTTCGGGCGCATTGGCGGGGGGAAGCCGCGCGGTCATCGCCCCGCCAAAGCTGGAGAGCAAATACGTATCCACGGCCATGTCGATATCATACGTGCCGCTTCCATCGAAATACCGCGTATTGCCTGGCGAGCGGTTGGAGGCGATCACAAACCATTCCGCGCCGTTGGACAGCGCCATCATGTAATCATTCTCCGCGCCCAGAAAATAATCACGTCCGTCCGGCCCCGCACCGCCGGTTTCGCGTACCGTAATGACATTGGCCGAGGAATCGATTTTCTTGACCACCATCATGACCCCCACGGCACTGCCTGCGCTCGGCAGATTCACCACCAGCGCCCCGCCGAACGACGATACCAGATGCACCGAGTGCGACAGGTCCAGCGTGACACTGCCTGACGTGTCAATAAACTCCGTATCGAACCGTGCCAGCGTGGCATTGAGGTCTGTCACCGTCGTGCGTTGCAGGCGGTTTTTGTGCGGAAAACCGGCATTATACGCACTATATTCCCCGCCCGAGAGATCCCATATCGCAGACCCGTTAGAAGCCGACAAAAGGTTATAAACGGACGTTTCGACCGACCCCGCCTCCAGCTTGATATTGGGCACCTCGTTATTGCTCTCCGCGTACGGGTTGATAAGAAGCGTCTTATTGGACTGTGACCCGATAATGAAGCACCCCTGCGCCGTACCCTTGACGTTCGCCTCGCAGTCAATGAAGGCGTTGTTGAAGCTGGCATGCTCCACATAAAACCCCGCGCCCGTGATATCGCTCCCGTGAGAGTACACACGGCAGGCATGGAATTTATTGGCATTGGGCGTATCACCGGCTCCCGTCTTGGTCAGATGTACGCCATGTTGCACCGGTTGCTCCACCAGCACACGGTCAAAATTGTTCCAGTAGCACGGATTGTTGACATCATTATGCCCGTCCAGCAATACACCGACATTGGCCCCGAAAACCGTGACATCCCGCACGGCGCACTGCACGCAAGGGCGCGTCTTGCCGAACAGCTTGATCCCCGCGTTTCCGCCCTCGATCCGAAAATCAGCCAGCGTAATAAAATCCTCGGTCAGCTCCAGCGCATTGAACGCATTGCTCTGGCACTGGATCACGGAAAACTGCCCCGCACCATACAGGCTTTGCCGCGCCGTGAGGGTAATCGTGCCCGTAATCCGGTATGTGCCCACAGGCAGGAACACGGAATCATGGGCGCTCAGCGCATTTTGAATGGCCACCGTGTCATCGTGCACCCCATCGCCCAGTGCCCCGAAATCCTTCACCGACACCGCATCGGAAAACTTGTCATGACTGGGGCGCGTCACCGCGCCGGTCCCCACGGGCGTAAAATCCGGCGGGGCCATGGAGCCCGCCAGCGACACCGCAACCGGATCCCCGTTCCCGTCAAACCCCAGCGCCTTGCCAGCCCGTATCGCACGGTCCGGCAGTTGCGTCATAGATGACGCTTCATGATCCCCGTAATGGAGCATCATGTCGCTTTTACGGTTCACCTGTTGCAGGCTGGCCACCAGCACGTCCAGCTCGGTATTCAAGGCCTGCGCAGAAAATTCTCCGCCTTCCAGAAAGTCGCTGACCCGTTCAATCGGTAATTCGCGGGTCAGGGTCAAAATCGTGTCAACAGGCGGCGCTGTCTCAAACGTCACACTGCCCCCCGCCGTCTGGCCCGCACCTGCAATGGCAAACCCGCTCACCGCGCGCGCGCCATCTAGATAGACAGCCAAATCCTCACTGGCAAAAATCGGAAACGGATAGACAAACGTGTCTTGCGTGCCGCTCGCCACCACCCGCACAAGCGGGGTGATGGCGGGCATTTTGATATGCTCGGTCATGTGTAAACTCCTTATGATTGTGAATAAAATCTGACTATACTGGGGGCATAAAAAAAAGGGCTCTTGCCCTAATCCCTTTTTGTCTCCGCCTTTTCTGTCACCCCGCACCGCCCCTGTCATTCTGAGCAACGCGAAGAATCTCAAAACACTCCAGATCCTTCCGCTCCGCGTCAGGATGACAGGGAAGGAAAACTTCGCCCCTTCGTTCCTTCGCGGTAAAAAGAGTCTTTCTTCTTGTCATCCTGAGTGAAACGAAGGATCTCTTTTTGTGTGGGATCCTTTGCCTACGGCTCAGGATGACAAGAAGGAAAAGCGCTTTTCAACACAAAGCACGCGAAGCAATCCAGCTCTTTTACTGAATCGCCGCAGGCCGGCGCGCTAATACACCATCATACGGAACGGCGTGTAATCCCGCACGACTTTGAGAATCTTTTCACGATCAAGATACAGCTTGCCAAAGGCGTACATATCCTCGGACTCTGAAAAATAAATAATATGGTTCTCGTACGTAAAGCGATATTTTCCAATGGTCACCAGAAATTCGAGCAACGCCCTGTTCCGCTGGAGCCATCCGGCCATATGGTTGAAAAAGCCGTCCACCTGCGCCCGATTGAGTTTCAACCGGATCCTCAGCGAAGACGGGGCGTTGTCTGCCTCGATCTGTTTGGTAATCAGGGCAATTTCTGACAAGACCGTCTCATGCCATACTTCCACAAGGTCCTCGGCTTTGCCGATATTTTCTATCTGTGTCTGGATACCGGCCAGCGACCCATAAGCCTGATCCCCGCCGATATGGGACATAAGCTGGCGAACCTGATACCCGTAAGAATCGTATTCGGGCGGCACGTCGGTCTTGATCCCGTAGACCAGACGATCAATGCGCTCGGACAGCCCCGTGGGGGGGTCCAGCGGCAGGAATTCTATGGGATCGAAAGACGGCTCGTTCCGGCGCTCATAGGAAAAATCCTGCGCATCGCCCAGTATAGCAGTCCTGCTCGTAGGCGGATCGGCCCCCTTCAACTGGAAAGGGGCTTCAGATGCCGTAGGGTCCACCACCTCTTCCCCCAGCGTGAATTCGTAGTCCTGCGCGAGGGACCCAGCAGGCCCGCCGAGAAAACACACCATCAAAAAGAGTAAAAAAGCCCTCATCAGGATCATTTTATCACGATCACACCCCCTGCGCAAAGAAGGAATACACCCCCCTTCCCCTGTCATCCTGAGCAACGCGAAGGACACAAAGCACACGAAGTTTCTTTTGCGCGTCATTGCGAGCGACCGGAGGGGAGCGCGGCAATCCAGTTTTTTTGTTTTTTTGTCCTCCCCCGCCCCC
>CAYGDY010000023.1:0-11014 GCA_964348795.1 uncultured Pseudobdellovibrionaceae bacterium | reverse complement strand
CGCCACCACAGTACCGGACGAATCCCCCCCGTGCATTTGTGTGAGATCAGTGGCCGATTTGGTTTTGATATATTTCGTAGGAGCCGTGGCTGTCATAAAGGAAAAGACAGGTTTTCCGGCGCTACACCCCGTAGCGGAAAAGGCCTGAATCGGAAAGAGGCACACCAGAAGAAGGAAAAAAAGAACAAAGACTGCCCCATTGCGAATTTTCATACTGATACACCCTTTTTCCAAAACCATCCCGTGCCCATTGAAACACCGTCTCATGAGTGTAATGTAAAAAAATTAACATTTAAAGAGGCAGAGCTTTGTAAAAAACCCGCCAGACGGCGGGGATGACAAGGGGGGCCTTGAAACCATTCCTATTTGAAAGGAGGATATGTGACCTCTTCATATGTCACGAAAAATGCCTACTTATAGCTCTTTTTCCGCACGACAGGCGCCACGATCTTCTCAATAAACGTAATTTTTCCACCCGCCTTCTCAACGGCGGCCTGCGCCGTTTTAGAAGCCTTTGTGAGTGTCAGCTCAACCTTGGCGGTCAACACGCCCGTCGCCAGCAACTTGATCCCGTCCTGCTTTTGTTTGATCACGCCGGCCTGCACCAGAGTCTCTTCATCAATCGGCTTTTTGGCGTCTATTTTCTTCGCATCAATGGCGGCCTGCAAACGCCCCAAAGACAGTTCGGAAAGCGTTGTGCCAAAGGCCTTGTTGCTGAACCCACTTTTCGGCATACGCTGGTACAAGGGCATTTGACCACCCTCAAAACCTTTAATTGCCACACCGGAACGCGCTTTCTGCCCCTTTACCCCTTTACCGGAGGTTTTCCCCTTGCCGGAACCGATCCCTCGGCCCACGCGCATACGGTCTTTTTTGGAGCCTTCTTTGGGTGCTAATTCATTGAGTTTCATAGTCTTGTTCCTTATTGTTCAAGCTTTAAGCGGCATCTTCGACTTTGACCAGATGTTTCACTTTTTCAATCATGCCGCGAACAGACGGTGTGTCTTCTAGCACACGGCTTCTGTGTAACTTGTTCAGACCCAGCCCGACCAGATTGGCCTTTTGATAATCCTTCCGCCCGATCGGCGAGCCGATTTGCGTCACCTTCAGCGTCTTGCTGGCAGGGGATTTCTTCGCAGAAGGTTTCTGTGCGGCAGATTTTTGAACAGCCGGTGCTTTCGCCGTTTCTGCTTTAGGCTTTGCAGGCGATTTCGGAGCGGAAGGTTTGGAAGTCGTCGCGACCTTCGCCTTTGTCTGTGTCTTTTTGCTATCCTCGACCATCGTTTGTATTCCTTATTCTTCTTTAGCAGACTCAGGAGCGGAACGCTCCCCGTCCGGTTTACCCTCGCGACCCGATACAATGTCGCTCACCTTCTTGCTCCGGCGCGTGGCGACATGACGGGGGCTCTGCATGGACTGCAAAGCCGCAAACGTGGCATTCACCATGCTGTACGGATTGTTAGAGCCAATCGCCTTGGCCACAACATCCTGTACGCCCAGTGCTTCAAAGACGGCCCGCATCGGACCACCCGCAATAATGCCGGTCCCCTGCGGAGCAGAGCGCAACAATACACGACCAGCGCCATCACGGCCCTTCACATCATGGTGAATGGTCCGGCCTTCGCGCAGGGGGATCCGCACCATCTTGCGTTTGGCCTGCTCTGTTGCCTTTTTAATGGCTTCCGGCACTTCGCGGGCCTTGGCGTGACCGTGACCCACGCGGCCCTTGCCATCGCCCACCACGACAAGCGCGGCAAACCCGAACCGGCGACCACCCTTCACAACCTTCGCAACGCGGTTAATCCCGACAAGACGTTCGAGAAGTTCTGACTCTTCCCGTTCTTCTCTTTTCTGCTCTGCCTGTTGTCCTCGTGCCATCCTATAATCCTTTGCTCGAAAATACCCTTAAAAAACCAGTCCGCCTTCGCGGGCGCCGTCAGCCAGCGCCTTCACGCGGCCATGATACAAATACCGTCCGCGGTCAAACACCACCTTGGCCACGCCGGCTTTCTTGGCGCGGGCGGCAACCAGTTTGCCAACCTCTGTTGCGGCCAGAACGGTAGAGCCGCTTTTCAGCTTGTCCTTCAGCTCCGCCTCTACGGTAGAGGCCGCCACAAGGGTCACACCTCTGACATCGTCTATCACTTGCGCGTAAATCTGTTTACCGGAACGGTAAACCGACAAGCGGGGACGCACTTCGCGTGTCCCGTTCTGCGTGATATTCACGCGGCGGATTTTGTTCCGTGTCCGGTAATTCCGGCGCTCTGCCGCTGTCAATGCCTTACCCATGTCTCACTTCCTTACTTTTTCTTGCCTTCTTTGCGAACCACAAACTCATCGGAGTACCGGATCCCCTTGCCCTTGTAGGGCTCGGGCGGCTTAAATCCGCGAATATTTGCGGCCACCTGTCCGACTTTCTGCTTGTCAATACCGGAAATCTCGATATTGGTTTGTCCATCCATTTTCAGTTCGATTCCGGCCGGCACGTCATAGCGCACCTCGTGCGAAAAACCAAGAGCCAGAACCAGAGTCTTGCCTTGCAGGTTCCCTCTGTAACCCACCCCCTTGATTTCGAGCTTCTTGCTATAGCCCTGCGAAACACCGACAACCATATTATTCACCAGCGTCCGCATCGTCGGCCAGACCTGACACGCAATCGGCGCATCGGATTTAGGCTTCAATGTCACGACCTTGGCAGTTTTGCCATCATCCCCCGTCACATCTTCCAGCACGACGGAAACCTCGTCATGCACCGTGAGCGCGAGTTCGCCCAGCTTGCCTTTGGCCTTGAGATTCTGGCCATTGACCTGAACCTCGACACCAGCCGGTATAACAACCGGATATTTTCCAATACGTGACATCGCTTAACGTCCTTCTTTCAAAAACCTAACGTCAAATCCCTAAAAGACCTGACAGAGCACTTCACCACCCACATTCGCGGCCCGCGCCTTGTAATCCGGCATGACGCCCTGCGGTGTGGAAACAATCAAAATCCCAAGCCCGTTGAAGAAACGGGGCATGGTTTTCACATTCGTGTAAATCCGGCGCCCGGGCTTCGATACACGGTCAATCTGGCGGATCGCGCCACGGCCTTCCGCATATTTCAGTTCGATGACCAGTACCTTTTTATTCGTTCCGGCTTCGCGGGTTTTGTACTCGCGGATATAGCCCTCGTCCTTCAGAACCTTGCACACATTTTCGTGCAAATTCGAAAACGGACATTCGATCACAGGCTTACCTGCCATCTGCCCGTTCCGGATGCGGGCCAACATATCACCAAGAGGATCGCTCATTGACATGGAAATGCGTCTCCTTCTTACCAGCTTGATTTCGTTACACCCGGCAACTCACCACGAGAAGCCAGATCCCGCAAGGCTATGCGGGAAAGATTCAGTTTACGGTAGTATCCGCGGGGACGACCCGACAGGGCACAACGGTTCCGGATGCGAACCTTGGCGCCGTTGCGCGGCATCTCGGCGAGCTTCATCATCGCCTGAAAGCGCTCGTCTGCCGGAAGGGCCTGATCCTTCACAACCGCCTTGAGCTTCGCACGCTTGGCCGCGCATTTCTTCACCATGCGGCGGCGCTTGTTATCGCGCTCTATCATTGATACTTTTGCCATTCAAACGATTCCTTCTTGCTTTACCGTTCCAGTCCTAATTCACAAACGGCATCTTGAAGCCGCGCAGAAGATCCTTGGCTTCCGCATCAGTTTTTGCCGTTGTACAAATAATAATATCCATTCCGCGAATTTTATCGACCTTGTCGTAGTCGATTTCGGGAAAGATAATATGTTCCTTGATGCCGACCGCATAGTTGCCTCTGCCGTCAAAGCTTTTGCCGTTGATCCCGCGAAAATCACGCACCCGTGGCAGGGCAATCGTGATGAAGCGGTCCAGAAATTCGTACATCCGCTCGCCACGCAACGTGACCTTGCACCCGATCGCCATCCCTTCACGGATCTTGAAAGAGGCATTGGATTTTCTGGCCTTTGTCACGACAGGTTTCTGACCGGCCAAACGCGCCATATCGTTCACAGCGCCCTCAATATGTTTCTTATCCTGCGCGGCTTCACCGATCCCCATGTTCAGGACGATTTTATCCAGCTTGCCCACTTCATGCAGGTTTTTATGGCCATATTTTTTGACCAGTTCCGGCACAATCTCTTTTTCGTAGATCTCTTTAAAACGCGGTTTCATTTTGTATCTCTCGCAACTTTCATCAAACCTTAAACAACCTGCCCCGAAGCCTTCGCGACACGCACCTTTTTGCCGCCCTTTTCGATCTTGTAACCGATACGGGTGGCCTTGCCTGTTTTGGGGTCCGCCAGCGCCACATTGGAAATATGGATCGGAAGCGATTTTTTCTCCACCCCACCTGCCGCAAATTGCGTAGGCTTCTGGTGTTTTGTCACCTCGTTCACACCCTGAACCAGCACACGGGACTCTTCGGTCAGAACCTGAAGCACTTCTCCCTTTGTGCCCTTGTCACGACCGGTGAGGATCACGACCTGATCCCCCTTATGGATTTTAAATTTTGCCTTTGCCATGGTTACAGCACCTCTCCAGCCAGAGAAATAATCTTCATATAGCCTTTTCCACGAAGCTCGCGTGTCACGGGGCCAAAAATACGGGTCCCGATCGGCTCACCATTGGGCGTGATCAAAACACAGGCGTTCGTGTCAAACGCGATTTTCTCTCCAAAGGGACGATTGATCCCCTTCTTGGTTCTGACGATGACCGCCTTGCGAACATCACCCTTCTTCACACGACCACGGGGAATGGCATCCTTCACGGACACCACCACCACATCACCTACGCTGGCGGTGCGTCTCTTGGAGCCACCCAGAACCTTGATACACTGGACTTCGCGTGCACCGCTATTGTCCGCCACTTCCATCCGGCTTTGCATCTGAATCATGACTTAGGCCTCCTTTTTCTTTGTGGCTGTTTTCTTCGCAGAGGCTTTTGGCGCAGGCTTTGCAGGCGCTTTTTCTGTCTTCTTCACATCTTTCTTAGCAGGCGTGGCAGAGACCCCCTTGGATTTTTTCTTGGTCGTGGAAGGGGTTGCAATCTGCCCCTCCACTAGAACCGTCCAGCGTTTTTTCTTGGAAATCGGCGCACACTCAATGATGGAGACCTTGTCCCCGACCTTGAAATGACCTTTTTCGTCATGCGCGGCATATTTGTCCGTCTGCATCACATATTTCTTGTACACGGGGTGCATATAGCGACGTTGCACAAGAACCGTAATAGTCTTGTCCATTTTGTCGCTGACAACCTCTCCTTCAAGTACGCGGCGTGGCATATCCTTCTAACTCCTTATCTGAGATCACGCGGCCGTCTTGGAAGCTTTCGCCTTGGGGGCGGCTTTGGCCTTCCCCTTGGCGGACACGGTCTTCCCTTGGGCCACTTGGTCCTTGTTATTGTTTTTTGCATTCAAAAAGGTCTTGATACGGGCGATTGTCCGGCGGGTTCTTCGCATATCGGACGGCTTCTCCGGCTGGCCATTGGCGCGCTGAAAACGTGCATTGAACTGTCCCTTGCGGGCCTCCAGCAACAGCTTTTTCAATTCATCCGGCGTTTTCGTTCTTAAATCTTCCGCTTTCATCATATTTTCTCTCTTAATTCTTACAAATCAAACCTTATCAGGCGGCTTTCTTCTCGGTTGCACCGAGCAACCCGACACGCGCCACAAATTTTGTCTTGATCGGCAATTTCATCGCGGCCAGAGACAACGCCTCGCGGGCCACATCTTCCGGCACGCCGTCCAGCTCGAACAGTATCCGGCCAGGCCTGACACGCGCCGCCCAGTACTCCACAGATCCCTTTCCAGACCCCATCCGGACCTCGAGAGGTTTTTTGGAGACCGGCACATCGGGAAAAATACGGATCCAGACCTTGCCCTGACGTTTCATCGCACGGGAAATCGCACGGCGGGCGGCCTCGATCTGGCGCGCTGTAATCCGGTCGGGCTCAAGCGCCTTCAACCCATAGGCCCCGAAAGCCAAATCCGTCCCGCTTTTGGCCAGACCATGAATACGCCCCTTGTGGGCTTTTCTAAATTTTGTCTTTTTTGGGCTCAGCATCTCTTTATTGCCTTACATCGTCTCATTAAACAAAAAAAAACCACTCACATGGACTTTTCACCTCCCCGAGGCACCAGTTCCCATATGAATCAAAATTCTCTTCGTACTACCTATCGGAGCGGACAGTACTCCAACTAAAATCCAAAAGCCAGCATTTTTTTAAAAATTATGCGCCTTTATGATCCCGCGCATGATCCCGTCCGGCAGGGCCCGCCTGATCACTCCCGTGACGTTTGTCCCGCGCCATCGGATCATGCTCCAGAATATCGCCCTTATACAGCCAGACCTTCACACCAATAATACCAAAGGTTGTGAGCGCCTCAGACGTCCCATAATCCAGATCAGCCCGAAGCGTATGCAAAGGCACACGGCCCTCACGGTACCATTCTGTCCGCGCGATATCGGTTCCGCCCAAACGACCAGACACGTTAATACGAATACCTTTACAGCCCAAACGCATCGCACTTTGTACAGCACGCTTCATAGCGCGGCGGAAAGAAACACGGCGCTCCAGCTGTTGAGCCACACCCTCAGCAACCAACTGGGCATCCATTTCAGGTTTGCGCACCTCAACGATATTCAAGGACACGTCACCACCGGCGCGTTTAGCCAGCTCGGAACGAAGTTTTTCAATGTCTGCGCCTTTTTTCCCGATAATCACACCAGGACGCGCTGTGTGCACCGTCACTTTCGTGTTTTTTGCGGCGCGCTCAATCACGACCTTGGAAATCCCTGCAGGCTTCAGGCGTTCTTTCACGAATTCCCGCATTTTCAGGTCTTCGACCAGCTTCTTCGCGTAATCACGACCCGCATACCAGCGTGAATCCCACGTCCGGTTAATCCCGACCCGTAACCCTATTGGATTGACTTTCTGACCCATTTTTCAAAAGCTCCTTTTATGCTTCTTCTGCTTCACGAACCACAATGGTCATGTTGCTAAATTTTTTCTCGATCCGGGCTGAACGACCCCGCGCCTGCGCGCTAAACCGTTTCATCACCAGTGTTTTACCAACCGTTGCGGTGCTGATCACCAGACGATCAACATCCAGACCATGATTGTTTTCGGCATTGGCAATGGCGGACTGCAAAAGCTTGCGAACATCCTGCGCAATTCTACGCTTGGAAAATTCCAGATCAATCAAGGCACGACCGGCTTTTTTCCCGCGGATCATCTGCGCCAGAAGATTCAGCTTCTGCGGAGATGTGCGGAAATATTTCCCGTAGGCCATCGCCTCGTTATCTTGTACCCGTTTCGGATTTTTTTTCTGTCCCATAGCCTTACGTCCTTACATCTTACCTAAAAAATTATTTTGAAGCTTTTTTATCCGCCCCGTGTCCCTTATAGGTGCGGGTCGGTGCAAATTCGCCCAGCTTGTGACCGATCATCTGGTCGCTTACCATCACGGGAATAAATTTGTGTCCGTTATGCACTCCAAATGTCAATCCAATCATGTTAGGCAAAATCGTGGAGCGGCGTGACCATGTTTTGATCACAACATTCTTACCGGATTTCCGCGCATCCTCAACCTTTTTCAAAAGGCTTTTCTCTACAAACGGACCTTTCCATACACTGCGTGCCATATCGTCTTACTCCTCTTATTTCTTACGTCTGCGGACAATAAACTTGTCCGTTGCTTTGTTTGTCCGTGTTTTATAGCCTTTTGTGGGCTGACCTGTCGGCGATACCGGATGACGTCCGCCCGATGTCCGGCCTTCACCCCCTCCGTGCGGGTGATCCACAGGGTTCATCACAACACCGCGAACATGCGGTCTACGGCCCTTCCAGCGGGAACGGCCCGCTTTTCCGTCATTGGCATTCATGTGATCCGGATTGGACACCGCGCCGATCGTCGCCATGCAGTCCCCGCGCACAATCCGCACTTCACCGGATGTCAGCTTGATCTGGGCATAACCCTGATCCCGCCCGACGAGCTGGCCAAAGGCCCCAGCGGAGCGAATCATCTGCGCGCCCTTGCCAGGCTTGAGCTCCACATTGTGGATGATCGTGCCCACCGGCATGTTCTTGAGCGGCATGGCATTGCCAGGCTTCACGTCCACCTTTTCGCCAGCCACAATCTTGTCACCAACGCTCAAACGCTGAGGCGCGATAATATAGCGCACTTCGCCATCTTCATATTTCACCAGCGCAATAAAGGCCGTGCGGTTCGGGTCATATTCAATCCGCTCGACCACGGCTGTCATGTCCCATTTATTCCGCGCAAAATCAATAATGCGGTAGCGTTGCTTGTGCCCGCCGCCGATATTGCGGTTGGTCTGGCGACCCGTATTGTTCCGCCCGCCGGATTTTGTCAATCCTTCTGTCAACGTCTTTTCAGGCTTCCCCTTCCAGAGATCCTTGCGGTCCACCTGCACCAGCTGACGCTGACCAGGGGTTGTAGGGTTAAATTTTTTCAGTGCCATTGTCTTCTTCCTTCTTTTTGCTCCTTATCGGCGAGCCACCATAGTTTAGTTAAAAATTTACAATCGTCTACGCCAACTGCGCTTCAAGATAATCACACGCTTTTTCTACAGAACTCGATAAAAAACCTTCCTGTATCGCACCATCAACAGCCCACTGAAAAGTCCGTTCTGCCATTTCATGGTTATGAATGAAACCACTTTGTTGTTGTCGCGAAGCAGAAACCTCACGTCCGACCACTGCATTCAACAAGGCAGATACCCGACCCCGAACATTTTCTGTTTGACCTGCTAGCATCTGCTCCAATGACATACCCTAAACTCCAGCCGCCGTATCAATCGTCTGCCCGTTTTCGAGCGTGACAATCGCTTTTTTGAAATCGCTCCGGCGGCCCATAATCCCTTTGAAGCGCTTGGTTTTACCCTTTTGCACCAAGGTATTGACAGCCTTCACCTTCACACCGAACAGAGCCTCAATGGCTTGTTTGATCTGTGGCTTAGTCGCATCCAACGCCACCTTGAACGTCATCTGACCATGCTCGGACCCCATCGTGGCTTTTTCCGTGATATGTGGAGCCAAAATGGTGTTGTAATGGGCCTCGATCACACCTGTTTTCTTGCCTTTTGCCATTATCTTAATCCTTCTTCAATTTCTCTGTCAGATCCGCCACAGCCTGTTTGGTCAGGACCAGAATATCGCGGCGCAAAATATCATACACATTAGCCCCTTGGGAAGGCAAAACATCAATCCGCGGAATATTGGCTGTCGCCCGTGCAAAATTGGTGTCAATTTCCGCCCCGCCCACGATCAAGGCCGAAGCAAAACCGAACTGATCCAAAGAGGCCGCCATGGGCTTTGTCTTGTGATCTTTCGCCTTGGCGTCATCCAGAATCACAAGCTTTCCTTGTGCCAATTTTGAAGAGAGCGCCGATTTCAACGCGAGCTTACGCACTTTTTTCGGTAATTCTGTCGCATGGGAGCGCACAACCGGCCCATGCACCACGGCACCACCGCGGTCTTGCGTCCGTTTTAGGTCACCGGCGCGCGCACGGCCTGTGCCCTTTTGCTTCCAGGGCTTTTTCCCCGTACCCGTGACGTCACAGCGTTGCTGGGCCTTATGGGTTCCAGCTCTGCGCTTGGCCAGCTGGTAATTCACCATCTGGTGCAACAGATCCGGACGCACTTCCACGCCGAAAATCTCCTGATCCAGAGCAATTTCCCCTGCGTCTTTATTGTCCAATGTTTTGACCGTGACTTTCATCGTTCGTCTTCCTTCTTCCTAAGCGTCTGGCTCTTGCGTTGCGGAATCTTCTGGTTTGGACTCCGTCACAGCCTTGTTCGTTGTTTTCAGGCCAGCCGGAAACGGGGCCTCCTTCGGCAGAGGTTTTTTTACGGCATCATTGACCAAAACCCAGCCGGACTTCGAGCCAGGGACTGCACCCTTGACCAGAACCAAACCCAGTTCCTCGTCAATCGCCACCACTTCGAGATTTTGTGTGGTCACCCGCACGTCCCCCATATGGCCTGCCATTTTCTTGCCCTTGAACACACGGCCCGGATCCTGATTTTGTCCCGTAGAGCCGTGGGCACGGTGGGAAATCGAAACCCCGTGGGAAGCACGCATCCCTTCAAAGTGATGCCGTTTCATCGCACCGGCAAACCCTTTACCAATAGAAGTGCCCGTCACATCCACGAACTGACCGGGCACAAAATGATGCACACCGATCTCCGCACCCACTTCCAACAGGTTCTCATTCGATACGCGAAACTCGACCACTTTTTTCTTAGGTTCGACCTTGGCCTTGGCAAAATGCCCGCGATTGGCCTTGGACGTCCGGCTCACCTTCGCTTTAAACGCGCCGAGTTGAACGGCTGTATAACCGTCCTTTTCATCGGAACGCAAAGCCACAACCTGACACTCCTCCACCTTCAGCACCGTCACGGGAATGTGACGCCCATCTTCACTGAAGATCCGTGTCATCCCTTCCTTGCGGGCAATCAACCCTATTCTTTGTCCAGCTCTCATCTTCTTTTCCTTTCCAGAGGGTGCCCTTTGCACCATAGAGTCCCAGCATACCGCAGGACCATTAAACCATTTAAACCTTACGCGGCTTTCATCTGCCCGATCTTGATCTCAACATCCACACCGGCGGCCAGATCGAGCTTCATCAAAGCATCGATGGTTTGTGGTGTGGGATTGACAATATCCAGCAATCTTTTGTGCGTACGCATTTCAAATTGCTCCTGAGAGCCTTTGTCAATGTGCGGCGAACGGATCACGGAAAATTTCACGATCTTATTCGGTAAGGGCACAGGGCCCCGTACACCGGCGCCGGTCCGGCGCGCCGTATTTAAGATCTCCGCACAAGCGGTGTCCAAAATCCGGTGATCGAAAGCCTTCAAGGTGATACGTATTGTTTGTGCGTTCATGGCTTTGTTTCCTTACAACTCACTTATTCCACAATTTTCGATACAACGCCGGCGCCGACAGTTCTGCCGCCTTCGCG
>CAYGDY010000022.1:0-11352 GCA_964348795.1 uncultured Pseudobdellovibrionaceae bacterium | reverse complement strand
CACGCGGCATGGCTGGATCAGGCTTGCGCCCATTGTCCAATATTCCTCACTGCTGCCTCCCGTAGGAGTCTGGACCGTGTCTCAGTTCCAGTGTGGCTGATCATCCTCTCAGACCAGCTATAGATCGTCGCCTTGGTGAGCCATTACCTCACCAACTAGCTAATCTAACGCGGGCTGATCCCTTGGCGATAAATCTTTGGACCGAAGTCATCATAAGGTATTAGCTACCGTTTCCAGCAGTTATTCCTTACCAAGGTGTACATTCCCACGCGTTACGCACCCGTGCGCCACTAACCCCCCATCAAGAAAGCCTTCGGCTTTCTTGAACTCTCTTAAGAATCCTTCAAGCTTGCTTGAAGGGGGGTTCGTTCGACTTGCATGTGTTAGGCCTGCCGCCAGCGTTCGTTCTGAGCCAGGATCAAACTCTCATGTTTGATCCCATCGAAGATAGCTGAAATAAATTCAACCATCTCAAAGTATAAATTTTCGAAAACTGCTTGCTTGCTTTTAAATATGTATCATTACAATACATATTTGTACGTCAATAAAGAGTACACAACACAACAGTTTTCTTTTTTAAATGCTAATTCAATGCATACCCGCAAAACGGGCAAAGAACTGTTGCCTGCGTATTTCTTCTTTCCTATTTACGATGTCCAAGAACCGCTCTCGCTCATTACAGAACCGAGAAAGAAGAAGTCACAAAACCTCTCGTTACTCACTTCCATCCTGAAATACCGAAGACCCACACCTTAGCGCGGGAAACCACCGCCGTCAACATAAACCTTTAAACGTACCGGATTTCCCCGTTTGCCACCCCGTGCCGACCAAACCGCCTGCGTTGTGTGGACGGATATATACCTATATTGATTCCCCCTGTCAAACCCCTTTTTCACTTTTTTTACAATTTTTTTACTTTTTTTTGAAAATGGCAAAAAACGGGCTCTCAGGACCCCATCAAGGACTCTCGTATCTCCATTGACCGACTTGGATACTATGATTATTTTTCAAGACTGTGTCCGGATCAAGCGGCAGATTTTTACCCTGCAGAACGGTCCCCAGAGCCAGATGCTCCGGATACGGCGTATGAATCACCCGCACGTCCTGCCCGTAATGAAAATGGGCACTGGCCAGCGAATCGCCCAGAAAATGGAACTGGGCCTCGGGGCACTGTTCCATCATGTGATTCATTTCCTCCAGCAAACACCACTGCCCCCAGGGGATGACAGACACATGATTCTGCCCCACCAAAAGGGCGACTTGGTTGTGTTTGAGCGTATTTTGAAATTCTGCAGGCAAGGCATAGGTTTGATACCGATCCGGCATCTCCGGAAGCGCGGCGGGATCGATCTGTGCGTTTTCTTGAGTCCACGTGGCTGTCAATCCGGCCTGTTGAAGACTGTCTTGCAAAACCTCCGGTACGGGTTGAAGCTCTCCCGCATCCACGCCCACCATGGTAAACTCACGGTGCCCGAGCGACAACATCAACGCCACCGCCGCCGTAGGGGCCGTAGACCCCGCCCCGATCACGGGTTCATCCCCGTATTCCGCCCCTTGAAGCAGAGCATTATAACGAAAAACATACGGCACCCCCATTTTTGCCTTTGCGATATCAAAAGCCTCCGGCGCATTATAGCTGGCCAAGGCAATGTTTTGAATTTTTTGGCTTACTGCGTCATCAAGGCTATCCTTGTAATACGCACTCTGATCGCCCCCATCCACGGCATTAAAAACCACCCAATCCGCAGAGGAAACTGGCGTTTCATCGCCTTTGATTTTATCAGGGTTCAAAAGCCGGACAGCCGAGCCCGCCATGACGTTTATTCCACCTTCTTTACAAGCTTCTAGATAAGACCGTCCTTGCGAATCATGATCCCTCACCGCCGAGGTTCCCCCGCCAAAAATAACCACAGGCTTTTCAGGATATTTTGTTGTCACCTCAGAGAACGAACGCCCACGCCCTTGCGTTTGGGCCACATGCTCGAGCGCCTCTTGCGCATCGAATCCCATCGGGTTTTTGATGGTATTTTTGGGAAACAAAATGTTTGTCATGGCCTTATCCTTTCAAATACAAGAATATGACTATACCTTAAAAAAAATTACGTCAATACTTTTCTGTGCGAGATATAAAGAAAAACCCCGCTTCATGGTAAGAAACGGGGTTTGGTCTACAGATTTTTCGAGGAAGAACGGTGCTTCTAAAACACCAGTTTTCCCGTGACGGCAGACAATTGCGCCTTGATCAGGCCCATTTTACGCTCTATGCGCGCCTTATCGGCCGCCTCTTGCGCCAACCCAAGGTCCTCTGTCAAGTCTTTCAAGACCCGTTCCAGATCAGCCTGATTGAGGTCATTCACATTTACGGCCTGCTCCGCCAGAACCGTGCAGGATTCACCCGTGACATCGGCAAAACCACCCGCGATGAAGATCTTGCGTGGCACGGTTTGCCCCTCCAGATAGAGCTCCACCACCCCCGCCTGAAGCGTGGCCACCAGCGCGCTGTGGTTCGCGCCCACGCCAAAAACCCCTTCAGCGCCCGGAATATTGGCCAGAACCACAGGCTCCGATACAAGGCGCGCCTCAGGGGAGACTAATTCAAAAGCAATCGTTTGGGTCATGGTGTTACATCCTTATTTTTTTGAGAATCTTGACAAGCCGTCCATTGTGATGGTGGGCAAACATCCATACAGGATTTTCCGTCACACAGCTCACCACAAGTTTGAATAATTTCAAGTGTCTTTTTATCAATGTAATGCGTAGGACCATCAAGTTCCGGCTGGCATGAAATATAAGCCATAGACCCACATTCCTCTGCATAGGTACAGTTTTGACCAAAGCGTTTCGCGATAGCTTGGGGATCTTGAGCCCCCACATCACAGGCCGCGCACAAAACGGACAAAAAACATAATAGAAAAATATTTCGTTTTTTCATTACTTCTCTCTGCGCCCTCTGCGTACTCTGTAGTTCAAAACCTTTGAAAAACCCAGATCCCCGCCTTCACGGGGATGACCGTATTTCTTATTAAGCCGCTTCCGCCGCCATTTTCTTGGCTTTTTCGACAACCTGTTCGATCGTGCCGACCATATAGAAGGCCGATTCGGGCAGGTGGTCATACTCGCCATCCACAATGGCTTTGAAGCCCTTGATCGTATCTTCGAGCTGGCAGAACACCCCAGGCGAGCCCGTGAACACTTCCGCCACGTGGAACGGCTGGGACAGGAAGCGCTGGATTTTCCGCGCGCGGGCCACGGTGAGCTTGTCTTCTTCGGACAATTCATCCATCCCCAAGATGGCAATAATATCCTGCAGGTTTTTATAGGCCTGCAAGGTTTGCTGCACGCGGGTTGCCGTTTCATAATGTTCCTGCCCGATCATGCGAGGGTCAAGGATACGGGAGGTTGAATCGAGCGGATCCACAGCGGGATAAATCCCCTGCTCCGCAATCTGGCGGGACAAAACCGTTGTCGCGTCCAAGTGCGCAAAGGTGGTGGCCGGCGCGGGGTCCGTCAAGTCGTCCGCAGGAACGTACACGGCCTGAATAGACGTAATGGAGCCCTTATTAGTGGAGGTAATCCGCTCCTGCATCGCGCCCATTTCTGTCGCCAGTGTGGGCTGATACCCCACAGCCGAAGGAATACGGCCCAAAAGCGCGGACACTTCGGAACCGGCCTGCGTAAAGCGGAAGATGTTATCAAGGAAAAAGAGCACGTCCTGCCCCTCTTCATCGCGGAAATATTCCGCCATGGTCAGCGCAGACAGCGCCACGCGCGCCCGCGCGCCGGGCGGCTCGTTCATCTGGCCAAACACCAGGGCCACCTTGGAATTTTCCCAATCATGTTCCTTGATCACGCCCGCATCCATCATTTCGTGATAGAGATCGTTCCCTTCGCGGGTTCTCTCCCCCACACCGCCGAACACCGATACGCCGCCGTGTCCCTTGGCAATATTGTTGATCAGTTCCTGAATGGTCACGGTTTTACCCACACCCGCGCCGCCGAACAGGCCGATTTTACCGCCCTTGGCATAGGGACACAGGAGGTCAATGACCTTAATGCCGGTTACAAGCTGTTCGACTTCCGTCGCCTGCTCGGCAAAGGACGGCGCGTCACGGTGAATACCCCATTTTTGTTTGGTCACAATCGCGGGCCCCTCGTCAATCACATCACCCGTTACATTCATAATACGGCCCAGAACTTGGGGGCCAACGGGCACAGCAATCGCCTCACCCGTGTCAAACACATCGGCGCCACGTGTCAAACCATCGGTCATGTCCATCGCAATGGCCCGCACCGTGCCCTCACCCAAATGTTGCGCCACTTCGAGAATCAGATCCTTGCCATCGTTTTGGGTCCGCAAAGCATTCAAAATCGCAGGGACTTCATTTTCCTGAAATTTCACATCTACCACAGCCCCTAAAATCTGAAGGATTTGTCCCTTCGCACCATTTTGCGCTGTCTTTTCTTTTTTCGCTTTTGCCATTTTTCCGTTCCTTCTCTTTTAATAATCATATGCAAGTATTATAAATCTTTTTCTGCTGAAGTGGGTTTTTCATGCCCTTGTGCAACCAGAAACTCAGCTTTCGCCGCAGAAAATGCTTTCTGGAATTTTGCGTTTTCCATCAATTTGTCAAAGACAGCACGGGCCAGAACAACGCCAGCCTGTGTATCGCTCAAATAATGGAGTCCTGCGATCTCCCGCCTCAGGGCGATTTCATCGGCCATTGCCCAATATTCTTTTTCGTGCGCGGGATCCAATGCCCCCAGTACAAGCGCAAACATATGCATCTGAGTCGAATGCCCAGAGGGATAAGCCGCATGGCCAGGTACGGGAATCACCGTCATCAAATCAGGCGCAAGCTGTGTCGGGCGGGGCCTTGCAAATTCTTTTTTCAGACGCAACATAAAATATGTCGATTCATGAAAAGCCGCCCGTAAAACTTTTTGAACATTCTGCATACCATCAAATTGATGGATCAACGGCCCGCCCAGCAAAATGCCATCATCTTCGGCCTCGGCGAGGCCATCCTCGGCTTTTATTTTTTCTACAACATCAAGAGTCCGGAGGCTCTTGGCATATTTTCTCAAGGTATCGAGTTCTTTCAATGTTTCCGGACTGGTATTGGCAGGAGGCGGCTTCAAGCCAAAATCAGTGTCAGGCGCAAGGTAAAAAGGCCCTTCAGCGATAAAATCCAGATTTTCCTGCGTCCATTGTGCTTCCGGAAAACGAAAGTTCTGCTGTTCTTCAGGAGTCATCTTCAGATATGCTCCCTTTTGTTCCAGATACGCCTGATACGTATCCCTGACAGAGTCGATTTCCTTCTTGTAGACAGGAACCTGAAGCAAAGTCTCAAATACCTGATCGGCCAGATGACGTCCTGCCGCACTATCGCTCATGTAGTGAATACCGGAAATCGCCCGTCTCAAGCCCACATCACCAGCAAATTTCATGTACTGGTCCTTGTGTGTCGGATCAATATAGGAAAACACGCGGCCACTCACCCACGATATGGTAGCATGACCCGAAGGATATGCCGGACTACCAGGGATAGGAATCACAAGAGAAATCGTGGGCTCCAACTGTGTCGGGCGAGGTCTTTTATACTGACGTTTGATTTTGTAGATAAAATAATGGGAATCCCGCGTAGCCTGCGTACGAACCATATCAACCCGATCCGTGATACTCTGTGGCACCGCCTCCCCCAAACCAAACACCAGATCTGTTACGCCCTTTTGTTCGATCTTGATTTTATGAATTTGCTCCGGTATCCGAAGCTCTTTTTCAAATTTCAGCAATTCACGGAGTTCATCCTGTGTCTGCTGACTGTCATTTGCAGGCGGCGGCGGGACATCGAATTGTAGAGTCTTGGAGAGATACACAGGTTCATGCTGGCTGATACCGATAAACTCCTCGGACCACATTTCATCGGTAAACTGGATATTGTTCAGCGCCTGGCCAGCATAGGCAAGGGAGGAGAACAAAAATCCCACCACCAGCAATCCCAACAAACAGCCCTGAACGAGAGAATACCGCATCACTTCACCTATACAGCCTCTGCACCGGAAATAATTTCGATCAGTTCCTTGGTGATATAAGCCTGCCGCGCACGGTTATATTTCAATGTCAGGGCATTAATCATATCACCGGCATTACGCGTGGCGTTGTCCATGGCTGTCATGCGCGCCGCATGTTCACCAGCGGCACTGTCCAGCAAGGCTCGATAGATTTGCACCCCGAGATTGCGTGGCAAAAGCGCATTGAGTATTTCTTCCTCATCGGGTTCGAAGCTATAAGGTGCAGACACTATATCCTGATGCACCTCACTTTCCGGCAAGCTAAAGGGAATCAGTTGCTGTGCAACAGGCGCTTGCGTCAAGACAGAAACAAACTCGTTATAAATGAGGGTGCACACATCAAACGCGCCCGCCTCAAATTTCTCCAGCACATAGTCCGTAATTTTACTGGATTCGGTGTATTCAATTTTAGAATTCCCCATGATCCCCACAAAACTCTGCACAATCTTCGCGGCATAACCCCGACGCAACAAATCCCGTGCCTTACGCCCCACGCACAACAGCGTTACCTCTTTATCCTGCGCCTTAAGCTCCAGAATTTTCTGGCGCGTAGCGCGTACAAGATTGCTGTTAAAACCACCACACAAACCACGATCTGCCGTCACGACCACCAGCAGATGTCGATGATCGGATCCTGTGCCCACAAGCAATCTGGAACTGGTGTCCGTAATAATTACATTTTTGGCTACACGGGACAACATCTCCGCCATGGCCTGCGCATAAGGCTGGGAGGCCTCGGCCTGCTCCTGCGCACGCCGCAATTTACTGGCGGCTACCATTTTCATGGCCGATGTAATTTTCCGTGTGGATTTCACGGACTTAATACGATCACGATAATCCCGCAAACTCGGCATTTGAGAATACCTTTCTTCATTCTATTTCTGTTGTTGTCCCGTTTGACGGATCAAGCCGCTTCTTTTGCGCTCACAAACCCTTTTGTAAAATCACCGAGGAAGGTTTTAATTTTTTTGTCCAGATCCTCATCGATTTTCTTTTCCTCCCGCAGGATTTCAAGAATATCTTTACCGTTCGCCCGCAAATGCGCAAGGAGGCGTGATTCATAAACTTCAACCTGATTGACAGCCACACCATCCAGATATCCCTTGGTTCCGGCGTAAATCACAATCACCTGTTCTTCCACGGACAACGGCGCATATTGGGGTTGCTTCAAGAGCAATGTCAAACGCTGACCCCGTGCCAGAAGTTTTTGTGTCGAGGCATCCAGATCGGAAGCAAACTGGGCAAAGGCTTCCATTTCACGGTACTGCGCAAGTTCCAGCTTGATCGTCCCCGCCACCTGTTTCATCGCCCTGATCTGCGCGGCAGACCCCACACGGGATACCGAAAGACCCACGTTGATTGCAGGCCGTATCCCCTTGAAAAACAATCCTGTCTCAAGGAAAATCTGACCATCTGTGATAGAAATCACGTTTGTTGGAATATAAGCCGACACGTCACCAGCCTGCGTTTCGATGACTGGCAGTGCGGTCAGAGAACCACCGCCCTGCGCGTCCGACATTTTCGCGGCACGCTCCAAAAGACGGGAATGAATATAAAATACATCCCCGGGATAGGCTTCACGGCCCGGTGGACGCCGCAACAGCAGGGACATCTGGCGATAGGCCACAGCCTGCTTGGATAAATCGTCATAAATAACAAGCGCATGCAGGCCATTATCGCGGAAAAACTCGCCCATCGTACACCCTGTATACGCGGCCAGAAACTGCATCGGCGCAGGATCAGATGCTGTCGCCGCCACAACAATGGAGTATTCCATTGCGCCCTGCTCTTCGAGTTCCTTGACCATCTGGGCAACGGTAGAACGCTTCTGCCCTATGGAAACATAGATGCAATACAGATGTTTTTTCTCGTCCGAAGCCTTGTTCAAAAACTTCTGGTTGATAATGGCGTCAATCGCCACAGCTGTTTTTCCGGTCTGGCGATCGCCGATAATCAATTCCCGCTGGCCACGACCAATCGGCACGAGGGCATCTACAGCCTTCAAGCCCGTCTGCATCGGCTCGAATACGGATTGACGGGGAATAATTCCGGGGGCTTTGATCTCCACACGGCTGGTCTTCTTTGTCTTCAAAGGACCCTTGCCGTCAATCGGGTTACCCAGACCATCCACAACACGGCCCAGCAATTCCCTGCCTACAGGCACTTCGACAATCTTGCCCGTCCGGCGCACAATATCGCCTTCCTTGATATCACGATCGCTTCCAAAAACCACGACCCCGACATTGTCGGACTCCAAATTCAAGGCCATGCCTTTGATACCACTTGGAAACTCGACCATCTCGCCAGCCTGCACATTCTGCAGGCCATATACACGGGCTACACCGTCCCCTATAGAAAGGACCTGCCCGATTTCCGCCACATCGGTTTGTGCCCCAAAATCAGCTATTTGTTTTTTCAAAATCTCGGAGATTTCTGCCGCACGAATTTCCATTTACGCTACCTCGTTTATGTTGGATATTTTATTTTCATTGGCTCCCGTTTTCTGTGATACGCCCATTGCAAAACTCAATTTCTCGAGCTTGCGCCGGACAGAATCATCCATCATGCGGGACCCCACCGTTACAATCATACCCCCCAGAATGTCAGGTACGACCCGTAATTTCAAAGAGACTTTAGCACCCATAGAGCTGGACAAAGCAGTCTGAAGCGCCTTTTGTTGTTGCTCACTCATATCTTGTGCCACCTGCACATTCACGGACACTTCGCCGCGGCGCACAGCCATTTCCTGTTTGAAGGCCACTATGATATCGGACAACACAGACAAACGGCGATTCTGGACCAGAACCCCCAAAAACTGCCCTGTTATTTTTTGTAATTTTGCCTTTTCAGTCAAGGCGGTCATGACACCCATCAAAGCCGAACCACTGACACGGGGAGAGCGAATCAAAAAAGACAGATCCGAAGACTGGGACAGCATCCTTTCAAGATCATTTAAATCCTGAGCCACCTGATCAATTTTTTTTTCTTCTTCTGCCAGAGAAATCAACGCCTTTGCGTAACGTTGACCGACAATGGAAGCCCCTTGATATTCAGATGTCACGGTCTCAATTTCTCCTTACAAAGCTGGCACAGTTCGCCCGAGGGTTTAGCATAGCAAAACAAGGATGGCAAGCCCCGACAAGACATTTTCAAACACAAAAACGATATGAAAGACACCTCTCAAGGACTTGCGCCCTGCCCTTCTTTCCCTATGTCTATCGCAAAGAGTTATTGTAATTCAGTCCTGTCTCACATAGAATCAGCGAAATACGACTTTAATTGAAGTCATTCCTCTTTAAACATCCTTTCAAGGGCCTTTCAATGAACCATCTCTCCCGCCTCTTGCTTCTTTTTACGATCATCCTTGTAGAAGGATATGTCGTTTTGTCCACAGAGCTCCTCGCCATCAGAGAAACACTGCCCTTTGTCGGGAGCGGGACCGATACAGTTTCCATTATCATTGCCGCCGTCCTCATGCCTCTGGCTTTCGGGTATCATGCTGGTGGCCAACATACTCAACGACAACCCAACGGCTCGTACATCAGTCTCCGGAAACGGCTTGTTAAAAACCTGATGATTTCGCAGGCAATCCTTTTTGTTGGGCTTTCCTACGTCCTCCTTTCCCTGTTTTTCCAGACCCTGATAGAAAGCGGCCTCTCCAATCGCTTGCTCCTGACAGCCCTTTATGCCGCCTGTTTTCTGGTCGTGCCGGTCTATCTACTCGGGCAAACCGTCCCTCTCATCAGTAATTATTTTTCCAAGCGCAAGCTCTCTGATATCACAGGAAAAATGCTCTTTTTCTCGACACTGGGATCTTTTTTGGGCGCTACACTCTCCACGCTCGTACTCATGAGCATTTTTGGTGTGCATGTCACAGTCACTGTCAATTTTTTCCTTTTGGCAATCCTGGTGCTCCTGCTTGAAAAAAACAAAATGAGTGAGCGCGTCCTGCTGAGCTGGGGGATTGCATTTTGTGGTCTTTACCTCAATTCCGGCTCTATCATGGAGAGTTTTCATATCGTAAAAGATAACAAATACAATACGATCGCCGTTGTGGAAGAAAATGGAAAACGTCATCTGATACTGAACAATTCTTTTTCTTCTATGTATTCGGATAAAGGGGATCGATACGAACTGATAAAATTCATGGAGCATATCGCGATTGATTCCATTCCCAAGGAGGACCCCGCAAAGGATATTTTGGTGATCGGGGCAGGGGCTTTTACGCTCGGGCACGGAGATCTTAAAAACAACTATACTTTTGTTGATATTGACAAGGACCTTAAACCCGTTGCAGAGCAATATATTCTCAAGGAAAAACTCCCGCCCAATGTAACCTTTTACCCTGAAGAAGCCCGAGCGTTCCTGATGAGGGAAAAAAAGAAATACGACATTATTGTTTTGGATACATATTTTGGATTCATGACCATTCCCGAACATCTCATGACAGCCGATTACTTTTTACAGATCAAAAACCATATCAAGGAAGGCGGACTTGTTCTAACGAACCTTGTCGTTTCCCCTAACATGACGAACCCCCTGAGCCAAAATCTATATAATACGTTTCATGCGGTTTTTCCCCATACCACCATGGAGGTCATCGGCCATAACCACCATCTGTGGGATAAAGACACAAACGCGCTTGAAAATGTCATCTACATATACAAGCATAACGAAAATGCCCGCACGGACACTATTTACACTGACAATAAGAATAGTGTGTTTTACGATAAGTCTGCAAAACTCCACCGTTATTAAAGTCGCTTGAGCAACACATACACTATGTTTTTCTGCTATCCCCTGCTCTGTAGGCTTGTCCTTGCGGCCAAGTGACTCACGAGAGCGGCATTTAAAAGAAACTCTGCGGATCAATGTCAATTTGCACACGAACGGTGGATGGAATTTTGACTCCTGCCAGCCAGTGAGAAAGGGTCTTTTGCACATCCAATGCTTTATCTGCCTGCACCAACAAGCGATACCGGTATTTTCCCCGCAACCTTGCAAAAGGCGCTGGTGCAGGGCCGAGAACCTGTATCCCCTCGGCATATGGCGCGTTTTGGCCCATCGCCTTGGCCACTTCCATCACTTGGCTTTGGTCACGCCCCGATACTATGACCCCTGCCAATCGGCTGAAGGGCGGCATGTGGGCTTGCTCCCGCTCAAAAGCTTCCACCTCCAAAAACGGGTCCCGCGCACCGTGTGCCAAAGCCTGCATAATCCGGTGGTCCGGCATATAGGTCTGGAGCAGAACTCTGCCCTTTTTGCTTTCCCGCCCTGCCC
>CAYGDY010000021.1:0-16012 GCA_964348795.1 uncultured Pseudobdellovibrionaceae bacterium | reverse complement strand
TGCTCCATTGATGAAATCTTCACTTTGAATCAATTTATATGACGGAGGCTATATTATTGAGCGCGCAGGGCGCCTCAATGCGGTCAACGTACAAGCGTGTTCATATCCCCCAAAGGGGTATATTTATGAAAATAGTTGAACCCTCAATACAGACCACCTGTGCCGGTATTGGTTGTAGGCACGGGAGTGTTGTTGGGGGTCGGTGATGGAGTTTGTGGCACGGCAGGATACGCCCTGTTCGGGGAAGGCGAAAATGTTTGCGGGGAGAAGACTCCCCCCCCGTCAGCGGGTGGTTGATGTGCGTTTTGCGGGTCGCTATAGGCTTCTGAATCACCGTCCGTGCTTTCGAGGGTGGGGTCCTGATATCGCCCGCTGTCAGAGCTGTCATAAAATGCTTGCACCCCGCTTTTTTCGAGAATATAGGGCTCGTTTGTAGGTTCTGTCCCTGTCAGGAAGGCTTCCCAGAGAACACGGGCATCTCCGGCTTTGGCGCGTGCGCCGGTTTTGGCATTGATCTGGACGTTTTTGATCCCGGGTGGCATCCGGAAGGGGAGGATCGGGGCATCTTTCAGGGCACCGGTCATAAAATCCTGAAAAACAGGCAGGGCCACAGAAGCCCCTGTTTCGCGCTTGCCCAAGGACCGAGGGTCGTCAAAGCCCACAAAGACGCCTGCAACCAGATCGGGCGAAAACCCGATAAACCATGTATCCTTGGATTCGTTTGTGGTGCCTGTTTTTCCGGCGATAGGTCGTTTCAGCTCTTTAAGCTTTGTACCAGTCCCCCGCTCGACAACACCTTCCAAAATCGAAACCATCTGGTACGCTGTTCTGGGGTCGGCGATTTGCTCCCGCGTGTCCGGAACCTCCGGCGTGGGTTGACCTTCCCATCGGATGAGGTCGCCACAATTCGTACAGGCGCGGTCATCATGCCGGAAAATGGTCTGGCCTCTGCGGTCTTGTATACGGTCGATAAAGGACGGTGTGATTTTTTTCCCGCCATTGACGAGCTCTGCATAGGCGGCTGTCAGCTTGAATAAGGTTGTCTCGCCTGCACCGAGCGCGTTGGAAAGATTGGGTGGCATATGCGCATCAATGCCAAAACGGGCGGCATATTCAATAATTTTATCCATGCCCAGATAATCGGCCAGCCGGACGGTCATCAAATTGCGGGATTTTTCGACACCGATCCGCAAAGGGGTTGGACCATAATAATCATTGTGATAATTCACAGGGCTCCAGAAATGGCCAGGGCGGTCTTCGATGATAAAGGCTTGATCTCGTATCAGGGTCGCAGGCGTCAGGCCGCTATCGAGAGCCGCCAGATAGACAAAGGGCTTGAAGGAGGAACCTGGCTGGCGCTTGGCTTGCGTGGCGCGGTTATATTCGGAGTTGGTATAGGTCCAGCCCCCCTGCATGGCCAGAATGCGGCCCGTATGGGGGTCCAGCGCAATAATCGCGCCTTGTACATCTGGGATTTGCCGCAGGGCGTAGGTGTTTTTTGTGCCGGAAACGGGCACCACAAGGATAACGTCACCTTTGTGCAACACATCGGGTATTTTTGTGATTTCAGGACCTTGTTGGTAGCCTTCGTTCAAATATTTTCTTGCCCATTTTGCGTGCACAAGGGGAAGTATGCCGGTCGTGCCTGTAGAAAATCCAACGGAAGCCTCCGTGGGGGTCGTGTCCAGTACAACGGCCAGTTTCCAGTCTTCGAGCATGGCCTGTGGTTTGCTAGTGTCTTCCAGTTGTTTTTCCCAATCCAGCAGGGAAGCCAGTGTTTTCAAAGGGCCGCGATACCCATGGCGTTGATCGTAGGTCATCAGACCGCTTTGGAGCGCCCGTGTGGCAATATCCTGCAGGGCCGGATCAATCGTGGTTCTGACAGCAAGTCCTCCCTTATATAGAGAGTCTTCTCCGTATTTTTCTCCCAGTTTCCTGCGGACTTCTTCGGCAAAATAGGGGGCGCGTACAATCCGGCTTTCGTCTTGTTCTATGGTTTGCAGGGGGGCCTGTTCGGCTTGTTCGGCTTGAGACGCCGTAATATAGCCGTCTTCCTGCATCCGCCGGATCACCCAGTTTCTGCGGTTGAGCGCCGCATCATGGGCACGGACTGGATGGTAGTTATTGGGCGCTTTGGGCAAGGCCGCCAGATAGGCGACTTCGGCAATAGAGAGTTCTTCGAGAGATTTGTTGAAATACTGGAGCGCCGCCGCCGCCACCCCGTAAGAGCGCGCCCCGAGGTAAATTTGGTTCAGATACAGTTCCAAAATCCGGTCCTTGCTCATAGCGCTTTCCATGCGGTTGGCGAGGATTGCTTCCTTGATTTTGCGTGCGAAAGATTTTTCATTGGTCAAAAGAAAGTTTTTAACCACCTGTTGCGTGATGGTTGATCCTCCGATGACGGCCACATTTTTCCCCATGGCGTGCTGGGCATATACAGCAATAGCGCGTACTATTGCTGTGGGGTCCACGCCTTTGTGCTGGTAAAAATTCTGGTCTTCCGCCGCGATAAAGGCATGTTTGACAAGTTCCGGCATATTTTCAATCGGGACGAAGACCCGTTTTTCCTGCGCAAACTCTGCCAGTAACCGCCCATCTCCGGCATAAAGCCGTGTGACAATCGGTGGTTCATAATCCTTGAGCTGGTTATAGTCGGGGAGGTCCTGACTATAAGAGTGAAAAACAATGGCAACGCCGGCCATGGCAACCAGAATCCCTAAAAAACCAAGGGAGAGAAGGCTTAAAAATCCATACCAGAGATATTTCATGGGCTTAGGCGATCCTGCGCTTGATCGGTCCTTCGGCTCTCCCGTGGATAAATTGCTCAACGTAAGGATTTCCGGAATGATCCAGTTGATCCACCGGACCGTGCCAGATAATTCGGCCTTCATAGATCATGGCCACAAAATCCGCGATTTTTCGGGCCGAAGCCATGTCATGCGTAATGGACAGGGCTGTGGCACCCAAAGATTTGACCTGTTCGATGATCAGGTTATTGATGACATCGGCCATGATAGGGTCCAGTCCCGTTGTGGGTTCGTCAAAGAAAATAATTTCGGGGGAGGCGGCTACCGCGCGGGCCAATCCGACCCGTTTTTGCATCCCGCCGGAAAGCTCCGCAGGGAAAAGGTCGCCGACTTCGGCTTTGAGACCTACGGCCCTGATTTTTTCAATAGCAATGTCACGGGCCAGTTTCCGGTCTGTTTTACGCCCCTGAATGAGCCCGAAAGCCACATTTTCCCAAACCTTCAGGGAATCAAAGAGTGCGCCACCCTGAAACAACATCCCAAACCGGCGCATGAGCTGGTCCCGCTCCTTATGGGGGAGGTTCACGGTTTCCTGACCATCCACCAGAATAGAACCCTCGTCGGGATGCATCAGTCCCAGAATACATTTGAGCATAACGGATTTTCCGGTGCCGGACCCTCCGATAATCACCATGGATTTTCCGGTCGGCACGCTGAGATCCAGACCATTGAGTACATGCTTGGCCCCGAAGGATTTTCTCACGCCGGAGAGAAGGATTTTGGGAGACGGGGGTGTTGTCATGAGAAAAACACCTGTGTCAGGATATAATTGAAGATCAGAATAAAAATAGACGAAGAGACTACTGCATTGGTTGTCGCCGCCCCCACGCCCTGCGCGCCACGATCGGAATTAAAGCCGTGGTAACAGCCCATCATGGCCACGATAAAGCCAAAGACACCTGCCTTGTACAGACCTGATATGACATCCATACTTTCCACAACATCCCATGTCTGGGTGAGATACCCCGCCGGACTAAAACCCAGATTGTAAATGGCCACGACGTATCCCCCGTACACGCCGATGATATCGCCGATCAGAACCAGCAAGGGCAACATCAGGGTGGCCGCAATTACGCGGGGGGCAATCAAGTATTTGTATGGATTGACAGACAGCGTTGTCAGGGCATCAATCTGCTCTGTCACCCGCATGGTTCCGATTTCAGCCGCAATCGCCGCTCCCACACGTCCCGCCACCATCAAACCCGCCAGAACAGGTGCCAGTTCGCGCGTGACTGATAAAACGACAACGCCTGCGATGGCACCTTCTGCATTGAATCGGGTGAATCCAGTATAACTTTGCAAGGCGAGCACCATCCCTGTAAACAGGGCGGTCATGCCCACAACCGGCAGGGAATAATACCCGATATCAATCAATTGCCGCATAAGCTGGTTGGGGAAATAAGGCGGCATGACAGAATGATACAAGGCTCGCAGGACAAAAAAAGCCAGATGGCCCGTCCGTTCCAAGAAGGACAGGAAACCGTGCCCGATACCTTCAAATATGTTTAAAATCATGATGGGATGACGTGTCATATAGTGCTACCTTGTCAGGAGGTTAAAATTATAGGAAACGGGCTCCTGTGTCTAGGGCATTGGACCGAATTATCGTGAAAGGGCGAGCGGGGAGGTATGAAAAATATTATGACAAACTATTTGGTCAACATGAATGATTTTGCCGATCCGGCCCTGTATCGCATTGCGTGTGCTTATGCCCGTTCTGATAATTTGCTGTTTCAAGAGCGGATTTACCGCGAAGACGCGCCTGTGATCCTTCATGAAAGTCTGGCTAAAATTGTGATGCAGGCGGCAGAATATCTTTCCGGTCAAAAACTCAGACTGGTGTTGTATGATGGATTGCGCACGGTTGAAGCCCAGAAAAAAATGCTTGAAACGGCGGTGGTCAAGGCCAATCCGCGCTGGCTCCAGCCCCCGCGCTTGCTTTCACCGCCAGGGGCGGGCGCGCATCCGCGTGCTATGGCAATTGATATGACGCTGGAAACACAAGAGGGCGTTTTACTCGATATGGGCACGCCGTTTGATTTTCTGGCGCAGGATGCGGGGCCAGAGCATAATCCGGCGCATCGGGATTACAAACATGCCAAGGTTGTTTTACACAACAGGACGCTTTTGGATACAGCCATGCTACAGGCCGCTTCAGCACTACAAACCCCCTTGTATCTTTTGCCGCAGGAATGGTGGGATTACCGCCTTCCGGCTTCGGTATACGAGGCATACACCCCGCTTTCGGAAGCAGATCTGCCGCCCGCCATGCGGCTGGTGGCTTCCTCGCCGATATAGCGTTTTTGAAAACGGTTTCCCAGATTCGTGAGCACCTCATAGCCGATTGTGCCTGCCGAGGCGGCAAAACTTTCCACGTTCTGGTTTGGCCCGATGACTTCCAGAGGATCACCCGTGACAGGGGGCAGTGATTCCGGTCCATGTTCAAGATCGACAATCACGACATCCATGGAGACCCGCCCCAATACAGGGCAGGCCTTCCCATTCCAATACAGGGTTCCCACATTAGACAGGCTCCGGAAAAAGCCGTCAGCATAGCCCAGTGCCACAATTCCAATGCGAGTTTCTTTTTGGAAACGATACGTAGCGTTATATCCACAAGTCTCCCCCGCCTGTGCCGTCCGGACCTGCAAAAGCGGAACGCTCAGAGTCAACAGGGGGGAGAGGGGATTGGCCTGATTCGGTGTGGGGTTGAGGCCGTAGAGCGCCATGCCGGGTCGCACCATCTCCATATGATAGGGCGTTCCAAGATAAATCCCGCAGGAATTGGCTAGTGTGCGCGGAACTTTCGGAAAATACCGTGTAAATTCTATAAAACGGGTCCGCTGGGCATCGTTCATTGGGCTGGTGGACTCATCGGCGCAGGCCAAGTGGCTCATCAGGTATTCCAAGGCAATCCCGTCTAACAGATCAGGGTTCTCAAGGATTTTGAGCGTATCACGTTTTTCCAGCCCCAGCCGGTTCATGCCGGTGTCATAATGAAGGATGGCCGGCAGGACTTTGTTTTCACGGTAGGCAAGCGCACGATAAGCTACGATTTCCTCCCGTGTATTTAAGACGGGCGTAATGGCTTGCGCAAGGTACAAGGCGCTGTCTTGCGCCTGAAAGCCGTTGAGCATGTAAAGGGTCGTAGCAGGGGAGGGATAAAAGCTCCGGAATGCCAGAGCCTCCTCCAGCGTGGCGACAAAGAAATCCTGTGCGCCTGCTTCGTACAGGGCGTGTGCAATGGGGGGCATGCCGCACCCGTAAGCATCGGCCTTGACCATGGCAGATACGCGGCATTTCGGTCCGACCTTTTCTTGTAAGGCCTTGAAATTGCCTCTTACGGCGTTCAGATCAAGCGTGAGCGTGCCTATCATAACTTTGAAAAATCTCGAAAAATTTATTATGGTATTTATTTTTATGTTTTAACGGTTTCTTAACACAATACGGACATAATCAGTGGGAACAAGGGGAATTTTAAAATTTTAAGCCCTGTCAGGGCAAAAAGTGTAGGGAAAGGGTTTGGGATCATGGGCATGAGTGCAGAGCAAAAAGACAGCGTGAAAAAAGATCTGACAGAGATCAACGAAATCTTTGGAGACGAAAACCCTCAAATGAAAGAGGCCTATAACACACTTATGAAGAAAATGAACGGGGATGATATACAAGACGTTGAGGGGAAACACCTGAACGAAGCCGTTCAAGAATATCTGACTCTGGCCAAAACAAACGGCACTTCGTTGGCTGGAGAAGGCCTGGAAGCCGTAGACAAGGCCTCCCAACGGATCTCTCAAACGATGAACGCCGAAGCACCTGCCCAAAACACACCGTCAAACAATGAGACAGCTGAATCTGATACGAAACAGCCTACAGACGGCCAACCTGAAGCAACTCAGCCTGCAGAAGGGCAACCTCAAGCGGCACAACCTGAGGAGTCTGTAAAAACCAAAGAACCAATGCCGGAAAAGCCGGAAGAGGCCTGGAAAGATGAGAAGGAACATTACATCGTCAAGGATGATCACAAGGAGGTCCAAAGACAGATCAAAGCTTTGAAAGAGGCGGGCTATGAGCCCCTCAAAGACGTGGAAATCAGCGGGGTAGACGGAAAGCGCGGTCCCAAAACCAATGCCAGCGTTGACGCTGTTCTCGGGGAGGGAGCCCATAACCTCTCCAGCGCGAACACGCTCAAAGCATTGGAAGACCTAAAAGCTAGAGATCCCAAAGTGAAGGAGATTTTGGATAAAGCAAATGGGGTTCAGCCGGAAGAGCCCAAGGCAGAGGACGCACCTGTGGAAGAGCCCAAGGCAGAGGACGCACCTGTGGAAGAGCCTAAGGCAGAGGATGCACCTGTGGAAGAGCCTAAGGCAGAGGATGCATCCGCACCTCAAGCGGAAGGCAGTGAAGAGCACTCGAAAGATGTGGCCGAGATACGGGGTGACATTGAGCAGAATATGTATCAAGTGACCCAAGAAACAGGGGTGGACGTAAACCGTACACTTTCAGGGGAAATTTTGGAGGACCTTCAACATAATAAGCCCATGGAAGAGATCAAACCCAAAATTACGCAGTATTTTGATGAAGTGAAAGCCTCAAGCGTTGTCACGCTTGAAGAAAAAGAAAAATTGAAAGCGGTTGAGGCCGATACGTTGGCACAGGCTGATAAGGTTGTTGCGGTCGAAAATAAAGACAAACCGGAAGAGCTTAAGTCAGAAGTCAAGGCGGAGGTAGAACCTGTAAAAGTAGAGCCAGCAAAGCCAATCGTGACATCTGGAGCACCTAGCCCTGTGGGGTAAAAACTTGCTTAAAAACTGAGCCGTTTTGCGCTTTTAATCTGCTCCAGCTTTAAAATATCGGCAAACAGCGCGTCTGAAATAGGCGCGTCCACGGCTACCAAACAGATGGCGCCGGATTTATCCTCCTTGCGGCCCAGCCGGAAATCGGCGATATTTTGCCCTGCTGTCCCTAAAAGAGTCCCCAGCGCGCCGATCATTCCGGGCTTGTCCTGATTGCGGATAAAGAGCATATGCGGGCTTAAGGCTACTTCAATGGGCACGCCTTCGATATTCACAATGCGGGGTTCCTTGCCGGTAAATAATGTACCGGTGACATTGCGCACGCGCTCTGTCGTGGTCACGATCAGATTCACCATGGAGCGCCAGTTGCGGGCCGTTTTATCATAGCTTTGCTTGATCTGGATGCCTCTGCTTTCCGCTACTTGTAAGGCATTTACCATGTTGATCGACTCGGTCTGCGCGCCGAGCAGATTGGCAATGATGGTTGAAGTGATGGGGTCGGTATTCAGATCCGTCACGGACCCTTCATATTCAATCTCGATTTTTTCAATCGCATGTTCGGTAATCTGTCCGGCAAAACGGCCCAGATCCTCGGCCAGCTTCAGATAGGGCTTGAGGCGCGGGGCATCTTCTGCCGAGATCGAAGGCATATTGATGGCATTGGTAATTGCGCCGGAATTTAAGTATTCCGCCATTTGTTCGGCCACCTGCAGAGCGACATTGACCTGTGCCTCTGTTGTCGCGGCGCCCAAATGCGGGGTGCAAATGACTTTGGAGTGCCCGAACAGGAGATTGTCCTTGGCCGGTTCAACTTCAAACACGTCCAGTGCCGCACCGGCAACCTTTCCGGAATCAAGAGCCTCTTTCAGATCGGCTTCGTGAACAATGCCGCCGCGTGCGCAGTTGATAATCCGCACGCCGTCTTTCATTTTGGCAATCGTTTCTTTGCGGATGATGTTGGTGGTGTGGGCATTTTTCGGGACATGGAGCGTAATGAAATCGGCCCGCGCGAACAGATCATCAAGCTCCACCTTCTCCACGCCCAGCTCAATCGCCCGCTCTGGGGTCAGGAACGGGTCAAAGGCTATGACGTTCATTTGCAGGGCTACGCCGCGGGAGGCCACGATTCCACCGATATTGCCGCATCCGATGACGCCCAGTGTTTTGTTATACAGCTCTACGCCCATAAAGCGCTTTTTTTCCCATTTGCCGGCATGGGTTGATTCATTGGCTTGCGGGATTTCACGCGCCAGTGCAAACATCATGGCAATGGCGTGTTCCGCTGTGGTGATCGAATTTCCAAAGGGCGTGTTCATAATCACGATTCCTGCGCCCGTAGCGGCGGGAATGTCGATATTATCAACGCCGATCCCTGCGCGCCCGACGACTTTGAGGTTTGTGCCGGCTTTTAAAACCTCTGCGGTGACTTTCGTTTCGCTCCGTACCGCCAGCCCCTGATATTGCGGGATAATCTCCAGCAACTGCGCAGGGGTCAGATCGGTCTTGAAATCGACATCAATGCCGTTTTTCTTAAAAATTTCAACAGAAAGGGGGTCCAGCTTGTCGCTGATCAGTACTTTGGGGGTCGCCATCGATTTTCTCCTAGTTTTGTCTTGTTTAGGCAAACAGGAGAAGAGATGTATCAGGTTTCATGCAAAAGGGAAAGCGGGAATTTTTTATCGGTTGATGGGTAGACATTTTCTGCAACATCCTCCACCTTAAGCTCCATGTCTGATTCACACGATACGCTCTATCTGGTTGATGGTTCGGGGTTTATCTTTCGCGCTTATTTTGCCATGGCTTATAGCGGGCGCGGGGATATGACAAACCCTGACGGCGTGCCGGTGTCCGCCGTATTCGGGTTTACTAATATGCTTTTGAAGCTCTTGAAGGAGTATCACGCGCCTGCGCTGGCCGTGGTATTTGATGCCGCGCGCGGAAATTTCCGCAATGATTTGTATCCGGCCTATAAGGCGAACCGTGATGCGACGCCGGAGGATTTGATTCCGCAATTTCCCTTGATCCGCAAGGCTACGCAGGCCTTTGATATCCCCGCACTGGCGATGGAGGGGTACGAGGCCGATGATCTGATTGCCACCTACACGCGCCTTGCGCTCGAACAGGGGAAAAAGGTGGTGATTGTGTCGTCCGATAAGGACCTGATGCAGTTGGTGGGGGAGCGTGTGACAATGCTCGACCCCATGAAAAATATCTTTGTGGGTGTGAACGAAGTCCTTGAAAAATTCGGTGTGACGCCCGACAAGGTGATAGATGTGCAGGCCTTGGCCGGCGATTCATCGGATAATATCCCGGGCGTGGCGGGCATTGGCATTAAAACGGCGGCAGAGCTGATTACGGCGTACGGTTCGCTCGAAAATCTGCTGGAGCGGGCCGAGGAGATCAAACAACCCAAGCGCCGTGAAAGCCTGATCGCGCAGGCCGATATGGCGCGTCTGTCGAAAAAGCTGGTGACGCTGGATGCCCATGCGCCCGTGACGGTGCCTTTAGAAGCCTTGAAAGCGCATGATCCTGATAAGCCCGAGTTGATGGCATTTTTGGAACAGCAGGATTTCCAATCTATTATCAAGCGGCTCAAAAACGGAGCCCATGTACCGGCGGCCTCTGTTCGCCCTGCAGATAAGAAAGTAGCCCCCGAAACTATTGTGCAACCCACGTTTCCCCCTGTTTCTGAAAATAAATATACGCTTATCAATACGGTTGAAGAACTTGAACACTGGGTAGCAGAAGCCTTTCAAAACGGAACGGTGTGTATCGATACGGAAACAACCTCTCTCACGCCTGCCAAGGCCAAATTGGTTGGGATTTCTCTGGCCAGTGCCGTGGGCAAGGCCGCCTATATTCCAGTGGGCCATGTGACGGATCAAACGGATCTGCTCAGTGCGCTTTCGCAGGAGAGTTCTGCGCAGGACATTCCCCAGCTCCCTTTGGAAACGGCCCTGAAAGTCCTTAAGCCGCTTTTGGAGGATGAATCGGTTCTTAAAATTGCCCATAATATGAAATATGACTGGCAGATGTTTGCCAAACATGGAATCCACGTGGCGCCGTTTGATGATACGATGCTGATGTCTTATGTGCTGGATGGATCGTCCCACCCGCATGGGATGGATCATCTTTCGAAATTGTATCTCAATCATACCCCCATTTCCTATGAATCCGTGACGGGCAAGGGTAAGGGCCAGATTACCTTTGACCGTGTGCCTCTTGATAAGGCGCTGGATTATGCGGCCGAGGATGCCGATATCACCTTGCGCCTGTATCATGTGTTAAAGCCGCGATTGGCACGGGAGAAAATGGCGGGCGTCTACGAGAATATCGAGCGCCCCCTTGTGCCCGTCATTGCACAGATGGAACTCGAGGGTATTTTGGTAGACCCTGCGCACCTCAAAGCCATGAGCGCGGATTTTGAAGCGCGGTTGGCGGAATTGGAAAAAGACATTCAGGATATGGCGGACACGCCTTTTAATGTCGGCTCACCCAAGCAGATCGGTGAAATCCTGTTTGACAAAATGGGTTTGCAGGGCGGGACCAAAACAAAAACCGGCCAATGGTCAACGGATGTGGATGCACTCGAAGAATTGGCCGCGCAGGGGCACGAGATTGTACAGAAAATTCTGGATTGGCGGGGCCTGTCCAAGCTGAAATCCACCTATACGGATGCCTTGCAGGCCGAGATTAACTCCGCTACGGGCCGTGTGCATACGTCCTATCATATGACAGGGACCAGTACAGGGCGGCTGGCTTCGTCGGACCCCAATCTCCAGAATATTCCTATCCGCACGGAAGACGGGCGAAAAATTCGTGAAGCCTTTATCGCGGGGCCGGATCATGTTTTGCTCTCGGTTGATTATTCGCAGGTGGAGCTCCGGCTTGCGGCAGATATGGCGGGGGTTGAGGCTCTGAAAAGGGCTTTTGCGCAGGACGAGGATATTCATACGCTCACGGCTTCTCAGGTCTTTGATGTGCCTTTGGCGCAGGTGACGCCTGAACTCCGGCGGCAGGCCAAGGCGGTCAATTTCGGAATTTTATACGGGATATCGGGATGGGGGCTTGCGCGGCAACTGGGCTGTGATCCCCAAGGGGCCAGCGCTTTTATCCGCCGGTATCTGTCCAAATTTCCCGAAATCAAAACCTATATGGAAGCCAAAAAGGAGGAAGCCCGTGCACAAGGGTACGTTTTGACCCTTTACGGCAGAAAGTGCTTTACGCCCTATATCAACGCCAAGATTCCCGCCCAGAAAAGCGGGGCCGAGCGGGCCGCCATCAATGCTCCCATTCAGGGCACAGCGGCCGATATTATCAAGCTGGCCATGATTGCCTTGCCGCCTGCCTTGAAAAAGGCCGGTTTTGAGGCGCGCATGTTGCTTCAGGTGCATGACGAACTGATTTTTGAAGTGCCTGAGCAAGAGGCGGCGCCTGCGGCGGCCTTGATTTCATCTCTCATGGAGTCGGCGGGGGAGGTGATGGGCGTGTCTTGTAGTGTGCCTTTAAAGGTGGAAAGCGGGCAAGGGCATTCCTGGGCCGAAGCCCACTGAATTTTTTATTGCGTTCCTCTTTTCTTTTGGCATGAAAATCAATCAATGGTAGGGTGTGGTTTCGAGGGTGTAGGGTTTTTAAAAAGCTCTGCGCAGGGTATCTTTCAGAAGTATTTACAGAGCACATGGCGCAAAACATACAACTTCTTGTCGGGGAAAAAACCTATATCCACGGTTCGTTCTCCCGTCCGGTAGAAGACTCTACGGTGGATCGGGACTCCCTTTTGATACTGATGGCGCATGGCTTTCCCGGGGATAAAAACGGGCATGAGAAGCTCTACCTTGATCTGGAATTTTTGCTCCGTGACAAGGGTTTTCATACGTTGCGTTTTGATTTCAGAGGATGCGGGGAAAGCGAAGGCCGTGAGGAGGAATTTACTTTTTCAAGCGCGTGCGAGGATTTTAAGGCGGTCTTGCGGTGGGCAAAGGAAAAAAACTATACGCGCTTTGTCTATATCGGTGAGGGTCTGGGGGCCACCGTGACCCTTATGAACGGGAATACGGATGTGACGTGTTACATCCTGCTCTGGCCCGTCATGGATCCAGCGCAGGATATTCGTCTGAATTTTGGCGTAGATACACTGGACGAAGGCGCAAAACGCAATGGTTATACTGTGCATTATGATCACCGGATCGGCCTTCCTTTTTTGAAGGAGATGGCAAAGTTGAATATCGCCTTGACATTAAAAGATATTAAAGCCCCTGTGCTTGTCATGCACGGAGCCAGAGATGCGGTCGTTCCTATCGAGCAACTGGAAATTTTGCGCACGCATATTGGTTCCCGTAGGGTTGAAATTACCAGTTTTCATGATGGAAGCCACGGTTTGCCTAGCCTGACACACCGGAAAACCTTATATTATCATGTGAAGCAGTTTATCGAGAAATATACTTGATTTTAAGGGGTAAAGGCGTGTATAACCCCCACAGCCGTGAGAGATCCGGCTTCCGATCTGGCGAGAAATTCGGCTGCCTCGATCAGGAAATATAATGTAACCCTTTGAAATTTAAGGAGAGAGAAATGCCGAAAATGAAAACCAAGAGTAGCGCGAAAAAACGTTTTCGCGTGACGGCGACGGGTCGTGTGAAGGTCAAGCAATCCTACATGCGCCACATGCAGATGAACAAACCCAAATCCATGAAGCGAAAAGCCAAGGGGCAGACTATGATGAGTGATCCGGATGCGAAAATCGTTCTGGACAACTTTATGCCCTACGCCCGCAAAAAGAAAAAGAAGCTGATCGCACGGATCGTTTCAGCTGTGAAAGGAGCATAAACCATGGCCAGAGTTAAAGGAGGGCCCAGAGCCCACGCCCGTCATCATAAAGTGATCAAGGCCGCAAAAGGCTATTACGGCAGACGGAAGAATTGTTTCCGGACGGCTGTACAGGCTGTTGAAAAGGCTGGTCAGTATGCATACCGTGACCGTAAAGCCAAAAAACGCGATTTCCGCGGGCTTTGGATTCAGAGGATCAACGCCGCCGCACGCTTGCATGACATGACCTATTCGACCTTTATGCATGGTTTGAAATTGTCCGGTATTACGCTGGACCGGAAGTCTCTGTCCGAGATTGCGATTCACGACGAAGCTGGTTTTTCTGCGATTGCGAAGCAGGCGCAGGCCGCCTTGCAGAAAAGTGCGGCATAAATTTTAATTATTTCTCTAAAAGCCGCTTCCGGAGACGGGGCGGCTTTTTTTTGAAGAAAAAGTCGAAAACCCTCTTGGTGGGGGGTATAGATGGTGCTAGAAAAACCGGATGATGGATATACAAACGCTCGAACAAGAATGCACGATACAGATTGCAGAGACGCAAAACCTGCAAATGCTTGAGGAATTGCGTATAGCTTCTATGGGGAAAAAGGGGTCCGTGACAGAGCTGATGAAGCAGTTGGGTGCCATGAGCCCCGAGGAGCGTAAAACGGCAGGACAGGCCTTGAATATTTTGAAAGAAACATTGTCGACCCTTTTCAAAAACCGTGAAATAATTCTGAAAGCCGAGGCTCTTGAGGCGCGTCTGTGCACTGAAACCAGCGATATCACTCTGTCCGTCCGGCCTGCACGTAAGGGAAAAATTCACCCCATTTCCCAGACGATGGAAGAGCTGGTCACGATTTTCGGTGCCATGGGGTTTGCCGTGGCCGAAGGACCTGACATCGAAAACGACTGGTTTAATTTTACGGCGCTGAATTTTCCGGAAGGGCACCCTGCACGGGAAATGCAGGATACCTTCTTTTTGCCGGATGATCCGGATGAAACAGGTGAAAAAGCCAAAAAACTCTTGCGAACCCACACGTCTCCTGTCCAGATCCGTCATATGTCTTCTGGGAAGCCGCCTTTCAAGATTATCTGCTTTGGTCGGACGTATCGCTCTGATTATGACATAACCCACACACCGATGTTTCACCAGATGGAATGCCTGTATATCGACAAAAACGTTACTATGTCCCATTTGAAAGGGTGCCTGACCGATTTTGTACAGGCGTTTTTTGATATCTCCAACTTACCGGTGCGGTTTCGGCCTTCCTTCTTTCCTTTTGTAGAGCCTGGGGCCGAGGTGGATATAGGCTATGTAAAACATAAGGGGGCGATCAAACTGGGAAAGGCCGAAAATCCGGAAGATCAGAAATGGATGGAGATTTTAGGCTCCGGTATGGTGCATCCCAACGTGCTGAAGAACTGCGGGATCGATCCCGAGGAATATCAAGGCTTTGCCTTTGGAATGGGGCTGGAGCGGGCAACTATGCTCAAATACGGGATTCCCGATTTACGGACATTTTTTGAGTCTGATATACGCTGGCTCTCCCACTATGGTTTTGAGCCGCTCCAGCGCCCGAATCGCGTGACCTTGTAGTACAAAACAAAATCCGGGACTCTATGGCCCCGGATTTCATTCATTAACGTTTCTGGATGGTTGAAGTTCAGAAACGGTAGGAAATACCTGTTCCTATAACCCAAGGATCAAGTTGTACCTCTCCTGTGATGGCACCGTTATTGACAGAGGCATCTACGTCAACCCAGATTTTTTTGACATCCAGATTAAGTCCCCAGTGGTCGTTTATCCAGTAATCCGCGCCAGCCTGCAGGGCATAACCAAAACTGCCATCGGCATCCAGAGCGGTTGTGTCCCGTCCATTATCCTCGGCGTAGGGCAACGTATAGTTCACCCCTGCCCCGATATAAGGGCTGAAAACACTGTCTGGCGTGAAGTGGTACTGAAGGGTCAGTGTGGGCGGCAGAATCATGGTCTCGCCGAGATCCAAAGTGCCCAGCGTGCTGTTTTTCAGGCTTAGATCGTGCGGCGATGTGGCCGCAATCAATTCTGCCGCTATATGGGGCGTAAAGAAATATGTGATGTCCACTTCCGGTACGACGGCATTATCGGCCTCGGGTGTTCCGCCAATGGTTGTGTGACCGCCGCTCTCTGGCAAAACGCCAATGACGCGGGCTCTGATCTGGAAACGTTCCTTTGACCAAGGCCCATCACCCAGATCCTTGGCCTGAACAGAGCCTGTATAAGCCACAGCCAGAAAGGTCAAAAGGGCCAACATTTTATTTTTTTTCATATCGTTTTTCTCCTCTAGGGTAATTTTACAAGAGTATGTGCAGACCTGCAGTAAAAAAAATTGATATGGGTCAATTTTATAAAAAATGTTTTTTGAGGACTTTTTTGAGAATTCTCGGGTCTGGGGTTGAAAGTCTATTGACAGGACGGCGTGCTTTTTTTAAACAAAACCAGAGTTAAAAAAGCTTGGGCGGGAGTGATCCGGCGCTACGGTTTTAATGTGAACGTTTAGAAAAAGGTACGAACATGTCAAAGGAAAAATTTGTGCGGAACAAGCCGCATTGTAACATTGGGACGAT
>CAYGDY010000020.1:0-19963 GCA_964348795.1 uncultured Pseudobdellovibrionaceae bacterium | reverse complement strand
CACCCCGAACCCTGCAACACCCGCGTCCCGGGGGTGTTCGTGATGGGGTCGAGCGCATGAGGCACCCATGGCGGCGGGGACGGTTCGGGTAACACCCCCAGCGCATCCAGCAAATCCTTTAATGAATCAAAGGCATCATTTAAGAGTTCTTGCGCATTGTCCAAAAGTTGTTGCGGAATATCCAGTGTAAAACCAATAGGATTTTCAGAAAAATCATCGACCATGGAATGATCTCTAGGGGCCGAAGTCCCCTCCCAATCCTGCGAAGGGCGGCTCCATGTGGGGTCATCTTTTGGTGTATTGTCACGATTCAAAATGCGAGGATCATGATCAAGATCCCATATGAGATCCCCCTTGTTATAGGCATCCATGATCAGATCATCCAAAAAATCCTGTTTTTGTTGATCTGTATAGGTTCTGCCGGCTTGGCCTTCTTGCGTCACCCATTGCTCAAAATAATCTCCCACTCGCCGTCCGACTTCGTTGTTATATTGGTCTCTGTATTCATCATTACTATCAATAATTTTTGGGGTTCCTTCTTTTATATTCCCGAGCGTGTTTGCGAAATCCGGTCCATAATCAACAGTGAGGCTTGCGCTCATATGCGCATGTGTAATGGCATTGCGCGATTGTATGTCTCTGTGTAAATTGGGATCATCAGAATTATCTCTTGGGTTTCTGTAAAAACCATTTCCTACCGCAACCGCTTCACTTTCAGAACCGGCAAATACCGCCACAAATCCAGTATAATCATACCTTTTGAGGATAACATTAGTCATTTTCAATCTCCTTCTTTGGAACAATGGTTATTTCTATGTAATCATCGGGAAGTGTTTTATATACATATATGTTTTTTGAAAATTGTGACTTGTCTCTTCGCACTTGCAAATAAGCCTCTTCTCGAGAAAAGCATCCCCTTCCAGCTTGATAGATCATCTTTTGCGGGATCATTCTATAGACCTCTATGCTGTCACCGTTGTCTCCATAATAAAAGACAATTGCGCTTTCATCATACCGATCCGTGATGTAAGGGAGCGCACCGTTTAACACCACCCTGTCCGGTAAGTTAACCCCGTTTTGGGCACGATGGGTAAACTCCATGTTAACCCCATACCCAGAAGTGCAAACCTCTTTCCAATCCCCCCCATGGATTTCTGAAACTTTGATGGAGTCTCCCTGTTTTTTTAAGTGTTGTTTTATTTTACGCATCAATGCGTAATCTTGTTCGGAGATACATGCGCCACAATCCAGAAACATCTGAATTCCTATAAGAAAAATACCCAACATCGGTATAATCCAAAAGAGATATTTTTTCTTCATGTCCCTTCACTTCCCCTTAAAAACTGTGCGTGCATTCTCTGTAAATCAAAGTTCTCAATCTGTCAAGAAAAACCCTGCACAATGCATTGATTTTGTTGAATAATGCATATTTCCCATATTTAATTCATAAATTATGCGACTTTTCCCGCCTCCGTGACGCCGTTGGTGTTTTTTTTGCTTCGGCCCGCTCTCCATGAGGGGGAGGGAGGAGGAGAGGACTGTTCTTGTATGAACGTTTTATGGGAGGCGTGCTATGGGTCTCAGGGAAGAGGGGATGCCCCAAATTCCCGCACGCGCTGTGCGCTTGGGGGCGGGAAAAATGGCAGGGGCGACAGGATTCGAACCTGCGACCTACGGTTTTGGAGACCGTCGCTCTACCAGCTGAGCTACACCCCTAAAATCAGAGCCGGAAAAACAGATTTTTTGTTTCCGGCTCTATCTTATAATATCGAATATGTTGTAAAGTCCAGAAAGACTTCAGTCTGTATATCGTATAATTTTCTTGCCGGATCGGGGAAGCACATGGACCATCAGAAAAACGAGCAGGACGCTCACGAGGATGAAGACCTGAAAACCTTTGATATGTATCATTTTTTTAGCCGGAAAGATGTGCTGGCCATGATGGTGTTTATCGTTGTTCTGCTGATGTATCTTTTGTTTAAAATCGTGTATCCGCCGGCGATTGTTTGACACTCAGACCGCTTTGACGAGCGCCAGCCCGATATCACCGCAGGTCGAGCGGAGTTCCGCGCCTGCGGGCAGGGCGGACAGCGGGACGCGCTGGAGGTGTTTTTTCCCCAATCCGCGATAGTGCATGCGGGCTGTGAGTTCCTGACCCACATAGCACCCCTTATCATAGGAGACGCCGTGGAGCGCTTCGATCCGGCCTTCGTCCAGCGTAGACTGACCAATCACAAGATCGCGGCTTCCATCGGGAATGCCCAGAGTGATGCGCCAGTGGTCCCAGACACAGAAAGGGGATTCCGGCAGAGTCTGCGGCTTTTCATAGCTTCGGAATCCCATCTCCGGATGGCGGGGGTCCGGCCAGCCGAGCGCCTCCCCGAAAACGCCATAGACGGGCGCGTCCTCTCCGCAGGTGAGTTCAACCCGTTTTCTGAGACGGTAGAGAGTCAGGCGCTTGAAGAGATCCTGCGTTCTTGTCCCGCCTTCGCAATCGAGCAGGATGGTATCGGCATCGGGGGCCAGAATAAAAAAATCATGCAGAAATTTGCCCTGCGGAGTCAGCAGGCAACTGTAGAGCAGGGCATCGGGGGTTAAAAGCCTGATATCCTGCGTGACAAGGTCTTGCAGGAAGGCGGCCCTGTCGGGGCCGGACAGCACAATACGCCCACGGGCGGGGAGGGTTGTGTAGAAGGGGTCTTGTGTCATAGAGTGCGTCATGCGGATTCTTTTTATCACATCCAGCCGGATTGGCGATGCGGTTTTATCGACAGGCTTGCTGGAGCATGTCGCTATGACATGGCCACAGGCGCGTGTCACGATTGTGTGCGGCCCTTTGGCGGCCTCTCTGTTTGAAGGATATCCCCTGTGCGAACGGATCATTCCGCTCAAAAAACAACCATACAACCGGCATTGGCTGGCCTTGTGGTGGCAGGTTGTGGGGACGCGCTGGGACGGGGTGATTGATCTGCGCAATTCCGCTGTATCACGCTTGATCGTGGCCAGACGCCGTTTTGTGTTCGGGTCGCATATTGATGCGCAGGCCCACAAAGTGTATCAGAATGCGCAAGTGATGCGGGTATCTCCGCCGCCTGCGCCGAAACTCTGGTTTACGGCAGAGCAGAGGCGCAAAGCAGAGACGTTTATTCCGGATGAGGGAGGGCTTGTTCTGGCGGTGGGGCCTACGGCTCACTGGATCGGCAAGACGTGGCCGGTGGGGCGTTTTATTGAAACCGTGCAGTGGACGATCCGCGCGGGTGGCGTGATGGAGGGCGCGCGAGTTGCTGTGTTTTCCGCCCCGGGCGAAGAACCGGCGGCGCGTCAGCTTTTGGACTCTCTCCCGCCGGAACGCCGGATTGATCTGATTGCCAGAACGGACCCTGCGACCTCTGCGGCAGTTCTGGCGCGGTGTGATTTTTATCTGGGCAATGATTCCGGCCTGATGCACTGCGCATCTGCGGTGGGGATTCCCACACTGGGGCTGTTTGGCCCCAGCTATCCTGCGCTGTATGCGCCGTGGGGCTCCCATGCGCGCTTTGTATCAACACCGGAGTCTTTTGATCAACTCACGGCGTATGAGGGGTATGATCCTAAGACATTGACGCATTCCCTGATGGAGAGCCTGACGGTGGAGGCCGTGGAAGAGGCGATAGAGGCGATGTGGGTGAAGCCTTCCGGTCTTTGAGGGGGTATATATAACGGATAGTGCCAGACACAGGCCACCCGCCGCTTTTACCACCAAGACACGAAGACACCAAGTTCTCTCTTTCTTGTTGTCATTCTGAGCCGAAAGGCGAAGGATCTCTCTTGTGTATTTTGGGTTCCTTCGGCTTCAGGATGACAGTAAAAGTCCCATCCCTTTATCGGGATGGTCTATCATATGCTCGCTCTAATTATTCAGCTTGCCGATGTTCTCGCTCTGGCCATCCACCGTTGTTTTATCGGAATCGGCGGCCTTGACAGCATCCCTGTATTTGATATTCGTGCGGACATAGTTTTCCCGCCCTTTTTCTGCGACATCATAGGGGACGTGCTCAATCCGCTCCCAGCCTTTATCCCGCATACAGGTTTCAAAATCCATATAATCCCCGTGTTCAGAGAGCAGGTGCCCATCACGCTCCGGCGTGTCCCAATCCTTCATGGCCAGTTCATCAGGGTCCAGAACACGGCCATGATGGTCTGTCGGGATGGCGTTTTTGATCATGCCGAGCCGTTCGAGTTCGCGCAGTTCAAAAACACAGCGGGAGATATCTCTGCTCAGCATCTGCTGGGCCTTGGGGCCTTGGATATAGGCGGCTTCTGACACGCTGGTGCGTTGCCAGTACTGGCCTTCGAGCTTGTTGATAACATTCCCCGTACAGGCCGTCAAAGGCACGATGAGAAGGAGGGAAACCAGAGAAATACGAAAGCGTGTGACCAGCATATGAAACCTTAAAGCAATAAAAAAGGCGGCGTTACAGGAAGCTATGATAACAAGGCCGGACGGGAAGCTCAATCCCGAATTACAGTTTATTGCGGTTCCATCCACCATGTTTCGAGAACTGTCCCATAAAGCGGTGTTTGTGGCGGGTGTTTGAGGGGAGCCCAGTAGGCCACATAATCAAAATCATTGTAATACAACGGGATAATCGCCGACTGTCCCAGCAAAAGCCGGTCCAGCGCGTGCATGCGTGTCACGAGATCTGCCCGCGTTTGTGTCTCCGGAATGCTTTTGGCCAGCGCGTCAATCGCTGGATCGCACAGGCCAGGGAAATTCCAGCGCGCAGGCGCCTTGCCTGCCTGACAGCCCCAGTACAGAATTTGTTCCGTGCCAGGGGAAAGGGTCGAAAGCCAGTAATAAAGCGTCATATCGAAATCGTATTCATTCAACCGCCCGCGATAGGCCGCACTGTCCAGTACGCGGATCATGGCTTTGACCCCGATCTTTTCAAGGTTGCGTTTGAAGTGCAGGGCAATTTTTTCATTTTCGGGCGCATCCAGAATGATCTCGAACAGGAAGGGTTTGCCGTCCTTGACGCGCAGACCATTTTTGACGGTCCAGCCGGCCTCTTTTAAAAGGCGGTCGGCCTCGTGCATATGTTCGCGGCGCTGTGTATTGCTTTTATTGTCGGGCTGTGGCGGAATTTGGGAAAAAACCTGAGAGGGAATCTTGTCTTTCCACGGGCTGAGAATTTCTATTTCTTCGGCAGAGGGTTCCCCCGTAGCAGAGAGTTCTGAGTTCGGGAAAAAGCTGTTGATCCTTTTATACTGGTTGTAGAACAGGTTCTGATTGATCCATTCAAAATCAAACATCAGGCTGAGGGCTTTGCGGACGCGGAGATCGTCAAAGGGGGTGCGGCGCATGTTGAAGATAAGAGCCTGTGTGCGCTCTGGCCTGCTATGGGGAATATTTTCAAAAAACGCCTGCCCGTTGTTCACGGGAAAATTGTAGGCGCTGGCCCATTTTCCGGCATCCATCTCGCGGCGGAGATTCAGGTCCCCTGATTTAAAGGCCTCGAAGGCCACGGTGTCGTCACGGAAATACTCGTAGATGATGGTGTCGAAATTGAAATGTCCTACAGCGGTCAAAAGATCGTTGGCCCAGTAGTCTTGCACTCGTTTGTAGACAATACGGTGGCCCGGGGAAAATTCCTCAATTTTATAGGGGCCATTTAAAAGCGGTGTTTCGAGTGTCGCAGAATCAAAGGACCTGCCATTCCAGTAGGTTTTGGACAGCACAGGCATAATAGCCAAAATCATGACCGTTTCGCGGTTATACCCCTTGCCCAGTGTAAAACGCACCGTCCGGTCATCCTGTTTTTCAACGGTTTTGACAAGGCGATAGACCTGACGCATGTTGGGTCTGCCGGATATTTTCAAGGTCTCGAAGGAAAAGATTACATCATCGGCGGTAATGGGGGTGCCATCGTGAAAACGGGCTTTGGGGTTGATATGGATGGTCAGGCGCGAACGGTCCGCCGGTATCTCGATCCGCTCGGCAATCAGGGGATACAGGGTAAAAGGTTCGTCCCAGACACGTGCCATCAGGCGGTCATAGACCAGATCCAGCCCCTGCGCCGCCTTACCCTTGATACTGAAGGGGTTCACGCTGTCAAAGGTGCCAATGGCCGCCATTTTAAGGGTACCGCCTTGCGGGGCCTTGGGGTTGGCATAGTCCAGAAATTTGCTTTGGGCGTTATATTTGGGCTTGCCATGCATGGAGAGCCCGAATGAGGCGGCCTCATTCGGAGTTTCCTGTGCGGGAGGCCCAAATTTTTCTTGCAGTTTCGGGGTTTGTGCGTCAGCGTGAGACACAAACACGAACAACCCCATGCAAAATATCAAGACAGTGTGAAACATGGAGATACTCATACCAGAGGGGCGGGCGCCTTCCAACCCCTTTTTGAAACGTCTGAGCGTTTTGCAAGGCGACATTGTGACCCAGTCCGTGGGGGCGATTGTAACCTTGATCCCGCGGACTTTGGAGTATCGCGGCTCCCTGAACCAAGCTATTTTGAATGCCGCTGGAGAAGAGCTGGATCAATTCGTTTTGGATCATATCATCCAGCCCCGTATCGGGGATATTTATCCCGTGCCGGCTTTTCGCCTGCCCTGCCAGCATATTTTTTTCTGTGTGGTGCCGGTCTGGCGTGATCGGGATGATTTCGAGCGCTATGACAGGGATCTTGTGAATGCGTGCCGGAAGGCGATGGATCTGGCTCGAGCCCTGTCTCTCAAGACTCTGGCCTTCCCCCCTCTGGGGATGGGGCGGCATGGCTTCCCCAAACCGCGCGGTGTGCGCCTGATGCTGGAGGGGATTTTAAGCCGCCTGAATTCGGATATCGAGGAGGTCCGGATTGTCTGTAAAAGCAAAAAGACCGTGCATCTGTTTCAGGATCGGCTAGTGGTACCCTGACCGGATCATGAATTCGGCGCGCTTGACATCATCGGGCGTGTCAATCCCCGACTGGATAAAGCCTTCCGGCATATCGACGGGGACGGTTGTGATCCTGATCCCGTTTTCCAGCATACGGAGTTGCTCCAGCCCTTCGAGTTTCTCATAGGGGCTTTGCGGCAGGGCGCAGAATTTTTCAAGGATATCGGGCCGGAACCCATACAGCCCCATATGCTGGTACACAGGAGATTTCTGCATGAGGGTCCGCAGATGGTCTTCGTCACGGATGGCAGGAATAATCGCTTTGGAAAACCACAGGGCACGGTTTTGGGGATCAATCAGGGCGGTTGTCCCACTGAACGGGGTGGCGCGTTTGATTTCGCGGAGCCTGTCAAGATCCGGCCAGCTCAGCCTGTGAACAGGGGTAATCACCTCCGTGCGTGGGGTGGCGTGAAAGGTTTCGATCAGCGCAACCAGAACGGAAGGGGGGGTAAAGGGTGCGTCTCCTTGCAGGTTCAGCACCATATCGGGCCACTCGTTGAGTTGCCGGAGTGCCGCCAGTACACGGTCAGAGCCTGTCTTGCAAGTGGTAGAGGTCATCAGGCACGGAATTTTCAGGCTCTCGGCGTGTTCTGCCACCCTGTGATCCTCCGTTGTCACAAAAACCGTTGTATTTTTGGTCTCCTGCGCGACTTTTTTTGCCAGTGTTACCACCCGCGAGAGCATGGTCTCTCCGGCAATTTTAACCAAAGGCTTTCCTGGAAAGCGGCTGGATCCATAGCGGGCGGGAATGGCGATGGCAGTTTTCATGGAGTCTGTCCTGAAGAGGGGGGGAGGGCCCACCATGTTTGCGCGACCAGAGGGCTGATGCCCGAGAGGGTTTCAGGGCGCGCAACGGTGTTCCAGTAGGCCAGCCGCCATTTGGGGTAATGCCACATCGGAATGACGTAATGGTTCCAGAGTAAAATGCGGTCGAGCGCGCGGGTGTGGGTGATAAGATCCTCCCGTGACTGCGCACGGACGAGGGATTCAATCAGGCTGTCTACGGCGGGGTCCTGTACCCCTATATAGTTGCGGGAGCCTTCGACACGGGCTTTGGCCGAAGACCAGAAATCTCGTTGCTCGTTGCCTGGCGAATCCGATTGTCCGAAGCTGTTGAGCGTCATGTCGAAATCAAAATTATTCATCCGGTTTTGATATTGGGCGCCGTCCACGATGCGAAAATGGGCTTTGACACCGATCCGCTTCAGATTTTTGATGAAGGGCAGGACCCATCGCTCGAACACCGGCGAGGAATCCAGAATTTCAAATTCCAAAGGCTTTCCGTCTTTCATCCGCAGACCATCCGTCCCGAGCGTCCATCCGGCATCCTCCAGAAGCGCCGTGGCTTTCTTCAGATTGTCTCTCAGGTTTCCCGTCCCGTCCGTGACAGGCGGAGCATAGGATTTCGTGAAAACCTCCTCGGGGATTTTTCCGTGAAACGGCTCCAATAATTTCAGTTCCTCAGGGGAGGGCAGTCCTGAGGCGGCCAACTCGGAATTTTCAAAATAACTGTCTGTACGGGTGTACGTGCCAAAAGCAAACTGCTTGTTCGACCATTCAAAATCAAACGCATAGGCCAGTGATTCCCTGACTTTGGGGTCCGCAAAAACGGGCCTGCGGATGTTATAGATAAAGGCCTGCATGCCGGCGGGCCGTGCGTTCAGGATTTCCTCTTTTGTAATCCGTCCCTCCGTGACGGGCCGCACATCATAGGCGGTATGCCAGAGTTTTGCCGTGTTTTCTTCCTGCACATCAAACTCTCCCGCGAAAAAGGCTTCGAGGGCGACATTGGTATCCCGATAATAATCATAGGTCAGGGTGTCAAAGTTATTGAAGCCCTTGAAGAAGGGCAGATCCTTGCCCCACCAGTCCGTCCGCCTGCGGTAGGTAATGCTTTGACCGGCCTGCACCTTGTCAATCGCGTAGGGGCCGCTTCCCATGGGGGGCTCCAGCGTGGTCTGGCCAAAATCGCGGGTGCCGTCTGTCCAGTAATGTTTAGGCAGGACGGCCAGCTCGGCCATGATCAAAGGCAGTTCGGCATTGTTTTTGACCTTGAAGAGAAACTTGACGCGGGAAGGGGACTCCGCCACGGCGTTGTCCACATCGGCGTAATAGGATTTATAAAACGGATTGCCCTTCTCCATCAGCGTCTCGAAGGTCCAGACGACATCGTCTGCCGTAATGGGTTTTCCATCAGCCCATCGGGCTTCGGGGCGCAGGTTGAAGGCCACCCACGCGCGATCATCGGGAATCTCGACCGTTTCAGCAATCACGCCATACAGGGTAAAGGGCTCGTCCCAGCTGTTTTGCATCAGACTTTCATAAACCAGACCCGAGCGCATGGCGTTCAGTCCCGCCGCAGGGGTGCCCTTCATAATAAAGGGATTGAGGGAATCAAAGGTGCCGATCTCGTCAAGTCGCAAAGCCCCGCCCTTTGGGGCGTCCGGATTGGCATAATCTACATGGGTAAAATCAGCCGGATATTTTGGCAAGCCGTGCAGGGCCATGGCGTACTGCGGCTTGGGCAGAGCGGCGGGGTCAGCCGCATGAACAGGGCAGAACAGTGCGCTGAAGATCAAAAGAAAAACCGTAAGGCCATATTTCATCATGGGGATCATCCTGCCGTGTCTTGCAAAAAATTGAAACAGCACTTTAGCGCGTCTGCGGGTAAACGTCATCACCTGAATTCATTCTACCCACTCTTGCCGCTCACAGTCTTTTTCTGATACGCCCCTTGCAGATCAGGGCGCCCAAACAGGTAGCCCTGCCCGTAATGGATATCGTAATCCAGCAGGTTTTTGAGTTGTGTTTCCGTCTCTATTTTTTCGATGATGACGTGAATGCCATTGGCTTCAAGAATACGTTTGCTCCGGTGCAGGGCCGAAAAACTTCTGTCCGATGTCGTGCCGGAAAGAAAATAATCCAGCCCGATTTTGACAAAGGACACTTTGAGCGCCTGAAGCGCAGGCACATCAAAGGAGAGATCCGTGACATGATCCAAAGAGAACTGGCACCCCAGCCGCCCCAGCCCTCTGATAATATGTTGCACATCAGGCGCGAGCGCGTGGAAATGATGTTGCGGCATTTCAAAAATCAGGCGGGGCGCGAGTGCGCGGTGCGTACCCATAAAAGTCAAAAGACGTTTCATAAACGGGGTATGGATCAGGGTTTCCCCTGTCACGTTGAGGAAAAAAGGCGTTGCCTTGGGAAGATGCGCGCTGGACTCAAGGATCTTGAGGCAATGGAACAGGAGCATATTGTCAATGGCATGGTGCAGGTTGTCCTGCTCGGCGATGGGTCTGTAACGGGCGGCGGGAATATACTCCCCCGGCTGGGCGCGGATGCGGGAAAAAATTTCGTAATAACGGGTCTGGCGTTGCGGCAGGCGCATGACGGGCTGGACAAAAACCTCGATCCGTTTGTGTTCAAGGGCATGGAGCAACAGCTCCCGAACAATCGTATCGCTCAGGGAGTCGAATTTCCGCTCCGGATCACGCAAGGGGAGATCTGTTTCAAAGGTCTGTGTATAGGAAAGATCCGGTGTGTCCAGAATCTGGCGGGGACGAATGGCACGAGGCGCTACGGTCTGATCGGAGACGGGGGCTGTGAAAGGCATCGGCTGGTCTGACGCGACGGAAGCAGGTTCATTTTTGTGGGTTTCATCTTTCGGCAGGGCGCGGGTCTGCAACAGCGTTGCAATCTTTCGATTGATCTGCTGGATATCCTGCGTATTGTTTTTTACGTCCTTCTGCAGGGTTTCATACCCGTCTTTCAGGGTTTTGAACTTGTAGGAGGCCGCATGTTCCCAGAATGTTCGGCGGGCGGATTCCGTCATGACGAAGGCGGCCAGTGTCATGCAACACAGGGCCAGAATAGCCAGATCCAAAGACACAAACGCCAGGGCCGTCAAAATCACACCGGAAAAAAACACGAGCGCAAATTTCGCAGAAGAAGATAATTTCTGCGGGGGATTCTTCAGGGCTCTGTGGCGGGATGTCTTCATGCGCTTTGGGAAACCTGTTTTGAAAACCTGTGGTTTTGACCAATGGCCTGCGCGATATGGGTATGACCATCTGCCTCCAGAAGAGACAGCAGTTCCTGATTGATGCGGGCGGGCAGGGCAGGGCCCTTGAACACCAACGCGGTATAGATCTGGACAAGGCTGGCGCCGGCCTTGATTTTATCATAAGCCTGCTGGCCGCTTGAAATGCCGCCTGCGCCGATGATCGGCAGGGTGCCTTTGGTCAGGGCATAGAAATGATGGATCATGTGCGTGGATTTTTCTGTCAGCGGCTGGCCGCTGAGTCCCCCTTTTTCGTTGCGGAAGGAATCCGGCAGAAATGCAGGGCGGTCCAGCGTGGTGTTGGTGAGAATGAGCCCGTCAATGTCTGCTTCCAGCAAGGCCTTTGCCAGTTCGGTTTGCTTTTCTTCGTCCAGATCGGGAGCCAGCTTGACCAGAATCGGGGGCAGATGCATACCACAGGCTTTTTTGCGTTCCTCCTTCACCGTACCCAGCAATTCCAGCAAGGGCTCTCGGCTCTGCAGGTCGCGCAGGCCTGGCGTGTTGGGGGAGGAAATATTGACCGTGATATAATCCGCCATCGGCGCAAGGCGCTGGATCAAAAAGGCGTAGTCTTTTGCAGGCTCGGTTTGTGTTTTATTCATGCCGATATTGATCCCGACCACACCGGCAGGCTTGTGTTTTTGGCCGAGAAATTTCTCCAGATTGGTTTTGAACTGGAGCGCGCCCTGACCAGGAAATCCCATCCGGTTGATAATGGCTTCATGGGAGGGGTCCCGAAAAATGCGGGGGCGTTCGTGACCTGTTTGCGGTTTGGGGGTCACAGTGCCCGCTTCGACAAAGCCAAACCCCATGCGAAAGGCGGGGCCGATGACCTCGGCGTTCTTGTCAAATCCGGCGGAAAGCCCTACGGGATTGGGGAATTTCAGGCCCCAAAGCGTTTGCTCCAGCGCCGGCGCTGTAAAGGTGAAGTCGGGAAGCAGGCCGCATTTCATCGCACGCAGGGTTACGGCGTGGGCCTTTTCAGGCTCCAGTGAAAAGACGGCAGGGCGAATAAGGGGATAAAGATCAATCATCCCCTATGTTTACAGTGTTTTCCTGAAGAATTCAATTTATATAGTCTTTGTCCGGTGTTATGGGGAGAGGCTTTTCCATCCCGCCCTGATGTACTGCGCGCCCGTCACGAGCGTCACAAAGCAGGCCGACAGCAGGGCCCCTTGCGCCAGCTCGATCGTAAAGGGCATGACAGGATTGAGGATATACAGCGCCAGCGCACCCATTTGCAGGGTTGTCTTCCATTTGGCCAGTGTTGTCACGGGGAGCGCAATATTTTTCGGACCCAGATACTCCCGCAGGCCGGAGATCGCAAATTCCCGTGCCAGTATCAAGGTGACGGGGATAATCCACACATCCGTAATACGCCCGAACGCCACCAGAAAGATCAAAAGACTGGAGACAAGGATTTTATCGGAAATAGGGTCTAAAAATGTGCCCAAGGCCGTCACCTGATTGAGTTTGCGTGCCAGCGCACCATCCAGAAAATCCGTGAGCGCGCACACCACAAACAGCCCGAAAATATACCATGTGATCATAAAACTCACAGTGGTCCATTCCTTTTCAAGGAAAAAGGCCGCGCCTATCAAGGGAATGCAGGCGATGCGGGCCAGTGTAAGGGTGTTGGGAAGATTGGGCATGGTACTCTGGTTCCTGTCATTCCTGCGCAAGCAGGAATCCCCTTGGGGGTATCTGAAAACAACAAGATCCCTGCTTGCGCAGGAATGACATAGGGTCAAAAATCTCTACCCGTTCACGACCGTTTTTTTCTTCTCGGATTCCGGATCACGCAGGACATAGCCGCGCCCCCAGACCGTTTCAATATAGTTTTCGCCGCCTGCCGCGTCCTGTATCTTCTTGCGGAGTTTGCAGATGAAAACGTCGATAATCTTGACTTCGGGCTCATCCATTCCGCCATACAGGTGGTTCAGGAACATCTCCTTGGTCAGCGTAGAACCCTTGCGCAGGGACAACAGTTCGATAATGCCGTATTCCTTGCTGGTCAGGTGCAAGGGCTTGTCATTGACCTCCACGGTGCGGGAATCCAGATTGACGGACACCTTGCCCGTTTTGATAATGCTTTGGGAGTGGCCCTGAGACCGGCGGACAATCGCCTGAATGCGGGCGATCAGCTCGCGCTTGTCGAACGGTTTAGTCAGATAATCATCCGCGCCATAGCCCAGCCCCTTGAGCTTGTTATCCAGTTCCGTCAGGCCAGAGAGGATCAAAATAGGGGTTGTGATCTTCGAATCGCGCAGGGATTTCAAGACATCGTACCCATCCATGTCGGGGAGCATCAAATCCAGAATGATAATATCGTAGTCGTAGAGTTTCCCGATTTCCAGCCCATCCTCCCCCAGATCGGTGGAATCGATGATGTAACCTTCTGATTTTAACATCAATTCTATGCTTTTTGCGGTGGAGGAGTCGTCTTCTACTAACAATACGCGCATGGGAATGATCCTTTATCGGGTCTAGGGATTAACCTTGATTAAGATTGATCTTAACAAAGATTAACAAAAAGCACAAATTCTTTGTGGGCGCACCCCCATTTTTATTATACTTTATCGTATGGACCGTCTGGCCGAAGAAGCCCTTGCCCGCATTGGACTGTTGAGTGCGACCGAACAATACGGGCGGGTGACGAAGATTCTCGGGCTTTTGGTGGAAATCGCAGGGTTCGGGAGCGACCTGACGATTGGCTCCCTTTGTCATCTGCGGCCCAACAAAGAGACCGATATCCCTTGCGAAGTGGTGGGGTTCAAGGACGAGCGGGCCTTGTTGATGCCCTTTGGACCTTTGGAGGGAATCGGGCTGGGGTGCAAGGCGGTGATCCAGCAGTCCAAGCCTTCGATTGCGCCGGACGAACGCTGGCTGGGGCGGGTGATGAACGCGCTGGCCGAGCCTATAGACGGGCGGGGGCCGCTTCATCAGGGGGGGCATCCTGTTCTGCTCAAAAACAAGCCGCCAGCGCCCCATGCACGGCAAAGGCTGGGGCCGCAACTGGATCTGGGCGTACGGGCGGTCAACAGCTTTCTGGCCATGCGGCAGGGGCAAAGGATGGGGATTTTCTCCGGCTCCGGCGTGGGGAAGTCCGTTTTGCTCTCCATGATGGCGCGCTATACGGCGGCGGATGTGTCCGTGATCGGGCTGGTGGGCGAGCGCGGCAGGGAGGTGCAGGAATTTCTGGAGGATGATCTGGGCCCCGAAGGGCTGGCACGCTCTGTGGTGATCGTGGCGACGGGGGATGAGCCCGCGTTGATGCGCCGTCAGGCCGCCTATACCACGCTGGCGGTGGCGGAATATTTCCGTGCGCAAGGCAAACAGGTGCTCTGCCTGATTGATTCTGTGACCCGCTTTGCTATGGCCCAGCGGGAAATTGGCCTGTCTGCCGGCGAGCCGCCGACCTCCAAAGGCTATCCGCCCACAACCTTCGGGGAACTTTCCCGTCTTTTGGAGCGGGCCGGTACGGGGCCAGCAGGCGAGGGGGCTATTACAGGACTCTTTTCTGTATTGGTGGAAGGGGATGATCATAACGAGCCCATTTCGGATTCCGTGCGCGGGATCGTGGACGGGCATATTGTGATGGAGCGGGCCATTGCGGATCGGGGGCGCTATCCGGCGATCAATATTCTCAAATCCGTTTCGCGGGCGATGCCGGATGTGCTGAACGAGGAACAGAATGCCATTATCCGGCGCGCCAAGCAGATTGTTTCGACCTATGAAGACATGGCCGAGCTCATTCGGCTCGGGGCCTACCGGCGTGGCACAGACCCTGCCGTGGACGAGGCCTTGGTCATCTATCCGCAGATCGAGGAGTTTTTACGCCAGAACAAGGATGACCCCAACTCCATTACGGAAGGCTTCGTGCGTCTGGCCCGCATTATGGGTATGCCGTATGGGGGGTAGGATATAGACCATGGCAAACCTGAACCCTCTGATCCGTGTCCGGCGGCATACGGTGGAGCAAAAACAAAAGGCGCTATCCGATCTGTACCGCAAGGCCGAGGTGTTGAATCAGGAAAAGGCGGATCTTCTTTCTGCGCTTGAGAGTGAACGCACACACGTACAGGAGATGGACGGCCGGATGATGTCGTATTTTGGGCCCTATTCGGAGGCCGTCAACGAACGCGTACAGGCCATCAATACCGCGCTGGCGCATCTGGAAACCCATATTTCCATCGCGCAGGATGAGATGCGCAGAGCCTTTTCCGACCTCAAAAAGGTGGAAATTACACAGGAGCGGCGGGAAGAAGAAGAGCAAAAAGCGCGTGACAAAAAGGACTCGACTGCGTTGGATGAGAGTGCAATTGAAGGATATCGGCGCAAGGAAGAAGAGGATGAAACATGAGTGTTTCACGTGGAACAAAAAGGGAACGTTTATGCTCCTCTTTACAGCCATCATCGCAAGAGCGCGTAAGCGGTCGTGGCGATCCAGAAAATAAGACTGGATTGCTTCGTTGCCCTTAGGGCCGCCTCTCAATGACGGGGTATTTTAATATTGATTTTTCGGAATAAATTGTATGCAGGCAAGCTCAAATCATTTGTGCATAAAAAATATTCCACTACGAAATCACACAAATATCTACCACCTTATTGTCATCCTGAGCGAAGCGAAGGATCTGTTTTTTTTACCACAGTGGCGCAAAAGATTTTACTGAGCGTCACTTTCAGATTTAACAGCGGCAATAATCAGATTGTCTATGATTTTAAATGGCGAAGTATCCCACGGATGCTTCTTTTGATTCGCCATCCAATGATTTGACTGGAAAACAAAGTTTATATCTTTGCTAACAGGAATAAAGAAATTCTCAATTATATTTCTCATGAGCGACCATTCATAATCGTGGCCGTTTCTCAGGTTTTCTTTCAAGTAACGCAATGTATAAGCCCTGTCAATCGGGGGCACCATGTTTGGAATCATGTGAGCCATGACTTTCGAGTTACCAACAAGACTTGTCCCTGATTTCATGATTTTTATTTTTCCAAAAATATTTTTAAGGATATTCCAGTCAGATTCCTTGATGTCTTGATAACTGATATTCTGTGCTTCTTGTATTTCATCTTTTAAACCAGCAACACTGTTCTTGAACTCATCGAATCCCACCATCTTCGACCCACCCGATCCCATTCGGTGCATTCCCCACGACACCAGCGTGGCATATATGTATTCAAGATACCTTTCGATATCTGGCACATTCTTGGCGGCAAGGGCTTTCCCGTGGAAATACAGGCTTGGCCCGTTAAAAACATCGGCTACGTAGAAGGTGTCATGTAGTTTTTCTAAATTTTCGATCAAATTTAAAATCTGGGCATGATAGTTTTTGTCTTTTCTTTGTTTGCGGCTTCCAATTGAGGGGGCTTGTTTTTCAGACCAGATCGGCGCCGAATCCTTCTGCGGATCAAACAAGCGAAAGTGATGACTGTCAATTTTGAAAAGAAGGTCATCTTCTCTGGGAACCGCATTGTAATGAAGGCGGCTGGGCGCGTTAATGGACATTCTGGTGAGATGACATTCAACCGTTTTCTGATCGATATCTGGGTATTCCTTTTTGAACCAGTTTATGGCTTCTGTCTTGGATAGAATGGCCTTCTTATCCAGACCAAGATCATTGACCATGTCTTTCATCAAAAATCTTACGGCCTTCTCGTATTTCGCCATCATAATACCTCCTTTGATTTTGAACTCTCAAACATCATGGGATTTATAGCCAATATGCCGTGATTTGACAAAAAATTTCTGATTATAAATGCGGAGCGATGGATCCCTGCTTTCGCAGGGATGACAGGGAAGAGGAAGAGATGACAGGGAAGAGGAAGAGATGACAAGGCAGACATATTTAAGCCTCCACCCCCAGCGCGGAGGTGTGGAGCGGCTGAACGGTCACCCAATGTGATTGGTTCTGGAAAGAAAGCTCCCCCGTAATGCCTGTTTCCCGTAAGGCGCGGGCGAAAACGCGCCGCATTTCGGCTTGTGTGGCCTGCGAGAAGAAATGCTCTGTCCGGATGGCCAGATCCAGACGCTTGCCCTTCTCGGAAACGGGTCTATAGAGCCCATCAAGCTGAACCTGCCCCATGGCAGAGAGTTTGAGCTCGAACACAAAACGGGTGCTGTGCGCGCCCATCTGGCCGTCTGGCCCTTCCGCGCCGTGTCCGTTTTTGTAAAACAGGGCAATTTTCTGGAAATCTCCCTGATAATAAAGCGGAATATGGAGCGCACGCCATTCCTGTGCCAAGGGCTCCACGGCTATCCGGCTTAAGGTTTGGGCCTCTTGCCCCAGACGGCCCAGCAGGGATGTTCTGCCTTCTCGGCGAAGCAGGTCTGTGGTTTTATCCCCGATCCACTGAAACAGGTCACCGCCTTTGAGCGCCGAGAGGAAGAATAACAGGGCGGGGGCCATTTGAGGGGCCTGCGCGGGGGAGGGCAGAATATTGATAAAAGCTTGTGCACTCTGCGGCGCGCTTTGCTCCAGTGTTTGGAAGAGGTCCTCCATCAGCGGCCATGACATCTGAGGTAAAAACAACGATGAAAAGGACGGGGCGGGAATGGCAGGCTGGGACAGGCCAGACGGTGAGAGAGGTTGGCTTGCAGGGTTTTGTGTTACGGGCGTCAGGGTGAGAAGGCTTTGGGGAAGGAAATCCCCACTAGGGTAGTGGAGCGCAAAAAGGATCTCTCTCCCCCCGCTGGACGGAGAAAGGAGGGAGAGCACGGGCAGTTTTTGTTCGGTCTGGAGAGTCACGCGGGCCAGTGTGGCCGAGGCGTTCTTGTTTTTCAGAATAACAGACTCAGGCAGTGCAGAGGGATCCGCTGGAAAGAGCTGAACTTCTGGCGGGTCAATGGATTCGAGGCGAAGTATCAGGGAGGCGGATAACGGAGGCGGTTTGGAAATGGCCGGTATGCCCGTTTGCGGAAACAGGAGTGGAGCCCCAAGCGGCACAGAAACAGGAGCCAGCGGGAGATTGGAAAAAATCGGGCGGCTCTGTGTGTCCTGAAGTAAGAAGAGGGCCTCTAGGGAATGTTCGATCATGTTGTTTGGTGCGGGCGGGCGGGTTTGTAGCACGCTCTGCGGGTGGGGGAAAACAAAGGCCTCTGCTGGAAAATCCTGCGCAAAAGCCGGTGCCGAGAGAGAGAGAGGCGCGGAAACGTCCGGTGTGTCTGGTGCGCCTGTCGGTTTGGGAACAGAAAGAAGGGCCTCCGGAGAGAGGAGAGGGGCCGGCGCAGAAAGGACAGGCGCAAGAAGAAGGGGCTGTTGCGGTTTTTCCAATAGAACGGGGTGCAAAACGGGCAATGGGGCTGGGGTCACGAACGGGGTTTGGAGTTGCAGGAGGCTGGTGAGCGGGGCAGGGCTTTGTTGTGTATGGAACAGGGGGAGGGGTGTGAGTTTCAGCAAGGTGCCTTCCGGCGGAAGCGCGGGGTGCAATGGCGGCGGGGCAGGATGCGGATAGGTATAGGTGAGCGGAACGGCGGGCGGAGGCGCGGTGCCAGAGGATGCGGGGAGAGGCACATCCAGATCAATCGGGGTTTCAAGCGCTCTGGGGGTAGGCGGTGGAGATTCCGGAGTCTGGTATTCTGTCTGAACGGTGATGCCTTGACGGGGTGGGCCTTCGGGAGACAGGGGGCGGATAATGATATCTTTCTGCTCCCCGCGCTCCGGCGTCTGGGGCGGAATTTCAATTTCGACCTGATCCCCCTCGCGCAAGGGCGTATCGGATTTTTGGAGCCGCACGTCAATGTCGCCGCGCGGGGTTGTAATGCGCACAGAGCCGTCGGTATGGGTTTCGGTGACCGTGCCGCGCAGGCGCAGAGGCCGTCTTTCCTCCTGTGTATTTCGATGGAGGTCCGGCGAGATTTTTACAATGCGTCCGTTGGGTTCAATGGGCGTTGCAGGACGAGAGTCCGTATAGGCCGATTTTGCGGCAGGAAACTGGATATTGCCGGACTCTGCCATGCGGATGTGTTCCTACGTTTCACTGTAATCCAGATCGCTTTCAAAAGTCTCCTCCAGCGACACAATGGCGACAAAGGCCAGAAGCAACAACAGGCACAACACCGTCACGCCCGAAAACGTCACCCCTATGACAGGAATGAGGGCCTGAAAGGAGGCCGTCGCCGGAATGGTACAGGCCCGCACCATGTTGGGGATGCTGGTGGCGGCAGTGGCGCGGATATTCGTGCCGAACTGTTCGGCCCCGATCTGGACAAACATCGCCCAGTATCCGGTGCCGATCCCGAGCAAAAAACAGCTCAGGTAATACAGGGGCAGGCTTGTGTGGGGCATCAGGACATACACGCCGGTAAACAGCGCGGTCAGGCCCAGAAAGATCATGACAGCTTTTTTCCGGCTCCGGAGAAACTGGCTAAGGAGGCCGCTCAGCATATCCCCGATGGACAGGCCGATATAACAGAAAATAACAGCGGTGCCTGTTTTGGGGATATCGGTCATACCGAAATCCTTGGCAAATTCCGGCGTGAAGGTAATAAAAAGCCCGATCACGCCCCAGATCGGCGCGCCCGTCAGAACAACAGCCAGATATTTTTTCAACAAGGCCGGACGAAGAAGAAGAGCCGGATTGCCACGGTTTTTCTGCCCTTGTGCGGCGGAAACATTTTCGTACAGGCTGGATTCCTTGACCTCCATCCGCAGGAGTAACAGCCCAAGGCCAATGAGGCCACCGATCATGTAGGCCGTTCGCCAGTCTGTGATTTCTGCGATGGTCCCTGCCAGAACAGCCCCCATCACCCCGAGCGTGGCGATAAAGGTTGTACCAAGGCCCCGCAGGCCTCTAGGCAGGAGCTCGGAGGCCAGAGTTACGCCCGCGCCCAGCTCTCCAGCCAGTCCAAGCCCTGCGATAAAGCGCAGGAGGGCATATTGCCAGACCTCTGTGACAAACCCGTTGGCAATGTTGGCTACAGAATAAAGAAAAATAGAACCGAAAAGAACGGAGACCCGCCCCATGCGGTCGCCCCATAC
>CAYGDY010000019.1:0-29002 GCA_964348795.1 uncultured Pseudobdellovibrionaceae bacterium | reverse complement strand
TGAGGGATAAGTCATCTAATAGATATAATCAATTTATTTGAGCTTGGCTATAGCATAGTCAACGACAAACAATTCCTCCTCCCTTGGATAACAGGGAGACGCACGCAAACACATCAAAAACGTCCGGCGCGATAATCAGCCATAGCCTGATCAATCTCCTCACGCGTATTCATGACAAAGGGACCGTGCCCTGCAATGGGTTCGTCTATAGGCGCCCCGCTCAGAACCAAAACAACGCTGTTTTTCTTTGCCTCCAAGGAGACAACATCCCCCTCGCGTTCAAACAGAGTGAGTTCTTTGGTCTGAATTGTTTCTGCCCCATTGATCAAAAGACTGCCCTGCAATACCAATAATGATGTGGTAAACCCCGCCTGCAACGGCAGAGCGATTTTATATCCCTCATGCATCCGCACATCCCACACATTGACAGGCGTGAAGGTTTCCGCGGCCCCCTTCGTGCCGGCATACTCACCCGCTATGACTCTGATCAGGCTCCCGTCATCACCCAGTTTCACCACGGGAATATCCTTGCTCAAAATTTCCTGATAACGGGGGGATGTCATTTTATCCTTGGCGGGTAAATTCACCCAGAGCTGGATCATCTCCAACGTACCGCCCTTCCTTGTAAAATCGCGCCCGTGCATTTCCTCATGCAGAATGCCGCGTGCGGCCGTCATCCATTGCACATCGCCAGGGCCGACCTTGCCCATATGTCCGGCACTGTCCTTGTGTTCGACTTCCCCTTGATACACAATGGTGACCGTCTCGAAGCCGCGGTGCGGGTGCTGTCCTACACCCTTGGGGTGATCAGACGGTTCAAAAATCGCAGGCTCCGCATAATCCAGCAATAAAAATGGACTGATCGTATTCCCTTCCTCATGGTAGGAAAACAGCGTACTCACGGGAAACCCATCCCCGACCCAGTGCAAACTGTTCGTACGATTTATTTTTGCAATTTTTTTAACACGCATGACTCTTCGTTCCTTGGATATCTCTGCAGTGAGTTAGTTCCAGAAGGCCCTTTGACAAGTCCATCATACAATGTCTCCCGTTCAGAGGGAGATCCTAAGGGGGCCCATCTTCTTCCACACGCTCTTCCGTGTTCTCCTCATCCGGTTTTTTCAAAAGCGCTGTCTGGGCTTCGATCAGGTTTGCGATATCATTTTCCAGTTTTTGGACTGTCTGGATATCGTCCGGCGAGGAAAATTCCATTTCACCTGTTTCTTCATTTTTTTTCAAAGATTGCCGATGCTGGAGGTAAAATACCATCAGCGCCTGATGAGCCGAAAGAATGTCCTGCTCGCTGGTAAAATACGCCATAAAAGACATAGCCTGATTGTCTTGAATTTTTTTCCATTGTGCTCTGGCCGGATTTTGTTCCTTGTCCGATAATTTTTTCAATAAAGGCTCAATCTCGGTGTCAGCTTTTTTGAACAATCCCATGATCGTATCCATCTGGGCCTGCAGGGTTTGTACGGTACTTTCCAAAAGTTTTGCATTCTCCGCTAAATATTCCGGATTTTTCAAATTCTCTGGTACCATGATCTGCTTCAGGACCGTCCTGTTCTTCTTGTAACGGCCAACATTATCCGAGAGATTTTTTAAAAAGACATTCAGGAACGTTTCAAAACGTGTCTTTATTTCCTGATCTTTTTTAGCTTGTTCGGCTTTCAGAAGGGCTTCTTCCTGTACTTTTTTTTCTGTGGCAGCGATGACAGCCTCTTTTTCTTTCTTGTCGAGATAAAAGACGTATCCACCGGCGCAAAATGCCCCGATCAGTCCCCCTACAAGCAATATATTCCAAAGCTTTATATTCATAGTCCGCACTCCTTCAAAATCCGATAAAGGCTCTCAGCCGTCCGGTGCAAGGCCCCGTTCCAGTCATGAACAGCCTCGCTATCCGCGCCATCTGAGACATATTTCAAACATAAAAATGGAATTTTCTCCCTCTGGCATATCAGGGCCAGAGCATACGCTTCCATATCCACAACATCAAATTGACTGGCTACAGGACTGGCATCGAAATTATCCCCTGTCCCACAGGTCCCCTGTATAATATCCGGCACAGCCAGCCCGTATTCCAGCACAACTGGGTCCTTGGAAAACGGGGTTTGAAAAAGGGAAAATCCTAAAACAGAAACATCCATATCCCGCTGGATAAATTGCACAGGATTGACGAGCATCCCGCCCTGATGCCTGCGGCTTCCCGCTGTGCCCAAATTTATAACCAGATCAGGACGAGCCGCATGAATCCGGTTTGTCAAGGCATACGCCGCATTCACTTTTCCAATGCCGGTATGCAGAACATCATACGCTCCGAAAACATCCTGACTTTCCTCCGCCATGGCAAATACCAACACCGGTTTTGCTCCCTGATCAATCAGTTCATCCAAAAAATCCTTATCCATTTTATACATCCTGCCAGTATTCACGTGAAAATAACACACAGACCGTTAGAATTTCCAGCCGTCCCAGAAGCATCGCACCGCTCAGCAACCACTTGGCCCCGTCAGGCAGGGTTGAAAAATTTCCAGAAGGACCTACGATTTCACCAATACCACAGCCCGCATTGGCCATCGCCGTTGCCACAGCACTCACCGCCGTGATAAAATCAACGCCTGTCATTGTCACAGCAATCGTCATCAACACATTCACCGCCACATACAATCCCAAAAAACCCAGTGTCGACATGATGATAGGCCGCGTCAAAGGTCGCCCCTGATAATTTACCGCAAAAACACCGTGGGGATACAATAGCCCTTTCATCTGGCGGTTAACGGCCTTGGCCGCAATAATCAATCGCATCGTTTTGGGCCCTCCCGATGTCGAGCCCGCCGCCCCGCCAATATAGGTCGCCAATAAAAACATGACGGATGCAAAACTGCCCCATTTGAGGTAATCCGTAGAGGCATAGCCGGTTGTTGTAATCACAGACACCAGATTAAACAAGGCATGGCGAAAACTTCTTTCAAGAGAATATCCTGTTGTTTTAAATACGAAAATAGTTAAAATGAGTGTTAAAACACCCACGATCCCGACCAGTGTTCTGACTTGTGCATCCTGCGCAAAATCAAATCGTTTTTTCACAAACAAGCTCAGGAACAGGACAAACGGCAATGCGCTCAAAAACATAAAAAAACTGGCTGTATACAAAATCCAGGGATTGGAAAAGTATCCGAAAGAACGGTCATGCGTTGAAAAGCCCGCTGTTGAAATCGTTGTCATGGCGTGATTGATGGCATCAAAACCACTCATGCCGAAAAGAAAATAAAAAAAAGCGCAGGAGAGCGTCAGAAGACAATACACCAAAAAGAGGCCGAAAATAAAAGATCCGCTTCGCGGCATCATTTTGTCAGACTGGTTGGAGGACTCGGTCTGGAACAACTGCATCCCACCAATCTGCAGGAAAGGGAGGAAAATAACGGCAAAAGCAACAATTCCCATCCCACCGATCCACTCGATCATGGAGCGCCACATCAACACACCACGGGACATCGTATCTAGACCCGAAAAAACCGTTGATCCGGTAGTTGTGAACCCTGACATGGCCTCGAAATACGCATCCACAAAATCAATCTCCAGATCCGCCATATAGAGCGGTATAGCCGCAAAAAACGCAATCACGATCCAGCTCACCGTCGTCAAGAAAAAGGCCTGTTGTGCAGAGAGCGTCCTGTCAAAATTCCGGTTTGCAAAAGCCAAGTTAGCGCCTAAAAACAAACATATCAGTGCGTTAAAAAAAAATACAGCCCCGTTGGAATGCCCTGCGGTCTGGTCAATCATTGCCGGAATCAATTCAGCCACGCCAATGATTGTGATCAATCCCCCGAGTACAAATCCTATAATCTGAAATTTCATACAATATATAATTCCAAAAACACATTTGCCCCAGACCGGAGCGTACAGCCCTTTGCCGTCTGCTCAAAAGCGCAGTCGCTTCAAAAGATTTTCCTTGTCTATCACATAATGCTTCAAGACCGCCAGCACATGAAGCGCAATGAAAATCCAAAACACTGTAACAACAGTCTCATGAATTTCCTCGAAATCTTCTCCGACTTTCCACGCCAGAACCCCTGTGACTGGCGTGACAATTAAAAGCGCGTACAGAGCCTTATGTCCCAGACGCGCATAAAACCATTCCTTATCCGAAAGTCTTTCAGGTTTGGCAGGACACTCCTTTGAAAGTCTAACTTTCAAAGTAAACCGAAAAATCGTCAGGAATACTATCGTAAAACCCAAAACCAGATGCATGGGAAAAAGAGTTTCATTTTCCACCAAATCTTCTGTCAGATATCCAATCGCAAGCTGAATCCCTATCAAAACCAGCGTAAGCCAGTGAAGCCATACAATCTTGAAAGGGTAATGCACCGTCTCTGATATCATACTAATCTCCTTTCTGTACGGGGTTATATCGGTAAATACTGATCGCCTTATCCCGATAGGGTCTTGTATACAAGGCCTCATAATCCACGATCTCTGGTTTTGGCGCATGGCGGACAACAGCATAGCCTGCGGGATGCGCCTTGAACCAAGGTTCCAGTTCATCCAGATTCATGCTTGTGAGTGGCTTGTGCAATCTCCCCAGAAATCCAAGCTCTCCCTGATATTTCCGTACAAACGCCCAGTCATGGTCCTGATGCACCCCCACATATTCTGCGAGTGGAGCCAGATCATATTTTTTGAACAAACCCGATGCCGCCCAGATATGAGCACAGACAAACACCAAGACAGCAACAAACGACACGGCTTTGAAATATACCGGCTTGAGGTTTTCAAGACAGAGCCCTATCAGAATCACAACAGGCGGGAACAACGGCACTAGATAATGCGGCTGTTTTCCAGAAATAACAGAAAAGAGTGCGAATGCCGAGAGAACCCAGATCAATAAAAATCGTTCAGCCCCCTTCTGCCGCGCCGCCTGCAGAATATTGCGGCCCCTGCGCCAGAATTCCGGAAACAAAGCCCACGGCAAAAACAGGACCGGTATAAACGGTACATAAAAATACAGGGGCCGTGCATGCGAGGATTCCATGTCGCCCGTCACCCGCCCTGCGGTTTGTTTCCACAAGAGGTTGTAGAGGAAATCCGAATCCGCCAGCGCAACCATATTCAAAAGCCAGAAGGCCATAAAGCACAGCCCTACCAGCACGGCACCCAATAACGCACCAGACCACATTCCTCCAGAAACGCAGTGTTTTTCAACTTTCCACGCGCTGTAAAACATCATCGGCAAAAGAGTATGGACGAGAACAACCGGACCTTTTGTAAGACCTGCCAACCCCAGACAAGCCCCCGCGATAAGAATTTTCTCTGCCGTAGGACGCTCTGCAAAAGATAACACTGTCACGAGAAACCCCAGAATAAAAACACTCATGAGAATATCGAACATCACCACGGTGCTATAGATCAAAAATGGCGCACTGCCTATCACCATAACAGGAAGAATCGTATGAAGCACGGGACGTTCCGGAAAAAGCTGTTTAGCCAATTGTACCGTCAGTGCTATCAAGGCCAGTGCCGCGAGAAAAAACGGCACCATGGCGCTGGCCCGAGAAACACCGAACACATTCCAGCTCCCGTTAATCAGCCAGAACATCAAAGGTGGTTTGTGGTGGTAAGGGCCAAAATTCATGGTTGGCAGGAAATAATTTTTATTCAGAAACATTTCCCAGGCAACCGTCAGATATCGCGTTTCATCAATCGGCAAAACCGGACGCCATATAACAACCGTCATAAACAATACGCCACACAGTACAGCAGGAAAAAACAGGGGGAAATTCTTGGAAAGGATCATGGTAGGTTTCCCTTATCACGTTCTTTGTTCGCTCTGCGGATAAAAAATATATTCCGGCTATAAATAAAAAGACCCAGCCCCTGCCCCAGCATAAAAACGGGATCAAGACGTAAAATCGAGTATATAAACAAAATAGCACCACCGCCCAGACTGAAATACCAGAACAAATCAGGCAATACGCTTTTCTTTTGTTTCTCGGAGGCAATCCACTGCACCAAAAAACGCATAAAAAAAAGTGCCTGCCCCAAAAACCCAATGGCCAGTATGGTTTTTTCTGGAATCATTCTGTGGAATCCTGTATATAAAAATTCGCAGGGCGCATCCGTTTCAGGAGCCATAACACACCCCCCAGATCAAAAATTCCCGCCCACAGACGATCCCAAAACCCGTATTTGGACACACCCCGCTCACGTGCCCTGTGAGAAACATCCACGTGCACAATCTCTACGCCCTGCCGGAGCATCAGCGCAGGAATATACCGGTGCATGTGATTAAAAAACGGAAGAGCAATATAATCTGCCCGCCGCATGAGCTTCAAGCTACAGCCCGTATCTCGGGTTTGATCTTTCAAAAGCCCTGCCCGAATGGCATTGGCTATACGGGACGATATTTTTTTCAGGAAACTGTCTTGCCGTTTCCGGCGCTGACCTGCAACCAACAGCCGCCCCTGATCCGTTTTTGTGGTTTCATAGGCACGGTATAACAGAGGAATATCCGCCGGATCGTTTTGACCATCTCCATCCAGAAAAACAACCAGACTCCCTTGCGCGGCCTGTGCCCCCGTATACATCGCCGCCGATTGTCCGGCCTGCACGCCATGCTGGACAATCCGGACAATGGGAAATTCCTTTTTTAAAGCTTTCAGAATACGAACAGTTCCGTCTGTACTGGCATCATCTACAAAAACTATTTCTGTAATGGGGGTATTTTTCTGAGCCCCCACAACCTCTCTGACCAGAGATTCCACATTGTCCTGCTCGTTATAAACCGGAATGACAACAGAGAGCATGCAATAACCTTTTTCTTCTTTTGCTGGTTCGGAGAATCCTCTCCTTTCCGATGAAAAGCAAGTATTTTTTGTGATCTACGACATCTCTGGGCCTAAAACAATTCTGCGAGCGTACAGCGCGCCGATCCTCCGCCATACCGCTCCAAGGTCGGAAGCGGGCTGGTAATAATCTTGGTAAAATGCCGGTCCAGACTTTCTTTTTGTTCCTCCCGTAAAGCCTTGTAGGCCCCCTCGGAAATAGCCAGCATGGGGTGGCCCTCCTGATCCAGAACCTGCAAGGCATTGCCACAAAAACTCTGAAGTTGCTGGGCCGTGAATTCGATGACCTCATGGGTGTGTTTCAAGGATTCCAAAACCCGCGCACGGTCTTTCTCAACGATCACATTGGCACAAATCCCCGCCAGCGTATTGCCGATCCACATCACGACATCGGTATGGTAGACGGGCTTTCCCGTATGGCTCTGCGTTTCAAAAAGTTCAATCCGGTAGCCCATCATATCAGCCCATTTTTGTGCAAGATCTCTGTCCGTTCTGGCTGAAAGCCCCGAATAGCAAACTTTATTCACATGGTCCGAGACAATACTGGCCGTGCTTTCCAGCGCGCGTCCTTGCGTCTCATATCCCGTCCAATCCAATACATGGGGGTAATGGCTCCGGAGCATATCCACCAACAGAGCTGTCCGTTCCGATTGCCTGTTTTTGACCAGCATCGGACATACAATCAACCGTCCGTGTGGCAAGGCAAAAAACCAGTTCGGGAATACCATATCGGGGGAACCCTGAACGCCTTTTGCGGTTGTAACCGTTACCCCGCTTTCCACGAGTGCGTCCCGAAAGGCCCGAAATTCGCAAAGAGCACGGGTAAAAACAGCCTCTGCCGTTTCTGTCTGCGTGACCTGATAGACATTCGTAGCCATCGTTTCCGGATTGGCATAAAACTCGGCTGGTTCGATCATCAGCAGATGATTGGTGGATTGACGGGGGGTCATGAAGGCTGTTTCACGGCAAGAACATTAAACACGAACGCTCATTGTATACCATGCATAGGTTTTTTGTAACCCCGATTTCAAATCGGTTGTGGCGCGCCACCCTGCCTCCGTTATGCGTCTGGAATCCATGACTTTACGCGGCGTACCATCGGGTTTTTCCAAATCAAAAACGATCCGGCCCCGATAGCCTGTAATCTCTGACATCAATCCCGCTAGTTCCCGAATGCTGACTTCCACGCCCGCCCCCAGATTCAAGCTCTGCTCTCCGGTGTAGTGTTTCAGGCAAAACACCAGCGCCTCCGCCAAATCGTCAATGTACAAAAACTCCCGCAAGGGGGCTCCTGTCCCCCAAACTATGACTTCGGGCGCGTTTTTCATTTTTGCCTCGTGGAATTTCATCATCAGGGCGGGAATGACATGGGAGTTTTGTAGATCAAACCGGTCCTTCGGGCCATACAGATTACAGGGCATGACAGAGATAAAATCGCATCCATATTGCTTGCGATAGGTTTCCACCAGTTTAAGCCCCGCAATTTTGGCCAGCGCATAGGCCTCGTTTGTCGGCTCAAGCGGCCCTGACAACAAGGCGTTTTCTGTAATGGGCTGTTCGGCCTCCCGTGGATAAATGCACGAAGATCCCAAAAACAAAAGCCTTGGGACCTTGGCGCCATACGCACCATGAATCACGTTGGCGGTCATCATCAGGTTGTCGTACAAAAACTCGGCTGGACGGGTGGCATTGGCCAGAATGCCCCCAACCGTGGCCGCACATAAGGCGATGATGTCAGGCTTGTGGTCCTGCAGAAACTCTGTGACATGAGCCTGTATCCGCAAATCCAGCGCTGTACGCGGGATTGTAAGAATTTCACAGGATTCTTGCTTCAGACGTTCCACCAACGCAGAGCCGACAAGCCCCGTATGGCCTGCAACCCAGATTGTCCGGCTCTCCAAGGCATAAGGCGTTTTCAACCAGTCTTCTGCCATAGACCCTGTCCTAGATATGGCCGATCCTGCAAAAGGGCCCGATCAGCATTCAGCATAAGGCCCACCAGCATGTCAAAATCTGTACGGGGCATCCACCCCAGTTTTTTACGGGCCTTGGAGGAATCGCCCAGCAGGTTGTCCACCTCCAAGGGACGAAATAAGTCTGGATCAACCTCCACCCAGATCCGTCCGGTTTTTCGGTCCACAGCTTTTTCGGCAAGGCCCTGCCCCTCCCAGTCCAAATCCACACCAATATGCGCAAAAGCCCGCGTGACAAATTCCCGCACCGTACGAGCCTGTCCGGTCGCCAGTACATAATCATCAGCGTGCTCCTGCTGAAGCATGAGCCACATACCCTCCACATAATCTTTGGCATACCCCCAGTCCCGCACCGCATCAAGATTACCGAGCAACAACCCATCATTGCGCCCGCGTTCGATCTGGGCCACGGTACGTGTGATCTTGCGTGTTACAAAATCTTCTCCGCGCAAGGGACTTTCATGATTGAATAGAATCCCGTTTGAAACATGAATTCCGTAAGACTCCCGATAATTGCGGGCCAGCCAATACGCGGCCAGTTTTGCCACGCCATAAGGGCTACACGGGCTCATGGGTGTGTCTTCGTTTTGCGGCGCAGGGGCCCGTCCGAACATTTCAGAGCTCGAAGCCTGATAAAGCCTAACACTTTCCTCCATTCCCAAAATCCGGATGGATTCCAAAAGGTTCAGAGTGCCCTTGGCATTGATATCAAAGGCCGAAGCCGGCGTTTCGAAGCTGACTTTCACATGGGACAGTGCCGCCAGATTGTAAATCTCGGCCGGACGGATTTTTTTGAGCACACTGTTCAGGTTATTGGGGTCGGTCATATCCCCGATATGCAGGGTAACGCGGTCCGTCACCAGTCCCAGCATATCGAGCCTTTGCAGGCCCTCCAGCGGATCGGCATAACTGTCCCAGCGCACAAGGCCATGGACCTCATATCCTTTTTTAAGCAAAAATTCTGCCAGATACGCCCCGTCCTGCCCCGTAATGCCGGTAATAAAAGCCCGATTTGGATTCAAAAGCCCCATTTACAATTTCCTGACAAAGGGTAGAGGGACATAATCGGGCTCGAATTTGCGTTTAAGTGCCACGGGCAAAAAGGGCCAGATCAACTGCACCCCAAAGCGGGTGGGCATGATTTCCTTGATCCCGATATCCACAGGCGGCGGGCGATCAGGGTTGAAAAATGTGCCAAATATCAAATCCCAGAGCATGATATTTTCGCTGTAATTTTTGTTACCTTCCCTGATTTTTTTGCTGTGGTGCCAGCGATGCAAGGTGGGTGTATTGAAAATATAGGACAGCCAGCCGAACCGCATTTCCACGTTGCAGTGGGTCAGCATCCCGATAAAGGCCGTAATCACGCTCATCCATTTGACCACCTCCATCGGTGCGCCCAGCGCCAAAAGTACACCCAGCCCCATCATAATGCTTTTAAACGAGTCCACAAAATGAAACCGGCCCGTATTGACAAACCAGAGTTTTGTCACGCTGTGATGGATCATGTGAAACCGCCAAAGGATATAAGTTTCATGCGCCAGACGATGCCCCCAATAAAGTCCGAATTCCGCCGTTACCAACCCCAAAATAACCTGCGCCGTCATGGGCCAGTCACGTGGCCAGAGAGAATAGCCCGGGGCGCTGACAGGCGTAATATAATCAGCCAATCCTATCGTGCCGCCGAACAGCAACACCCCCTGCACAGTCCCCTTGCTGGTCAAGGTATGGGCGATAGAAGCCAGATTCTGGCCATCGGGTTTTTGCCATTCCCGCGCATAGGGCATAAAAATCTCCAGCCGCCAAAGCGCCACAATTAAAAAAACATAAGAAATGTTAAACGCAATCACCGGATGCCCAAGCGCAAAGCCATAGGCCGTGATCGCCAGACAAATCACCATCAGCGCCGGCCATGTCACCCACGATACAAAGTATTTAATATCCATAGTACCCCTTATACCATGTCACAAATTTTCTGATGCCCTCCCGCAAGGGCGTGGTGGGCTTAAAACCGATGTCACGCTCCAGTGCGCTGGTATCGGCAGAGGTTGCCAGAACATCACCCGCTTGCATGGGCATGAAATTGATCTGGGCCTTTTTTCCCATTTCATCTTCCAGCACCCGTACAAAATCCATTAATTTTTCCGGCTGGCTGTTGCCAATATTATAAAGACGATACGGCGCGTAACTATACGATGGATCAGGGTGCGCACCATCCCACGCAGGATCCCCGACAGGGGTTTTATCAATCAGGCGGATCATGGATTCAATGACATCATCAACATAGGTAAAGTCCCGAAACATCTCCCCGTTATTGTAAACATCGAGAGGCCGCCCCGCCATCATTGCATCGGCAAACCGGAAAATCGCCATATCAGGCCGCCCCCACGGGCCATACACCGTAAAAAACCGCAAGCCCGTACAGGGGAGATTGTACAAGGACGCATAAGTATGCGCCATAAGCTCGTTGGCCTTTTTCGTGGCGGCGTAAAGGCTGACGGGGTGATCCACGTTATGAGACACTGAAAACGGGAGGGTTCGGTTGGCCCCGTACACCGAAGAAGAAGACGCATAGATCAAATGCTCAACATTATGGTGCCGGCATTCTTCCAGCACATTCATAAACCCCACAACATTACTGTCGACGTAGGCATGCGGGTTTTCAATAGAATACCGGACTCCGGCTTGTGCGGCCAAATTCACAACAATGTCCGGCTTCCCGCTTGCAAAAACATCTTCCATAAAAGCGCGATCTTCCAGTGCGCCTTTTCGAAAAGAAAAATTATCGGCGGTTTCAAGCTGTTTCAGACGGTCCTCTTTCAAGGACACGGCATAATAGGGATTGAGATTATCCACCCCTAAAACGCGGTAACCCGCCTCACACAATCTGCGGGCATAATGATAGCCGATAAATCCTGCAGAGCCTGTGACCAATATTTTTTTCATCAAGCTATTTAATCTCTTTCCGCCGCCCGTTTCAAGCGGTCATTGATCGCCACACCCAATCCGGTATCAGGGACAGGCATCACGGCTATCGCTTTGGCGCCTGTGCTGTCCAGCCTTTTCAACATGGCAAAAAGATTAGCCGCGGCCTCGTGCAGATCACCTGTTTCACTGAGATTTTGATAGAACCCTTCAGGCATGACTTGTAACACAGCGCCCAGCGCTTTCCCCTCCGTCCCCATCACGCCCATAAATTTCACGGGACCAAATCCCAGCAAGGCTTCACCGTCCTTTACATCCACCGCACGCAGACGCAAGAGCGTGTCAGGGGCATAATGTTTCAGCAAAAGGCCGGGCGATTTCGGCGCGGCGCTCTGGCTCGTCTCGTAGGACACCGTTTCGCCCAAGGCCTCCGATACCATATCCGACGTAACAGCGCCCGCTCTTAAAATCACCGGTTTTGGGCCGCTGAGGTCCAGCACAGTGGATTCCAGCCCCACCGCGCACGGCCCTGCCGCCAATATCAAATCCACAGCAGAGCCTAAGGAGTCGGCAACATGGGCCGGCGTTGTGGGGCTGAGCGTGCCGGAACGGTTTGCGCTCGGCGCCGCCAAGGGCAAGCCCGATTGCTTGATAAGCGCCAGCGCGACAGGGTGCGCAGGGATTCTGACAGCCAGCGTGTCCAATCCGGCACTTGCCAATTCCGATACGATACATCCCGTTTTTTTCGGTAAAATCAAGGTCAGCGGGCCGGGCCAGAAGCATTGCGCCAGATGCAAAGCTGTCTCATTCATTTCGACCACGCGCTCAGCCATGGAAACATCCGATACATGAATGATGAGGGGATTAAAGGCGGGACGGCCCTTGGCAGAAAAAATTTTCGCCACCGCCACATCATCCAGCGCATTGGCCGCCAACCCATAGACCGTTTCTGTCGGCAGACCGATGAGCCCGCCGTTTTTAAGGATTTGAGCCGCCTCGGCAATGGAGGAGGAATTGGGGGTTTTGATGGAAGTCATTTACACCACCTATAGTCTGAACGCACCCTCACGAAGGGCCATAGGTGTCCTATAGCAGACGAGGGTCATCACCGCAAGGATCATTGGCATAAACCCGCAATGCACACCGATCACCGAGGAAAGGGGTTCTGGCGTGTAACACTTCATCATTTCTCATGATCATCGCTGTGCCAACCTGCGGGGCGTATCCTATCCGGACCTGCTCAAACACATTTTTCAGTGTCACCAAAGCTTGTGAACCTTCAGGGGTTTCAGCCATGACCGTATCGCCCCGATATCTGATATGATATTTTCCGTCCTCCCCTGACGTAAGAACAGGCGCAACGACATATCCGGATTGGTTCGCGTGCGCCCCCCCTCTTTTAGGATAAGAAAAACGAAAGACACGCTCAGAAAGCACGCTGATGGTGCGTTGATCCAAATGCGGAATGGCATGTTTCAGGGAGACAAACTGATTTTGCGCATGTCGCCAACCATCATGCGCAAGGGTAAAGAGCGCGATATACTTGGGAGGGTTTTCCAGATACGTTAAATCTGTGTGCGCGGCAAATTCTGTATTGCTTTGGGATGAAATTTCATCTGGAAGCGTGTTTTCAGAAGGCCTGATGATCGAAATAATATCGCCTTCTTCATTTTTTATAAGATCAGAAAACCCGGACACCAACGCACAAACCATGCGGCCTGCCTCTTCTATTTGCAAGTCCAGTGCTGAAAAATGAAGGGTTCCACGAAGACAATCCCAAGAAAGTCGTTCCTCCATCTGTGAAAGCCACAACGTTTGATCCCAATGACCTTCCGCCGCCTCCAGAAGGCTCTTTAAATTTCCAGCTCTTTCAAACTCGTCTCTACACATCCGGTTTTGTATGGCCTCGGCCTCATATTGTGTGATGGGGAGCAAGGGGCAGTTATTGATGATGACATACCCAAATTCACCCAGCCGGCTCCGGATTCCCTCCCGTAGCGCAGGAGAACAGGCCCCCACTGGAACAAGAAACTCTGGATGAGGCACCAGAATTAAGTCCATCTGATGTTCCAGCACATCATTGGCCCACTGCCAGTGACCGGACAAGGTTATGATCGCGCGTTGATCGGGCGCGCGGGGTACGTGGTAATCAAAAGGCCTGTTGTGTTCAAAAAGTCCCATGAGGGCTTTCTAACAAGGGAATAAATTTATGTCAATTATCTTGGTGGATATGAAGCGTTCCACCCGTTTGCGGGGCGGGTACGCCCGTGGTTTTCGGGTAACTCAAAGGCAAGCCGCGCAGACTTCGCACCGCCAGATACGCAAACCCTTCAGCCTCAAGCGTATCCCCGTTCCATCCAACGGATTCCGTCTGGGATACCGTTCCTTTGAGGCAATCCGACAACCGTTTCATGAGATAGCTGTTATGGCGCCCACCGCCCGTTACAACCCATTTCGCAGGTTTTTTCTGTAAAAGCCGTTCTGCCAGCGCCACAGACTCCACCGTAAATTCCGCCAAGGTCGCCAGCGCATCTTCGAGCGACAGATATTCAATCGCGGAAACATCCCACGTATTACGATCCAGCGATTTGGGCACAGGCATAGTAAAAAACGGAAGCGCCATCCAGTTTTCAACGATCTGTTTTGCTACAGTGCCCTTAGCCGCCAAGATGCCGTCCGCATCATAGGATTGCCCTGTTCTGGTATAAACCAGATCGTCCATCAAGGCATTCCCAGGCCCCGTATCAAAGGCCACAAGCTGTTCCGGATGCTCTCCGATCCATGTGACATTGGCCACACCGCCCAGATTCAAAATCGCGACAGGACCTTTATCAGGGCCTATCAACTGATCAGCACGCGCACGCGCCTGATGGTAGATCGGCAAAAAGGGTGCACCCTGCCCGCCGGCCTTGACGTCTTGTGTTCTGAAATCGTTTACGACAGGGATTTTCATCTGGGACGCTAATAACGCCCCATCTCCGATTTGCCATGTTTTCCGAGACGCCGGATCGTGCATCAAGGTTTGCCCGTGAAACCCGATCACATCAACATCTAAATATCCGGCCTTACCGAGCAATTCCTCCACCGCCGCGGCATGTCGGTAGGTCATCAAACGCTCGACCTCCAGCACTTCAGGATGTTTGGGGTCGTCTACACCCAGACATCGCCGGATTCTCTCCCGCATACGGGGTTCATAGGGCAGGGTGATCCCCGCAAGCGGACGGACAACATCTTCACCATCTGTTTCAATCAGGGCGGCGTCAACCCCGTCCAACGATGTGCCGGACATCAGGCCAATCGCCCTATAGACTTTTTTTCCTGTCATGCTTATAAACTACTTCTTATGAGAACCTACACATCAGACTTTCTTCATATCCTAAACGAACGCGGCTTTATACACCAGTGTTCAGATTTTGAACATCTGGATCAAAAGCTCTGTGAGGGTCCTCAATCGGCTTATATCGGGTTTGATGCGACAGCCCAGAGTCTCCATATCGGGAATCTCACGGGGATTATGATGCTGTATTGGTTCCAGAATACAGGTCACAAACCCATTACCCTTATGGGCGGCGGAACCTCCAAAATCGGCGATCCCTCTTTCAAGGATGAACAGCGTAAATTGCTGGATGACACAACGATTGCCGAAAACATCGCCCAGATAGAACGCACCTGCTTTTCCCAACTTTTACGCTATGGTGCTGGCGCGACTGATGCGCTGATGGTCAATAACAATGACTGGCTTGACGGGCTGGGATATCTCTCATTCTTACGGGATTACGGGCGGCATTTTACGGTCAATCGGATGCTGTCGTTTGATTCCGTTAAATTAAGACTAGAACGGGAAAGCCCCTTAAGCCTTCTGGAATTCAACTACATGGTCATGCAGGGGTATGATTTTGTGGAGCTTCATAAACGCTATGGCACGATTCTGCAGATGGGGGGCTCGGACCAGTGGGGGAACATAATCAACGGGGTCGAGCTTGGTAGAAAAGCCCATCAATACGGGTTATTTGCCTTGACGGCACCATTATTAACAACTTCGTCCGGCGCTAAAATGGGGAAAACCGAAAGCGGGGCGGTCTGGCTGAATGCCGAGATGCTCTCCCCTTATGATTACTGGCAGTACTGGCGAAATGTCGAGGACGATATGGTCGGCACGCTCCTGCGCCGCTTTACCACCTTGCCACTGACCGAAATTCAGAAGCTCGAAGCCCTTAAAGATGCCGAGATCAACGAAGCCAAGAAGATTTTAGCCTTTGAAGCTACAAAACTGTGCCACGGAGAGCACGCCGCCACCGAAGCCTCTGCCACAGCGCAGAAAGTTTTTGAACAAGGCGGGGTGGGAAATGATCTGCCCTCCATTACGGTGTCGACTGAGGAGTTGAAATCAGGGATTCCTGCCATCACGCTGTTTGTTGAAGCGGGCCTTGCCGCTTCCAAAGGTGAAGCCCGAAGACTTGTTCAGGGCGGCGGCGCGCGTGTAAATGATAACAGTTTATCAAATGCAGAACATCTCATCACAGCCTCTGACGTAACGCCCGAAGGATATATCAAGCTCTCCTCCGGCAAGAAAAAACACGCGCTTGTCACTCTCCGGTAAACCTGTCTTGCGTGGCCTGCCGCAAAAAACATGGAACTCTTTTTATGGATTTACAGGATTCAAGGACTTCCGTATACTGGAGTCCCTTGACGATGATACGGAGTACCTCCCATTCTTTTTTCCCTGATCCTTCTTCATATTGCAGGTGCCGTGGCGCTTCTCCTGTGGGGTACGCGTATGGTCAAGCTCGGTTTTACAAGAGCCTACGGCACATCTTTGCGCCATATTATTTCCCATAGCACAAAGAACCGCTTTATGTCGTGTCTCTCAGGGATTATTGTCACCGCCCTTCTGCAAAGCTCGACAGCGGCTACGCTTTTGTTGATTTCCTTTACCAAGCGCCATGCTATCAGCCTGCTGTCTGCCTTGGCTCTTATCATCGGGGCCGATATCAGCACCACACTGGTAGCTCAAATTCTGACCTTTGATTTTTCGTGGCTTTCGCCAACCCTTCTTATCATAGGCATTACAGGACACATGCGCTATGAACACGGCGGACGCAAACGTCATATTTTCCGCTCCTTTATTGGTCTGGGCCTCATGCTCCTCTCGCTTTCCCTGATCCGGACAGCTTCCGCGCCACTGACCCATTCGGAAACCCTGCCCTATATCCTGGCGCCACTGGAAAAAGATCCCCTCACCGCCATCATGTTTTCGGCCCTGCTGACATGGGTCATTCACTCCTCTTTGGCCGCGGTTCTGCTTTTTGCCTCTTTGGCATCTCACAATATCATTGATCTGGAACTAGGGGCCTTACTGGTGATGGGCGCCAATCTCGGTGGAGCCTTTATTCCCTTTATCGCCACCTACAAAGATGGTGTGAATGCCCGCCGCATCACCATCGGCAATATTTTCATGCGGTGCGTAACACTTGTAGTCTGCGGATTATTCTTCCACGTCTTTTTGGACTTTGCCCAACAGCTCAACCTCCCCGTGACCCGTCAGATTGTGAATTTCCACATGGGATTCAACCTTCTCCTCGGAGCGCTTTTTCTGCCTTTTGTAGGGCGGGTGGCATGGTTGACAGAAAAAATTGTCCGACAATCCCTCTCGGATATCAAGGAGCCTCACGAGCCCCTCTATCTGGATGATAATGCACTGGGAACCCCCGTTGTGGCACTGGCAGGCGCGGCGCGGGAAACCCTCCGGATGGCTGATATGGTCGAACACATGCTGGAGCAAACCATCCAGTCTTTCGAGCAAAATAACACCGCGCTGATCGAGGCCATCAAACAGCAGGATAACACCGTTGACAGGCTGTACACCTCCATCAAACTCTACCTGACACGCCTCACGCGGGAATCCCTTGATCCCAAGGAAGCAGACCGTTATCTACAAATTCTGACCTTCGCAACAAATCTTGAACATATTGGCGACATCATCGATAAAAGCCTTGTGGAAATGGCCAAGAAAAAAATCAGATATCAGGAACGGTTTTCCAATGATGGCTGGTCCGAAATCAAGGACTTTCATGACAAGGTCCTGAAAAACATGCGTATGGCACATAATATCTTCCTGTCCGAAGACCCCGTCCTTGCACAACAGCTTGTGGAAGGCAAAAAAACTATCCGTGAAGCAGAGCGCACAACATCCGCCCAGCATTTTGACCGTCTGCGCACAGGCCTGCCAGAAACCATTGCGACAAGCTCCTTGCATCTGGATATCATTCGAGACTACAGACGGATCAACAGCTACATCACCACGGTGGCTTACGCTATCATAGAAAATGCCAAGAAACACGAACCGATGCGGCGAACCCCCGCACCCGCCCAGCCACAAGACATATAATTTTCCCAATTATTCAGGGGATAGCCTCCTGAGGGGAGATTTTCAAATGATTCTATCATCGCTACAATCTGGGGTACTCTTGTGTGTTTTTGTTTCAAAATCTTCACCCTCTTAGGACTGCCGTGCGGCTTTTTGGTTTACACATTTTTCTTTCAGTACTCTTTTTGTGCCTGAACCTCGCACCGCACGGCGCCAGTGCTCAAACTGCAGAGCCCGTTGTTACGCCGTGGAGCATCCAGAATACAGACCAGCAAACCCGAATCAGGCAATATCAGAACTTTAAATCTGCCCAGTCCAGCCTGTTTGAACAGGAAGCCTCTTCAGAACCCTCCTCTATCGCTGATCTTTCTTCTGTTGTCCAAACCTCGGCCCAAACTCGTTCGGCCCTTCCACCGCCACACCCGCAAAACACAATCATAGAAAATATCTCCGGTACAGGCACACACCCCTCTACCATAGAACAGCTTTATTCAAACCGGACCCCTTACACACTCGAACAATTCGGCTATGATCTCTTTGGTGTCCCCAATGAAAACCTGCGGGCAACATTGGATACTCTTGCCAAACAAAGCCCTTCCCTACCGTCAGGCGCCGTGCAGGATAGTTTTGTCCTCAATACCGGTGATGAGCTTGAAATCCTGTTTACGGGCCAAAGAACGGATCGGGGAACATATACCGTCAATGCCGAAGGGCTTTTGTTGATCACAGATTTCCCGCCGATTCCGGCCGCTGGGCGCACCATCGGACAAGTCCGGATCTCAATTGAAGCCGCCGCACAAAATCTTTACAATACAACACCTTATGTTTCCCTCTCTTCTGTCCGGCAAATCAGTATCCTTGTTGCGGGGCATGTCAAACGCCCGGGCAGGCAAACACTCAGCGTCTTTCATACCGTTCTGGACGCCCTTATGGAGACTGGCGGCGTACAAAAAACAGGGTCCTTGCGCCGGATCAAACTCATTCGGGAGGGAAAAAGCACAACAATTGACCTCTATTCTCTCTTGCTCGGGGGTACCATGAACACAGACCTCCAGCTCAGAGACGGGGACCGCATCATCATCCCCCCTCTGGGCCCCTCTGTTGCCATTGCGGGAGAAGTCAAACGCCCGGGCATTTTTGAAATCCAGTACAATGAGAAACTCTCGCTCAACAGCATGCTCCTGCTCGGCGGAGATCTCCTGACCCCTGGAAAGAACCGTTTCCTCAAACTCGAAATCATGCCCAATGGACAGGAACAGATTCAGGAAATCCACGATTTCAAAACACCCGTGTTCGGAGATGGCAGTATTCTGCTGATAGAAAAAGGACTGGAAAAACGTTCGGGTATGATAGAGCTTCAAGGCCACACCCGTAGACCGGGACTTTATGCCCTGTCCGAATACAAAACGCTTTCAGCCTTGCTCTCCAGCACCGATATTATGGGGCCGGATATTTACCCCTTGATCGGTCTGATAGATCGCTGGGATTCTGAAAAACTATCCCGTACCCTTCTCGATTTTTCGCCACAAGCCCTTCTCAGGAACAAAACAACTCTCCCTCTTCAAGAAGGCGATATCATCACATTATTTTCCCACGCTGATATCGCACAGCTCAATGCCGTGGAAAGCATTCAGGGTTCTGAAACAGCGCCCCCCCTTCCACCGGAAGACACAGAGAAAATTCTCTCCCCGCAAACCCCTTCGATGGTGCATTATCTGGAGGAACGGGCGATCTCCGTGAAAGGCGCCGTCCGCAACGCCGGCATGTATCCTGTAGCGGACAGCGCACCCCTTGAAAACCTTCTGGCCGTCGCGGGCGGTCCAACCCTTGCGGCGGATCTCGATCATATCGAACACACAACCGGCCAGAATAACGCTCCAAAGCGTACGCTCCTGAACCTCAAGACAAACACCCCCGATAAGATCCTTATTAAAACCGGAGACTCTGTCCTGATCAATCCGAAATTTTCAAAAAATTTCAACCAAACGGTTCTGCTTTTGGGTGAAGTCAAACGCCCGGGCCGCTATGATCTGATTGCGGGAGACAAGCTCTCCGATCTCTTGAAACGGGCAGGCGGTCTGACAGAACAGGCCTATCCCCTCGGCGCCATTTTCAGCCGCGAAACCGAACGCAAAGCCGAGGAAGCACGCTTCCATGCGCAGGCCCGCAACATGGAACAAGCTATCGCTTCCGCGCTTGAGGCCGATGATGATGAACTCAATGTACAAAAAATTGCGGAGGCCCGCGCCCTCGCCACAGAATTACGAGAAGCCAAAGGCATAGGGCGCTTGACGGTGGAATCCAATCCCGAAAAGCTCGAGGCCGATCCGGCACTTGATCTTCTTCTTGAAGCCAATGACCGGATTTTCATCCCAAAACGAACCTTAAGTGTGCGTGTTTCAGGAGAAGTTCTCTCTCCTGCCTCTCTGCAATTTCAGCAAGATAAAACGCCTGATGACTATATCCGCGAAGCAGGAGGGTTTACTTATAATGCCGATCGGGACCGGATGTTTGTGTTGTACCCCAATGGCGCGGCACAACCTGTTTCCGACTCTTCATGGAAATTCGATCCTGTTAAAATCCCCCCGGGTTCGATTCTTATAGTGCCCCGCGATCCCAAGCCATTTGATTTCATGCAAAGCGCGAAAGATATCAGCCAGATCCTCTCCAATCTTGCAGTCACAGCCATTTTTGTTGATGATTTGAAAGATGACTGATACGCCGTCCCTTTTGAGAAATGCACGACACAACGAATTGTTTTTTTCAGTTATTACCGTGACGCGCAACAATCTTTCCGGATTACGGCGAACGTGTTCTTCTCTGAAATCCCAGACGTGTCGTGATTTTGAATGGATTGTCATCGACGGCGCCTCGGAGGATTCTACCCCCGTTTTTCTTGCAACAACATCTGCACAATGGATTTCGGAGCCCGACACCGGCCTGTATGATGCGATGAACAAAGGGATAGACCGCGCACAGGGCACCTATGTCCTGTTTCTCAATGCCGGAGATATGCTAGCTTTTCCTGATACGCTGGCGCAACTCCGGCACACTATTCCGGCAGACACATCCTTTGTATATGGGGATGCTCTTGAATCTTTCACAGATCATCTGCCCCAGATGAAAAAGGCCCGTCATGCCGCATGGCATACCGGTATGATCACGCACCATCAAGCGATGCTCTACCGGCGTTCAGACATCCAGACCCTGCGCTATAATACCACTTACACCATCGCCGCAGACTATGATTTCACTTTGCGTTTTTTGCGGAACAATCCTGCAATATTCTATTTGTCGTTCCCCTTGTGTCTTTTTGAAAGCGGCGGAATATCCCAGAAAAAATCCCGTCTGGGCCGGACCGAACAATATACGATCCGCAAAAACCTGAAATGCGTTGGACCACTCAGGAATTACACGATCCAGTACCTACAATATTTTTTCTGGTGTCTCCGGCAGTTTTTTCCAGCTCTTTACTGGCGACTGAAATCCTGAATTTTTTTGTAATACCACGCACGGCTTCTTGCAAAACGATACCCCGCCATGCCATCTCGAAATCCTTGTTTTGCAATATAACAATGCATAAAAGCCCAGAAGGGACGAAAGGGCACGGCACGAAACAGACGTTTGAGTTTCTGACGCACCGGATCGGGATCACATGGCCACGCTTTTTTCCGGTTCATCCCAACTTCCCACCTTGCGTAACGGATATGGCGCGCCCGCCATGATTCTTGTTCTTCAAAGGCCTCATGAATCAGGGAAGAGTGCAACATGCCGATATGTTCCGATTGAAAATCCGGTTTTAAAACAGGCTGGTAATGCCCTTCAATTTCCCCCATACCGTCCAGATCCAGATCATCCACCACAGGAAACATCATTTTCCGGCGATCCAAAAGCATCAGTTTTTTGTTGCATAACCCATATTGCAACAAATTCCCCTCGAACATATAGCATCCCTTGATAAAGTATCCGGCACAAGCCCAATCCAACCTGGAAATTTCGTCAACCAGTGCAGGCGGTAAAATCTCGTCCGCATCCACAAACAACACCCTGTCATGGCGCAAAGGCACCTGATCGAGTATCCATTGTCTTTTCTTCGGATACGCGCCATTCCATTTAAAATCTATACTCTGCGCCCCATACGCCCGTGCAATACCGGAAGTTCCGTCCGTACTCCCAGAATCCACCACCCAGACATCATCGAAACGGTGTAAGGCTTTCAAACATCCCGCAATACGAGATGCTTCGTTTTTTGTTGCGATCACTACACTTAACGGGATTTTTGAAAAATCACTCGGCCGCATCGGAAGAAACATCTGTTTTTTTGCCGGTGTGTTTTCCTGTCAAAGGGCGTTGATTATTGTTATCACCACGCCCCTTGTGCCATCCCTTCCTCATACCCTCCAGACGGGCTTTGAAATCAGATGTGTCCTGCACAATTTTTTCTGCGGAAACTTTTTTTTGTGCGCCTATCAGACAAGACGCCCGCCATGCATGAAAACAAAAAAATCCAAGAAAAACACCTGTAACAGAACACACCACCACCACTAGAGAAAAATCTGGCCAGACCGCACGGGGCGAAACAAACGCTTGCTCCACCACAGTGGCAGAAAAAGGTTGCTCCATGGATACCAACATCCGCAACCGCTCCTGCTCCATCAACAAGTCTGTCACAGCGCGCCGGTGTTCAGGATTCACGATATGCACCAATGCGTCCCGCAAATAGGAAATCCTTTCATCAACGCTTTTCCTGATCCCGTAACGGATCAGGTTATCCGTCACGGCCTGCAGTCGTTGCAAAAAAAATACAGAAAAGCGGGGGTCAGCATGCCAATATGTTATGTTGCGCATGAGTGTTTCCCCGACCGGAGACACAACAACTCTTTTTTCTATATATTCTGCCAGTTTTTCAGGTGTCCACTCCGTTTCAGGTTTGGAAAAATAAAACACGCTGTCTGCTTGAAGGCCGCGCACAATGTCCGGACTGCGCAACAATAAAGAGGCCACGGCGGGTCCATGCATTTTGGCTTGAAACTCCGAAAAAGCCTGCCCTGCAGGAAATCCGCCCTCCCGCGCTCCGTCACGACTTTCTCCACGCCCCGTGCCTGATTCAAAGGCGGTTTTGTGAAAAAACCCCGAAAAATCGGCGGGCATAACCGTCATATGGGCCTGCCGGAAAGGCACCACCATCGCAACAAAAAGCACCGCACATAAAAGACCTGTCATCCCGCCGAACAGTAGAAAAAAACGGGCCTTCCAAAGATCCCATAGCATCACCACAAAGGGAACGTCCTGTATCCGTGCAGGTGGGGTTGTAAATTTCATGCCACTTTATGTCCTGATTCCAGAAGATCTTGAACGAGAACACTCCAGATATTAAGACAGGTCATCGGCACATAAACCCCTGCGGCAGACCCCGCACCCGTATGCGCCGAGAACCACCTGTCACTGCTCAGGCGTAATTGACGAATTTCTTCTGCAAGCTGTGCGCCCGCACCTTGCGGCACCACAACACCGGCCCCAAACTCTTCTATCACTTTGGCCACTTCCGAATCAGAAGGACCGATAAAGATGCACGGACGATGCGCGGCCAGCGCCGCATACAATTTCGATGGCACCACCATACCCACGGCGTCTTCCTGAAGGGAAACCAGATGCACATCCCCGCTTTCCATCAAATCCTTGAGACGCTCGGCAGGCTGATAAGGCAACAACCGGATATTTTCCAGACCCTGTTTTAAACGCTCCTGAATCAATCTGGTATGTTGCGGGCCATTCCCGACAAAAACAAAATCAATTTCGGGGTGATCCTCCTGTAAAATGCGCGCGGCTTCCAAAATCGTCTCCACCGGATGCGCCCGTCCGATATGACCGGCATATAAAACACGGAATTTGGGGCCGTGCTTGATCTGGTCATTATGCAACCGGAATCCATTCAGCACCTCGTCATAAGCTTCCGGTTCAACAACAGAGGCCTGATTAAACCCTACTCTGGTCTGCGGGAAAGACAGTTCAAAATCCGGCCAATTGGGAATAAACACCAATTTTCGGGAATCAGGCATTGCCGCCTCCAGCACTTCGTGCATACACCGCCCGATTACCACGACCTTGTCGGCCCGTTTCATGCCAAACCGGCTTAACGCCTGACATATTTTCAGCAGAATACGGGGGAGCCGGATAGAAAAAGGGGCAAACAAATCAGGATATAAATCCTGACACCAATGGATATGACGACTTTTCTTGACAAGGGATAACACTCCCCCGACCGTTGCCAAAAAAGGCGGGTCTGTCATCGTCACGACAAGATCTCTGGGTGCCATCCGCAAGGCCATCCACAGCAATTTAACCCAGACACCAATGTACCCCAGCATATAACGGGGTTTTTCTGGTCCCTTCACACGCACCACACGGACCCCGCCATCCCACTCCTCAGGCGTGACGTTTGGTCCCGTGGTCAAAACCGTGACATCCCAGCCCTTGCGCGCAAGACTTCGGGCCAGATCTCTCAAAAGACGGCCCGTTGCACCCCAAACAGGCGGATACACCCTGTTAATCAAAAGAATGGCTGGTCTGGTCATATCAATCACCGATCCTGAAATACCCTCTTCCTGCATACAACAGCCAGACAGGGGATGCAATGTTTCTGGCATAAAAAAGCAGGCGGACTGTATCCGCCTGCTAATTCATCCAACAAACGCTTTTGAAGCGATGATTAGACAGAATATTCTACAACAACCTCTTGGCCTTCGGAGTGAACCCCCAACGCTCTGGCCGCAACACCCGTCAGGAAAATTCTGTTGCTGACTCCGTTGGGACTTTTCATCCGGAACACTTTTTGATCGTGTCCCGCACGGACCTTTTTATCAAAAACATTTTTGATATGTTGTACCTTTTTTGCCAGCAACGCACGATAACGGTTCTTGGCCTGATTGTAGGAGACTGTAGAAAAATCAGCCTTCATTATTTCCGCCGAAACGGCTTGATTTGTAGTCATAATATTATTCACTTTCAAAATTAAAGTCTTGCATTGGGCGATGGTATACACCCAAACATGAAAGGGGCTTCAAGATAGTCTTGCAAAACAGTCATGCGTTAATTGCATGGCTCGTGCCCTAATGCAGGCTGAGCTTCTATCCGAGAGACAAACACTCCCAAAAGGAGCAAAAACCCGAAATCCAGAGATTTGAAGCTGGCATAAAGAAACACATCGATGAAAACCGGCCCCAGAATGGCGATAGCCACCACAGGCGCCTTTTTCAAAAGCTCAAATACCCCTGCACAAAGTGTGCCTACATACCACAGGCCGCACATCAGGCCCAGCACACCCGTTTTAAACAACATGCTTGAAAAAAATCCATGGGTATAATTCACCACAATACCCGCCACCGCAGGCGAAGCCAGCTGGCCTCCCCAGCCACGCCCCAGCACAATCGTCAAAACCCCGCCCCGCAGATTGTCCCAGACCGCGCCGATTTCCTGAAACCGCATGTTGGACCCCACCAGCGCCTGCTTACGGAGCAAAGTGGAAATAACCTCACTGACATCCCCAATAAAAACCCCCAGAACGGCCAAAAACACACTCAGCACACACAAGGTCCGGTATGGTTTATGCCATAGATGCATGGCAAAAAAATACGCAAGTCCCAGTGTAAAAACCCCGACACTGGCCCTTTGATCCGAGAGCACTATGGGCCAGAGGCATACAAAACCTAAAAGCCCGTACAAGGCGCCCCACAGCACAGATCTTCCCGTCCACACTCCCATGATCCTTTCCAAGGCCAGACCGGTAAACAATAAAGCAGAGAATAGAACAGTCGGCATATTGGCCAGATAATCCAGCCGCGTACTACCACCCAGAAACAAGTGCAGGGGCGAAAACAAGGGGACATCCTGCAAGCTCCGGAGCGCCAGCAAAACTCCTAATGCCACAAGGCTTCCTATTAGAAAAGATCCTTTGGAAGAAGAGCCCTGAAGTGTATCCCTTAAAAAAACCGGAAGCATCATAAATAGAAATGGCACCAGATCCCGAAAAACACTCCAGAACGCATGCCCCGAAGCAATACCGATCAGAAACGGCACGGTCAGGGCAAAAATAAGATACACCTGTCCGGCCACAAACCACAGAGGTCCCTGAAAATCAAACACCACCGCCTTCCAAAGGCCTGAAAAGGAGACAGCCGAGAATAAAAGCGCGGCCAGCACCACCTCGACCAGCCCGGGCTGGTCGGGTGTAGGAAATCCATACATACCATAAAAGATCATCGCAAAACACAAAAGACAGAAACGAATCGTATAAATATCGGATCGTTGCGAGAGAAATTGCAACACTGTCATTTCGGGACGGGGCATACGCAAAGCCATAGCACAGCCTTACCATCAAGGAAATATCATTCAAAGACTTTGCGGGACGAGGCGGAACTTTCAGGATTCACATAAAGCGGGACAGGTTCTTTTTTCAGCTGAGAATCCTGTAGGGACTGGGACTGAGCCGGCTCTTTTTTTTCCTCTTCCCCATGATGCGGTTTTTGGGAGGGGGAGATATCCCCTGCTTTCTCCTGTGTCTGGTTCGCCTTTTTCAGCACAAGGCGTTCTTCTTTCTGCTTTGCAAGCCTTATGGCCTTTTGACGTTCTTTTCTCTCCATATACGCCACAAGCTTTTCATGGCGCTTGTACATCAGGTTTTGTTCCACCGCCCGCGAGGCGCTGGCATAGGCCAAAATCTCTTCTTCGGTCTGGGGTTCGCGGCCACTGGCCTCCCAGTCCTCGAGAGTTTTTATTCTCGCCAAACTATTCTGTTTCAGGGCCGCCGTATCCCGTTTATCCTGATACAGCACCTCTTGCCCTGTATCGGATGGTTTTTCAGAGTGAAATGAAGGCGGGACATTAAAGACAGGCAGACGCGCCGGATGTCCGCTTTCTTCTGATTCTGCGGAGGAGGACTTTCCTCCTTCTTGCGGCCTGACAAAAATATCAGCGGCCAGAGCAGGCCCCAACCCCGCCAGAAATAGTATGCCACAGATGATTGCCAAACGCCGAAACATGTCCGTTCCCCTTACTGGAAGCCCTCTTTGATTATAGCAGAATCTTGAAATAAAACACAAAAATAATCCCATGGAAAATAAATCACAAAAGGAAAATCCTGTTAAGTCTTTTTTAAGGAATTCAGGGCATGATAAGATTACTTTCTATAAAAAACATAAAGGGCGCAAGCCTGATGAAGCAAACTGTGTGATAATGAGGAGTGGTGTGCATATGAAAATAAATGTCAAAGAATTTCTCGCCGAAGCTGGCGTGATAGAACCCTTCTACCCAGGAAAAAGGTTGGTCCATACCTGCCATCAAGCGGGTGATTTCAAAAGCCATTGTGTGGTGCTGGACTGGAGAGATCCCGATAAAATCCGGATCGAAGTCAAAGCCGGATTGAGCGGCAAAGACCTTGAGCCCGCCCGCTTGAAATATTATCCTGTTGCGTTCCAAACACCGACCTTCGTGGATATCGAAGTCATCAACGACAACAAAGAAAGCGGCACAGAAGACGAAAGCGGAGAGAGCGGTTCCTCCACGGGAAAAAGCACCGGTGGAAGCGGGAGCGGCGGCAAAGCCCTCAAAAAACGCTCCCTGTCCGATATCACCTTGCGCGCCGCCAGTGCCTTCGGGTCTGTCATGGAAGGTAAAATTCCGGAGCTTGGGAAAATCGTGGACATGGTGGTGCTCGGCACAAAAATTGCCGCCAGCGCCTATGGCAACGTCATGGAAAAACTGGCCCACGGCATGGCGCATTTGAAAATTTCCACGACAGATATGCTTGCCAATGCTGGAAAATTTATTACAAAATATACGCCACCCGCCTTTATGAAACCTTCGGGCGACGAAACCGCAACATACAAATATGATCGCCTGAAAAATGCCGACATCGGCTACAAGCCCGGCATGGCCTAGCGGAAAATTTTTATACTATCATGACTCTTATTAAACCTTTTTGAGACTTCTTGCACGTACTGCTTCCCCTGTAACAAGGCGGACAGTACGTTTTTTCTTTTGCGTTTATGCGTCAGACACCTATGATAGGGGCCATGAACGACACCCCCAATAACAATGACCCGCCGGACAGACCAGACAAGCCCTCGGCGCGCATTATTGCCTTTCCAACAGCCGAAGAGCGGGCACGAGACAAAAAAGCCAAGGCCGAACAGGAAGCCCGCGAAGCCGTGTGGCGGGCCCAATACCTGAAAGAGCGCAAGGCCGAACGACTAGCCAGAACACGGGCTGAAAAACCCGCTTTTTTCACTTTCGGGAATATTCCCCTTTTTACACGGATTCTGGTTGCACTCTTTCTACTGGTGCATTTGGGACTTCTTCTCACGCCGGATCAGATGCGCGCTGTCTTGTATGACCAGTTCGGCTTTACCCCCGCCCTGTATACGCAGGCCCTTTTCCACGAACAACCCTTGCCCTGGACGGCTTTTGTCGCTCCCCTCACCCATGCGTTTTTGCATGGGGGCTGGATGCACCTCCTCTTCAACAGTGTGATGCTCCTGTCGCTTGGGTTGATGTTTGAAAAAATTTATGGGCCGAAACAGGCTTGCATGCTCTTTTTCCTGTGTACCTTGGTGGGGGCCGGCACCTACATGGCGTTTGCGCCCACTGCGATACTGCCGGTGATCGGGGCGTCTGGGGGCTTGAGCGGCTATTTTTCTGTGGCCCTCCTCCTGATGCAGGAGCAAAAAACAGGCCGGCGGACCAATTTTAAGAATTTTACAAAATCAGGCCCCTACCCGATGATTCTGCTCTGGGGCGCGGTGATGCTCCTACCCGGGATGATCATGCAGAACGTGGCATGGCAAGCGCATCTGGGCGGGTATCTGTGCGGATTACTGTATTACGGGGTTTTGCTGGGG
>CAYGDY010000018.1:0-30181 GCA_964348795.1 uncultured Pseudobdellovibrionaceae bacterium | reverse complement strand
CTACGGAGTGGTGCTTCGTATTTTGCAATTAAGGTATAAAAATTGCCCTCCCCTTCATAAAACGTCTGAGAGTCAAAACCATTTTGATCTGTAAGGCCAGTGAGTTCTCTAACCCATTTTAAATCACCGGGCTGAACTTGTTTTGCAAGTCCTGGAAAACCTACGGTTCCGAGTTTCGTAACAGTTATTTTTTTTGAAAACCTACTTTTCTTATATTTCACTACATCTATTCTATTATTTTGTGGATTTATTAGGTCATAATCATTTCTTTTCAAAATTCTCTGAAGCTCTCTAAATGTAATTGTATGCCTTTCTTTTTTTAATTCTCTTGTATTTTTTCTTAACCAAAACGCAATATACATAACTTCAGGATCTTTCGAATTTTTGGTAAACTCTTTGTATCTTTTTCTATGTTCTATGCCTCCTTCAGAAATCTCTACAAGAAAATCCTCAAAATCTGAACTTTTCGCTGTAAGCATTAATTTGTTTTTTCTCAACAAGTGAATTGTACATAAAAATGCAGTTCTCTTATTTGCATCATGAAATGGATGATTTTTTATTAAACCAAAGAGAGTGGTTGCAATAATTTCATACTTTGTTTTCCACTTTTTTTCATTTCCAATTGATACATGAGCGCGATGTAAAGAAGAAATTAATAGATCCATACTTTTAGGACCCACCCCTCCTATCTCTCCGTTTATTTCTGTAAAATGTTCGACCAGCAAAAAGTGTGCTTTTAACGCTTCATCTACGCCAAGTGTTGTAGCACTTTTCAAAGAAGAATCATTCGACTTAATTTTTTTACACCAACGATCATGTTCTGCCCATATTTTTTCGTTATCGTTCATACCCTCACTCCCACTCAATCGTTCCGGGGGGTTTGGACGTGATGTCATAGGTCACACGGTTAATGCCGCGCACTTCGTTGATAATGCGCGTGGCCACTCTGCCTAAAAACGCATGGTCAAAGGGGTAATAATCCGCCGTCATGCCGTCTGTGCTGGTCACGGCACGCAGAGCGCAGACATAATCATAGCTCCGCCCATCGCCCATCACACCCACGCTCCGCACGGGCAGAAGCACCACAAACGCCTGCCAGATCGCGTCATACAGGCCAGCCTTGCGGATTTCCTCCAGATACACCGTGTCAGCCTTACGCAAGATTTCAAGCTTTTCCGCCGTAATCTCGCCCGGGATACGAATCGCAAGGCCTGGCCCCGGAAACGGGTGGCGCTTGACGAAATCGGGATGCATGCCGAGCTCAATACCCAGAGCGCGCACCTCGTCCTTGAACAGCTCCCGCAAGGGCTCCACCAGTTTCAGATCCATATGGTCCGGCAAACCCCCGACATTATGGTGGGATTTGATCGTGACAGACGGCCCGCCGGTGAAGCTCACCGATTCGATGACATCGGGGTACAGCGTGCCTTGCGCCAAAAACTTTGCACCGCCGACCCGCTGGGCGCAGGCATCAAACACATCAATAAAAAGCTGACCGATGAGTTTGCGCTTCATTTCGGGGTCTGAAATCCCCTCCAGACCGCTCAGGAATTTCTCGCTCGCATCCTCGTGAATGAGGGGGATATTATAGTGATTCTTGAACAAATCCACCACCTGCGCACTTTCACCGGTGCGCATCAAGCCCGTATCGACGTAAATACAGGTCAGTTGATCCCCGATCGCCTCATGAAGCAAAACCGCGGTCACAGACGAATCCACGCCGCCCGACAGACCACAGATCACCTTGCCGGAGCCCACCTGCGCACGGATCTTGGCTATAGCCTCCTCCTTGAATGCGCCCATGGTCCAGTCACCCCTACAGCCACAGACATTATGCGTAAAATTCCGGTACAGCGCCGCACCATGCGGTGTATGCACCACTTCGGGGTGAAACTGCACCCCATAGAACTTGCGTTTTTCATCCGCCAGAATCGCATAAGGCGCGCCTTCTGATTTTCCGACAATTTCAAAGCCTTGCGGCAAATCCGTCACACGGTCGCCATGACTCATCCAGACTTGCTCGTGTGCGCCTTTGTCCCAGACCCCGTCCAGCAAGCTATTATGCGCCACGACATCCACATAGGCCCGCCCGAACTCCGCCGTTTCCCCGGGTTCGACCTTGCCGCCGAGTTGCTGAACCATGACTTGCTGACCGTAACAAATACCCAAAACCGGCAATCCCATGGTAAAAACACAGTCCGGTGCACGGGGCGAATCGTCTTCCGTTACACTGCACGGCCCACCGGACAGAATAATCCCTTTGGGGCTATAAGCCCGAATCTTGGCTTCATCCGCGGTGTTGAACGGCCAAATTTCACAATAGACCCCGCTTTCGCGCAAACGACGCGCAATCAATTGCGTGACCTGAGACCCAAAATCCAGAATCAGGATATGATCATGTTGTTGATCAGGCGCGGTCTGGGCAAGGGGACGGACGGACATAGGGTTCCTTTGGTTTTTTCAAGTAACAAAACGGTTTCCAACACCATCTAGGAATACGCAAGATTCTGTCTCAGGTAAAGGATTTAGCACAGAAGCGCCGGTAAAAAACACTCTTTTTTCCTGATCCAGCTCTCTCTTGAACGCAAGCCACATGACAAAAGTCTTAAAATTGGTTATGAACAGCATCATGAAACGCACACCGGAAAAAATCCGTATCGGGACACGGGGGTCCCCCTTGGCGCTGGCCCAAACCCGCATGGTCTGCGAAGCAGTACATCGGACTCACCCCGAAATCTCTACAGAGGTCATCGTCATCAAAACATCAGGCGACTGGACCCCACAACAGAGAGACAGGCTTTTGGATCAGGATTCAGGCGGCAAGGCCTTATTTGCAAAGGAAATCGAAGAAGCCCTTCTGGCAGGCACCATTGATGCGGCGGTCCATTCCATGAAAGATATGGACTCCGCCCTGCCGGAAGGGTTGGCGATTGACCATATGTTACCCCGTGAAGATCCCCGCGATGCGCTTCTTCTCACTCCGGCCTTCAAAATAAAACCCGCTGGAGAGACGTACATCCTGTCCGATCTTCCTGAAGGAACCCTGATCGGAACCGCGAGCCTGCGCCGCGCCGCCTTTTTGCTACGAAAGAGACCAAATTTTGAAATGGTCCCCTTACGGGGAAACGTACAGACCCGCATCGAGAAGGTACAGGCGGGACAAGTGGAGGCTACCCTCCTTGCCATGGCAGGACTGAACCGCCTTCATCTCGCCCATTACGCAGACATTATTTTAGATCCTGATGACATGTTGCCTTCGGCGGGACAAGGCGCAGTCGGGATAGAAACACGCACAGATCACGAAGAGATATCAGCCATTTTTAGCCATATATCGTGTTACAATACAATACTTTGTGTGAAAGCAGAGCGCAAGGCTGTACAAGCCTTGCAAGGGTCTTGTCGCGCGCCAATCGGCGCTTACGCTATGGACAAAAATGGACACCTTCATCTCCGCGTGCATGTTGCCTCACCGAATGGTGCGCTTTTTTTCAGTGACGAGGGCACAGCAAAAGTTACCACAGTTGAAGAAGCAGAAACGCTCGGCTCTAAAATCGGAAACCGTATGCGTACATGCTTGCCGGAAGGGCTCTTTTCAGGCCCGTTTCCCTCTCAATTCGGAGGATAATACGCGATATGACGACAGCCCGCCCCAAAATCCTTGTGACACGACCACGGGAGGATGCCATAACCACGCAAAATGCTTTTGAAGCCGCTGGATTTGAAACACTGTCTTCCCCCCTTCTGGAAATAACACCGCTCGATTTTTCTCTGCCGGATCTTGCATCCTATCAAGGCCTGCTCTTCACCAGTCAGGCAGGTGTCCGCTTTTTCAAAAACAGCCTTCAGGCGCCCCTCCCCCCCGACATCCGGTTCTTTACTGTCGGAGATCAAACAGCCGAAACAGCAAAACAATGCGGGTTTGATCCCGTTTTTTCTGCCCAAGGTACCGGCGCAGATCTCGTCGCGCTCGTTCAGAGCCATACCACAAATTTTTCAAAACCTTACCTGTATCTGCGCGGAGACCTTGTTGCCAGACCTCTGCGCCCTCTGTGCGAAATATGCGGCATAGTCCTGCATGAAAAACGCGTCTATAAAGCTTGTCCCTTGCCGACTTTTACCCCCGAGACCCTGTCCGCCCTCAAAGCAGGCCAGATATCCGCCGTGCTCTTTTTTTCCAAACGTACGGCGGCCATTTTCCTCGATATCATCACACGCCTTGCGATGGAATACACTCTGGCAACGATAAACGCTTTATGCATCAGTGAAAGCGTGCTAGTGTGCGTACACCCTGCTCCTTGGAGGGGTGCGTACAGCGCAAAACACCCCAATGGTAAGTCTCTGCTCGATTTGGCAGAGCGCGTGTGTTTAAGAGAAGTTTGAACATGGAAAACCCCTTGAAACCAAAAGGCCAGACCCGATGAATGTCGTAAAAAAACAGGAAGACTTTTTGGAAATGCCTCTGCAAAACGCCGGCGAGATCATAGAACGCTTTGGTGGTATCCGGCCCATGGCAAAAAAAATCGAAGTCGCTGTTACAACAATACAGGGCTGGAAAAAACGGGATATCATTCCGGCTCTGCGCCGCGAAACCATTTTGCAAGCCGCCCGCACACATGGCGTTGATCTTTCGGATCTCCTGTCTGGAGCACCTTCTCCTCCAACCCCAGCAATAGCCGCAGTACAGCGCGGCCCCAAACCAGTCACCGTGCCTTTGGAAACACCGACTACGCCTCTTTCCACGCCCCAGACATCTCTCACTTCCGTTTCTTCTGTACCAAAAACCGAACGTACGCCTTTACCACCTCCCGCCCGTCAAATGCAAGGCGTGCCTGACCGGCAGATCTGGATCCTTCTGGCGCTGGCCTTTGTTATTTTATCGGCCTTCATCGTCCTGCTATGGCCCCGCAACACCAAAACGCCCGATCAAGACGTCGCCACATCACAAAATACCGCACCTGAAACAGACAGACCCTCTTCCTTTTTGGGAACGGTTCTCCCTGAAATTCCGGAGATTGAAAAACGGGCTGGTGCCATAGGACAAAGTATCGGGAATGCTGTCACCACCGCACAGGAACTATCCGGCGATATTCTGGCACAAGACTCAGGCACGCTGGAGGAACATGCCCAAAAACTCGGGCAACAGATGACGGCGCTCGGCCAGTCGCCCGCGCTGGCAGACATGCTTCAGCGCCTGAATATGTGGCAAAACACGGGTAACGGCCTGACACAGGAAGCCTTCTCCGAACTCGGCGCCTTGCTGGATGGATTCAATTCTGCGCACGGCGCACTGGAAACCCAGCTGGAATCGGCCCGTGCCCAAAGTACCGTTTTGGGGCAAGCCTTCGAGGGTGTTCCCACCAATGACCTGAAAGCGGCCGCCTTGTTGCTCGGAATTACACAACTGCGCACGACTCTGGACCACGACAACACACCCTTTTCGGAAGACTTGGCCCTTTTGCAAAAAGTGGTGGGGCCAGACAATCCTGAACTCACCTCTGCCCTCGAACGTCTTGCACCGCAAGCTGAAAAAGGGGTCTTAACCCCTGCAGGCCTTGCCAATGAACTCAAAGCCCTGACTGAAGAAATTGTCATGGCCTCCCTCAATGGCGAAAACGTATCCCTGACAGAGCGGACAAAGGCGCACATGAACACCTTGTTTCAGGTTGAAAAAAATGGAGAGTTGATCACGGGGACACCCGTTCAGGCAACCCTTTCAAAGGCCCAGAAATTTTTGGATTCCGGCGATATTGATGGTGCGATTTCTACCATCCGGACGCTGGACGGAAAAGCCGGACGCCTTGCACAGCCATGGCTCCAACAGGCACAGGGGGCCTTGTCCGCCCAAAAAATCAACGCGCTTTTGAGTACGGTTTTAAAACACTCTCCCGCAACGCGCAAAACTTTGGGTGCACCTCAGTATATTCAAAACGATGAAACCGGAATCAACCTCTATAAACCAGACAGCGCCATGCCTGTTCCCAAACGAATTACCATGCCGCAAAAATCCGATGCGTACACAGCTCAATAACTTGTTGAAACACAAAGTGTTATTATAGAAGCTTTTGAAAAACACAAGGAGAGAACATGATCAAAGCGTTGTGGTTTGCTTTGAAAGTTGGGCTTTTGGTCACGCTCGCCGTATGGATTGCAGATCAATCCGGAGACGTACAGATTCACTGGAAAGACTACGCTATCACACTTCATCTGGGCTTTTTTTTGCTCCTTTTGCTCGCCCTTGTTCTTGCCTCTCTTTTTTTCTATCGGATTTTCAGAACTATTCTTGATTTTCCCAAAAGCCTGAAGCGGTACAAAACCATCAGGGCGCGGGAAAAGGGGTATACCGCCCTGACAACCGGATTATCGGCTGTCGCGGCGGGTGACACTGTGACCGCCAAAAGACACGCCGCCCTTGCCCAGAAATATCTTTCCAATACACAGGGCCTGTCTCTTCTCCTGCAGGCACAAGTCGCCCGCCTCGAAGGGCGGGAAGCCGATGCACGGGAAAAATTCACAGCGCTTCTGGATCATAAAGATTCGGCGTTTCTGGGCATTCGTGGCCTGTTGCAAACCGCCCTTGACGCCTCGGACTACGAAACAGCTCTGGCCCTATGTAGCAAAGCCCTCTCCCTTTATCCCCAGCAACACTGGATTTTGAAGTTAACATATGATCTTTCTCTGAAACTTCATCAATGGCCCGAAGCCCTGACCTTGCTCAAACGTCTTGAAAAACAAAAAATTCTGGAACCTGAAAAAATTATAAGTGACCGGATAACGCTTTTGCTGATACAGGCAGAGCAGGACAAAAAATCGGGGCACCCTGCTCAGGCCCTCTCCCGTGTCAAATGCGCTTTAAAACTGGACCCTGCTTTTGCGCCCACTGTGCTTGTACTGGCAGAACATTATTTCCGGAATGGTCAGAACAAAAAGGCAAAATACGCCATAGAGAATGCATGGAAACACGCCCCCCATCCCGACCTTTTATCCCAGTGGGATACGTTACTGCCTGATAAAAAAAGAGAAGATTTTCTGTTTCGGCTTTCATGGATAGAACAGCTCCTCACTCATCACAAAACAAACACGTACGGTTTGTTGGCCGCCGGAAAAGCGGCGCTTGAGGCCGGTGTTTACGGCGTGGCCAAAAACTATCTGGAACAGGCCGAAGCGCTTGAAAGAAACAAAACCCTTTATAAACTTTTGATCGAACTCGAAGAAAAAACAGCGCACCGCGAAGACAGGATCAAATATTATCTGGAACAAATGTTGCTGGCATCCCCTGAAAAAGTCTGGATTTCACGAGAAACCGGAGAAATTTTTGGAAAATGGAAACCGCTTGAGAGTGCTCAGGGACCCTTCAACACCATACACTGGGACTATCCGGATGCCTTTCGCCACACAATACACGTCCAGCCTCTACATGTTATACAATAAGGGGCTGTGGTGGCCCCTTATCTCAACGTCAACAAAGCGAGATTTCCACCCATCCCATCGGCTTGTTCAGCCATTTGCTGTTTGAAAAGCTCGGTGCCCTGATACACCCTCCCCGCCAGCTGACCAGCCGGATCACCGGCATTCTCCTGAAATGTTGAAAGACCCGCCATCCCCATCCAACGCAGGATATGATTGGGCACCTGATCCACCAGCTTGAAAGAAGACAGCCCCATCATGTAGCAAATCACCGCATACATACAGGTATAGAAAAATTCATCAATCGTGCTTTTGGCAAATTCCAGTTTTTCCGTGACACCGGCCGGTCCTTTTCCTGCGGCAACACTTGATTCCAGTTGATGGTCAAAACCTCCTACATTGGCGACAACCAGATCAAAAATCTGATTGAGAACAGACACCAGCGCGGCAAAAATGCTGATACTGGCCAATAATCCGAATAATGTCAAAATCGGGCGTAGAAAAATTTCCAGTAGCAGAAAATATCCGTTCAAGGCCCCTGGCCCCGACAAGCCTTCTCCATCAATCCGCAGATGACCCAAAGCCCATAACGGCATGGCCACAACGGCCTCAAAAATACTTTTGACCCAGCCACTGACCGCAAACATAAAATAAATAAAAGGCATGAAAGGCAGGACATAGTACAGCAATATCCCGATCGATAGAGTCGCCGCCACAACCGCAAATAAAAAGCCCGAAGCCGCCGTGGCCGTTCCACTGAGGAAAGGGCCCAGTAAACTGCCGGCACTCCCGCCCACAGCGCCCGCCGTTGCAATGGCTACATTTGTAATCGCGGAATCTATCATGCCCTTGCCCAATGCGCTCAGCTGGGCCAGAGGATGTACTTTCGTATTTTTACGCATATCATAAAGTCCGCTTGTTCCCAGAATATTGTTCATATAATCAATGACTACATTTCCTGTGGGATTGGAATACGCACTTCCTTGCTGTGCGCCGTTCTGGGCCCAGAAATCAAAGGAATGCGTCATCGGGATCAAGAGTTCGCGATCTTTGTCGCTCACTTCCAATAGCACGTTGGTCCCATTGGAATCGGCCATATTCTGGTTGAATTGCTGGTCCGCCGTCAGGCTTTTGTTCTGCTTCCGGTTACTATTGACCGCCGTTTCCATCAAGAGGGGTTGTTTTGAAGGGTGTGGCAAATTCAGCGTGGCAGATGTCACTGCACCATTCATGGCCGCAATCCGGTTATACCACAAACCACCCCCTGCCCAGCCCCGTTCGATCAGTTCCTTAGGGACCCCGAAATCTCCTTTGGCTCTTTGTTCCGCGATCCCCTTGTTGACAGCAGACTGGACTTTCTGGGTGTATGTGGTGATCTTGTCAGCGGCAAAATCATTATCCGGCAAAGGCGTACAGCCTGGATCCTGTGAATACTGGGTATGGACCTTGACCTGACATTCGGCTTGTTGTCTAAAATCCCTGTCGTTCCACATCTGGCGAAGAATATTATAGTATTCTTCCTGAATTTTCTGTGATCCGGGTTCTGTCACGGCAACCGTCTGAAGGGTAATATCCCCGCATAATGGCTTTACATTGCCCTTGTACTGGTTGTATTCTTCATCCAAAACACCTGCTTTTAAGGGATTTTCTTTCCCCAAAACACCAAAACGGATTGTAATGTTTCCATTGTAGGAAAAATCGAGGGCCTGTTTGAAGTTTGTTGTGTTAAATTCGATAGCATCGGGTGTAAGCCCCAGACCACCCAGACCAGGAATAATGGAATCGGGCGGCGGCGTTCTGATAATATAACCATCCACTGTTTCCCCATAGCCCAGCGCATAAGCGGCACGGCATGTATTGGCCACATACATGGCCTGTAATAACCCATTGACTTCGGGGATATTGGGTTGGGCCACAATATCTTGTTGCTGGCTCATGGCGTTATTGGATGTCTTGCTCCCCCCGCCATTCCTGTTAAAATAGCTCCAGCCATTCGTTGCAAAATTGGATCCCATCTTGACGATACGAAATGTAATGAGTTGCGCACCGTTCAGGCCCTCGTTATCCCCCCCGATATTCATGGGCACCAGAAGCGCAAAAAAGACGATCAAGCGGATCGGAACCCACGCGCGGTTGAAGCGCTGTCCGAAAGGCGTGCCAGTTTGTGCCGTTTCGGCAATCACCGTCACGACAAAATAGATCAGGATAAAAACAGAAACCAGAAAAATGCCGTACGAATAAAACTGCAAAAATTTGTGAAGCGCCAGATGAAAGGGAAAGGGATAGGTCGAGACTTCATCGGGGAGGGGGTTGCCTTGCAAGTCCCTGCACAGGCCTGCGGCCGAGGTATCCGAAATACAGGAGTTAAAGATCCCCTTGATTCCAAAAATCCGATCCATCAGGATAAAAGCCAGATCTTGCGTGGGGCCCAAAGAACCTGTATTGGCATTGGGATTTGAAAGAACATCGACAAAAGGCAAGGCATAGGCCGGATTTTCAGCCACAAACGCGACAATCACCAGAAAAAACTGAAAGAACAGCAAAACCACACCCGTCAAGAGCAAAAAAAACACAAAAATCTGATCAAGATTTTGCCGTTTGAAAACCAGATTGCGGGACGCTTCGGCGATCACATGCCGCATCCCGTACCGCCCCATATTTCTCGGATCAAGATAGGGGTGGCCCTTGGGCAAAAGCCGGACATTGTAATAGATCACGGCCATCATATAAGCGATATGAACAAAACCGGACTTGAAAATATCCATCACACGGGGGAAAAACCCGGGCAATATTGCATATTTCAAAACTCTTGTCCCTGTCGACATTCCAAACCGTACACCTGTTTTTAATGACACTTATTTTTTCAAAAGATTACGAAGGCCGCCACCCAATTGCCCCATAACCTGTTGTGAACCAACACTGGCCATACCGGTCAGCCCTTCAGCGGAATTCTCGCGTCCATCGCTGAAGGTGGTCACAGACTGGCCCATCCACCGCAAAATGGTCCCCGGAATGGCATCAATCAGTTTGAACGATGCCATCCCCATCATATAGACAATAATGGTATAGATAATTGTATAGAAAAACTCATCCACCGCCGAGCGCATGGAAGATAATTTTGAAGCGACGTCACCATTCATTTCCCCCTTCACGTCAAACCCGCCGACGTTCATCGTGACCAGATCGAAAATCTGGTTCAGGACACTCACCAGCGCGGCAAAAATCGAGATGCTGGCAATCAAGCCAAACACCATCAAAATGGGCCGCAGGAAAATCTCGAAGATCATCATATATCCACTGAGCGCGGCCTGACCCGAAAGCCCGTTCCCATCAATCCGCAAATGCGCCAAAGCCCAAAGGGGCGCACCCACCATGGCCTCAAATATCGCCTTCACCCAGCCTCCGAAGGCAAAGAAAAAATAAATGAAAGGCAAAAGCGGAACGACATAGAACAGAATAAAACCCGCCGTAATAGCCACCATAGCAATGGTCACCAGAAAGCCTGAAAAGACAGAGGCCGTTGCGCCAAAGAAAGCACTGATCGTAGACAGACCCGCTCCAGCCGCTCCCCCTACAGCGGCATAAGTCAGGTTACGGACAGCCGCCTCGATCAGAGATTTTCCAACACCCGCAAGGAGCGCCAGCGGATGCACATTGGTATTGCGGCGCATATCGAACAGGCCTTCCGTCCCCATCAAACTGTTCATGATATCCACCACAGCATTGCCAGTGGGTGCGGAGTGGGCCGTTGTGGCCGAATCCCCCTGTTGCCAGTAATCAAAGGCTTTCCAGTACACGAGGGCCTTTTCACTGTCCACAGCCTCTTTGCCAGGCGCGTCCTTGGATTGCATTGCCGGATTGAAACGCTGGTTAAAGGTGATATTTTGTTCGTGCTGGCGCTTTTTTTCGTAGACCTGTTCCATCACCGCCGGATAGCGCACAGGGATCGGGATATTCAGCACAGCCGTAATAAAATTCCCGTTCATTTCTGCAATTTTATTATACCAGATCGCGGCCCCCGCCCAGCCTTTTTCCTTCAGGTTTTTATCAACATTCCAGCGACCGGAGTCTTGCATTTCCTTAAGAGCGTTCGGGGGGCCTCCACCAAAGAGACTAAACAAGCCATTCACATCTTCCCCAGTCATAGCGCCGCGCAGATCGTTCGCATAAAAATCCTGCAACTCCTGTTTATAGTCTGGCCCGGGCATGGCCGCATTTACGTCCTGATTATATTTGGAATATTTTTTGACGTAATTTTGAGGGTAATTTTCTCCGATCCCGAAACTATCCGTAAAGGTGTCGTACCATAGCTCTTTGAGAATAACAAAGTAGTACTCTTGCATGGTCGCCACACCTTTTTCCGCAGGCTTGTCCCCGGGATTGACCGGCGTAGCAGGGCGAGGATCTGCAAGTTTAAACGTCATTTCCCCGCAGATGGGAGCCACATGCCCCATATAGTTCGCGTATTTTTCCTTGTCTTCACGGCCAAAGCGGATAATGACCTGATCCCTGCCATCGGCAAAATTAATAAAATTTTGATAGGTCGTCCCCTGTGCAATCGGCAAATTATTGTTTGGCAAGCGAAAAATATTATCCACGACAAAGGGCTGGATGGCCTTTGCCCCATTTCCCGCATTCTTGTTCGCGGCATCTTCCATCTCCGCGCAGGTTTTGGCGACAAACATAAATTGCAACAATGTCCCGACTTCCGGCGGATTGGGTTGTGCCACCAGACTTTGGCCCGATGTGTCCTCCGTAGAAGCCAGACTTTTGACTGCCGCACCAGCTTCATCCAGCAAAACCGCATTAAAGAGATTCCAGCCATTCGTGGCAAAACCTGACCCGAATTTTGCCGCATAGAGCACAAGATACTGGGAAGAGTTCAGCCCATACCCCACAGGCACCAATAACCCAAACGCCACCACAAAACGGATGGGGGCCCAGATTCTGTTGTAGCGTCTTCCAAAGGGTGTCCCGCTTTCTGCCGTTTCAAGCACGATCATAGCAATGAAATACGCTGTGATAAAAGCTCCCACCACCAGCAAGCCCAGACTGTAAAGCTGGAACATCTGGTGCAATCCCTCGTGGAGCGGCATAGGAAAGGCATCGGGCTCCATCGCCCATTTTTGCCCGTTAGAGCTTGTAATATTGGCCCCATCCGCATTGTGACAGACCACACCCATATCCGAGATACACGAATAAAAGATATTGGGCACGCCGAACACAAGCTCCAGCATGATCCCCGCCAGATCCTGCGCCCGCGTAGCGGCGGGCGTGATAAAAAAGCCGGAAAAATTTGTGGGCAAGGCGACCGCCGCCATCACGGGCTGGATAAACAAGGCCATGATAAAAAAACACATTTGAAACGCGACAATCACAAGCCCGACCAGCACACTGCCAAATAACAGGATTTGATCAATATTCCGCCACGAAAACACAATATTTCTGGAGGATTCCGCCAATACATGGGTCAAACCAAACCGCCCCACATTTGCTGGACTACAATAAGGGTGGGAGGGCGGAAGCAAACGCACAGCGGCAAACACCAGCGCCAGAAAATAGGGAATATACTGAAACCCCGACCCAAACAGATCAGAGAACCGCGACCGAAACCCGGGTAAAATCGCATACCGAATAAAATCTTTGCGTGTTATATGCATTATTCCCTCAAACCTTTATTCTCTATGGTACCTTTGGCCCGCCCATATTCAGGGTCTGTCCAATGGCGCCCCCCAGACCTCTTCCCAATTGATTCACGCCGCCTACAATCTGTTGACCTGCCGTCAAACCGCCTGTGGCAACATAGCGCGTAATTGTTTCAATCGAATCCTGATTGATATCGCTGAAGGACGATACACCCGCGCCCATCCAGCGTAAAATCTGATCTGGAATTCTATCAACCAGTTTGAAACTGGTTGTCGCCAGCATATAGACAATCATGGCGTACAAGACCGTAAAGAAAAACTGGTCTATAATAGAACGCTTGAAATTGATATCCCCGCCCAGACCAATCGTAGCGTCGGCGTTAAATCCGCCGACATTGGTAGTGACCAACGACCAGACAAAATGCAGGATTCGCACCTCGGCCGCGAAAATGGCCAGAGCCGCAATCAGACCGAAAACTGACAAGACAGGGCGGACAAAAATTTCAAAAATCAGAAAATATCCGTTGGAAGCCCCTTCGCCAGGCAGGCCTTCCCCACTCAGCCGCAAATGTGCCAAAGCCCAGAGCGGCACACCCACCATAGCCTCGAAAATGGTCTTGATCCATGATCCCACAGCAAAATAAAAATACAGGAAGGGCAGGAAGGGCACCACATAATACAACACAACACCAGCCGTCAGACCAATAATCGCGGTTGAAAGCGCAAACCTGCTGACGACTTCTGCAAAAGGTCCGGCAGAAGGGACCATAGATCCGAACAATCCTCCTAAAGCCGAAGCCGTTGTCGAACCCGCCACGTTTCTGATCGCGGTTTCCACAAGCCCCTTACCCAGCATGACAAGCTGGGCCAGCGGGTGCACATGATTATTCTCGCTCGTCATGGCAAACAAACCTTCTGTCCCGAAAACCATATTCATGCCGTTTTCGAGCGCACCTGTCGTAACCACTTTTTCTGTTGTTTTGGAGTTTTTATTATCACGGTTCCAGTATTCATGGACCTTGTGCAGAACGATGGCAAGAGTCTTGGCATTGGGATCACTGGCCTCGTACTGACCTGTAGAATCCTCCCCGATATTGGGATCAAACATCCCACTCGTATTGTCGACATCTGTCTTGGTTTTCTTGGCCCGCACCCGTTCCATCATATTGGGATATTTATCCATCGAAGGAAAATCATACATCGAAGAAGCAAAAGCCCCGTTCACCTGCGCCACACTGTTAAACCAAATACCGGCACCGCCCCACCCATATTCCAGAACCTCAGGCTTCATCTCCAGCTCAAGCCCTTCTTGGTTGTATCGATTCCAGATATTGATCAATTCCGCATTGAGATAGGTCTGTAATACATCAGAGGCATTTTGTTTCCATTTGGGATCAATATCGTCCGTATGACAGGCATCCGTTTCCTTTTTTGCACCGCATTTCGGCAGATAGGGATTTTCCGCCTGACACCCCATATCACAAGGCGAAAAATCATCATTGTTGGACTGTTTGAGATAAAAACGTCCTGCAAAATCAATATAGTCCTCGTTTCGGGCCGTATCAAACCAGATATCACGGATCAGATTGAAAAAAAGCTCCTGCACCGCAACCGTTCCTATGTAACCAGTCCCCGCGCCCGCTTGATCTCTCGGATCACCAACCTTGACACGCACATCCCCGCAAGTGGGTTCGACCTGTCCTGTTGAATCTGTATACAGTTGCCCCTTATCATCAAAACGGCCAAACCGTATGACGATATCGCTCCGGTCATAAAATTTCAGCGCATCAGCGTATGTCGTACCACTCGTGAGCGCCAACCGCTCGTTCGTATCGGTCATCCAGCTCGATACATTCTTGACCAGATAGGGTTTGACCTTGTTTTGGCTCTGGTAATTGGCAATATTCCCGACCGGATCGGGGAGCGTGTCCTTTGTTTTTCCTGTAATTTCAGCATCTTCTATATAGTAAGCAAACGCGCAGGTATGCACGATAGACATGGCTTCTGCAATCATACCCGTATCCATGGGTTTTGGCAGGCCAATCAAACTCTCGCTCTCCCCCGTCGGATTCGCGCCCGCGCCCATTTTGGCTGAAATCGTGTTATTGTACTGAATCCAGGCATTTGTTGCCAGACTCGAACCGTATTTCGCGGCGCCTAGCGTAATCAACTGCCCTGAATTGTAACCATAATTTAATGGAATCAGTAACCCGACCGCCACCACGATCCGGACAGGCACCATCATATTCTTGAACCGTTGTCCGAAAGGGTGCCCCGTTGTCGCCGTTTCAACCAGAACGACAACGATAAAATAAAGGATAATAACCGTCCCAATCAGCAAGATTCCCGTGGAATAAAAGCTGAACAGTTTCTGAAGCGCCAGATGGAAAGGCCATGGAAATGCAGGGTTTGTTGTCTCATTGGCGCACAGAACATTCGTTGAAACACAGGACCCAAAAAAACTGGGCACGCCGAACACCTGATCCAGCAACATATAGGCAATATCCTTATTGGGATTGGGCGTCACAAAAATAGAGGCGGCATGGGCTTGCTGTAACACAAACCCCGTGACCACAAGGGCAATCTGAAGCCCCAACAGCACGATTCCTGTTAAAATCAGCAGAAAAACAATACACTGATCCAGATTTTGTCGTTTTATTACCAGATTATTGGAAGCCTCGGCAATCACATGCCGTATGCCATATTTTCCAATATTCGCAGGATTCAAATAACTATGACCCGCTGGCAACAACCGGACTGTAAAGTAAATCTGGGCCATTAGAAAGGCGATATAACCAAAGCCGGAAAAAAACAAAGCACGAAGCCGTGGCAAAACCTCCGGCATCACAGCATATCTTACAATGGCTTTTGTTTGAAAACTCATGACGTACCGTTTTTCACCCACTTCATGTACCAGTTTACCGCCAAAATACTTAAAATTTTAGTAAATTCTTTCCTTTCTTAATTCTAACATCGGAGATTGGAAAATTTCCAGCTTTCCAACGCATTATTTACTGTTTTTAAAAATAAAATTTTAAACAGCGGCCCCATTAAGAGCTTGTTAAGCTTTTAGCGCTATGATGTGAAAAACCGCGCGTCTTGCTCTTTCTCAGAGATGTTTTTGAATTTTTGGCCTTCAGGCCGGACATTGTAGGAGCGACTCGAACGGCGCCTTCAATTTATCCCGCCCCCCAAGTCCTTCGAGCTCTACAATACACAGATGCCCAACCACCTGCGCCCCGGCCTGTGTAACCAGATTCTCCGCGGCAGACATCGTGCCCCCTGTTGCCAAAAGATCGTCTACCAGAAGGATTTTCGCTCCTTCCGGAATCATATCCGGCTGGATTTCTATTTCATCTTCCCCATATTCCAGTGCATAGCGGTACCCCAACACCCGCCCGGGCAGTTTTCCCTTTTTGCGAATCATGGCAAACCCGCATCCCAGCTCCATAGCCAGAGGAAGCGCCACCAGAAAACCACGGGACTCAATCCCCAAAACCATATCGGCCCGATAGGATTCCGCCAAAGTATAGAGCCGTGCAATCGTTTCCCGCCAGACCGCCGGCTCAGCCAACAATGTTGCAATGTCGTAAAAATTGATACCGGCCTTGGGAAAATCCGGTACGATACGAATATAGTCTTGAATATTCATGCGATCCTCTTACATACTGATATCTTGTTTTATATATCTCCTGTTTCGGCAAGTGTAAACGGGCCCACTCAGAAGGCAAGGATAATGTAAGCGTCATGATTTTGGGCATTGGAAATGACTTGATCGACATCCGGCGGATTGAAACGACCCTCGCACGGCACGGAGAGAGATTCATTGCGCGGTGCTTTACAGATACGGAGCGCAAAAAGGCCGAAACGCGCCGTAAAGCGGGAACCCATATCGCGACATACGCCAAGCGCTTTGCGGCCAAGGAAGCCTGTGCCAAGGCTCTGGGTACAGGCTTCCACAACGGCGTTTATATGAAGGACATCGGAGTCGTCAATGACCCGTCCGGCAAACCCACTCTCAAACTCACTGCAGGCGCCCTCAAACGGCTTGAGACCCTCACCCCACCCCACCATGCGGTCCATATCCACCTCACCATAACCGACGAACCCCCGTTGGCGCAGGCGCTTGTCATGATCGAAGCTATTTTACTCTCCTGAAAGAACACGTCTTGCTTTCCGCAGATCAATCGTGTTTATTCAAGACCATCACACAGATAGAGCGATCTTTGACATGACAGACAATGCCACAAAAGCCCCTTCTTCGACCATACAAGGCGCCGATGCGCCGCAAAAAGCGCCTGCATTGAATGCCAGAGAAGAACTCACCGATTTCTTTAAAACAGCTTTGATTGCTTTTCTTTTCGCAGTCCTGATCCGGACCTTTTTGTTCGAGCCTTTCAGCATTCCTTCTGGTTCCATGAAACCCACCCTGCTGGTGGGTGATTACCTTTTTGTCAACAAACCCGCCTACGGATACAGCCGCTATTCCTTTCCCTTCGGTCTGGCCCCCCTGACAGGGCGGGTTTGGGACAAGGAACCACGGCGAGGCGATGTTATTGTTTTTGTTGTCCCTGGCGATTCATATAAGGACTATATCAAACGCCTGATCGGTCTGCCCGGCGATACCATCCAGATGCGTGGGGGCAGATTGTTTATCAATGGAGAACTCGTCGAGCGGGAAGCGCGGGGCGTTGAAAAAGTTGTCGGACAAGACGGTGAGGACCAGCCTCTCACCACCTATGTTGAAACCCTGCCTGATGGTGTCACTCACGAGATTTACGAGGAAAGCGACAGTGAACCTCTGGATAACACACCACCTTATACTGTGCCGGATGGCCATTATTTCATGATGGGGGATAACCGCGATAATTCCGGAGACAGCCGTGTCATGCATATTGTCGGCTTTGTACCGTATGAAAATCTGGTAGGGCGGGCGGATTTTACCTTTTTCTCGACCAATGGCGCCGCACATTTCTACGAATTTTGGAAGTGGCCCTTTGCCATTCGGTATAACCGCCTGTTCATGGATATTGACCCAGTGAGATTCATACCCGAACTGAAGACCTCGTCACCGGAACCCCATGCCGACTAAAGCCCTCGAACATTTTATCGGGTATTCTTTCAAAAACCCCCAGTATCTGGCAACGGCCCTCACCCATTCCAGCGCGAACCCGCATGAAAACTATGAGAAACTGGAATTCTTGGGAGACCGTGTTCTGGGCCTGATCGTCGCGGATTTGTTATTCCAGCGTTTCCCTCAGGAAACGGAAGGGGATCTCGCTAAACGGCTTGCGGCGCTGGTGCAAGGCACCTTTCTGGCAGAACGTGCACAGGAATTCAGTCTGGGAAACTATATTATTTTTTCTGACTCCGAGGCACAGGCGGGCGGACGAAACAACCAGAATATTCTTTCGGATGTTCTGGAAGCACTTTTGGGCGCTCTGTATCTTGATTCGGGTTTTGAAAAATGCCGGACCTTTGTGCAAACACTGTTCAGAGACAAACTCGATATCATGATTGAGCCCCCGCAACACCCCAAAACCCGTTTGCAGGAATGGGCACAAAGCCGCAACTTACCTTTGCCGCAATATAAAATCACACAACAGCACGGGCCGGATCATGCGCCTGTCTTTGATATCGAACTCTCTATTCAAGGATACGCACCCTTTAAAGCACAAGGACGTTCACGGCAACTGGCGGAAAAAACGGTCGCGGAGCTTTTCCTTCAACACCTCGAATCAGAAAAATCCCCATGACAGACCCTCAAACCCGATGTGGCTTTCTTGCCGTCATTGGCCTGCCCAATGCGGGAAAATCAACACTGATCAATACGCTGGTCGGATCAAAAGTCTCGATTGTCTCGGCCAAGGCGCAAACAACCCGTACCCGTGTTCTGGGGATTTTGACCTACGAACAAACCCAGATCATTTTGATCGATACCCCTGGTATTTTTGACGCGCAAAAAACGCTGGAGCGCGCGATGGTCACGGTGGCCTTTGACGCGCTCGAAGAATCCGATTCTATTCTGCATATTGTGGATGCCTCCCAGAAAAGCGCCGTGGCGCGTAATACAGAGCTTGTAAAAAAATTGCCCCGCAATAAACCCGTGGTCCTGATTCTGAACAAAGTCGATCAGGTCAACAAGCCCGATCTGCTGGATTTTTCTTCTGCGATGAATTCTGTCTTTCCCTATCAGGCGACCTTTATGATTTCGGCCCTGAAAAATAAAGGCACCGAAGGGTTGTTAAACCACACCGCCCGCATGCTTCCGGAAGGGCCATGGATGTTTGACCCCGAAGAGATGACAGACATGCCCATGCGGATGATGGCGGCTGAAATGACCCGCGAGAAAATCTGCAACCAGCTTCATCATGAATTGCCGCATGCCACATTGGTTCTCACAGAAAGCTGGGAGCCCTTTGAGAATGGCTCCATCAAAATCGATCAGGTCATTATCGTACAACGCGAAAGCCAGAAGGCTATCGTTGTCGGAAAGGGGGGAAACCGAATCAAACAAATCGGACAGGAAGCGCGTCAGGACATGGAAGCCCTGTTCGATCTGCGAATCCATCTGAAACTTTTCGTCAAGGTTGACCCGCAATGGAATGAAAAGCCGGAGAATCTTAAATTACTGGGCTTGATTCGTTAGACCACCCAACCCGCAAATCACATCCCATTCTTCCTGAGTCACGGGACTCACCGACAACCGCGATTGCCGAAGAAGCGCCATGTCTTCCAGCGCTTTTGTTTCCTTGATCTGCGCCAATGTCACGGGTAGAGGCAACGGCTTGAGTGCCTTCACATCCACCATTCCGAACCGCCCTGTTTCATCGGTCGGGTCTGGATAATAGGGTTTCACGATTGAAACAATCCCCACAATGTTTTTACCTTCATTGGAATGATAGAAAAATCCGAGATCCCCTACCATCATGGCCTTCATGTTATTGGCGGCCTGATAATTCCGGACCCCGCTCCAGGGCTCCACGCCTTTTTGCATTTGCTGTTTCCAGGACCATGCAGAGGGTTCGGATTTCAACAACCAATACGGCATCGGAAGGCCCTTTTATTCTTCCTGGTCTACAGAATCATTGCGCAAGGGCCTGCCTAAAAGGCTTTCTATCACCTCATCCACTGATTTCTTCTGATACAGACATTGATACACGGCCTCCGTAATCGGCATATCAACGCCGTATTTTTTAGCCAGCGCCAAAGTGGATTCTACCGTATATACGCCTTCTGTCACCGCACTGCGGCGCCCGAGTATATCGTCTTTGCTTTGTCCCTCACCGAGGGCGGCCCCGAAAGAAAAATTACGGGATTGCAGGGATGTGGCCGTCAAGATCAAATCTCCCATGCCACACATCCCCATCAATGTTTGTCTTTTCGCGCCCATCGCTACCGCCAGCCGGCCCATCTCGGCCAGCCCCCGTGTCAATAACGCCGCGCAGGCGCTCTCTCCGAGTTTTCGGCCATACACAATACCGCAGGCAATCGCGATCACATTCTTTATGGCCCCGCCCAACTGCGCTCCGATTATATCATCGGTGAGATAGGGCCGGAAATGCTTGAGCCCCAAAGCTTTTTGCAGAATTTTGGCCACGTCCTTATCCCCGACGGCCAGTGTGACAGCGGCTGGCATCCCGATGGCGATCTCGGTTGCGAAAGTCGGCCCTGTCAGGACAGCAACAGGATTGTCCGGTAAAATCTCGCGGCAAATCTCGGACGACAAAATACCGGTTTTCTGCTCGATCCCCTTGGAACAGATCACCAACACCGTCCCAGCAGAAATCTCCCCCTTCAATTCTGTCAGGACCGTACGGATATGCTGGGCAGGTGTCACCAAAAGCAAAATTTCACATTTTGAAAGCGCCCCCAGACGGTTTGTGGCACGGATTTTGGGATCCAGCATCACACCTTTGAGATAAAAACTATTTTCGCGGGTTGCATTCACAGCCTCGACAACATCCGGTTCCAAGGCCCACAGAACCACGTGTGCTCCACCCTTCGCATAAATTTGCGCCAACGCCGTTCCCCATGCACCCGCCCCGACTACGCCTATTGTTTGCATGACTGTCCTTTTGTCTCATAACAAATTATCTTCACAAACCATGACCTGCGATGACCCTGTCGTCAAGAGGCCAGCGCGGTCTGGCCTTAAAATCCAGAGAATCTCTTATCCCCTTTTGAAAACGTTCGATCCCTGCCCAAGCAATCATTGCCGCATTATCTCCGCATAGCGCCAATGGCGGCGCATAAAAGCGCACCTGCTTTTGCTGACACAGTGTTTTCAGACGGCTCCGAATCATCTGATTTGCCGAAACGCCCCCCGCGACCACCAGAACGGGTGTCTGCGTCAGCCCCTTTTCCAAGAAACGATCCAAAGCCAGCGTACACCGATCCTCCATTACATCCGCCATCGTATTTTGAAAGGCACAGGCCAGATCCGCGATATCGGACCGATGCAAAACACCGGCGGGCAATTTTTCAACAGAGTGCCGGACCGCCGTTTTCAAACCGGAAAAGGAAAAATCGTGACCCGACCGTCCCTTCATAGGAGCCGGTAAGGGAAAACGGGCAGAAGCTCTCACAGGGTCTTCGCATTCTTCTGCCAGTTTTTGAATCTGTGGGCCGCCCGGATAGGGCAGGCCCATCAATTTGGCGGATTTGTCAAAGCATTCCCCTGCCGCATCATCCCGCGTTGTCCCCCAGCATTCATACGCGCCCACGTCCTTGACCAGCAGGATTTGTGTGTGGCCACCGGATACCAGAAGCAAAAGATACGGAAAGGCAATCTTGTCGGTCAAACGCGGGGTCAGGGCATGCCCTTCCAGATGATTGACAGCAAGAAACGGAATATACCGACTGGCGGCAATCGCTTTAGCGGCCACCATCCCAACCATGACGCCTCCGATCAGACCCGGGCCACAGGTGGCACAAACCCCCTGCAGGGCATCGAATGTCGTATTGGAATCCTCCATGGCCGCCCTGATCACAGCATGCAAATGATCAATATGCGCCCGCGCCGCGACCTCCGGCACAACCCCGCCAAACACGCGGTGTTCCTCCAACTGGCTCAGCACCACATTGGACAGGATGACGCCATCGGCGCGCACAACAGCCGCCGATGTCTCATCACAAGAGGTTTCAATGCCCAGAAATTTCATACCGTCCATCAAGACCGGTTAGAATCAACCTGTCAAGGCACGGCGAAGAATATCAATGTCTTGCGCGACGGCGGAATCTTCCACCATCAACTCCTCGACCTTGCGCACGGCATGCATCACGGTGGTATGATCCCGTCCACCAAACTTCCGGCCAATTTCCGGCAGGGAGCGTGCTGTCAGTTGCTTGGACAGATACATCGCAATCTGGCGCGGACGGGCAACATTGCGGGCACGGCGCGCCGAGTGCATGTCCGTCATCCGCAGATTGTAATGCTCGGCCACTTTTCTTTGGATTTCATCAATCGTAATGCGCCGGTCATGTGCCCGCAAGAGATCCTGCAGGACATCTTGCGTGGTTTCCAGCGTAATGGCGGCCTTAGTGACATCGGCATGCGCCACAATCCGGTTCAGGGCGCCTTCCAGTTCTCTCACATTGCTGGTCACTTTCAAAGCCAGAAACTCCAGAACACACTCCGGCACATCTGCGCCCAACTGCGCCCGCTTGGTCTGTAAAATGCCCAAACGCAAGTCATACGTGGTGGGATGAATATCCGCGACCAGTCCCCAAGCCAGACGGGACCGAAGCCGTTCGTCTACGCCGGCCAGATCCGATGGTGCCTTGTCGGCGGAAATGATAATCTGCTTGTTCTGGTCCACAAGCGCATTGAAGGTATGGAAAAACTCTTCCTGTGTGGATTCCTTTCCGGCGATGAACTGAATATCGTCAATCATCAACACATCCACCGAACGGAACTGTTCCTTGAACGCCATGGCCGAGTCGGACCGCAAAGCCTTCACAAACTGGTACATGAATTTTTCGGCAGACAGATACATGACTGTCTTTTCAGGCCATTGCTCTTCGATGGCATGCGCAATGGCGTGCATCAAATGGGTCTTGCCCAGTCCTACACCGCCGTAGATAAAGAGCGGATTGAATGGCACGGAAATACTTTCTACCACACGGCGCGCCGCGGCATGCGCAAGGGCATTGGGTTTTCCGACAACAAACGTCTCAAAGGTGAACCGTTCATCGAGCGGAGAAGAAATCTCTGACACATCCATTTTCTTGTTCTGGTTGGCTTTCGCGAGATCTTCCGTTCTTTCAGGTGTGTCATCCACCATCGCATTCTGGACCACCACAATCTGTAGCCGCTTGATTTGATCACTGGCCGCCGTGCACATTGCTAAAATCCGCTCGGCATAATGATTTTGAATCCAGTCCCGCATAAAGCGTGTCGGGACAGACACTTCCATTGTGCCATGATAAAATGCCTGCAAAGTCAATGGTTTAAGCCAGCTTCTAAAAATAGCCTCCCCAAATTCAGCCCGCATATCGTTGTGAACCTTCTTCCACAACTTCATCACCTCGGGTGTGGGCTGTAAGGATGCCTCCTGATATTCGGCATTGCCACGGATGAGGGCGACGGTCTTTCCTCCGGTGTCTGACATTTTTAATTTTCTCCACTAAGCTTGTTATAAATATTTTCCCAATTTCACGCAGAATACTCCTCTCGAATTCCAAAAAAAAAAAGTCAAAAAAAGGGTGTCTGAATCCGTTCATCATACGAATCCCTTTTTGCACTTTCTTTCATTTCAGAATTCCAGAGTCCCAACCAGTCCAAAATCTCTATTGGCCCGAAAGCCCTCGTTTTGGTTGTGGTCATTCCCCTATATTTGAGGTCCCTATAAACCTCGACGAACACAGCATCTCAAAAAAATTTGACGCCCAAAATACATGACCCTTACAGTCCGTTTTTTCGCTTCGTGTGTTCGTGATAAGAAGGAGCCTAATTAAAAAAATCTGGGGATGCAATAAGATCAAATCATGAACATGAAAAAAGATTTTATCTTACTTTTTTATAATGCTTTGTATGCCACTTTTACATCACCTGATAAAAAAACAGCCTCGCGAGAGTTTCTCACAAGGCTGAAATTTTTCTACAATTCTTCGGAAAAAATCAGGCCGATTCTTTCAGCGCTTTGACTCTGGCACTCAGGCGTGACATTTTACGGGAGGCTGTATTCTTGTGCATAACGCCTTTGGAAACCCCACGGAAAATTTCCGGCTGGGCATTTTTCAATGCGACTTCCGCACCGGCCAGATCACCCGCACCTAATGCCATCTCTATTTTTTTGATGAATGTACGAATACGTCCCACGCGAGAACCATTGATGTCACTCCGGCTCTCATTCCGACGAATTCTTTTCTTTGCAGACTTATGATTAGCCATGTCCAAACCTTCTTTATTTCAGAAAATATCAATAAAACTGGGGGCAGTCATACGCGCAAAGCCCTATCCTGTCAAGAAAAAGATTATGGGCGGGGATAGAGCATCACACGCAGAATATCCTGCCCCTCAATCTCCTGGAATTCAAGGACAAGTCCCTCCGCAGGGCGCTCAAAATGCCCTTTGCGGACCCTGCGCCAACCAAATTGTGGCAAAACAGCCTCGTAATAAGCCATCACCTGCGCGGACGTCCGTCCGTCCAGTGCGGCATAAGACTCGATAATCCGGCCATCCGGCTTATCGAACACCACGGCCTGCTCCGGTATTTCCACAAGCCCCTGCATCAGGGGCACATCCGGCATTGTATTGAAAAAATCCCCTGAATCCGCACCTTTAGCTTCCATGCTCCACAGAAGCCCCGCACAACACACGATATAAAGGACAGAAACGAATCTCATGGGCCCCATACTGAGCCGCCTTTGCAAAAGCTTCAAGAAAAAAGAGAGCTGGTCAGGGGGGACTGACCAGCTCACAGGGGTACTATAGTGGGGAATTTAAAAAACACAAGACATAAAGTCTTTCAAGGGGGGAAATTGAAATACATTATGTTTAACAGTTGCGCTTTTGTGACCGTTTTATAGCACTTTCCAGAACCTGTCAAGAAAAAATACATAAAAAAATAAAAAAAATGCTTTTTTTGGTTAAACCAACATTTCCATATGAAAATGTGCTGGACAGCACAAAAAAATGGGACTATAAGGACCTTGATCACTGCGCAAAGAATGGTTTCGTAACCCCTTATAATATAAAGAGCGAGAAAACTTATGCCCACACTTGACCAAATCCGCGCCGCCCGCGCATTGTTAGACTGGAGCCAACATGACCTAGCGGGTCTGGCCGGCCTCTCCCAAACGGGTATTGCCCGCATTGAAAATGGCACAAACCATCCCAATTCCAAAACCATGCAGAAAATTGAAGCGGCCTTCGACCGCGCCGATATTGAGTTTATTGACACCACCGGTGTGAAAAAACGGAGTGGCGACATTCGCACATTACGGGGGGAAGATGCCATGAGTCATTTTTTGGATGACGTTTTTGATTGTATCCTCTTACACGGGAAAAAGGACAAACCTTTGGATGTTTTCTTATCCAACGTTGTCCATGAAAACTGGATCACATGGATGGGATCAGAGCGATGGAATGCTCATACAGCGCGCATGCAACAAAATAAACAATTGATGAAAGTTAAAATTCTTGTGAAAGAAGGAGACTACAATTTTCCTGCGTCTTCTTACTCAACATATAAGTGGATGCCTGAGGAATATTTTAATGAAAAATCATTTTATTCCTACCACGACAGATTGGCTTTATTAAATTTTCAGGAAACAAATTTAGAAATACTCATCATAAAACATCAAGATTTTGCAAAAGGATATCGTGATCTTTTTTCCATCGCTTGGAATAATTTGGCTGTAACCCCCCCTTATAAAAAATAGACTAAATCAAATATGATGTGTGCATGACTGGAGTAAATATATGCTTGAAAAAACGGTAGGTGTATTACCAGAGGAAGAAAAAAGCAATGCACAATGGCAGGCCGCATACTGGAATGACCGATTTAAAAAAAGCGATCCATGGGGAGCAGAGGCAAGCCCCGTTGTGCAAGAAATCTTTCGTCATTCCAATAAACTTCGTCCTGACTCCGCTATTGTCACCTTTGGATGTGGTCTTGGTCGTGATGAGCTACAACTGGCCAAAGAGGAAAGATGCTTTATTAACGGATTTGATATTTGCCGCGTTGGTATCAATAAGGCGGCAGAACGTATTGAAGCAGATCCTCAAACCAGTAGCTACCTTGGGGAACGAATATGGTTTACTTTGGCTAATGTTACAACCTTTCCATCCTTGAGAGAAGCATGGGCGGATGTTTTTGCCTCTAACAGAGTCGTCCATTTGCTGGAAAAAGACGAGGTCAAACGATTTGTTAAACAAGCCGTTTTTACGGCTAAAGAGGATGCTCTTATTGCCATAACTGCTAGATCTTTTCTTGATTTTGACCCCAATAGTATGGAATGGATCAACGAATCCGAAGGGCTGGCCCTGCGAGACGATGGTGTTATAACGCGATTCTGGAATTCTGAAATGTTTCGCCAGCATTTTGAGTACGCCGTAGATATTTCAGAGATCGCGCCGGTCGAAGAGCCTGACACGATAGAATCTGGAAGGAACACACAGCTTCTCCTCATGACAGGGTACAGGCTTCCCGATGCGAATATCAAAAAAAATATCAAACAAGGACAGCATAGCAGAAGCAAAAATGGGCACAACGGAACCAGCGCGGAGGCCGCTGTAACTGAATCTCTCGCTCCATAATACTATAGCCCGTTCAAATAAGAATCCGTCATACCCCCCCTACTCCTCCTTCTTCTTGAAAAACGCCATCGGGCTTCCGGTCTGGGCAGGCGGGTGTTGCGCGGGGAGGGGTGATTCTTGTTGTGACGCCACCGGCTGGACTTGGGGCATAACAGGAGGGTGTTGGGGCTGAACCAGTCCTTGTTCCACAGGCACACTCGACATCTGTGCAGGCACGGCAGAATCACCCACAGGCGAGAGCACCATCGGCGCGGCGGGCGGGCCCCCTTCGACCTTGGGTTTTGCAAACATGGAGAGTGGACTGCCACCCCCTCCGGCACTGGCGGCAGACACGCCCGTATTTTGCGCAGGCGGGGAAACCGGTGGTGAAACAGGCGAAGGTACGGACGGCACGGAATTTTCTACTGCGCCCGCTGGCCCCTCGGGGTTTTTGGAGAACATGGAAAGGGGGCTGGCCTGCACCGGTGCAAGGGGCGTCACAACAGGGGCCTGCTGGATGATCGGCGACGGCACAACAGGACCGGAAGAAAGCATCACCTCCGCAGGCGCGGGCCCACCCGCCGTCGCCCCCCCCTTGCCTGCAACCGCCGGCACGAAGGAGGCCATCAACGTTTCCAGCATCGCAACCCGCAAATCAAACATCTTCCACACAGATTCCATGGAACTCTCATGCTTTCCTGTCTCGGTATTCTGCCCTGTCATTTTTTCCGTTTCGTGCCGGTGCGAAGCACCGTAAAGCCCTGCCAGATTTTTTAGAAAAGCCAATTCAATCTGCTTTTGTCTATTTTCATCCGTCACCTCTGCACACAACGATTCCCGCAATTCCACGGCCTTTCGGACCAGACGATTGCTGATCTCCATCAGGATTTTCTGCTCAGGCTGGCCAAATGAAAAAACAGAAACGGCCTCGACCACAGGTACAAAAGCCTGCACATACTGGATCTGGGTCTGGCTGTGATCCACTGCTTGCCCTTCGGCAGGGAGATCTCTCAGCCGTTGGACGCTCTGGGGGTCTGGCGTGAAATTTTCGGCAAAGGCCAAAACCGCCTGAAGCGCCAGAACCATCCGTTTGACCACGGCCTCATCAGGCATCTGCCCGCGCTTTTTGTATTGTCCCGCAATGATCGGACCCACCAGTGCCGTCAGGGCTACACGCAGGGAATCAGTCATGGCTTGCGCCGAATCCATCTCCATAACATGTCCCAGATCAATGCTGGCCTGCACTGTTTTGCCCAGAAGAACAGCCATGGTCTGCGCGTCCTGTTCGAGCGGCGCATCGCCGACAGGTCCGGCAGGCGATTCCACAATCGCCTGCATCAAGGGCGTACCAAGCTTTTCCAGTAGTTGTAACAGATACGCTGTGCGCTGATTCATAGGCGTCTTGACCTGCTCCCCATAGCGTTATCCACCCTTGGCACCCATATCGTCCAGAACGGCTTTCATATCCTGCGGTACCCCGCGCACGAGCTTGACGGCATTGGTTTTATCCCGATAGATCATCATCGGGGTTACATCGAATTTCCACGACTGCATAATCGCCAGATTCCGTTGAACCCCTTGCTGGTTGATTTCCGCCTTGGCAGGCAGGGCGGTCTTGTCTCCGTCCATATGGCGGAACCAGCGTTGCTCCGGATCAGGCGCGGCCATCAAAAACGCGGCCTGTGCACGGGTTTCATCCTTGAACCCCACAGGAATCAAACGGAGCTGGATCTGCCCCTTTTCCAGATACCCCTCCCGCCGGAGCCGTGAAATAAACTCGTGGCAGTGTGGACACTGGGGATCAATGAAACTGTACATGACAGGCGCCTCTGCCTTGCCCAAAGGCACCCAGTTACTGGCCTCCACATCCGAAAACAACTGCTCGGCGGGTGTTTTAAACTCGAACGCCTTGTTTTTTGTTGCATTTTCATGCGTGGGAAATTCCGTGAGGGAATCCAGCACCGTATCCCCTTGTGCCTGCAACCGGCTGACCTGATCAACCGTGACGACCTTCCCCTTTTTATCAAACAAAACCCCCATGACGAAGGCCTTGTGATCCGGCATGACATAAAAATACTGTTCCACGCCGTTTTTGATTGTGAGCCACGCTTCTAGCCCGTAATCCTTGCCCAAAAAACGGACCTGTGCCCCTTCTGCCACCAGATTTTGAATCGGGGCTGGCATTTCCGGCACCGCCTCTTCCGCCTGTACCCCTCCGCCCCAGACAGAAAAACATAACAGTATTGCAAAAAAAACCTGTCCTAAAATGCACCGTTTCATGGGGATCGTCCTTTAACAAATCAAAAACATCGACCGCCTAATTCTACAAAAAACCCCTGCCGATACCAAGTGCTTTATACAAATTATAACGGTTATAAAAACAATGTCAGAATTCCGGTGTATCCATATAACCGCGCCTTGCACACCTCGCCGCCTGCATAAAACCCCGCCAGAGGAACATCCCCGATAATCTCGCGGATCAGGGCTAATTCGTTTTTCTGCACGCCTTCAAACTGATGGAACGCCCGTGCAATACACGACACGTACAGCGCGCCTTTGGGAGCAAAAATCCCCGTATCATGCTCAACCCGCCGCCGCAACTCCACAAGCCGCGCACTCAGATCCTGATAGACCGTCTCATGGTCCCGATGAACAAACATGATCCGGTCCCCCTTGGAAACCGATTCCGAAAGGGTCAGAGACCCCTCCTCCGGATCCAGTCCTGTAATATTCCGGACCAGATAATCATTCTGGTCCGATTCCAGAACCGGAAACGCGGCATGGATTTCTCCGTCCAGCAAAAAACGAAACTCCTCGGGCAAGGCCTGAATATCTTCCAGCGCCTGCGAATCGACAAATACCGAATCGGGGTCCATATCCGTTTTTTTGATCACCATGCTCCGGATGCAGTCTTCAAAGACAGGAGCGGCTTTCAGCGAATCAAGCTCCCAGACCGTATGTTCGTGGCAACGGGTCACGGTATATACAGGACTCACCGGTGTACACCCCTGGGAGAGCATGCTGGCTACGGGAATATTCTGGGAGAACACCACGCCTGACACGCCCTCTTTTTGAAGCGTGTCCGCAAACTGGAGATGATCCGTGCGGGAAGTTGTCAGGCCTCCCACCACAAACCCGCCCGTCAAGGCTTCCGCTTTTTTGACTATCACGCTCGGGTTCTGCTCTGACAGGGGATCTCCGTGGACAAAAACCAGCATCGGGTCCTGTTTTTCAAACCAGGGCTTCAGGGTTTTTTCTGCTTGCGCGGTCTCCAGAGTCATCGCAGGAAAAATGCAGAAATCCTCCGGCGCAACCCGTCCGACCAGAACAGAGATCGCAGGGACATCCATCAGGCTCTCTCCGTTCCCGCAGACCCCGAAACTCACCC
>CAYGDY010000017.1:0-36655 GCA_964348795.1 uncultured Pseudobdellovibrionaceae bacterium | reverse complement strand
TGCTCCATTGATGAAATCTTCACTTTGAATCAATTTATATGACGGAGGCTATATTGTCCCCTTCTGTCGTTTTTATCTCGAGCGTCAAACCTGCATGCCCATGATAAAATAAAGGCAAACTATGCGTCACAAAAGCTTTTGGTTTTAATCCCATATCCTGAAGCGCATAACCCGCAACACATTGTGTAAAGCCACAATAGCCCCGCAACACGTTTTTTTGAAGGTCTGGAAAATCTTCAGAAGCCTCCTCCTCCCGAAATTGAGCCCGCAAGCGTTTTAAGGTTACTTTTCGGGTCTCATACAACACCCAATCCATAAAGTGTTCAGCCTCCGATTTCTTGACAGACTCACAAATCTATATCTTGCCGAGCACCTCCAAAGGGGCAGAGACAAGATTAAATACAGGGGTCAGTTTTTCAAAAACACGTGGCATATTCGACATGAGACGGGTTATAACATATAATTAATATGAAAATCAAATATTTGAGCATAAAAAAAAGGCGCCGTATAAGGGCGCCTTTTCGTATTCGTAGAAGCAGGAGGGAAACCCTACCCGTTCGCGGCTTCTTTCAGGGCCGATGCCTCGTTTTCTTCCGCAGACACCGCAGACAAGTCTTCCAGCCCTTCACCCTGTGCCTGTTGTGCGGCCAGAATCACGCGGTCGCGGTCGGCGGCCACATACTTCACGGTGCCAACATACGCGCCCGTTCCGGCCGGAATCAAACGCCCGACAATGACGTTTTCCTTCAGGCCATGGAGACGATCCATCTTGCCTTGCGTTGCCGCTTCGGTCAGAACCCGCGTGGTCTCCTGGAAGGATGCGGCAGAGATAAACGAACGCGTCTGGAGCGAGGCTTTCGTAATCCCCTGCAAGACAGGCTTGCCCTGCGCAGGACGCTTGCCATTGGCCAGATCCTTGGCCACGCCTTCGTCGAACTCCTCGCGGTCGATATGCTCGCCCACCAGATAGGTCGAATCACCAACATCCAGAACCTCGACCTTTTGCATCATCTGGCGCACGATCACTTCGATGTGTTTATCGTTGATCCGCACCCCCTGGAGGCGGTACACGTCCTGCACCTCGTTGGTCAGGTAGTCGGCCAAGGCCTCAACCCCCATGATGTCCAGAATATCGTGCGGGACCATGGCCCCATCCAGCAAGGGATCACCCTTGCGGACGAAATCGCCCTCATGCACGGCCAAATGACGGCCCTTGGGCACCAGATACTCGCGTGGCTCCCCATCATCCGCACTCGCAGGCTTCACGACAATCCGGCGCTTGGACTTATAGTCCTTCCCGAATTCGACATACCCGTCAATTTCAGAAATAATCGCAAAATCCTTAGGCATGCGGGCTTCGAACAATTCAGCCACACGCGGCAGACCCCCTGTAATATCACGGGTCTTGGACGATTCGCGGGGAATACGGGCGATAATATCACCGGCCTTCACCTCTTGCCCGTTCTCCACAGACAACACAGTATCCACCGACAGGTAGTAGTTCGCTGGCAAACCGTTTGGCAGATTGATCACGTTTTTCTTCTTGTCGAGCAAGGAGATCCGTGGTTTCAAATCACTGCCCTTGGGCTGGGACCGCCAGTCAATAACCTTTTTGGAGGCAATGCCCGTCGCTTCATCGGTATCATCAATGACAGAGACCCCGTCCACCAGATCAAAGTAGTGGGCCACCCCGTCTTTCTCGGTAATAACAGGCAAGGTGTACGGATCCCACTCCGCCATCTTATCGCCAGCCTTGACTTTTCCGCCATCCATCACCAGAAGCTTCGCGCCATACGGCACACGGTGGGCCGCTTTTTCCGCACCTTTTTTGTCTTTGAGGACAATTTCGGTGTTCCGGCCCATGACAATCGCCACGCCGGAGGAATTTTTCACGATATTCTGGTTGCGCACCTCGATGGTGGCATCCATGTTAGCCTCGACATGAGAACGCTCCGCACCACGCTGGGCCGCACCACCAATGTGGAACGTCCGCATGGTGAGCTGTGTTCCAGGCTCTCCGATAGACTGGGCCGCCATCACACCAACCGCCTCACCGATATTGACCGATGTGCCGCGGGCCAGATCACGTCCATAACACGCCGCGCAAATGCCGTTATTCTGGCCTTCACAGGTGAGAACAGAGCGAACTTTCACTTCATCAATGCCAGCCGTTTCAATCAACTCGGATTTCACCTCGTCAATCAATTCGCCCGCCTTGACAAGGGGCTTCCCATTGAGCGGATTGATAATATCAATCGCAGAGGTCCGGCCTAAAACACGCTCGGACAAGGACACCACCACATCCGCGCCGTTCATCACAGCCCGCATGGAAATGCCTTTTTCCGTACCGCAATCTGTCTCGGAAATAATAGCATCTTGCGCCACATCCACCAGACGGCGTGTCAGATACCCCGAGTTCGCCGTTTTCAATGCTGTATCGGCCAGCCCCTTACGCGCCCCGTGCGTGGAGTTGAAGTATTCCAGCACCGACAAACCTTCCTTAAAGTTCGAGATAATCGGTGTTTCGATGATCTCGCCCGAAGGCTTGGCCATCAGACCCCGCATACCGGCAAGCTGACGAATCTGCGCCGCTGACCCCCTTGCGCCCGAATGCGCCATCATATAGACAGCATTCAGGTTTCCGGCAGAGATATTGGAAATGCCCTTCATCATGGCGTCAGCCACATCATCCGTACATTTTGACCAGATATCAATCACCTTGTTGTATTTCTCGCCCTTTGTAATCAGACCGTCCTGATATTGTTGCTCGAATTCCTTGACCTTGGTTTCGGCCTCGCCCACCAGTTTGGCCTTGGATTCCGGAATCACCAGATCGTCCTTCCCAAAGGAAATACCCGCAATACACGCATATTTGAAGCCCAGCTTCATCATACGGTCTGCGAAAATTACGGTCTCTTTCTGGCCACAGTGACGATAGACCACCTCGATAATATTCGAGATCTCTTTTTTCGTGATCGTCTGGTTAATCAGGCTGAACGGCACATCCGGATGACGCGGGAACAGCTCGGACACCAAAATACGCCCAGGTGTGGATTCCACAATCAGCGTTGTCGGCTCGTTGTTTTCATCCACCGTGTGATAACGGCATTTCACCTTCGCATGAAGCGACACAACACCGGCCTCCAGCGCATGCACGATCTCACCGGCTCCGCGGAAAATCATGCCTTCGCCCTTTTGCTTATCCAGTGCCAATGTCAAGTAATACAGACCCAGAATAATGTCCTGCGTCGGTACAATCACCGGCTTGCCGTTGGAAGGCGACAAGATATTATTGGTCGCCATCATCAGACAACGCGCTTCAAGCTGGGCCTCAATAGACAGGGGCACGTGTACCGCCATCTGGTCCCCGTCAAAGTCCGCATTAAACGCCGTACAAACCAGCGGATGAAGCTGGATGGCTTTGCCTTCGATCAACACCGGTTCAAACGCCTGAATACCAAGGCGGTGAAGCGTTGGCGCACGGTTCAGCATCACGGGATGTTCGCGAATGACTTCTTCCAGAATATCCCACACTTCGGGACGCTCCTTTTCCACCATTTTCTTGGCGGCCTTGACCGTTGAGGCCATGCCGTAGATTTCCAGCTTGTGATAGATAAAGGGTTTGAAGAGCTCCAGTGCCATTTTCTTCGGAATGCCGCACTGATGCAGTTTCAGCTCCGGTCCTACCACGATCACGGAACGCCCCGAATAATCGACCCGTTTCCCGAGCAAGTTCTGACGAAAACGCCCCTGTTTTCCCTTGAGCATATCAGACAGCGATTTCAGCGGACGTTTATTCGCACCTGTAATCACACGGCCACGGCGGCCGTTATCAAACAGCGCATCGACTGATTCCTGCAACATACGCTTTTCGTTCCGGACAATAATATCCGGCGCGCGCAGTTCTATAAGGCGCTTCAAACGGTTGTTCCGGTTAATCACGCGGCGGTACAGATCGTTCAGATCCGATGTCGCAAAACGACCCCCATCCAGCGGCACCAACGGACGGAGCTCGGGCGGCAGGACCGGCACGATGTCCATAATCATCCATTCGGGACGCGCACCGGATTCCAAGAAAGAATCCAGCAATTTTAATCTCTTAACAAGCTTTTTGCGTTTGGCTTCAGAACCGGTTTCCCGTAAATCTTCCTCAACCTTCACTTTTTCAGCTTCCAGATCCAGACTGGAGAGAATTTCCTTCATGGCCTCGGCCCCGATGCTGGCGCGGAAATTCTCCTCACCATATTCATCCTGCGCGGCGTAATATTCTTCCTCCGAAAGGAGCTGAAGCGGTTTCAGCGGAGTCATGCCAGGCTCAATCACAATGAAGTTTTCGAAGTACAACACGCGCTCCAACTCCTTCAGCGTCATGTCCATGATCAGACCAATCCGCGAAGGCAGGGATTTCAGGAACCAGATATGCGCAACAGGCGAGGCCAGATCAATATGCCCCATGCGCTCTCTGCGGACCTTGGTCAGCGTGACTTCCACGCCGCATTTCTCGCAGATAATCCCCTTGTACTTCATGCGTTTGTACTTCCCGCAGAGGCACTCGTAATCCTTGATGGGACCGAAAATCCGCGCACAGAACAGACCGTCCTTCTCAGGCTTGAATGTCCGGTAATTGATCGTTTCGGGCTTTTTCACTTCCCCGAACGACCAGCTCCGGATTTGCTCCGGCGAAGCAATCGAAATCCGGATACTATCGAAACTTTGCGGGCCTGTTGGCTGACCAAAGAGGTTCATCAGTTCATTCATGTGCTTTTCTTTCCTTTTTAACTTTGTATTCTCTTACTCGTCATCCCGACGAAAGTCGGGATCCAATCTTACTTCTTAAATTCTTTTACGCGGAGTTCCGAAGTTTCGGAGTTTTTAAACTTAATTTTTTATTCTTTTGCCTTTTCTAAACGCTCAAAATTTTGACAGCGCACTCATCCCCAATTCTTCTCCGTTCCTTCGCGTCTCCGCGTTTAAAATTACTTTTGTTATGGATTCCGACTTGCGCCGGAATGACAATGGAAGAAACCATCCCAAACCCGTTATCCCGACGAAAATCAAGACCTTGCCGAGTTCTTCATATCGACATTCAGACCCAGTGCTTTGAGTTCCTTCACAAGAACGTTAAACGACTCTGGAATCCCGATCTCGAAATTATCCTCGCCGCGCACAATGGCTTCATACACTTTGGAGCGTCCCGCCACATCGTCCGACTTGACGGTGAGCATTTCCTGAAGCGTGTACGCCGCGCCGTACGCCTGAAGCGCCCAGACCTCCATCTCCCCGAACCTTTGACCCCCGAATTGGGCTTTACCGCCAAGCGGCTGTTGCGTGACCAAAGAATACGGGCCAATGGAGCGCGCATGGATTTTATCATCAACCAAGTGGTGAAGCTTGAGCATATACATGTACCCGACCGTCACATCACGGTGGAAATAATCCCCCGTCCGACCATCAATCAGGCGCACCTGACCGGATGTCCGAAGGCCTGCCTTTTCCAGCATTTCCGCGATATCAGCCTCATGCGCGCCATCAAAGACCGGTGTCGCCATCGGCACGCCGTTGCGTAAATTGCCACACATTTCAATGAGTTGCGGCTCTTCGAGCTTATTGACCTTCTCGTCAAATTCGCGCTCTCCGTACGCTTCAACCAATTTGGAATCGAGTTGTTTACGCTCGGCCGGTGCAAATTTCTTCTTATCGGCCATTGCGTCCAGAATTTCACCGATCTGGCGCCCGATATTGGCCGAAGCCCAGCCCAGATGCGTCTCCAGAATCTGCCCCACATTCATCCGTGAAGGCACCCCGAGTGGATTCAAGACGATATCAACGGGAGTCCCGTCCTCAAGATATGGCATGTCTTCCGCCGGAATGACCTTGGAGACAACCCCCTTGTTTCCGTGACGCCCCGCCATTTTATCCCCAGGCGCAAGCTTCCGCTTGACCGCCACGAAGACCTTGACCATTTTCATCACGCCCGGCGACATTTCATCTCCGCGCTGAAGCTTCTCGACCTTGTTCTCGAAACGCTCCTTGATGTTGTCTACGGCATTGTCAAAGGTTTTGGACATCGCCTCGATTTCATCCATGATCTTTTCATTCTCGACCGCAATCTGTCTCCACAAACCACGCTTTTCAATACCATCCATATCGGCGGCTTTGAGTTTGGCCCCTTTGGAGAGCTTGGCTTCCTTGGGTGCACTGACAACCGCCTGCCCCGTCAGCAGTTCTTTCAAACGACCATAAAAGCCGTCTTCCAGAATTTTGCGCTCGTCATCACGGTCTTTTGCCAGACGTTCGATTTCCTGCGCCTCAATGGAGAGCGCACGGGCATCCTTATCCACACCACGGCGGTTAAAGACCCGCACATCCACAACCGTTCCGACAGCACCGGGCGGCAAACGAAGCGAAGAATCCTTCACATCGGCGGCCTTTTCACCGAAGATTGCCCGAAGCAGTTTCTCTTCCGGTGTCATCGGAGATTCGCCCTTGGGCGTCACTTTCCCGACCAAAATATCACCCGGACCCACTTCCGCGCCGATATGCACGATACCCGCCTCATCAAGGTGTTTCAGCGCCTCTTCCCCGACATTGGGGATATCCCGCGTGATTTCCTCTGTCCCCAGCTTCGTATCGCGGGCCATGACCTCGTATTCCTCCAAATGAATGGAGGTAAACACGTCATCGCTCACGATCCGCTCGGAAATCAGGATGGAATCTTCAAAGTTGTATCCATTCCACGGCATAAACGCCACGAGGATATTACGGCCCAGCGCCAATTCCCCGAACTCTGTCGAAGGCCCGTCGGCAATAATATCGCCGATTCTGACCTGATCACCAACCTTCACCAGAGGCTTCTGGTTGATACAGGTGCTCTGGTTCGAGCGCTGGAATTTGGACAGTTTGTAAATATCCACGACTGGCTCATCAGAACGCAGTTCCTCTGTTGCTTGTACCACGATACGGGTTGCGTCCACTTTGGTAACAACGCCAGAGCGCCGGGCAGACACAGCCGCACCGGAATCCCGCGCCACAGTCGCTTCCATTCCCGTCCCCACAATCGGGGCATCCGCCCGAAGCAACGGCACGGCCTGACGCATCATATTCGAGCCCATCAAGGCCCGGTTCGCGTCATCGTTCTCCAGAAACGGAATAAGAGACGCCGCCACAGAGACCATCTGCTTCGGAGACACATCGATATACTCGACCTGATCCATCGGAGACATCAGGTTTTCCCCTGCCTTCCGGCAGGAAATCAAGTCATTGACCAGCTTGCCGTTTTTGTCCAGCAGGGAATTGGCCTGCGCAATCGTATATTTGGCCTCTTCCATGGCCGACATGTACACGACTTCCGGCGTAACCTTTCCATCCACCACACGGCGGTAAGGGCTCTCGATAAAGCCGTACTGGTTCACCCGCGCAAATGTCGCCAGAGAGTTGATCAGACCGATATTCGGCCCTTCCGGTGTTTCAATCGGGCAAATCCGGCCATAGTGGGTCGGGTGCACGTCCCGCACTTCAAATCCGGCACGCTCCCGCGTCAAACCACCAGGTCCCAAGGCGGACAAACGGCGCTTGTGCGTAATTTCGGACAAGGGATTGGTCTGGTCCATAAACTGCGACAACTGAGAGGAACCAAAAAATTCCCGCACGGACGCCTGCGCCGGCTTGGAATTGATCAGATCATGCGGCATATAGGTATCGATATCCACAGACGACATCCGCTCGCGAATGGCCCGCTCCATACGAAGCAAACCAATCCGGATCTGGTTTTCCATCAATTCCCCGACCGACCGCACACGACGGTTCCCGAGGTTATCGATATCATCGACTTCCCCGCGTCCATCTTTCAGCTCGTGCAGATATTTCAAAATCGCCAGAACATCGGCCTTGGAGAGCACACGGAACTGATCGGGCGCACTCAGGTCCAGACGCGCATTCATCTTCACACGGCCCACAGGGGACAGATCATAGCGCTCGGCATCGAAAAACAGCGAATTGAAGAGGGCCTCCGCCGAATCCACCGTCGGTGGCTCGCCCGGACGCATGACACGGTAGATATCGATCAACGCCTCTTCCCGTGTATCGCATTTATCGACCAGCATCGTATTACGGACATAGGGCCCCACATACAGATGATCAATTGCCAGAACCGGCAGAACATCGATTTTCAAATCCGCGATTTTTTCAAGATCATCCGCCATGACTTCATAGCCAGCCTCGTAAATCACCTGACCGGTTTTGGGATCGAACACATCCGTTGCCAGATACTGCCCGACAAGCTGGTCATCCTGAATCAGGATATCCTTCAGACCCGCCTCGGCAAATTGCTTGGCTTTTCTGGGTGTGATTTTTGTACCAGCCTCGGCAATCACTTTACCAGTTTTAGCATCCACCAGATCATACGAGATTTTGACGCCGCGCAGACGCTCGCCATCAAACGCCGTTTTCCAGCCTTTTTTATCTTTTTTGTAGGAAATTACATCATAAAAGGTAGACAGAATTTCCTCATTGCTCATCCCCTGCACCATCAAGGGATCAATCTCCAGATCCTTCTCCGCGCATTTTTTGCGGTAGCTTTCCGTCTCCGCCGAATCAAGCGCCCGCAACATCGTGGTCACAGGAAGTTTCCGGCGACGATCAATCCGGACATACATCTGGTCTTTTGCATCGAATTCAAAATCCAGCCAAGAACCGCGATAGGGGATCACGCGGGAGGAAAACAAATACTTGCCCGACACGTGTGTTTTTCCGCCATCATGATCGAAAAACACACCCGGACTCCGGTGCATCTGCGATACAATCACGCGCTCCGTTCCGTTCACCACAAATGTCCCGTTACGGGTCATAAGCGGCATGTCTACCATGTATACATCTTGCTCTTTGATATCACGGATCGAGCGAAGGCCCGTATCCTCGTCTATATCAAAGACAGACAGGCGCAACGTCACACGGAGCGGCACCGCATACGTCATTCCCCGTGTCTGGCACTCGTCTACGTCATATTTGGGTGCTTCCAGCTCGTATTTCACAAAATCAATTTCGGCCTTGTCGGAAAAATCCTTGATCGGGAATACGGTCGACAGCACTTCCTGTAACCCTTGCATGGCGCGCTCTTCCGCCGGCACATGAGCCTGCAAAAATTGTTCGTATGAGGTATACTGCACCTCGATCAGGTTTGGCATTTCCGCCACTTCTTCAATGCGGCCAAAGTTCCGCCGCACGCGCTTTTTCCCTGTAAAACTCTCGATTCCGTTGGCAACCGGAAGCTTTTTGCCCTTGTCCGATTTTTTAGCGTCGAGTTTTGTTTTTGATTTTGCTGCGCACATACTGATCGATCCCGTTTCCTGTGTGTTCGTACTGTAAAAAACAACTTCAAAATGGAGCACGTCCCCCATTTTCAATATTCACTTTTCGTTCCAGCTCTTTGGGAAATTCCAGATCAGGCCTGAAAAGATCCCCAAAGCATAAAGCCACTTGCGTCCATTTCCTTCTCACCGGAAAGGCCCCAAGTGGTTGATTTTGATCCGTTATCGCTTTTCAAGCGTACGATCCAACATAATTATAATACCGGCTGTCAACATATTTCCCGAAAGTTTGATGGATATATGGCCTACCAAAAATGTCTTGTCAACATCTTTGAAGAATAAAAAAGCATTTCCCGCATTTTCAAGACACGGGAAATGCTCGATACAGGCAAAACCTTATTTCAGGTCGACTTTTGCGCCGGCTTCTGTCAGTTTTTTCTTGATGTCTTCGGCTTCGGCCTTGGCCGCGCCTGCTTTCACAACACCGCCTGCTTCCACGAGGTCCTTGGCTTCCTTCAAGCCCAGACCTGTGATGGCACGCACTTCCTTGATCACGTTGATCTTGTTTGCGCCAGCATCTGTCAGCACAACATCAAAAGAGTCTTTCTCTTCAGCCGCCGCCGCTGGGCCCGCCGCCATCATCACAGGCGCGGCAGACGCCGCAGTCACGCCCCATTTTTCCTCGAGCAGTTTGGAAAGCTCAGCGGCTTCCAAAACAGACAGTTTGGAAAGTTCTTCAACCAGTTTATTCAAATCAGCAGCCATTTTTCTTACTCCTTTGTATAATGTTTAAATAGCATGTTTAAAAAATTATTCGCCTTTTGCGCCATAGGCCTTGGTGACACCCACGAGGTCACGGGCCGGTGCCTGCAACAGGCCAACCAGTTTCGTCGCAGGGGCTTGCAACAGACCCACCAGCTTGGAACGAATTTCATCAAGACTCGGAAGTTTCGCGAGCGCCTCAACACCCTTCACATCCAAGACCATAGAGCCGAGCGCGCCCCCCAGAATGACAAACTTTTCATGGCTCTTAGAAAATTTGTAAGCCACTTTTGCGGCGGCCACGGGGTCTTTGGAGGTTGCAACGCCTGTCGGCCCTGTCAACATATCCGACAGGGGCTCAAACTGCGTCCCTTTCAGGGCAATCTTCGCCAAAGAATTCTTCGTGACCTTGAAGCTGGCCCCTTCCTGACGCAATTCATTGCGGAAATTCGTCAAATCCTTGACCGTCAAGCCGGAATAATGCGCCACCACCACCAGCTCCTCGCTGGAAAAACGGTCCTGCAATTCCTGCACTTCTGCCTGCTTTTGTGCGCGGCTCATACCCATCGCAAATCTCCTTACAAAAAAATAAAACAATAAAAAAGGACGAACCCGTCTTCCCGACAGCGGCCCATCCCGATCCAAAACAACAAGAAGAACCCGCACAAAAAAACGCGGCAGGCTCTTTTCCTCATCTATGCGGGATGATTAAGCCTTTTAAAAAGCCCCCGCAGTCTCGGACAGGTCTAAACTTGGGGCGTTTCTAATCGATAAAAACATATCCGTCAAGCGTTATTTCAAAAAAACAGGCCCCGCAATTCAGAGAGGCCTGCTTATGATGATAGCAAAAGCAATAGGCTTATGCGGCCTTTGCCAAATCCTGCCCTTTTAGGGAGTCCATATCAATCTTCAGGCCAGGCCCCATGCTGGAGGTCAGGGAAATTTTCTTGATATAGCTTCCCTTTGCGCCTGTGGGCTTGGCTTTCAAAATCGCATCAAAGAAGAACCGGATATTCTCGGCCAGTTTTTTCTCGTCAAACGACGCCTTGCCCACGCCCGCATGCACAATACCGGCTTTTTCGGCGCGAAACTCAATCGCACCGCCCTTGGCGTCCTTTACAGCTTGCGCCACATTGGGTGTCACAGTACCCAATTTCGGGTTTGGCATCAAACCCTTGGGACCCAAAAGTTTCCCAAGCTGACCCACCAGCACCATCATATCCGGTGTGGCAATACAGCGGTCAAAATCCATCTGACCCGCCTTGATTTTTTCCGCCAGATCCTCGGCACCGACAATATCGGCGCCCGCTTTTTTGGCTTCTTCGGCCTTGGCATCCTTGGCAAACACCGCCACACGAACGGTCACGCCCGTTCCATGGGGCAGACCCACCATGCCCCGCACCGCCTGATCCGCATGGCGCGGGTCTACGTTGAGGTTGATGGCAATTTCGATCGACTCATCGAATTTGCGCGATTTGGCACAGTCTTTCAAAATCTTCACGGCCTCTTCCACCGCATAAAATTTTGTCCGGTCCACTTTCGCGGAAGCCGCCTGCATTTTCTTTGTTTGTTTGGTATTGTTTTGTTTCACTTTTGCCATGACTTAATCCTCCACAACTTCTACGCCCATCGAGCGCGCGGAGCCTGCGATAATCTTCACAGCGGCCTCAATGTCATTGGCATTCAAATCCACCATTTTCTTTTCCGCAATCTCCTTGACCTGCGACATCCGGATCACACCCGCCGTTGCACGGCCAGGGGTAGAACCGCCTTTAGCCAGTTTTGCGGCCTGCTTGATAAAATAACTCGCAGGCGGTGTTTTTGTAATAAAGGTAAAGGAACGATCTTCAAAAACCGTAATAACAACCGGTATCGGAATCCCCATCTGGCTTTCTGTCTGGGCGTTAAACGCCTTACAGAATTCCATAATGTTAACCCCTTGTTGACCCAAAGCAGGACCAACCGGTGGAGACGGGTTTGCCTTCCCCCCCGTAATAGTCAGGTTAATATAACCCTTAATTTTCTTTGCCATTTTTTTCTCCTTTTAAATCAATACTATAATGGAGTTTGTGGTGCGGCCCTCTCATGGACTTGACGAAAGGACACCTCCCACATATTCACGTTAATCTTTGAACGTGGCGGGACCATAACGCCGGAAATCAGGAAAATCAAGCTTTATGTGCGCAAAGCTCTTCTTTTTAAAAACCCGCCTTCTCAGGAGATCACAAACCCCTGTGAATAAAACTGTGGAAAAAAATATCCGTCCGTGGCATATTCGGAATTGCAAATACCCTCAAAACACAGTATCCCTCTTTGCATGAGATTTCAGAGACCTTAGATAAACATTTTAAGATAACGGTTGCCCTATGACAGTTTATAATAAAAGACATTCCCTGTTTCCGGTCCTGATTTTCATGATAGGACTTCTGGTCCTTGGCGGTTGCGCGACTCCCCCCGCCGCCGACATTGACGCCCCCATGACCCTCCCACAGGAACAGGCGTATCTCCTGCGCCCGGGCGATACGATCAAGATCACCGTCTATGGCGAGGAAGACGTGACAGGGGAATACATGGTCAACCCGATGGGGTACGTCAATGTTCCGCTCGTTGGCCGGATACAGGCCTCTGGCCTGTCCGAAGAGGAGCTCCGCACCCGCCTGAAGAATGTTTTTGTCTCGAAAGGTTACCTCAGCAGTCCCATCGTAACCGCCGGAGTCTTCACATCCCGCCCTTTCTTTATCATGGGCGAGGTCAAAAATCCTGGCACCTACACGTACCTGCCGAATCTCGATACGTTTGAAGCCATCTCGATGGCGGGCGGCTACACGCCCAGAGCGGCCCGGAACAAAATTCTTATTGATCGCGGAAACGGCCCCCAGAAGGTTCAGATGAATGCTACACATAACACCCCGATCCTGCCCGGCGATTCCATCACAGTCAGAGAACGTATATTCTGAGGTGTGCCAGAATCGTGCTTTTTTGCCGGAACACCCCAGTGCCCGACATTCACAACACCGGAATGTTTTCAAAGGGCAAGGGGGTGCCGTTGCCGCCCTCCTTGCATGGATTCTTCTGTGTGTGGCAGGGGGACAGGCACACGCGCAGGTGACCGCACCCGATAACATCCTGTCCGGCAACCTGATCCCGATCAACAACGCCTCCACACGGGGAGTGCGCGTTGGCGGCTTTCTCGTCAGCCCGGGCATAACCGTTTCCAGCCTGTATGATGACAATATTTTCCTGCAAAAAACGGGCTCCACCAATGATCTCCTGACCAGCATAAAGCCCGGACTTGCCGTCCAGTCAAACTGGAACCGCCACATCCTGTATTTAGGGGCCAATGCCAATATCGGTTCGTACAACACCCACAGCGAAAAGGATTTTTCCGATCATGGCGCAATCATTGCGGGCCAGTATGAACTGACAGAAAAAACTTTTTTGACTGCCTCCCTGACAGACAAGGATCATCATGCCACCCGTGGATCGGAAGAGGACCAAAACGGCGGTAATACGATTGATTTATCCTCGGTGTCACAGTCTTTGGGCTTCACACGGGCGCTCAGCTATTGGCAGTTCAAAATTTTGGGCAAAAACGAGGAAACCAGACGGGAAACAGAGCTGGATGCCCTAGCCGCAACGGATTTTGTGAAACGCAAGGCCCAAAGCCTTTCTACAACAGTATCTTACGTCTATATGCCCCTGAATGAACTTTACATCAAAAACACCCTCTCCCAGACCGCCTATCATCTGATCAACGGCACCACGGAGGACTCGAAAAAAACCGATACACAGGTCGGCCTTAATTTCGATACCACAGGACTCTTCAGTGGCAGTGTGTATGGCGGATATCTCCAGCGCAGTAACGATTTTTCCTTGAAAGGCACAAACGATCCCTATCTGGGAGGGGCGCTCAGTTGGCGAATCACGCCCCTCACAACCCTCACGGCCCTGACCACCACCACCTATAGCGACCCCTCGCTCAGTGCTGAAAACGGGGCCAAAAGCACCCAGTATCAAATCAGTCTGAAAAACAGCTTTACCACACGGCTTGATACCACACTCACGACAGGTGTTTATAAAAATTCCTACCTTGCCACCGCCACGGCCTCGGGACGGGAAAACGAAATCTACTATACCAGTCTGGAAGCCGATTACAGATTTTCGGACAATATGGGTGTCCGGCTAGGCTACGACCACAAGGACAAATCCTCCAGTCTGGAAACCGACGAATATTCCAGCAACAAGGCGCTCCTTTCTCTGACCTACATGCATTGAAAACGCACGGCATTTAAAAAAACCAGTGCATCCTGTGAACAGACGTGTAAAATCGCTCTGACCATATAAACAGAGAATCGCATGAGTGAAGAACAAAAAGCCCCTAATGCCACGCCCTACCGCGTTCTGGCACGCAAGTACAGGCCCCAGAATTTTGCGCAACTGATCGGGCAGGATGCCTTGGTCCGCACCCTCAAGAACGCCATTGAATCGGGCCGGATCGCCCACGCCTTCATGCTGACAGGCGTACGTGGCGTAGGGAAAACTACAACCGCCCGTATTATTGCCAAGGCCTTGAACTATACCGGTCCGGATGGGCAATCGGGCCCCACCACAGGCGCTACGGAGGACTGCGCCCTGTGCAGGGCGATATCCGAAGACCGGCATCCGGATGTGATCGAAATGGATGCGGCAAGCCGGACAGGGATTGACGATATCCGCGAGATTCTCGATGACGTGCGCTATGCGCCCTCTGAAGCCCGCTACAAAATCTACATTATCGATGAAGTGCATATGCTGTCAAAACCGGCCTTCAATGCCTTGCTCAAAACACTCGAAGAGCCCCCGCCGCATGTCAAATTCATTTTTGCCACAACAGAAATCCACAAAGTGCCCATTACCGTACTCTCGCGGTGCCAGCGCTTTGACCTGCGCCGTGTCGATATTCCGACACTCACAGCCCATTATCTCTCGATCTGCCAGCAAGAACAGGTCAAGATCGCACCGGAGGCCGCAGAACTCATAGCGCAGGCCGCCGACGGGTCTGTGCGGGATGGCCTGAGCATTCTGGATCAGGCCATCGCCCTGACCAGCACCACAGAGGACACCGCCAGCATTACAGCACAGGATATTTCACAGATGCTGGGACTCGCAGACCGTTCCCGCAATCTCGATCTGCTGGAATTTCTCCTGTCCGGAAAAATACCCGAAGCCCTGACACTGATGGATGACCTGTACCGCAAGGGCGCGGATCCTGTCATCCTGATTCAGGACCTTCTGGACCTGAATCACACTTTGACAAAATTACGGGCCGTTCCCGAAACCAAAACCATGTCACATACCCTCTCGACCGGAGACGGGCCACGCACACTCGCCTTTGCGCAGAAAACCTCCCTTCCCTTGCTCGGGCGCACATGGCAAATGCTTCTCAAAGGGCTGGGGGAAGTCCAGCAAGCCCCAAACCCCCAGAATGCGCTGGAAATGGTTTTGATCCGGCTCGGCTATGCCGCCGATCTGCCCGATCCCGCCGATCTGATCCGCAAATTACAGGACAATACGGCGCCCTCTGCCACAGGATCAGGCACAAGCCTTTCGCGCCAGACACCGGATTCCACACCAAGACCCACACAAGCCCGCCCCGCGCTTGTATCCTCCGGTGCCACACATCACGCAATCGCGTATGACACCGCGCCACAACCCGCGCCGGCACCGGCTCTGGAAAGACCCCTTGCAACATTGCAGGACCTCGTCTTTCTCCTGGAACAGCATAACGAAATGCTTCTGGCCAGCCAGCTCTACCAATTTGTGCACCTGATAAAACTGGAACATACCGCACAAGCCGGACGACTAGATATCCGCCTTGCAACCGAAGCACCACCCAAACTCTCTCAGGAATTGAGCCAGACACTGGGCCGCCTGACAGCCGTGCGCTGGCTCGTCAGTCTTTCGGCACAAAGCGGCCAGCCCACACTCGCCCAGAGGGCTGAACAGATTCAACAGGCAGAAATCGAAGCCGTCCGGCAACACCCCCTGATACAAGAGATTTATGAACTCTTTCCGGACGCTGAAATCAAAGCCATACTTTCACCCCAAGCCCCTCACGATACATAAGGACCTTTCAGGATGATGAACTTTAAAAATATGATGCAACAAGCCCAACAAATGCAATTCAAGTTGCAGGAAATGCAGGAAAAACTAAAAGATCTTCTGGTAGAAGGCACATCAGGCGCGGGGCTTGTCAAGGTTGTGATGGCTTGTTCTGGCGATGTCAAAAGTATCCGGATCGATCCGACCTTGTTAACACCCGCCGACAAGGAAACCGTAGAAGACCTGATCGTTGCGGCACTGAACAACGCCCATGACGCCAAGGAAGGCCGGATCAAAACCGAAACCCAGAACATGATGGAACAACTCGGTCTTCCCAAAGACGCCAAGTTACCGTTTTAGATTTCAGGCGCCTTCATGAAAATCCTCACATGGAATATCAATTCAGTCCGCCTGCGGCTTCCCCTCCTCCTGCGATTGATTGGCGAAACCGCACCCGATATCATCGCATTACAGGAAACAAAAACACCGGATGAACATTTCCCTCTGGCTCCCCTACAGGGGGAAGGCTATGATCATATCCATATTCACGGCATGAAAAGCTATAACGGCGTGGCCCTGATTTCAAAAATCCCTTTTTCTGAACAACACATCCATAATCGTGTGGGACGGCAAGATTGCCGTCACATCTCCGTGACGTTACCGCCGACCCATCGCAACATGCAGATCCACACTCTGTACATTCCAGCTGGCGGAGATACACCGGATCCGGTTCTCAACGACAAGTACGCCCACAAACTCGATTTTGTCGATGAGATAGCAGGCTGGTTTGCAGACCGTTACACACAGGATCAAGCCCTTATCGCGCTGGGGGATTTCAATATCGCACCTTTGGAGCACGATGTCTGGTCCCATAAACAGCTCCTGCAGGTAGTATCCCATACCCCGCCGGAAACAGAGCGTCTAGACAAAATGCGCAAAAGTCTGGAATGGATTGACGTTTCCCGCCATTTTGTGCCGGAAGATCAGAAATGCTATACGTGGTGGAGCTACCGGAACAAGGACTGGAAAACCTCGGACCGCGGGCGGCGACTCGACCATATCTGGGTCACGCCCCCTTTGAAACACGCCTTACAACACCACGAAATCCTCAGGCACGCAAGAGACTGGGACCAACCTTCCGATCACGTTCCAGTCCTTGTAGAAATAGACGTTTAATTTTCAATACGGTCCGTATCGTATCAAAAATCACTACAACGTCCTTTGACTTCCCAATCTCCGAACCGCGTAGGCTCCTGAAGCCCCAGATCAGAAAAACCATTGATTTCCCGCAAGGGTTCCTTAGGAATATCCCCGTTTTTCTTGGGCTTTTCAGAATCAATGCTTGGTTTTTTCTCCGACATATTCCATGATATATCATATGAACTCTGCAAAACCCAAATCAAAAAGCATTCTTGATACCATGACTCAAACCCTTCCGCCGGAACTCGAAGCCTATCGTGCCCAGATTGATCGACTGGACGAAGAACTCATCACTGTGCTGGCCCGCCGGTTTGAAATCGTCAGAGCTGTCGGACTCCTCAAAGCCCGCGAAGGACTCGATGTCATCCAGCCAGCGCGCGCCAAAGCCGTCATCGAGCGCGCCATCACCATAGGCGGGGAGAAAAATCTGGACCCCGATTTTATACGGCAACTCTATGAATTGATGATCGACACCGCCCATCGGCTGGAACATACGATACAGTCCGAGCCCCCGTCGGCGTAATCTGATGAAAGACCGCATGGTAAAAAACAAATCACCGGAGACCAATACCGCAGAAACGGAACTGCCACTTGATATTGATCCCGCCCTGTATGACGGCATGGCGGCCCGCAAGATTGCCCTGACACTTCTCCAGAATGTTCTCCAGAAAAAGCAGACCCTGGACACGGCACTGGACAACGAAACCACCTTGCAAGCCCTGTCTTACAGGGACCGCGCCTTTACACGGATGCTGGTCTCCACGAGCCTGCGCCGTCTGGGACAGATTGATGATCTGATAGAGCGTGCTATCGAGAAAAAGGATACACCCCGCAACTTGATCCTGCAGAATATTCTGCGTCTGGGCGCCACACAGATCCTGTTTATGGACGTGCCGGATCACGCGGCCGTGGATACCACCGTCCGGCTGACAGAAAACGAGAATATGACCCGCCAGAAAGGGTTTGTAAACGGCCTCCTCCGCACCCTCACCCGTCAAGGGGCAGACTGGAAAGCCACGCAAAATGAAAACAGTCTCAACACACCGGACTGGCTTTGGACGCTCTGGTGCGATGATTACGGGCAGGAGATTGCAGAACGCATCGGACAGGCCCATCTTTCGGAAGCACCGCTCGATGTCACCGTCAAGGAGGAAAAAACCCAGAAATTCTGGCAGGAGACGCTGGAAGCGCTCCGCCTGCCGACCGGCACCTTGCGTCTGCCTTCCGGTGGCACCGTGCAGGCGCGGGAAGGCTTTTCGGAGGGACACTGGTGGGTACAGGACGCCTCTGCGGCCTTACCAGCCTTGTTATTCGGAGATATGACAGATCGTCCGGTACTGGATCTGTGCGCCGCCCCGGGCGGAAAAACCCTCCAGCTTGCCAGCAGAGGCGCGCAGGTCACGGCACTGGATCGGTCTGTCAACCGCCTGAAACGGCTGGAAGAAAACCTGAAGCGCATGGGTTTGTCGGAACGCGTGACCATTCAGGCGGCCGATGCCGCCACGTGGTCACCGCCCACCCCCGCACCCTATATCCTGCTCGATGCCCCCTGTAGCGCAACAGGTACGATCCGCCGCCACCCTGATGTGGCACATTTGAAGCTCCCGCAGGATCTCGCGCGTCTCCAGCACTTGCAAGTGACGCTACTGAAACAGGCTTACAGGAACTTGAGACCGGAAGGTGTCCTGATCTATTGCACCTGCTCTCTCCAGAAAGCCGAGGGAGAAAATATTGTAAACAGTTTTTTGGAAAACACCCCCGAGGCCCTGCGTCTGCCGATTATGGCCGAGGAGCTGGGCGGCCTCTCGGCGCCCCTCACGCCTGAAGGCGACCTGCGGGTCTTTCCCTTTCATCTGGCAGAATACGGAGGCATGGACGGGTTTTATGTGGCACGCCTGACAAAACGGGCGATATAAACACCAACCAACACAACAGCCATGGAAAACCAGAATAGTGCATATTGGAGATGATTGTTGGGAATATGGGGCACAATGGCTTGGGCAACAGGATAACGCCCTGCCCCACTTTCGACTTCTGCATACAGGAGCACAGGCACAAGCGCATCCGTCTTCAGGTACCGCGCCAGATCGGACAAATCAATCCGGTACCATGCCCCTTTTTCCGGATGATTAAATGGCACGAACATATTGGGCTCTTCGGGTATTCTAAACACGCCACGCACCTGAACCGTTCCTCTTTTTTTCTCCAGTGGCACCACTTTCCCTTCAGGCACCCACCCCCGATTGACAATAATCGTGCGCCCGTCCGAGAGTTTGAGAGGAGTCAGAAGATGGGCCCCCATCACCCCGTTATAAGTGCGCGGCACAATCGCTATGGTATGGGTATGATCGTACTGGCCCTCGACCATACCATGGTGAAAATCCCATGTTTCATCCAGTTTGGCCGGTTCCACCAAGACAGAAGGACGCGCTTGCGCAATGGCGATGCGGGCTAAAAGATCGGTTTTCCATGCCAGCCTGTACAGTTGCCATGTCCCCAAGGCACACAAAATGACAACGCACAACACGGTAAACAGTGTCGCCCAAACCGGAAAAGAGCCTGACTTATTTCCAGTCATCAGGACGATGCTTGAATTGCAGGGCAATAATATAAGCTTTCAAGGGGCGTAAACTGCCCACTGTCAGCCCCAACGCAAGCGCCCCCCATACAATGGCATGCACCCATAAAGGCCAGTGAAACACTGCATCCGTCAACAACGCGATGGGCACAAGCAAAAAACCTAGAATAAATATAAGAAAAACGGCAGGGCCATCGGCACTGTCATTGCGGGTCAGATCAAGACCACAGACAGGACATGCCGCCAGCAGATCCAGAGAAAACCCCGCCTTGTAGAGCTTCCCCTCCTGACATCGGGGGCACCGACAGTGCCAGCCCGTTTTCAGCAACGCCTTATCCATGAGCACGAGAGGAAAGATCATACCTGTCTCAATGTTCACCGCCAGCCGACTCTAGACCCTCAACCGGAGGATGCAGGGCAGAATGATCCACCCCGATATCGCCACCCCACCAGTAGACCGCAACGAACAGGAACAGCCACACGACATCTACAAAATGCCAGTACCATGCGGCGGCCTCAAACCCGAAATGCCGGTCGGGCGTAAAGTGCCCCTTGGCGGCCCGAATCCAGCACACGACCAGAAACACCATCCCGACAAAAACGTGGAACCCGTGAAAACCCGTCGCCATGTAGAATGTCGAAGGATAGATCCCTTCCGTAAACCCGAAATGGGCATGCGCATATTCATACACCTGAAAACATAAAAACGAAAATCCGAGAAACGCCGACAGCCCAAGCGCCTTCACACCATCGGCCTGATGCCCTTCACGAATGGCATGGTGCGCCCAAGTCACCGTACACCCCGAAAGAAGCAAAATCATCGTCATTAAAAACGGCAGGCCAAACGCCTCGACTGTGTGGATATTGGCGGGCGGCCACTGATACCCGATCGCCACAGTGGGAAACAGGGAAGAGGCAAAAAACGCCCAGAAAAAGGCAAAAAAGAACATCACCTCGGAGGTGATAAACAGCGCCATTCCCAGACGCAATCCAGTTTCGGCAATTTTCGTATGGGCGTGCTCAACAACAGACTCATAGACCACATCCTTCCACCAGAAAAACATGCACACCATGATGGAAAGCACACCCAGCAAGGGTCCCCATGGAAAAGGCGGGGCAAAGGGCTGGGTTTCCAGTGCGGCCCTATATCCCGGGAAATACAGGAGCATCATGGTGGCAAAAAGCCCGCCGGCAAAGGCACTGACCAACGGCCAGATGCTGGGACGCACAAGGTGGTAAGGGTGGGGCTTTCCAGTCGTACTATATTCAATATGATGTGCCATGGGTCCTTCAGATCATTCAAAAGAAAAAATATTCAATACGTCTCTTACGTATACCTTATTCTGGCACATTGGAAAAGCCCTCGATTGCCTTTTCAAGGGCTTTGGTGTCTGCCTTAAAAAACGTGTAGGAGAGGGTAATACTCTTTACATCTGCCATATTAGGATCGTTCTGCAGGGCTGGATCAACATAAAACACCACAGGCATGGAAACCCTTTGTCCCGCCGCAAGTGTTTGTTCCGAAAAACAAAAACATTGAATCTTGTTGAAATATTTTCCAGCCTTGGGGGGGGTCACATTATACACGGCCGTGCCCGTTATAGATTCTGCGCTCTTGTTATAGGCCAGAAATACAATCAAACCCTTTTGCCCCAGCTTCACAGAAATTTCGGAACGCTCCGGCCTGAAATCCCAGGGCAAATGCGGATCCGTATCGGTATTGAAGCGAATGCGAACCGACCGCTCCACAACATGATCCGGTAGACTCTTTGAAACCTGCGTTGTCCCGCCAAATCCGGTCGTCTTGCAAAACAGACTATACAGGGGGACCGCCGCATAGGACAGACCTGCCATAACAAAAACAAGCGCAAGGATGGCCAACCCAACCCGCGCATTCCGGCGAGCGACCGTCACAGGGTCCGTGTCATGGCGTGTCATAGGATGTCTTTACGGTTTTGCTGTGTCGGCAGGAGGCTCTGTCTCCGACTGTTCCCCTGTCTCCAGAAGAGCCTTGGTTTGCCGGACTTTTGGGAGGTCTCCCGCATTTTGAGGTGCAGGAAATTCTGGAGTCTCTCCTGTTTTTTCAGGGGAGGAAATCTGTTTTGGCTCAGGCATTTTTGCGGGGTGGGAGGCAGAAGGATCTTCCTCTATCGCCTGCAATACTTCAAGCGCGGTATCATCCAGCATCACCCCGTCCTCCTCGGGGTGATCCGTACCAGATCCCCCCGCATCAGCCACAGCCTCCGCGCCCGAGGTCAACGCCACCTCTTTCTTTTTTTCCTTGGCTTCTTCGGCCGCGTCCTCGAATTCCGCACCGCGTTTTTCATTCAACGTATCAATATTCTGAAGATATTTCTGATAAGCCTGCTCCTGTAAAGCCGGAAAGCGCTCCTGACGCTCTTTCAACAGGACAGTCTGGTCAATCGATATTTGACGGTAGGTCAATTGCCTTTGATATATGTCACAGTAATTTTGCTCTTCGGTGGGTAACGCCGCCGGCGCCGGCGCGCCACACGCCACGACATCTCCTGCCTGCGCGGAAACCGGAGACCACACACACAACAGCAGACCTAAAAAAACGAAAATACGATACATCACAAACACTTTCTGAAAAAACACAGCAGGCCTGCCCTGATTGTACAACAGGGCCGGACGGCAATCAACCGCCAGACATCTTTATCATACTTACAACCCAGATCAGGGCACACAGCCCGAACACAATGGAAAGCACCGCCATGTTTTTCTTGATCTTCTTTCTGTGAACTTCACTATGGTGAAAGGGTTTCATACCGTTTTCCTTATTTATGAAATATTCAATTTTTGTCACGCTCAAGGATGGCAATCTGGCTGAGAATATCCCGCGCCTTGACCCATTCCGGCCCGCCCTGTTTGGCCTGTTTGAGGATATTTCCAGCCTGATCTTTTGCATACTCTATTTTCATTTGCAACACCGCTTCCTCGGCCAGTTCCAGTCGGGCCATCTGTTCCTGCCCCAGCCGTCCGTACGCCGTTGCCAGCAAACGGTGCACACGCGGCGCCCGAGGCTCTGCCTGAAGCGCGCGCTTCAGGTGCGGAATGGCTTCTTCCAACTGATTTTTGGGACCATTGCCTTCAATCAGGGCATGCGCCAAGGCAATCCGCAACAAAGCCGAATCGGGAGAAAGCCCCACAGATTTTTTATAGTATGGTATGGCTTCCAGTACACGCCCAAATTCCACCAGCATCTGCCCCTTCAATTCCTGAAAATACGGGTTTTGTGGCTCCCTCTTGATCAAACTCTCCGCCTGCCGCAAGGCACTTTCAACATCACTGAGCCGGTAGGCGGCTATAGCTCTGGCATAACAGGCCGCAACGGAATCGTCCCGTTCATCATACGTCCAGGCCACTTGTTGTGGCGCCAGAAAACCCGTCAATTTGGCCTTGATGCGAGCATGTTGTTCTTTCCAGGCCGGCGAAAGGGATGCACCGGAAAAAGCCGAAGACCCCACCAATGTTTCCACCGCCGAAACACGGTTACGGGTAATAGGGTGGGTCCGCATGTATTCACTTTGCTGGGTAGAGGGCAAAATCTCTTCCGATTCCAGTTTCTCCAGAAAAGTTGCAAGTCCCTTGGCGCTCAAATGTGCCCCTTCCAAAAAGCGGAAGGCTGCCTGATCCGCACTGGCCTCGTTCACACGGCTGTGAGCCAGAAACCCGCGCTCCGCCATACTGTTTCCACCCAGTATAATGGCCTGCGCCGCCTGTCCTTCCCCTGTGACAACGGCGGCCCCGATCCCAAGGACAGCGGCCAGAATGCTCTCGTACGAAGCGCGCTCCATCGCCGAACGGTTGGAAATCAGGTGCCCCCCCGCGATATGCCCCATTTCATGGGCCATCACGCCCAGAATTTCATCCGGCCCGTCCGTTTTATCAATGAGCCCTGTATAGATAAAAATGTTCTTGCCACCCGCTACAAACGCATTGATCTGGGGACTTTGAACCAGCACGATATCAAAATTCCCGATGCCTGCGGCCTTCTGGACAGGCACAGCCCATGCATGCAAAACCGTTTCAATCTCGGCATCCCGAATAATCTGGGGCGCCGGGCCCTCGGCCTTTATCACTTGCGGCAATGCACAACACAAAAAACCGGTCAAAAACCAAAAAAAAACATATCCTTTCATACTGTTGAAAAGTATCTTTCTTTTGGTATGTTGCAAAAAGCATGGCATTATCGAGCGGTCTTTCAAAAAAATCTTATCTGCTCTTTATATACCCGCATTCCCCGACATATACCATACGCCCGACAGAAAAACACACACATGACACCCCTCCTCCAATGGCTTGATTTTTTGTGGCTACCCTTGGCGTTTCTTACGGTCCGCACAGACCAGAAACTCTGGGTTTTTGCTTTTTTTCTGTCCAATATGCTTATGATGCGTCTGGCCGTAGAACTGATTGAATCCACCGGCTATACATTCGGATTTTTAGGGCTCACGCACTACAGTGTACAATCCCGTGCTTTGGCTGTTTATAATGGGATTTACCTGATTTATCTTGCCATTGCCCTGTTTTCCCCTTATGCCAGAGGCATTATCCTGATCGGAACATCTGTCTCCTTGTTTTTTATGGCGCTGTTCCTGTCGCTTTTTTTGATGGTGCTGTAACATAATGAGCCGCAACAAACCCAAATCCCGCGTCAAAACCGCCAAGGGCCGTAAAATTGGCTCAACCCGCTGGCTCCAGAGACAACTCAATGACCCTTACGTCAACAAAGCCCAGCAGGAGGGGTATCGGGGACGGGCGGCCTTCAAGCTACTGGAGCTGGATGAAAAACTCTCCCTCCTGAAGGCGGGCATGGTTGTTGTGGATCTGGGCGCGGCCCCGGGGGGCTGGTGTCAGGTCGCCACGCATAAGGGGTGCAAAGTGATTGCCATAGACCTGCTGGCTATGGATGAAATAGCCGATGTGGATTTTATCCAGATGGATTTTATGGAAGACACCGCGCCGGAAACTCTCAAAAACATGATCCGCCACTCTCACGCCGACGGGCTGGCCGATCTGGTCCTGTCCGACATGGCCCCCAATACCATTGGCCACAAACAAACCGATCACCTGCGGATTATGGCTGTGGTCGAGGCCGCATATGAGTTTGCCTGCGAGGTCTTGCGGCCGGACGGCGCTTTTGTGGCCAAGGTTTTTCAGGGAGGCGCGCAAAACACACTGATCGCCCAGATGAACAAACGGTTTGATAAAATCCGCCACGTCAAACCCCCCGCCAGCAGGAAAGACAGCGCCGAACAATATCTGGTCGCCACGGGGTTTAAAGGCCCAATTTCCTGAGGGATACCCTGCGCGTATGGCCTAAAAACCAAACCGCACATAAGGGCAAAAAGCTTTTCAAAACATCTTGTTCATTTTGTACTTGCTTTAGGTTTGAAAATCTCTATAAGTCTTTAAATCCTGTTCCAAAGGAACGCCAGAGGAACGCGAGTGTAGCTCAGGGGTAGAGCACAACCTTGCCAAGGTTGGGGTCGAGGGTTCGAATCCCTTCACTCGCTCCATTTTCTTATTCGGAAACGCAGGCCACACCTTGCCCTTTCTGCCACCTTGAATTCTCAGGATCTTTACGCCATATAGCCTCATCCAGTCGCCAGACGCTGTCTCAAGGAGAGCATATCACCCCAAACTGCCCGCTTTTTCTCGGGTGTATGGAGCAGATAAGCAGGATGATAGGTCACAAGCGCGGGTATTTCAAATCCCCCGAAATCAGACCCGCTATACACATGCCATGCATGGCGAACCTTTGAAAAACTTTCGCCCCCCCCCAAAAGGCTTTTGGTCACGACTTCACCACACAGCAAAAGGATTTTAGGACGGACAAGGCCAATATGCCGGCGCACAAACGGCAAACTGGCTTCAATCTCTCCCACCAACGGACTGCGCCCCCCGGGCGGCCGCCAGTTTAACACATTCGTCAGATAGGCTCCTTTTTCGGGTTCTCCGGCTTTTCTGTCCAGACCAATCGAAGCCAAAATCGCATCCAGCAATACGCCGCCCGCTCCTTGAAAGGGTATACCGGCCCTGTCGTCTTCCGCCGCAGGGATATCCCCGATCACCATGACAGCGCTCTGCGGATTTCCATCTGAAAAGACCAGATTCATGGCCGTTTTTTTCAACGCCAGCCCCTCAAACTGGGCAATACAGACCCTCAACGCTTCCAGACTCTGGGCGCCGGATGCCAAGGCTTCAGCCTCTTCCCGCGTATGGGAAGGACTGACAAGGGGCGCAGGGACCTTCTGCACGATAGAATCCTGAAAAAACGGTCTTTCCTGGGAAATCGGCAGGGACGGGACTTCCGGCACGGCCAACCTGTCCCGCGCCTCCGGCATCAGAACATCGGTGACCCCTTGTTCCAGATACCATTGCAAGGCCCCCGACATGGCTTTTTGTACAGCGTGCATTTTCCTCTCAAAAGATTGTCCGGTTTTCTGCTATAATGGGAGAGTGTAGCGTTATCCGCCCGAAGAAGGAAACTGTTTTATCATGCCAGACCCCATACGCGCCGACAGGGAAACCATGACCTATGACGTGGTGATTGTAGGTGCAGGGCCTGCGGGCTTGTCCTGTGCCATCCGGCTTAAACAGGTCAGTCCTGCCTTATCAGTCTGTGTGATTGAAAAAGGCGCCGAAGTGGGCGCCCATCTGCTCTCCGGCGCGGTGTTCGAGCCACGGGCCCTTGATGAACTGATTCCCGACTGGCGCACGAGGGATGCCCCACTGATTACACAGGCCACGCAAGATTCCTTTGTCTTTTTAACGCCGCGAAAAGCCTTTCACCTGCCGACACCACCTCACATGCATAACAAGGGAAACTATATTATTTCTCTGGGTGCGCTGGCGCGCTGGCTGGCCATGCAAGCTGAACAGCTCGGCGTGGAAATTTTTCCGGGCTTTTGTGCGGCAGAAATTCTGTACAACCAGAGCGGTGCAGTCCTGGGCATAGCCACAGGCGATATGGGACGGGATAAAACAGGCGCCAAAACAGCCGACTTCACAGCAGGCATGGAACTCCATGCCCGCCAAACTGTTTTTGCTGAAGGGTGCCACGGCGCGCTGACAAAAAGCCTGATCCGGAAATATGATTTGCGGGCGGGAAAATCACCACAGACCTACGGGCTTGGAATCAAGGAAATCTGGGAAGTCGACCCCTCCAGACACCAAAAAGGCAAAACCCTGCACACTATTGGATGGCCTCTTGATCCCAGAACCTATGGCGGTTCATGGATCTATCACATGGAAAACAATCTCGTCTCTGTGGGGTTTGTCACAGGACTGGATTACCAAAACCCCTATCTTTCGCCCTATGAAGAAATGCAACGCTTTAAGACCCACCCTGCAATCCGTGATCTTTTTACCGGAGGACGCAGAATTGCGTACGGCGCCCGCACCATTGTCGAGGGCGGCTATCAGTCCTTACCCAAACTGACCTTTGCAGGGGGGCTTTTTATCGGGGATTGCGCCGGATTTTTAAACGTCCCCAAAATCAAGGGCAACCATACAGCCATGAAATCCGGCATGCTGGCGGGTGAAGCGCTCGCAGAGCTTCTGAGCAGGCAACCAGAGTCCTTCGCACTGGAATGTACCACCTACCCCGAAAGGCTCAAAACCTCGTGGTTGATGAAAGAACTCAAAGCCGTGCGCAATATCCGTGCCGGTTTCCGGTGGGGACTCTGGGGCGGACTTCTCAATGCGGCCTATGAAACAATGACGCTGGGATTGTCGCCATGGACCCTGAAACACCATGCCGATCACAGCACCCTCAAAAAAGCGCGGGATTGCAAACCCGTCTCCTATCCCAAACCGGACGGCATTTTGACGTTTGACCGCCTGACATCCGTTTCCTTTTCCAATACCCATCATGCGGAAAACCAGCCCTGCCACCTGACACTCGCGGACCCCGCCTTGCCCACGGCGCGGGAACTGGCGGAGTATGACGGCCCCTCTCAGCGATATTGTCCCGCAGGGGTTTACGAGTTTGTCAAAGATGAAAACGGTGATCCCAAATTCCAGATCAATGCGCAAAATTGCGTGCATTGCAAAACCTGTGATATCAAGGACCCCTACCAGAATATTACATGGACCACACCGCAAGGTGGGGATGGACCAAATTACTCGAATATGTAAGAATGCAGAATGCAATTTCCGCTTTGGAGTTTATAAACCTTGAACCGTATCACAAAACTACTCTCCCTGTGTCTGGTGGGTGCCGGAAGCGCCGCTCTCTACCTCAGCCAGCAAAGCGACGGGCCACCGGTTTTCATACAACCCCAGGCCGGAGCCTTTCATGCGGCCTTCCAGAGACAGACCCTTTCGGGAAACTATCTGAAAACCCGTTTTGCACAACGGCATCATGACTGGGACAAGGCCTCCCTTTTCATAGAGCGCGTCCTGAAAGAACAACCCGATAATCCAGCCTTTATTAAACGCGCCATGGTTCTGGCCATCGGGGCTGGCGAGGGTGAAAAGGCCATCGCACACGCCGCCAGACTGGAAGCCCTCAAAGACGAGGACAGTGCTCTGTCCAAGCTCTTTCTGGCACTGGGCTCCTTCAAAAACAAAGACTATGAAAAAGCATTGACTACGATCAGGGCTATGCCTTCGGGCGGCGTCTCCGATTTTATCATGCCCATGCTTTATGGCTGGTCAAATGCCGCGCTCGGGAAAGAGCCCGATGTGGCCCTTGACAAAAACGCCATTCATTTTTATCACGCGATCCTGATTGCCGATTACCTCAAACAACCCGAACGGGTCGAGACGCTTTTAAAGCAGGCCCTCAAGGAACGGGATCTCGGCCCCGAGGAGCTGGAGCGAATCGGGGATATTTACAGCCAAACCGGTACACCTGACAAGGCACGCCTGCTCTATCAGCAAGCCTTGAGTCTTTCGGGAGACAGCGACCCGATTCTCACTGAAAAGCTGGCCCTTCTTGCCGAAAGCAAACCGCTTGCCTCCACCCACCGGATTCTCAAACCCGAGGATGGTATCGCACAAGCCTTGTACGATATGGCCCGCCTTCTGGCGCAAGAATACAGCGATGAAAGCGCAAGAATTTTCGCAGAAATGGCGCTGTATCTCAATCCCCAGATGACCCCATGCCGGTTGCTTGTAGCCCATATCGCGGCCCGCAACGAACAATATGACGAGGCCATTGCCGCCTACAAGACCATTCCGCCGGAAGAAGCCCACTACGTCGATGCCCGCAGAAATGCGGCAGAACTTCTGGATGAACAGGGGAAAACTGAAGAAGCGCTGGCAGAGCTTCAGCCTCTGGCGACACAGTTCAATGACGTCAACGCTCTCGTCCAGATCGGTGATATCTACAGAATAAAAGAGGACTACCCCAAGGCCATCAGTACCTATGACAAGGTTGAAAGCCATTTCAACGGGACTTTGCCAGCCGATTACTGGCATGTGCACTATTTGCGCGGCATGGCCTATGAACAAAACAAACAGTGGAACAAGGCCGAGACCGATCTGAAAGCCGCCCTGTCCTTCCAGCCCGACCATCCCTTTGTGTTGAACTATCTCGGGTACGCGTGGGCGGATCAGGGTGTGCATCTTGATGAGGCACTGGCCATGATCGAAAAGGCCGTTAATCTTCAGCCCGAAGACGGCTACATCACAGACTCTCTGGGCTGGGTTTATTATCGTCTGGGCCATTACCCCGAAGCCGTCCCCCATCTGGAACAGGCCGTGGAGCTTATGCCCTACGATCCCGTCATCAATGACCATCTGGGGGATGCCTACTGGAAAATGGGCCGCACGCGGGAGGCAAAATTCCAGTGGGAACGCGCCAAGAACCATGCAAAAGATGCCAAGCTGATCAAGGTACTTGACGAGAAGCTGGTTGCAGGCCTGCCTGACAGCCCCACAGCCAAAACACCGCTCAAGGAAGCAAAAATTACCTTGCCTTAGGGGCCTTTTCGATATGCCCGCCATACGCCTTTTTGCACCGGCCAAGATCAATCTGTGCCTTCACATCACCGGACGGCGTACGGATGGCTATCATACCTTGCAATCTCTGGTCACCTTTGCAGATGCAGGGGATGAAATTGCCTTGACCCCCTCGGACTCTTTTACCTTTGAAATCAAAGGCCCCTATGCCGGCGCCTTTACACCTGATGAACAACAGGCGCACAGCCAAAGCACCAACCTCGTTGTCCGCACCGCAACCCGTGCCGCCGCCCTCTTTCAAAAACCGTTGGATTTCACCCTGACCCTGACCAAAAACCTGCCCCTGGGGGGCGGCATAGGCGGAGGATCAGCCGATTCTTCTGCAACTTTGAAAGCCTTGTTCCGGCACTGGGATATCACACCCTATCCAGAAGAATATGCCGGTTTTCTGCTCTCTCTGGGCGCCGACCTGCCAGTGTGTTTTTCAGGAACACATGCCCTTGTCTCGGGTATCGGGGAACACATCACACCGATCCGTTTGCCTGAAATACCGATCGTGCTCGTCTACCCGCAAAAAAAATCACCCACAGCCGCTATATTTCAGGCTTTCCGGCCCCCTTATACGGCGCCCTTGACCTTTCCGGATCATTTTGAAAACACGGAGACCCTGACAGCATTCCTGAATACAGCTACCCACAATACACTGACGGAAACCACAAGCCGTCTTATACCGGATATTCCGGATATTCTCGGCATGCTGTCCGCCAATCCTGCCTGCCTGCTTGCCCGCATGAGCGGTTCAGGCTCCACCTGTTTCGGATTGTTTTCCACACCGGAAGAGGCCCGAATAGCGGCAAAGCGTATGGCAACAAAAAGACCAAACTGGTGGATTTACGCAGGGCGGACAGGTGCCGCCCTTGGTGGATAAAGAGCCGTTTTTTGCAATGCCAGAGGCCGGAAATCAATCTCCCGATGGGCATAGCAGATCCCGAGGAATAACCAGAACGGCGTAAACCGGATATTCTGGTGCGTCAGGCCATAGAGAAACAAAATGGACACCAGACAAAACACCAATGCACTGTTTTTATAAAGAATTGCGTACAGCACCATAAAAAACAAGGTCAATCCGATGACACCATATGAAAACACCAGCGTTCCCACACCGGAATGCATTTCCAGCGCTTTGGAAAATCCTGCAAACCGGAGATATCCCCCCTCTCCCGCACCAAAAATCACGAATTCCGGATTTTGCCAGATCCGGTTATATCCCCGCCCTTCAAGAGAATCATCTTCCTCTCCCCCGATATCCTCCAGCCGTGAAAGCGCCTGATCGATGTTCTGGTATTGCTCCAAAAGCGTCTCGATGCGGGAAATTTCAAAAAAACCAAAAATCAGAAGCAACACACACGCAAACAAAAATGCCAGCCGCATACGCAATGTCAGGGCCGGCAAGACCAGCAACGTTACCCCCAGCAACCCGAAACACACGAGCCCCGCCTTGGACAAAGAGAGCGTCTGGATATATCCGAGCCCCAGCAACAAACACAAATCAAACACATTCAGACGGGCCCGGGCCTTGAGCAACACCAGCATGCAGGAAGCCAGCAAAGCCCAGACTGCAAGCTGGTTGGGATTAAAAAACGTGCCTGTCGTCCGGAAGCCCCGCAGACTGGGAACACATTCAACATAGAGCAATTCCAGTATAATAGCCGCCACTAAACCGTAATACAGCACACGCCATGTTTTCTCAGGGGTCCGGCGCATAAGAAACACCGTCACAACAAACACACTGGCATTGAAAATATAATACAGACTGCTCTTGATAAATGTCGGGTCCGGCAAAATCGTGAAATGGATCATGTTGATCAGAAACGTAAAAAACCCGAAACCCAGCGCATACAGGAAAACAACATCAAAGCGCGATTCGCGCCGCATCATAAATCCTAACAGGAGCATGACCATGGCCAGCGCAAGGATATAGTCCGGAATCTGGGGCATGCCGCTCGGGAAAATGTAAAAAATGGATGTGCTGGCATAAATGAATAACGCGATGTTGCCAAACGCAACCGTCCAAGGTAGCCTTTCAGGAACGCGGGAATTTTCAGAGGCCTTCATGTGAGATCACGACTTCTTTTTAAAACATCTGGCATTGTAACAATTCTTTTGGGCCTCGTCTGCGCCGGCGTGCTTTTTACGCACAATATTGACCAAACGGTGACACAGGAAGACCGTCTGTATGTCCAAAAAATTCTGGAAGAAGCCGGAGACATTCCCGAAAACACGGGATCTTCTTCCGGTTTTGAAGATCAAATCAAAACCATTCGGACTCTTCAGGAAGCCGCCTTTCATACAGCACCTCAAAAGGGTCTGATCCCGATGAATCATCCCCGCGAACCCAAAGATCTGTACGAAACACAGGCCGCCTATTGCAGTGACCGCGCCCGCTTCATGGAAAAGGCGCTGAAAATTTACGGCTTTGATGTCCGTTTTGCCAGCCTGTACGAAAAAAAAGCGGATGGGAATATCCTCTCCACTTTGCTGACAAAGGGCAATGAAGGGGCACATTCCCATGCCATCATAGAGGTTAAAACCCAAAAGGGCTGGCTGGTGGTGGATTCCCGCACGCACTGGCTCTCTCTGACCGCCGGCGATGAACCGGTAAGCCTGCCGATGCTCCAGCTTATGGCCCAAAAAGGTCACTGGCCCTTCTGGTCGCCCACGCTGAAAGATGATATGTTCTTCCTGATGAAGCACGATTTTTATATTTTCTATGGCCTGTATTCCCGTCATGGCCGATTTTACTCTCCCTATACGCCCTATATTCCCGATTTCGACCTGCCCCAATTGCGGTTAAATTTCCAACAATGACAACCCCGCCGCCGTCCAGAGATACTTTTTTGCTCCTGCAGAGCTGGCGGGCACTCGCGGCCTTTATTGTTATGGCAGGCCACACCACGCACGAAGCCCTGACAATTTCCCAGAAAACAGGCGCGCCCTACACCTACATCCCCTATCCCAACGCCGTGGGCGTGGACATGTTTTTTGTCATCAGCGGTTTTGTCATCGTCTACGCAAGCAGACATCTGGCCGGACACCCTGACAGCTGGAAAATTTTTCTCTTTCGCCGCATCCTCCGGATTGTGCCGATCTACTGGTTTTACACTGGCCTGATGATCCTTGCCTCCTTTATGGTTCCACAATATATCGATACGATACGTCCCGAATTGAATCATATTCTGAAATCCCTGTTTTTTATACCGCATCTGCGCCCTCATGGAGATGCCGTACGGCCTTTTCTGGCCCTCGGCTGGTCACTGAATTATGAAATGTATTTTTATGTCTTGTTCACGTTTTTCCTGTTCCTGCCCCTGAAACGCCTGATATCAGGGCTGTCCTGTTTTCTAATCTCCAGTGTGCTTCTTGGTCTTTTTGTACCGGAGGATTGGGTGGCGCTAAAATTCTGGTGTGATCCTTATGTTCTTGAATTTTTGTGCGGGGCCCTGATTGCCTTTGCCTTTCTGGAGGGTAAAACCCTCCCGTCTCAAGCCTTTCCCGTCTTGTTGTTTTTGGGATTTTCAGTACTCTTCATTCTGTTTTTTCCGGCCCAAAATAGCCTCTTCAGCCAATGCCTCCGTTTTATCGTGGGCAGTGTGTTCGTCTGCGCCGCCGTCTTGCCCCGACATGCCCTACAGATCAGGCCACCCCGCCTGTTCGCTACTCTGGGCAACAGTTCTTATTCCCTCTATTTGTCCCATTCCTTTACGATTGGCCTCACAAAGCTTTTCTGGCTCCGCTTTTGTCCACAAAGCCCTCTATGGCTTTATGTCCTTTTGACTCTTATCGCCTGCCTGACCATCGGGCACCTGTCCTACCGTATTTTGGAGCGCCCCTTGTTGGTTTTTGCGCAAAATTCCAAAAAATTCTTGAAAAAATCATAAATTGTTCTTGCGTCTTTTCAGAAGATATGATGCTCTAGAGGGATGATTTTGCAATACACATCCAGCGCCGCATCCACCAATGCCGCCGCCGCGAATGCGGCGGGCCCCGCCCGTATGTGATAAGCCCATAGTGCATAGCGCACGCTCCACGAAACAAACACCTCAAACCGCTTTCAGGACGATCTGAAACGATTTTCTGGAAATGATATGAAGAAAGAATACATCCGACATGAACGCTCTGATCACACCGCAAACCGATCACCAGCCCGAGGAACAAAAGCTCGGCGATGAAATCATCAACGAAATCCGTCAGGGACCGAAATTCCGGCCCGTCCTGCATGCCCTGACTTCCAATCCGGGTGTGGAAATGATGTCCTATGCCGCAGGCCGAGAAAATATGATCACACTCGGACAGGGCGAAGGCGATTCCCCGACACCTGATTTCATCTGCAGAGCCACGTGGACGGCCATGCAGGACGGCAAAACATACTATGGCCCCACACTCGGCCAAATGCCGCTCCGTCAGGCGATTTCCGATTATTACAACCGTATTTACGACCTGCCTGTTCCGGCAGACCGCGTATTTATCACCGCCTCCGGCTCGACCGCCATGCATTTATCCCTTGCGGCTCTGCTGGACAAGGGTGATGAAGTGGCCGCCATTACGCCCATCTGGAAAAATCTGCTCGGCGCGATTGAGCTTACCCAAGCCACCACACGGCAAGTATCTTTAGATTATTCCGATAACAAAGGCTGGACACTGGACCTTCAGAAACTCTTTGATTCGTGCAACGAAAAAACCAAAGTGATCTTGATTGTATCTCCCTCCAACCCCACAGGCTGGACCGCCACCAAAGCCGAAATGCGCGCCATTCTGGAGTTTGCCCGCCAGCGCGGCATCTGGATTTTGGCCGATGAAGTCTATGGCCGGATCGTGTATGACAGCACGCATAAACACCTGCGTGCCGATAGTTTTCTGGATGTGGCCAAGCCTGACGATCACTTGCTGGTGGTCAATTCCTTCTCCAAAAGCTGGGCCATGACAGGCTGGAGATTGGGCTGGATTGTAGGGCCATCTTTTGCTGAAAATAAAATACGAGACGTAGCGTTGTATAATAATTTGTGTCCGCCGACCTTTACCCAATACGGTGCGATTGCCGCACTCGAACAGGGTGAGCCCTTCCTGAAATCCCAGATCGATCTCTGGCGCGGCAATCGTGACCTTCTGGTTCGCCGTTTCAAGGACATGGGGCGGATTCATATGGCCTATCCCGCGGCCACCTTCTACAGCTTTTTCAAAGTGGACGGGGAGCCCGATTGCATCAGCTTTACCAAAAAACTGATTGACGAAGCCCAGCTTCTCCTCTCCCCGGGCTGTGCGTTCGGCACAACCGGCAAGGGCTATATCCGCATGTGCTTTGCGGTATCAGAGCGGCGGATCAGCGAAGCGCTCGACCGACTCGAACGGGTGATTACGGGTAAATAGGCTCCCAAAAGACACCTTGAGTGCCTCCCCCGAATAACGATATAATAAAGCATGATCACACGAGAACATAGCCCTTGCATGTTGTCCCTTCTCCCCTCTGAGGCGAGGGGGAGGAGTGTTCGCGTGAGTGCACAACACGAAGACCCCGATCAGGGGCCGGACGCACCAGCCCCCCAGACCGGTATCTTGCTCAAAACACGGCCCAAGACCAAAAAGCCTTCGATGTACAAGGTGCTCCTCCTGAATGACGATTACACCCCCATGGAGTTTGTCGTGCACGTGGTCGAGCGGTTCTTTCATAAAACACGGCAGGAAGCCACGGATGTCATGCTCCACGTGCACCGGCGCGGGGTGGGGCTGTGCGGCGTATTCACTTACGAAATCGCGGAGACCAAAGTTGCGCAGGTCATGGATTTCGCCCGCGCCAATGAACAACCCCTGCAATGCACGATGGAGAAGGATTGACCCATGCTCTCACGCAATCTCGAACAAACCCTTCATAAGGCGCTCGCAGTCGCGGCACGGTTCGGCCATGAATACGCCACGCTCGAACACCTTCTGTATGCGCTGACCGAAGACCCCGATGCGATGGCGGTCCTGCGCTCCTGCGGCATCTCCCTGCCGGACCTGCGGGACCATCTGGGGCGATATATCGAAAGCGAGCTCTCGTACCTCATCAACAAGGACGCCGAGGAATCCAAACCCACCACAGCGTTTCAGCGCGTGCTCCAGCGCGCCGCCATCCATGTCCAATCCTCCGGCCGTGAAGAAGTCACGGGTGCCAATGTGCTGGTGGCTCTGTTTTCCGAGCGGGAAAGCTACGCGGTCTATTTCCTGCAGGAACAGGACATGACCCGCTTTGATGCGGTGAATTATATCTCCCACGGGATTGCAAAAGTCCCGACCTCACAGGGCAATGTCATCAAAACCCCGACAGGTACAGAAAAAACAGGTGACAAAGAAATCAAAACAGGGGCCGAGGCACTGGAGGCCTATTGCACAAATCTGAATGACAAGGCCAAAGACGGGAGGATCGATATCCTGATCGGGCGAGAGAAAGAGGTAAATCGCACCATCCAGATTCTCTGCCGGCGCTCCAAGAACAATCCGCTCTATGTCGGGGATCCGGGCGTAGGAAAAACCGCGATTGCCGAAGGCTTGGCCAAAAAAATCGTGGACGGGGACGTGCCGGATGTTCTGAAATCTGCCGTGATCTACAGCCTCGACATGGGAAGCCTTCTGGCCGGCACGCGCTATCGCGGGGATTTTGAAGAACGCCTCAAAGCGGTCTTGCTGGAGCTCTCTCAAATCCCCGACTCTGTGCTGTTTATTGATGAAATTCATACGATCATCGGGGCGGGGGCAACCT
>CAYGDY010000016.1:0-41717 GCA_964348795.1 uncultured Pseudobdellovibrionaceae bacterium | reverse complement strand
CCCCTGATACAAATTTGAAAGCGCCCCCCCGAGTTGCGACAGCGCTTGTATTTTCTGGGCAGATGTCTGGGCCTCAATCAGATCCGCCACCGCTTCGGCTTCCGTTAGATCCATTTTGCCGGATTCAAACGCCCGCCGCGTAAACTCTCCTGGCTCTGCCAGACGATGCCCCTGTTCGCGGGACAGCGCCCCCAGCAAGGACTCTATAACCGCCCGCCCCCCGTGAATATGGTACTCAACCACGTCCTCACCCGTATAGCTGGCCGGTCCCAAAAAAGGCAGGACAAGAGCATGATCCAGTGTTTCATGTGAAACAGGATCCCTTAAAACATGCAACTGCGCCACACGGGGCACAAAACCGGTGCGGGCCGCCAGCCGCTGTAAACTCTTCCAGCTCTCGGGACCCGAAACCCTGACAACGGCCACCCCCGCCCGTCCCGTCGCGGTGGCAAGGGCAAAAATCGTTGTTTGGGGAGCGCCAGCGTGCATCCGTTACTTCGTGGCTGTTTTTTTCTGGTCAGGCATGGCAATCCCCATCTGGGACCAGAATAGTTTTTGCATCTCCGTCCAGCCCTGCACGGTGGCAGGCAACCAGGTTTTCAGCATCGTTTCCGGATCCATATTCCGGAGATTTTCCTGCATTTTATCCTGCAATTCTTTCATCAGGGCGTCCTGCATAGGCGCGACATTGGGCAATCCAAAAAAAGCCCGCGCTTCTTCGGGCGTGCATTCCAGATCAAATTTCACATTCATATTTTCATCCTCGTTGTAAAGCCTGTCCTAGAAAAGCGCACCCCTGATATAAAGTAAAGAGCTGATTGCAGTTTCCGCTATTGCTTGATAAAATCAGGCCTGTATGGACACGCCACCCCCCTCACCCGAAAACACAGGACAAGGCCCGCAGAATGCCCTTGATCCGGCGCTGTTGCGTCTGGCCGCAGACACACTCCGCGAAGCCCTGAAAGGCAACGGTGTCAAAAGCGAAGACATTGTGCTGGAAACACACAACGAAGCCTTTCTTGAAATTCCCGCTGTGATCGTATGCACGTTCCAGACAAAACGCGCCACACAGCGCCATGCCGGCAAGGTCACAGGGCCAATTCCCGTTCAAAATGCACAGGACTTTCAAAGACTTCTGACGGAGGATGAAAAATCGCTCTTCCAGAAACCGGACATACGGGACCGAATCAAAGAAACGCTCCTTGCCCAGAAAGACGGCGGGCTGGCCTTGCAAAAAACGCTGATCCCTCTGCCTTTTCTTCACAAACGCTTTGTCTATTCCGAATCGTGCAAAGCCTGCAGAGGACAGGGAAAATCCCTGTGTACCCGCTGTAACGGCAAGGGAAGCGAACACTGTCCACGCTGTTATGCCGCCGGCGTGGAAACATGCCCCACATGCGGGGGGCGCCATACGATCCCGGGATCAAACGGACAAAACCAGTTGTGCCTGCGATGCAACGGCACCGGCAAAATACCCTGTAGCCAGTGCCATCAATCCCGCAAGATCCTGTGCACCGCGTGCAGGGGAAAGGCCGTGATCCTATGCGTGTCCTGTAAGGGACACGGCGTGAACTCTGTCGTGGAAATTATAGAGCAGAATATCAATGCCACATTTGAACTGGACCAGACCCAGTGTCCTGCGCGGATATTGCCCTTTCTCCTGTCTCTAAAATCAAACCTTAGACACCATGCCCACATCGCCGTGGCCCCAGAAATGCTGGCAGAAGACCCCAAAATCCTTCTGCCGCAAAAACTTATTCTTCCTTTTGCGGATTACACCCTGAAACTTCCCACCCTTGAAGTCTCGGGCATTCTGCTGGGCACACAAGGCGCGCTCTATGATTTTCCGCCCTTTCTTGAGACAGTGATGCAACAAGGCATTGCGGATCTCGAAACCGCCGCCCGAGACCGCCAGAACACGGCATCCCTGATCCTGCGAAGCGCACGCTATAAAACACTGCGGACCCTCATTCAGGCAACATTGCATTACGGCCCTTCAAAAGCCCTGCCCATAGTGTTGCAAAAAACGCCCCTCGGCCTTTCACAGGCCACCGCACACACACTGATCCAGCACACAGCGCTTTCCTTCCAAAACATTGCCGGCCATTCCAGAGGGATCGGCATGGCACTGGGCCTCGTTTTGGCGCTGTCATCCGGTGCGTTGTATTTTGTGGGGGTGCGCCCTCTCCTCCAGCCCCAGATTATGGCTTTGCCACATCTACCCCTCACGCTGGATCTTCTGACCGTGCTGGCTTGCATCGCATTAGGGAAATATGTTTATTCCAGAACTTTGAAACACGCCATACGACACGCGCTGGCCCCGCTTTTCAAGAAAAAAGCCTGACCGCCTCCGGCATCATCCCTTGAAAAGGGCTCTACCAGAAGCGGTCAGGTACGCGGGGGGACGTAAGGGGCACTTCATAAACGCTCTCGCAAAACCAGAATCTCTTCCTTTTCCGTGACGGCAGGTCTCATCGTATAAGACCACGCCACCTGCACACTCCATCCCACAAGACTGACAAGAAAAACCAGAAGGCTACTGAACAGCAACGCCACACGGGGGCCTGACATATACGTCAAGGTCTCGCTCCCTTGTTTGATCCATCGGGATATCATGTCGTCTTGATCCTTTTTACCCTTATCGATTTCATCTGAACCCGTCTCTTCTCTTTCTATCTCACCACAATAACAAACATTATGGCAATAATTTTCGTTTCGATTTTAAGGGGCATTTCATGCAAATGTTTTACAAACACCGCAGACAGGGACGAAATGTATTATGAAATTGACGCGCTCCCGCAGGAATGATAGGGTGGGCTTATGAGCAAAAGAACAGCAGAACATCACCGCAAAACTCAGGAAACAGAAATTTCTCTGGTCCTGAATCTCGATGGGACCGGACAATACGCTATTGATACGGGGATCGGATTTTTGGATCATATGCTGGAACAGCTCTCCAAGCATAGCCTGATAGACCTCACCCTCAAGGCCAAAGGGGACCTGCATATTGACGGTCACCATACGGCGGAAGATATCGGCATCACACTGGGGCAGGCCTTGAAACAGGCTATAGGAGATAAAAAAGGGATCACCCGCTACGGCCACGCCTATGTCCCCATGGACGAGGCGTTGAGCCGTGTGGTACTGGACCTGTCAAACCGTCCGTATCTGATCTGGAATGTCCGCTTCAGTGTAGACCGTCTGGGCGAAATGGATACCGAGCTTTTTCAGGAGTTCTTTAACGCCTTTGCCGGTGCGGGCGGGATCACCCTGCACGTGGAGAATCTGTACGGGTCCAACAACCACCACATGATCGAGAGTATTTTCAAGGCCTGTGCCAAAGCGCTTCGCATGGCCGTCTCTCATGACGCAAGAACGCTGGACCAGCTCCCCAGTACGAAAGGAGCGCTATAATAAGCGGATGGACCCCATTTCCAAGAGATTTAACCCTGCATTGACGCCTGGTCACACAACACAGGCTCTGGAAGGCTTTGTGCCGCACTTCCAGCCCATCTTTATCGTTGTGGATGACGGACACAAAATTACGGGGTTTGAAACACTGGCCCGCAAACAAGAGCAGGATGTCCTTCACACACCAGACATGTTTTTGGGGACCCTCAAAAAAAACAAGCTTTTACCGTATCTGGATATGCTGATGTTTCAAAATGCCTGCGCCTTTATTGATCGGGCAAAAGAAACACTGGAAAATACAGGATCGGCCCTGCCCGAACACTTTCATATCAGTGTCAATATCTCCCCTGAAACGCTTGCGCATCCCAACACCCGCCAGACCATTGCGCAGTGTCTGGAAACCTATGATGTCGCCCCGCATCATCTGACGCTGGAAATTCTGGAACAGCCCTTTATCAATCAATTTACGCTGGCCGCCATTGGTGCGCTCTCTAGTGCAGGGCACACCATTTCAGTGGATGATTATTTTCAAGGCCACTCGAACAAGGCGCGTGTCCAAAGCCTGGGGAATGCGCACGGCAATATCAAGATCGATTACGGGGTCGGCGAACATCTTCGCACCCTTGACGAACTCAAACATTTGCTCAATAAACACCCTATATTGAATAAAAGCCCGACACTGACCATCGAAGGCGCACAAAACGATTTGGTTACGGATGTCAAAGCACATGCTCATTTAACAGATACATTGCCCAAACTGCATTTTCAGGGCTTTGATCTGGGCCTCCCCCAATCACCACGAGCCGCGCTGGCGCTGTTGACCACTGATCGCTCGACGGCGCCAGAACCGCACCCCCCTGCTCTTTAAGGCAGAGGCCCCTACTGATTCATACTCTGGAAGAAATCGGCGTTGCTTTTGGTGGTTTTCATCTTGTCGATCAGGAATTCCACCGCATCGACGGTTCCCATCGGGTTGAGAATCCGGCGGAGCACCCACATTTTCTGCAAGGTGGCACGGTCCACCAAGAGTTCTTCCTTGCGTGTTCCCGATTTTTGAATATCAATCGCCGGAAAGACCCGTTTATCAGAAATTTTCCGGTCAAGGACAATTTCGGAGTTTCCGGTCCCTTTGAATTCCTCGAAGATCACTTCGTCCATCCGCGAGCCGGTATCGATCAGCGCGGTGGCAATAATGGTCAAAGACCCGCCCTGTTCGATATTCCGTGCGGCCCCGAAAAAGCGCTTGGGGCGCTGGAGCGCGTTGGCATCCACCCCGCCCGTCAACACTTTACCCGATGAAGGCACAACCGTGTTATAAGCCCGCGCCAGACGGGTAATGGAATCCAGCAAAATCACGACATCGCGCTTGTGTTCCACAAGGCGTTTGGCTTTTTCCATGACCATTTCAGCCACCTGTACGTGGCGGGCCGCCGGCTCATCAAAGGTGGAGGAGACCACTTCCCCGCGCACGGAGCGCGCCATATCGGTGACTTCCTCGGGCCGCTCGTCAATCAAAAGCACGATCAGGTACGCTTCCGGATGATTGGCGGTAATAGACTGCGCAATTTCCTGTAGCATGACGGTTTTCCCAGTCCGCGGCGGCGCCACGATCAGGGCCCGCTGGCCAAAGCCAATGGGAGAGGTCAGCTCGATCACGCGCTGGACATAGTTTTTCCGCGTAGGGTCTTCATATTCCAGCTTGATTTTACGGTCGGGATAAAGTGGGGTGAGGTTGTCAAAGTTGATGCGGTGGCGGATTTTTTCTGGGGGTTCGTTATTGATCGGCCCGACCTTCAAAAGCGCAAAATAGCGCTCGGAATCTTTTGGGGCACGGATCTCCCCTTCCACGATATCGCCCGTTCTCAAACCAAAACGGCGGACCTGAGAGGGAGAAACATAAATATCATCGGGGCCAGGCAGGTAATTTTCTTCAGGGGATCTTAAAAATCCGAAACCGTCCTGCAACACTTCCAGCACGCCCGTCCCCGAGATCGGGACATTTTGCTGAGCCAGCTGTTTTAAAATGGCAAACATCATGTCCTGTTTGCGCATCGCGTTGCAGTTTTCGATCTCGAGCTCCTCCGCAAAGGCAAGCAATTCGGCAGGGGACCGTGTTTTCAATTGTTGTAAATTCATGGAAATCTCATTGTTCTGATCTATGATATAGTGTAATGGCGACCTGTCTTATTGAAGCGTTTCAGCGCTGTCGCTTGCTAAAACTCCTGAAAAATCATACGTTCTGGATTTTTGATACGAAGAAAAAAGACCTTAAATCGGGTCAGCGCAAGATACCTAAAATGAAACTCTTTCTCCCAACCTCAGGGCCGAAACAAAGCGGCCCAACTCAAAATCACCAAAATATTATGGGGTTATCCTTAAAAGACCCTTCTGTTTAACCATAAGCCCCAAGGCGAGTCAAGCGGTATTTTTGTGGAGATTGCAGGATAAAAAATGAATATTTTCCTATGTCTGTTGCCATACTCTGGTGATTCCCAATAAGAAGGCACTCTCATTCGTCATCCCGTTGGTCTTTTGCGAAGCAAAAGTCACACGAACGGGATCCGTAAAAAAGAGAGCCGCTTCTAGCGGCTCGCCTTATGGACCCCCGCACTCTGAGCCTGCTTTGCACGCGGCGGGGGTGACGAGTGTTGTGTGGATGCCTTCTTATTGGGAAGGGCTATACCGTCTTGGCAACAAGGCCCAGTAGCGCCCTTGAGACTTCATGGGACCCGCTAGCGCTTCGGCTTCCGGCCCGTACCCCCAGAAAATATCGGCTCTCACAACCCCCCGAATAGCCCCCCCTGTGTCCTGCGCGACCATCAGGCGCCGAAGCGGCACGGGACCCGCGATATCCACCCATAACGGCACGCCATAAGGCAAAAATGCATGATCCACAGCCAAGGAACGCCCTGCCGTCAAAGGGACATTTTCAGCCCCCAGAGGGCCTGACTGCGCGGGCGTTCCGTCCGGCACCTGAAAAAAAACATAGGACTTGTTGAGGTTCATAACAGAATCCGCCTCATCCGGATGGGCCTCCAGCCATGTTCTGATGGCCTGCATGGAGACTGTGTCTTTCGTCATCTCCCCGCGCGCAATCAGTTCCCGCCCGATTGCTGTATAGGGATGCCCGTTTTGGGCCGCATAACCAATCCGCATGGTGGAACCGTCTTCAAATGTCACAATGCCGGAGCCTTGAATCTGGACAAAAAACGCCTCCACCGGATCCGCAACCCAGACCAGAACCTTGTCCGTATGGGGCCATGCCCCTGCCACGATCTTCTCCCGCGTCTCGTAGGGTTTTAACGATCCCTCCAGCACACGGCCCGCAATCCGCTGACCTTTGAGTTCCTCCCGAAATTCCCCGAGATCCACCATCACCAGATCATCGGGGCGGCTATAAAGGGGTGTACGGTACACCTCCGTTTTGACGCGGGATCCTTTGAGGGACGCCTCATAATATCCTGTAAAGAGCCCCTCGGGGTTTTTCCCGTTCCGGACAGCATAGGGTGTAAAATTTTGTACGACAAACGCCTGCACTTCCTCGGAAGACAGGGGGGTCCCTTTGGCCGCCAACCGTGCACACAGGGCCTGCCAGTCTCCGTATGTTCCGGCTTCCGGCATGCGCCCGAACGCCTTGTCGGGCGGGCTTTTTTGAATCCGGCCACAGGACTTTTGAAACGCGGTGAAAAACCCTTCTGCGTCATCAGTTCCCCAACCCTCCAACGCCCCATAGGACACAGGGGTCAAGGTGAGGGTTTCGGGCTGTTGTGCCGGCTTCCCGCGCTCCAAAGAGTCCAGAGCGCACCCTGTCAGCAAGAGCATAAAACACAAGACAAGATAACGCATGGGGGTCTTTCTTTTTTTCATCGTTTTTGATTATGAAGTCCGTTACTCTGTCATCGTCATCGCGAAGCGCCTCTTGAGGTGCTGTGGCGATCCAGAAAAAACTGGATTGCTTCGTTGGCCTTTGGCCGCCTCGCAATGACGAGATTCTGACCTAGAGCAACGCCCCCCTCAATGGGAATTGGGCACAGAGTCATTGTCCCCGTCAAAATCGCCCCGTGTTTCAAGCACCAGCCATGTTTCATCCCGAGATTTAAGATCACGCCCGAACACCCAGACATCCCGCATCACACTTGTTTTATCGGGGTTGCCGTAGAGCACCGTGCCTGCGCTATCGCGCAGGACATTCATTTCCTCCGCCGTAAAACGAACTGTAATACGGGCCTTGCGTCCTTCCAGCTCGGCCTGCATGATCTCCGCCTTGCGGACAGAACGGATTTCCGTGATTTGTTTTTCCTGCCGGCTTTCGCGGGCCGTGATCGCTGTCTCAAAGGCCTGATAGACAGACTCCGACAGGAGTGTGCGCAGGGTCTGCCGGTCCCCTTCGGCAAAGCTTTCGATGATCATGGCAAACGCGTCTTGTGCACTATCGAGGAAAAAATCAATATCAAAGCTTTTATCCGCCTGAAGAATGCTGACAAGTCCTGTCCGTGCAGTTTTGTTTTCAATCGCCTTCACGCGCTCCGGTTTTTCAAAAAGCGCTACAATACGCTCTTCCCCTCCCTGAACCGATTCCTTGATTTTTTCCAGAATCTCTCCCATGGGCTCAAGAGCCACGGGGCGCTGGCGTTCCTCGCCGTGGCGAGTCCCGAGCACAGACCGGAGCCAAAAAACCAATCCAGCCGCAACAATCGCGTAAATAATCAAATCCGCTGGCACCTTAAAATTTCCTTTTTATCATGTCTTGCACTATAATCACTTTCTTCTATGTAATACACTCTTTTGAGGTCCGTAAAGAAAAAGCCCTGTCGATCATGCCTCTTTTCCTCCTTTTTATCTTATTTCCCTTTCTCGAAGTGTTTTTTTTCGGGGTGGTCAGCGGTCGTATCGGACTATGGAATGCTGTGGGGCTTTTATTTTTGGACAGTTTTCTGGGCGTGGCCCTGATTCAGCGTCAAGGATTTTACAATCTCAAAAATATGAAAACTCTTGAGCGCGCACCGGAAAAAGCCTTCGACCAGTTTTTTCTGATTCTTGCAGGCCTGTTGCTGTTTATCCCGGGGTTTCTCTCGGACATCATGGCGCTCATGCTGATTCTGCCTTTCACACGGTCTTTTTTTACAAGGAACGCTGTGTTCCGGCACGCGGTCTTTCGGACCGATGACACCATCCTTGAAGGGGAATACGAGACAATCGAAGACCCTGCGCCTGTCGATTTCCAAAGCACGGATCGTGACAAAGCGCCCTAATCATGGTACGCATACACTTCATCTTGACTCTCTTGACAAAGGATAAGACCCGTAACCATGGCCAATGACACACCTCCACCCGAATCCCGTACGCAGGCCCCTGCCATGCCCATCAATATTCTGGCCCAGTATGTGCGGGATATGTCCTTTGAAAACCCGGGCGCGCCGGACTCGTTGCGGGGGGGGCGGACCCCGCCGGAAATGGATATCAATATCGGCATGGATGCCCGCAGGATTCCGGACGAGACGCTGGAAAATCTCTATGAAGTGGTTTTGAATATCCGCGCCATTGCACTGCACGGTGAGATGCCGCTGTTTATTGCCGAACTCCTGTACGGCGTCACAGTCACCATCAGCAATGTCCCCGAGGAGCACCATCACCCGATCCTGCTGATGGAAGTGCCCAGACTGGCTTTTCCCTATGCCCGCCAGATCATGAGTGATATGACAGTGCAGGGCGGTTTTCCGCCCCTGATGCTCAATCCCGTTGATTTTCAGGCGCTCTATCTGGAACGGTTCAAGGACGAGATCGCACAAAGCCGGCAAGACTCTCTTGCATAAAACGATGGATTTTCGACCGGTTTTGAATCATACTTTTGTCCCTAAGGAGACTTCCCATGAGAACATTATCTTTGCTTGCGTTTCTGGTTATCCTCTCGGCCCCGCTGACAGGGTGCAACACGGCGGAAGGTTTTGGAAAAGATCTTGAAAAAGCCGGTCAAAGCATCCAAAAAACCGTTTAGCACACAAAGGGTTTGTTGTCGTTTCAGGCCGGTTTTCGGTTCCAGAGCGGATTTTTCAACTTCCGGACCAGCGCCTCGTGCGCTGTCTGTTCTTCTTCCGGTACCGTGTAAACACGGGGCGCTTTGAAAAGACGTTCTGCAGGCCGGTTTTCAAAAGCCGGTCCTGCGTTGTGTGTTTCGACCATCAAGCCCAGACCGTGCTGGCGCCCACCCAGTAACTCCAGATAGACTTCTGCCAGTAGCTCTGAGTCCAGCAAGGCCCCGTGATAGACACGGCCTGTATTATCAATCCCGAACCGCCGGCAGAGCGCATCAAGATTGGCAGGAGAGCCCGGAAATTTCTTGCGGGCCATACCCAGCGTATCAATCACAGTGTTCCAGCTGATGGCCTTGTGCCCGACATTCTGTAACTCCCAGTTCAGGAATTTCATATCGAATTCGGCATTGTGAATGACAAGTTTTGCCCCCCCGATAAATTCTATAAACGCGGGATATTTTTCAAGGAACACAGGTTTGTCTGCAACAAATTCATCCGTAATGCCATGCACCGCCGTGGCCTCGGGCGGAATAGGACGCTCCGGATTCAAATAGGCCTGCCATGTCCGGCCTGTCGGGATATGGTTGAGCAATTCGACGCATCCAATTTCAACGATCCGGTCGCCCTTGAACGGGTCCATACCGGTTGTTTCGGTATCCAGTACAATTTCCCTGATGTCCATTACAAGGCTCCGATCTGCACTAGAATTTGTTTCAACGCCCGCATCATAGGCGCCCGCCCCAGCCCTGAAGATATCACAAAATCACTCCGGCGTCTTTTATCCGCATCGGGCATTTGCCGGTCTAAAATAACCGCGAATTTATCTTCTGTCATGCCCGCGCGGGCCAGAACCCGCGCCCGTTGGACAAAAACAGGCGCCGTAACCGTAATCACATATTCCACGCCTTGATCGGCCCCCGTTTCAAACAACAAGGGCACATCCAGCACAACCGCTTTTCTGCCCAGACGTTTTTCCCGCCGGATAAAATCGCTTTGGGCCTGTTGCACAAAAGGATGCAGGATCCCTTCGAGTTTTTCGCGCTCTGCGCCGTCCCGAAAAACAAGATTCCCCAGAACAGACCGCTTTAAAAAGACAGGATTCCGCCCCTCATAGATTTCAGGGTAGTGTGCGGGGGGGAACTGTTCACGGATTGCCGGCCAGGCGTGCGAACCCTCCTGCAAAAGCCTGCCGACTTCCTGATCCGCGTCATGGACCGGCACACCAAGCTGTGTCAGCATGGCGCACGCCATGGATTTTCCCATCCCGATCGATCCTGTCAGCCCCAGCACAATCATGACGACACCAACGCCTTCAGTGCCGGAGTTACCTCCGGCAACACCCCGAACCATTTTTGAAAGGCCGGACGCGCCTGATGCAGGAGCATCCCGATTCCCGTCACAACCGGATTGCCACGCGTCTCGGCCTGCAACAACAAGGCGGTATAGAGCGGCGCATACACAATATCGTTCACGAGCGCCGCCTGCGGCAAGGCTGTCAAATCCAGATCCAGCGCGGGCTGGCCTGTCATCCCCAAAGACGTGGTATTGACGAGCAGATCAACCCCGCGCAAGACCGCATGCCGGTTGCCCCAATCCGTCACCTTTATCACAGACTCAAGGGGCGCAGAAAAATGCCGTACCAGACTTTCCGCCTTGTCCCGCGTCCGGTTCAGTAAATGAATTTGTGCAACATTCTGGTCCAACAAACCCCTGATAACAGCCCGCGCCGCGCCGCCTGCGCCCAGAACAACCGCCTGTTTTCCCGCAAAGGAAAACGCAGGCACCTGATCCAGAATATTGTGCAAAAATCCATACGCGTCGGTATTCATGCCCTTGATCAGGCCGTCTTCCATGAACACTGTATTCACGGCGCCGATCTCCATGGCCTGCGGTTCGAGCACATCGCACATCGCCATAACCGCTTCCTTGTGCGGAACGGTGATATTAAAGCCCGTATAGCCTTCTGCGATCAGGTGCGCCACCCCTTTCTCAAGATTCTCCGGCGCCAGATCAAGGGCCTCGTACGATCCCTGCAGGCCATATTGCGCAATCCATGTCCTGTGGATGAGCGGGGATTTGCTGTGCGAAACAGGATGACCAATCACAGCTGTTTTGATAAAAGCCTTCATAGGCGCAGGCCCTGTTCTTGTTCGAGATAGCGCAGAAGGGGCAGAAGGGGCATACCCAAAATCGTAAAATAATCCCCCGCAATGCGTTCAAATAAACGCACCCCGAGCCCTTCCAGCGCATAGGCCCCGACATTTTTTGTCAGGGCAGGGCCTGCCTTTTCACAGTAATGCTCCAAAAACATGTCGTCAAAATGCTTCATTGTCAATAAAGCATGGTCCTTTATCTGCCATATCATACGCGCATTTTGCGCCACAGCGACACCGGAAACCAGCGCATGTGTTTTTCCACGAAGCGTCCGTAATTTTTCCCTGGCCGATTCTGCATTCGGCGCTTTTGAAAAAAGCACGCCCTCGCACACCAGTATCTGGTCCGAACCGATCACAAGGGCGTCGGGATATTGCGCGGAAATTTTTTCCGCTTTTTCCCGCGCAAGGAAAAGCGCAGTCTCCTCGACACAACAGCCTTCTGCAAACGATTTTCCGGCCAGCGCCTCTTCGTCTATGTCGGCAGGGACTGCCACATACTCTATCCCCGCAGAGTGCAGCATTCTGGCACGCGCCTGACTTTGGGAGGCTAGGATTATTCTCATGATGCCCCTTCCCTTCCCGCGTCAAGGACTGCTTTTTGTTTTTCCTGATGCGCCTGAAGCAGGCCCATGATTTCGGCGGCGGTTTCCTCGATCGAGCGTTTTGTCACATCAATCACGGACCACCCCTTTTTGGAAAAAAGCCGGCGCGCTTTTCTGACCTCTTCTTCAATGGCCTCAAAATCCAGATACGCATTCTCGGCCACTTGCGGCAGAATATTTTTTTCACCCGAGTTCAGGCGGGAACGCCGCAAGTGGATCAGCCGGTCCGGCGAAAGCGTCAGGCCCACATACAGGGGCTCTGTCAGGGAAAATTTTTCATCCGGTACTTCTACGCCCGGAACCAACGGAATATTAGCGGCCTTGATACCCCGCCGCGCCAGAAAAACACTGGTCGGGGTCTTGGAGGTGCGGGAGACACCCACCAGAATCACATCGGCTTCCCGCAACCCCTCCAGCGTTTTGCCATCATCGTGGCGCATGGCGTAATCCACAGCGGCTACACGGCGATAATAGGCATCATCCAGCGCATGTTGCAACCCGGGCACGCCTTTGGCCGACACACCCAGATAGGTTGATAAACTTCTTAAAATAGGGTCCAGCACCGCCACACACGGCACCCCCATGACATCACAGGCGTCCTGCACCCTCTGGCGCATGGCATTGTTCACAAAGGTAAAGATGACAGGCCCCGGGTTCTTCTGGATTTGCTGGATGATCCGCTCCAGCTGGCGCTCGGTTCGCACAAGGGGCCAGAATTTCTGGACGGGCTCGATATTTTCAAACTGCGCGAGGCTGGCGCGGGCCAGCCCCAGAAGCGTTGTCCCTGTGGCATCGGATACCAGATGCAAGTGAAACCGTTTCGACTCGGGCTTTTCGGATTTTTCCTGCGCCTCCTTTAACAGAAACTCCCGCACAATATCATATTCCGCCTCGTCCATTGCCATGATCCCTAAATACGACCTCTTGAGAAACAAGGCTGTATCTTAGAGCAAATCCTCTTGCGGGGTAAAGGCACCATTCGGGAAAATTTTACGGGCCAGCGCGAGATCACGAAAGGGAACATCATGCACCCAAACAGCTGATATATCATGTAAAATTTGCAAAAAATGACTTTGATTGATCGGATCATTCAATCCGGCATATTTGGGATGGCGCAAAATTTCCGGACCCATACCCCGCAGATACGCGGTTTTATCGGGCAAACAGGACAAGGTTTCTATCCCGATGGCAGAGACTTTTTTTCCGGCAGGGGACCTGTCGAGTGATCCGCACACAAACGCATCGAAATAATTCAGGCTTTCATGATCACACAGCCGGATACGGGACTCGTCCTCGAACCATTCCTGAAAGATTGCACTGAGTGCTTTTTTCACAGCGACGGGTGATCCGTCACTGCCTTCCAGCGTGGCATAAAAACACATGGCCAGATCTCCGTCTTCCCCGCTGATCAGGGAACGCCATAATCCACAAAATCCCTCTTCCCTGAGTTCCCAGGCGATAAGCACCGTCATGATATCCAGATCCGAAGCCCGCACCCGCTCAAGAACAAGGACATCTTCCAGTGCATAGAGATCTTCAAACGCCCCGTGCCGTTTTTCATGCCAGACATCCCGCAACGCACGAATGCAGGACACCAGCACCATATGCCGGAAATACTCCGATTGTGCCAAAGCAGAAACAGACAGGCCGTTATGATCCAGAACGATTGTCTTTTCCGGCACATCCAGATGGAAATCAGGGCCTTCCAGATTTTCAAGCGCCAGAAACCACCCCTGATCCATACAATCTTCCAGAATTTTTTCTGCGGTCGGGCTCAAGGACAGGAGCGATATGGCCCATGATAACAGGTCTTCTTTTTCTTTCAGATACACAGAAGGGGTTTCTCCGCTGGCTGTGTAAAAAACGGGATCGCAAAAAAGCACCTCCAAAGACCAGCGTTCACAGGACTGAAAACGCTCCTGAACCGGCAATACACTTTTACGGGAACATTCCAAGACTTCGGCCTCTCTACTCAGATCAAAAAATGCTTTACGATTCCCCGTGTGTGTGCCGGAGATACACGACATTGGATCCTTCCGCCACAGGGCCTGTATGGCTTGGGTTTGGTTTGAGGGACTGTTCCGGAAAGAAGGGAATGATCTGTCCTGAGTCTGCCGTGTGCCCCGCGCGTCCTGTTTCATCACGTAAATCCTGTTTTTTTGTGTAATATACGGAAAGATGACCATCTTCCGTGGAAGGATTGTGTGAGGATTGCAACTTTTGTTCCGTTTCCTTGAAAGAGCGCTCAAACTTGATAAACCAGAGAAAATTGGCGTTTGAACGATCCCGAATTTCGGTAAAGACAGGGTCGTTCATGATCGTGATGGCATGTTCTGCCAGGTAATTTTTGCCGAAAGGCATTTGGCCCATAGCCGATATCAAGGCAGGGGTGATCATGTGTTCCGCCATCTGGAGATCAAAAATATACCCTTTATAATCGGCCAGCATCTGCTGGATCAGGTTCTTGTCTTCAATCCTGCACCGTTCCGACAAAAACCAGCTTTCAAACACCGCCGCACAAGCCTGCCCGTTGTTAATCGTACGGAAATCAAAGAACGCCTCGCGGGCAAAGGCACGGGCCAGATCCGAAAGGGAGGAATTTTCAAGCCGCTCCCATAGGACCTTTTCGCCGGACAGTTGCAATTCCCATGACACCCTGACAACGGACACCATCAAGTCAGCCATCTGAAGCCGGTTGATCAGAACCGCATTGTCCGGATGGAACATCAAGGGATGAATCAAGACCCCCTGACGGTGTTGCCAGTGTCTTCTCAATTCCTGAACAAGAAGCAGTAAACGGTCTGTCTCGTTTAACGCAGGGTGAATCAGGATCAAGCCCCCTTGCCTGTCATAATAGCTGGTTTCGATCTGGTCGGAATATTGCAGGGAGATTTTATGCGCTTTCGCACAATCCAGATACGCTTTGGCAAGCCGGCTTCCAGCCAGCACGTCCAGAAGCGTTTCCATGGAACGAAAAGAATCCTTCGCATGCTGGTGTGTGAGATGTTCTTTATTATGAATAAAATCTGCGATCTTGTCGTTTGTGGTTCTTGCAAATGTAGCTGAAAGCTGGTCCAGTTTCACAATCTCGTTTTTCAACGCCATCATTTCTTCTTCCAGAATGCCGGAATGCCCGGAATGCAATGCCTCGAACGCGTCATACTCTTCTTCGGACGACTCCTCGTAACTCATATAAAAGAGCGGGTGATCCCCTATAATGGTGCAAATCACAGGCTGAGAATTGTTGATGGTGTACGAAACGCGGGGCGCCCGCCGCGAAAGAGCCTTGTTTTTCTTTTCTTCAAAAATTTCTGTCATGGACCTTAACCCGTATAATATGTTCCAAGGTCCATTATGCAGGGTAAGGTCTTAAAGACTTCTTTCTATGATTTTTAATAATACAAAAAATCTCTGATTTTATAAAAATATTATGTTATGACGTTAACGATATATTGATGACACACCCTAAAGGGCCCGCTCTACTGACCAAAAACATCGTCCAGAAGCGGCATATCCTCTATCAGCAACTCTTCCCCGAAGAGCGATATATATCCGGAAGGCTCTATTTTAATTCCCGTTTTGAACAGAGAATCTTTAAAAACCATGGTCGTTTTCAGGTAAAAGGATCCCTTGTAATCCTTTTTTTCCAGACACACAGGACACAGCATCTTTCCAATGGATTTTCGCGCCGAAGGGGGGGGATTGTCCTTCCAGTTCATATCATCGACTGTCTCGACAATCAAAAAACGGCCATATTGTCCCCTGACATAGGAAAAGAAAAACTTCACGTATTCCAATACCGTTTCTTCCTGCAAAAGCAGGGGAATGCTCCGGTTCATTTCATAAATGACCTCGTTGGAAAAATTCAGAACTGTGTTTTTGTGCGGAGAGGAAATCACAAACCGGCGCTTTACAGGCACACCAGCGTATTCCGTAATATCCAGTAAACGGCACCCGGGATAAAAAGAAAGGTTTTGCGCAACAACCAAGGTCTCCGAAGGACTGAACACAACACCGTCAAAATCCGGATTCAAGACATCCAGAAGGGCTTTTACTTCCATAGAACTCAATTTCACAAAGGCTTCCTGATACATCCTGTTCCCAAAGTATCATTATCGGAAGATAATATAACATAAAAATGATTCTCTTGATAGCTCTGTGTAAAAAGTCTGAATATCTCTCATTATAAAAAAAGTATGGAGTTATCCCGATTTCATGCGCCCCGCAAAATCTGTGTTATCCTCATGTGCAAAGATCAAAGCCCGTCTTCTTCCTTATCCGGATACTTCTCCATGAAGCGTTGGAAAATATGATACCTTCCCCGCACAAACCCTGTGCGTAAAAACAGGGATATGTTTTATACATGCTTTTCGTGCCCCCTATTACAAGAAATACCTTATTTAAAAATATATATTCTATTTTAATGAAACGCCTTAAAACTAAAATCACGAAAAACAATTTCAACACCCTTCAGGAAAACCCATGTCTGAAAACAAACCTTTTTTGAACGTGTTAAACAACCGGAAAGAACAGAGCATCCCCTTCTGGTTTATGCGGCAAGCCGGACGGTATCTGCCGGAATACAGGAAATTACGGGCTGAAAAAGGGGGTTTTTTAGACATGGCCATGGACCCCGAAACGGCCTGTGAAATTACAATGCAACCGCTTCGGCGGTTTGGAATGGACGCCGCGATTATTTTCTCCGATATCCTTGTTGTTCCGATGGCGCTGGGCTGTAAACTGGAATTCACAGTCGGAGAGGGTCCCAAACTGGATCCCGTGCAATCGGGTCAGGATATTCTGGCCCTTGATCCGGCAGGTCTTGAAACGCTGGATTTTGTGTACGAGGCTTTGCAAAAGACGAGGAACGCCTTTGTGCAGGAGGGTTTTGACCGCACAGCGCTTATCGGATTCGCAGGGGCGCCGTGGACTGTGGCGACGTACATGATCGAGGGAGGGAGTTCCAGGGATTTTTTCAAAAGCAAAACGCTGGCCTATCAGAATCCGCAATGGTTTACGGAATTGATAAAAATTCTCACACACGCCACGGCGCAATATCTGATCAAGCAAATCGAAGCTGGCGCGGAAGCGGTTCAGGTTTTTGACAGCTGGTCCGGCGTGCTGGACAGTGACCAGTTCGACAAATGGGTCATCGGGCCCACACGGGATATTGTTGTACATATCCGGAAAGTCTACCCACACACGCCGATTATCGGATTTCCCAAGGGTGCTGGATATAACTTTCTTTCCTATGTTCGGGAAACAGGTGTTTCAGCGATTGGTCTGGATTCCCATGTTCCGACAGCATGGGCGGCGGAAGAATTGCAATCCCTCAAACCGGTGCAGGGCAATCTCGATCCCGCGTGTCTTCTTGCGGGGGGAGATGCCTTGATTTCAGGAACAAGACAGATCATACAGAATTTCAGAAACGGCCCCTTTATTTTCAATCTGGGGCATGGCATTCATAAGGAAACACCGGTAGAGCATGTCGAGATACTGGTCAGGACTATTAGAAATTTTCCCTCATGAAAAAAAAAGTAGCGGTCATATTACTCAATCTCGGCGGGCCGGATTCGAAGGCCGCGATCCAGCCCTTTCTCTTCAATTTTTTTACGGATAAAAACATTATCCGGCTTCCGTATGTTTTGCGTGTCATTCTGGCTTTCATCATCAGCCGGAAACGATCAAAAAAAGAGGCCGGAGAAAGTTATGGCGCGCTTGAAAACAGATCACCCCTTCTGGAAAATTCCATGAGGCAGGCACACGCGCTCGAAGAAACGCTGGACAAGGCTGGTTTGGCTGTATCGTTCAAAACTTTTCTTTGCATGCGCTACTGGCACCCCATGAGCGGAGAAACGGCGCAACAGGTTCAGGACTGGAAACCGGACCAGGTCATTGTTGTGCCCTTGTACCCGCAGTTTTCCACGACAACGACATGGTCCTCTTTCATGCAACTCAAGAAGGCCTTTCAAAAAAACCGTTTTGAAAAACCGTTCTCCATGGTGTGTTGTTATCCGGAAAACACAGGGTTTGTCACCGCCTCTGCCGCGCAAATTTTTATACAATATGAACAGGCGCTGAAAGACGGTCATCAAAAGCCCAGAATTTTGTTTTCGGCGCATGGCCTGCCCGAGAAAATCATTCAGGACGGTGATCCGTACCAGTATCAGTGTGAACAGACGCGCAAAGCGGTTCTGGGGTGTCTGGAGAAAAAATTTCATCTCGAACACCCTGACTGGGAGGCGTGTTATCAATCGCGGGTGGGTCCGATGAAATGGATCGGGCCATCGCTCCGTGAAGCGCTTGAAAAGGCGGCGTTTGATCAAAAAGCCGTGATTGTCTTTCCCCATGCCTTTACGCAGGAGCATGTCGAAACACTGGTCGAACTTGATATGGAATACCGGCATATTGCCCACACTCTGGGAATCACAGGGTATTATCGAGCGCAGACCGTGGGGACGCATCCTGATTTTATAGAGGGGCTTGCCACGATGGTTTTGAAACAGCTGGATCAGGTCGGGGTTGCGGGGGAGCATCGTACCAGAAATTGTCCGGCTTCTTTTTCACAATGTTGTATGCAAAAAACCAGCGCGGTTTAAATTTAAAGGAGCACAAGAAATGCAGGATTTTTTACTGGAATATTACGGGTGGATCAAAGCCTTTCATCTCATAGCCGTCATCGCATGGATGGCAGGTCTGTTATACCTGCCGCGTCTTTTTGTGTATCATGCGGAGCATGCGGCCTTTGTTGAAATAACAACGGTGTTCAAAACGATGGAGCGGCGCTTGCTGAAATATATCATGAATCCGGCCAGTATTGCGGTGTGGGTTTTCGGCGGGCTGATGCTTGCCGCCAATCCGGACCTGATGACTCATGGATGGATGCATGTCAAGTTAACCGCCGTGATACTGATGACCGGCCTGCATCACGTTTTTGCAAAGTGGGTGAAAAACTTTGCCAAGGACCAAAATACCAAAACGCCCCGCTTCTTCCGGTTCATCAACGAAGCGCCCACCATCCTGATGATCGTGATTGTCCTGATGGTGATTTTAAAACCCTTTTAAAGCGGTGAAAGGTCTTTAGAATTTCGGGATAAGAAAATCGGAACCCGATGTGACGGCCTTGTATTTATCAAGATCCACCTTGTTAATAACAATTCCAAGAATCGGTGTTTGGGAGTGTGCGAACACCGAGAGCATATTGGCAACATTTTTCCGCGCCGTCTTCAGCCACTCCACCAAAACCAGAACGCCGTCGGTCTGTTCGGCTATGATTTTTGCCTCTGCGTGGGCCAGTGCGGGTCCGGCATCGACCAGCACATAGTGATATTGCGCCTTGAGTTGCTTCATCAGGGCATGAAATTTTTCGGAATTCAGAACATCCGGAGAAAAAAGAGCACTTTGACCTGCTGGTAAAATGGTCAGTCCGTTTTTCTCCTGTAGCAGGACATCCTTCAATGTCGCTGTTCCGGCGATGATATCGGTGAAGCCCTTGGGGGAGGCCGTGTTGTCAAGACGGGACAAGGCCGGATTCATAAAATCAGCATCGACGACCAGTACGGAATGGCCAATGGAAAGCAGATAATACGCCAGAGAAGCGGTGAACGTGGTCCGGCCTTCGCGGGGAAGGGCAGAGGTGATCAGCACACTCCGGATATTGGTGTTCAAAAGCGCCGCCATATAGATCCGCTTGAGAGATTCCCTGTAACTGGAATTTTCTGGACTCAAGACGGCGTGCAAAGGGTTTGGAATAGCCGGCAGAATACCAAGCGGTGTTTGGCCAAAATTTCTCAAATCAGTGAAATTGCGGATGCCGGACCGTGTGACTTCCATCAAGAAAACCAAGGCAAGAGCCAGAAAGCCCGAAAAAATCAAAACGACGAGCATCAGCGTTCCTGTTCCGGGCCCGTTCGGGTAAGCAGGGGCGACAGCCGGAGAAATCACATTGGCGTCGGGACGGGCAAAGCTGACTTGGGATTGAATGGTTTCATAGTTTTGTAGAAAATTATCCAGCAGTTTTTTGCTCGCGTCTTCTTCGACTTTCAGACTGCTCAGCACAATCATTTTATCCTGCAGGGTGCTGGCCTCGGACTGGAGGTGTGCGAGCTGTTCCTGATACAGATCTTCCTGCGACAAACTCAAAGTTTCACTCGTTTTGAGATTGGATTTTAACGTGTCTTTTTCGGTCCTGATGGCCTCGTTGACCTGTGCCAATTCCCTGTAGGCGGCGCGGAGCTTGGGATGGTTCCTGCCGTAGGAGGCTTGAAGCGAGGCGACGTTATCGGCAAGGGTGCTGGCCTTGACCTTGAGCTGTTGGATGACCATGGAATCCCCGACTTCTTCGAGGTCCCCTGCGGGAAGGCCGGAAGGGTCTTCACCCGTCACATCCAGAGCATCCTGTGAGTCTCCTTCGGTGGACAGGGTTTGAAGTTTTGACTGGACGTTCAGGCGCTCGGCTTGAATTTTGGATATTTCCTCTCCCAGCAACGCGATTTTTTTGTACACCAGCTCCTGATCATCTTCTCCGACAATCAGGTTTTCTCTGGCTCTGTACGCGGCAACAGCCTGTGATTTTTTCTCGACATTTTCCTTCAGCTCGCGCACTTTTGTCTCGAACCATTGGCTGAGTTCCGTGATGCGGGCTTCTTTCTGGGCAATCTGGAAGGCAAAGTAGGCTTTGATGTGTGTGTTGACAACTGTGGCCGCCAGCTCGGGGTCACGGGCTGTAAAAGAAACGCCGATGACGCGGGAAGATTTTTGGGGCGTCACGGACAGTCGTTTCAGGAATTTATACAGCAACGCTTTTTCACGGGAGGGGTCTGTCTGAAATTCCGGTGCTTTGAAAAGTTCCATAGCGTCAATGGTTTTTTGGGCCAGCGTGGGGGAGTTTAAAACCTTGACTTCTGTTTCAAGGGTCATGTCGTCAAATTTTTCGGTAGCTGTGACATCCGTGAAATCGGACAGGTCGGGAGAGTTATCCTGTATCAGCAAGGTTGCCGTTGCGGTATAGGCATTTTGTTTCAGGAGGACAAGAAAGGCGCCTGCGAAAAAAGAAACCAGCGTGACAAGGAGAATGAATCTCTTGTGCCGCCAGAGAGTCATGAGGATTTCGTGAAAATCCGGAAGATAATCTGTTGTGACGGCAGGGGCGTGTTGTATATTTTGTTCATTGTGTTTCAGCATGGCGGCATCTTTTTTGTCATATTAAAATACGGTGGCAGTATCGCTCCATAACGAGGATTACCGCTTCCATACAATGAAAACGGTGATATAGCAATAAAAAGCTTGAAAACGTAGCGTTTTTTTCTTATTGGTGCAGATCGTTCAAGGCATTCGGGATGGCCCCGTGCGGGATCGGCAAGAAAGACAAATTATGACAACAAAAAAGAAATCCTGCGTTATCATCGTTGAAAACCTGCCGTTACCCTTTGATCGGCGGGTCTGGCAGGAGGCGAATGCGCTGAAGGAGGCGGGCTGGCAGGTGAGCGTTATTTGTCCCCGTACGGAAAAATGTCCTGAAAGATACGTGGAAATCAATGGGATCCATATTTACCGGCACCCCCTGCCTCTGGAAGCAGAAGGCAAGCTGGGGTTTTTACTGGAATATGCCACGGCCCTGTTTTATGAATTTTTGCTTCTGGTCAAAATTTATTTCAAGCATGGATTTACGGTTATTCAGGCGTGTAATCCGCCGGATCTGATTTTTCTGGTGGCGCTTCCTTTCAAACTTATTGGGAAAAAATTCCTTTTTGATCATCATGATATTTGTCCCGAGCTGTTTGCTGTGAAGTTCGGGCGCAAGGGACTCCTGCACAAGGCCATGTTGTTCTTTGAAAAAATGACATACTGGAGCGCCGATCTCGTGATCACAGCCAATGACACGTTCCGGAATCTGGCCATCGAACGGACGGGAAAGGCGCCGGAGAAAATCATCAGTGTCTACAGCGTGCCGGATCATAAAAACATGCACCGGACTGTGCCCCGTACCGACCTGCATCAGGACAAAAGGCTTCTGGTTGGTTATGTTGGCATTATCGGGAATCAGGACGGGGTGGATCATCTGGTCCGCGCGCTGGCCCATTTGAAATTCAACAGGGGCATTCCGGATGTGCGGGCTGTGGTGATCGGGGACGGGCCGGATCTGGAATCCGTGAAAACACTGGCTGTGACGCTTGGGATCAGTCAGGATATCACCTTTGCAGGGTATCTGACCGGACAGGCGCTCATGGAAACGCTCTCTGCCGTGGATATTGGCGTGATCCCAGACCCCAGCAATGAATACAACGATAAAATCAGCATGAACAAGGTGTTTGAATATACCACGCTGGGCATTCCGGTTGTGTGTTACCCCCTGACGGAAACATTGCGGTTACTGGGAGAGTCTGCGCAGGTAGCGCCGTCTTGCGAACCCGAAGGACTGGCGCAGGCGATCGAGGCCTTGCGGGAGGACGATCACCGGCAGGCCATGGCACAAAAAGCGCTGGCGCGTGCCAACAGCACGTTTTCATGGGAGCAGGAAAAAATCAAATATGTCGGGGCCTTTGATTTTCTTGTGCAGTCATGATCACGGGGCTGTTAAAGAAAAAAAGCATGATCCGGATCATATCTTTGTGTGATCAGGTTTTTTTTTCCGCCGCGAATTTTATTTTTACGATCCTGCTGGCAAAATATTACTCGGAAGTGGAGCTGGCGGCTTACGGGATTGGCCTGTCGATTGCTATCACTTTGCAGGGGATACAGCGCAACACCTATATGATCCAGAATTCCGTGCTCCTGCCCCGTATTTTAAGGCGGCGCGCCACAAAAGTGATGGGACAACAGGTGATTGTCTGGGGCTTTTTGTTCTGCGCCGAAATGCTGGTCTGGGGGTTGTATGTGGTATCGGGCGGGGAAAGCCCGCTCGTTCTGGGGGCGTTTTACTCGACGATTGTTCTCACGCTGATTTATATCCAGCTTGATTTTGACAGGATACTCCTGATCAAGCACGAGCGGTTTGTTGATCCGCTCGTCACGTCGTTCCTGTTTCTGGGTGTCACTGGTGCGCTGTTTTTTGCAATTCCGCGCTTTGCCTTGTCATACGAGGCTATGATGGCCATTATCGGGATCTTTACGTTTATTAAGTCTTTTTGGCTCATACTGATCATTGGACCACCGCATTTGTATTGGGGATGGCGTTTTATGATACGTGATTTCCGGAAATATATTGTCGCATCCCTGCTGGGGGTGGGCGGCTATGCCGCGTACAATAATTTTCCGATTTTTATTTTGAGCGCTGTGACTGCCCCGATTCAATCGGCGGCCTTCGCGGCCATGCGCAGTTTGTTGCAACCGTTGCTGGTTGTGGTGAGAAGTCTGGATATCATAGACAAGAATTTTTTTCAGAATCAGGATAAATCTCTGGCCGGTTTGCGCCGGTCTTTCTTGCGCCTTTTGTTTTTGTACGGGGCGGGTGCACTTGTGATGGTGCTCGGGATGGCGGTGTTCGGGCACAGTGTGGTCCATCTCGTCTATGGCGAAAAATATGCGCCTTATAGTGGCTTGTTGTTTGGTTGGGGCCTTGTGTTTTTCATGCTGACGATTTCAAATCCGATCGAGACTGTCATCGTCAAGCGGGGCAAGCTCAATCTTTATAATCTATACCGCATTCCAGCCGGTGTTGTGGGGCTGGGGCTTGCGATGGTGTTATGCAGGCCGTATGGCGCGTGGGGCGCGATATGGGCGTGTTTCGGGGGCTGGGTTGTCTCTGTGTGTCTGGCGTTGTGGCTTATACGGGAGGTTATTTTTATAAAAAAACAATAGGAGATCCCAATGAAGCATATTTTACACACCCTGACGGTCCTTTCCGTGGCGGGATTCGCACTGTTTGGCGGTTGCCAGACCGTGAAGGCCCAGACCGGAACACCACTCACATGGTCACCGCCCGCGCTCACCAATCCAACGAAAATCGAGATCGGTTATGATACAGATCCGGCTTTTGTCAGGATTACAAAGCAGGTCTATCCCTACACCAGCACGAGTGTAGACCGGCTTCCTGCGAACGGCAAAATCGGTATTTCCCTCAATACGGGGGAAGATGCGCTGATTGCCCTGCCAAAGGATAAACCCCTTGCCGTGGGGGGAGTCGTGATCGGCAATGGACGGAATGTCCAGATCATCGGTGGACAGATCATGGGTCTCAATCCTGCCAATGATTCGGTCAGAGCTGTTTTACGCTTTGCAGGACAAAGTGGCAGTGTTTACGTGGAAGGGCTCATCCTGGATGCCAACAACCAGTATGGCCTTGATGGTTTGTTGGTCGGCAGTGTGCGGCATGCCCCCTCCCGCGTGGCGGATGTGTATGTCCAAAATTGTCTGATCAAAGGCACGACATCCACGACAAAAGGGCTTCATGCTGACGCCTTTCAGTATTACGGGGCCACGCACTGGACCCGCATGGATCGTGTGAGTGTCGAGGCCCAGTATCAAGGATTTTTTCTGGACCCCCAGAATGACATTGATGGGATTGATCTGCGCCGTGTAGACATGAAGTACACAGACCCCACGCAAGGGAAGGGCTATTTGTTTTTCCTGCGGGTGGAGACCAACCGGTCCCGTCATCCGGCCGTCTCGCTGGAAGAGATTTATGTGGATGAAGCCATCAATCGGAACCCTTGGGAGCGGTTGATTGTCTACCCCCCCATCAATCGGGCCAATGGTGGCCGGATGCTGGAACCCGGGAAGATGTCGTTTCCGGCGTTTCCCGAGGTCAAAGGCTCTGTGATCAAAGGCAAACCATCCGCAGGCCCCTTTGTGGATGAGACAAAGGCCGGCTTGAATTATACCTCGCCCGGGTATTTGTAAGGGTATTTTTCGTTGTCCCCCCCCCCTCTCCCCAAAGGGGAGGGGGTCGGGCATTTCAGATTTGAAGACTTTTTTCCCCTTTTCTCTCGTCACTGCGAGAAAGCCTTTAGGGCTGACGCGGCAGTCCAGTTCTTCTTTGGGATACCCCCCTCTTGTCATTCCGCCCCCTTTCCTGTCATCCCGAGCGCAGTCGAGGGATCTAACGCAATACACCCACAAGATCAGATCCCTCCACGCGCTCCCGCTTGGTCGGGATGATGGTGCACGAGGAACCCTCGCGCCGCCGATTCTCCGCAGGGCGGCAGATTTCAAGGAGATGCTGAAAAACCAAATTCTAGACCGGAGTATCGCCACGATTTGGAAACAATCCCAAAAGGCGTTCTGATAAAAAACCTATACCAAAGCATAAATTTACATAAAATATTAACCTAATTCTTTTATCCTTAAAGGAAGAAGAAAACGGGAGATGTTCTACGGGACCGTTTCTTTCAAAACAAAAAAGGATGGTCAGACATGAGTTTAGGGACAGAAGGCGGGGATACGCTATTTTTCACGGGGATCCTGCAACAAATTACAGTGACACTCACGAATCCTTACAGCAGTAAAAAATACGATATTGATGATTTTTACAATGTCAGTACGGAAGCCTATGACGGTCTGGGCGATATCGATGTGATGGTCCTCACCCCCTTTGGGGATTATCTCAGCCTCACCGATACGGTCGGCATGGTACTGGTCCAGAACATTGAGGTTTTCATTGCCAATGACAGTGGCGATATCCTCAATCTGGCGCATGAGACCCTGACATACGGGGATGTGCTCATTTTTGGCGGGGAAGGGGATGATATTCTCTGGGCCAATATCGGGAATGACTTTATCGCAGGCAATGGCGGGAACGATATTATAGACGGGGGGCCCGGAAATGATACCCTGGAAGGGAATTTTGAAAATGACCAGATCTTCGGGGGGCTTGGCAACGATACGATCCACGGGGATGAAGGAGACGATATTTTGTACGGGGGGACGGATCTGGGGCTGATGGATCTGGATAAAGCCTTTGCCGACAGTATCACATTTCCCACTCTGGTCGAGGGCACCAACATCGTAAATCTGGTGCCGCCCGGAACGCCCGCTCTGGGAATCAACAGCGATAACCTGACAGTGAGTTACGATGCCACTGCGACTCTCACATTCCGTGCAGGCTTCGCGGGATATAAAAACACGCTCGGGATTTATAAAATTGCTGACAACGGCACCATAGAAAATGCCGATATTCTCTGGGCCAATGTCAAAACCGCCGGCATAAATATCGAGTACCAGATTGATCTGCCGGTCGGGATTGATGGCGGAAAATTCGGATTTTTCATCATTGCCAACGGGGATAATGTCAACACCCATTACAATGGCCTCAATATCACGGGGGATGGCAATATCAAGTTTATCTATGATTACGGCTTGGTGACCCAGCGTGCCGCAACGGTCAATGACACCGGAAGTCACGTTAAGGTCGTGTATGATGATGGGGTGACCACAAAGGTTTTGAACGGGTACCATTATCATACAACCGACAGGGCCGATTCCTCGCCCGATATCAACTGGGACGGAAAAACCCATGCGGTTTCCGGTTTGCTCAACGCCTCCAATCAGGATGTTTTGCGGATCGGGTTTGAAGATTTGCCCAATCTGGGCGATGCAGACTACGAGGATGTCCTGTTTGATCTGGATATCAACCGTGTGCGGGTGGATGCCACGGAAAACGGCAGTGATACCCTGATCGGCGGGAGCGGAAATGATATTATGTATGGCGAGGGCGGGGACGATGTGATTGTCTTTGGCAATGGCTTTGATCAGGTGTATGGGGGGACGGGTGCCGATACGTTGCTTGTCGATGTGATGGACGCGCTGGTCGACAAGATTTTCGGATTTGAAACCGGCACCGGAAAAGATGTCCTGAATATCAGCAATATTCTGCAAGGGTATGACCCCTTGTCCGATGCGATTGCAGATTTCGTGAAGCTGGTCAATAGCGGGGGCGATACGCAGGTGCAGGTCAATGCGGACGGGGATATCGGCGGGGTATTTACTGCCATAGCGGTCTTTGACGGCGGGATCAGCGCGACTTTGGCCACGCTGATCTCCAATGGAAACCTGATTGCCGATCACCCTGTGACAGTCGTTTGATTTTACGGACGGATGCCATTACAGTAGCGGGCATGAACGATGACATGGCCCGCGCGCTGGAGACTCTTTTTTATCCGTTTGCGCTGGGGGCGCTGAAGGGGTTTTCACAGGATTCCGGAATTTTGTTTTTGAATGCCCTGCCCCATGTTTTTTTAAAAACACTGCCTGTTGAAAAGGTTCTCTGCCAGCAATATTTCAGACCGTATGCCACAGGACTGGAACGTGCCGGTTTTACGGTGCAAACTGCTTTGGAAACGGGAGAAGACCTCTTTGACGCTGTCCTGCTGTTGTTGCCCAAAAACCATGTCGAGGCGCAATATTATATGGCGCACGGCGCATGCCATTTACGGGAAGGTGGTCTTTTGATCGCCGCGGCTGATAACAAGGCGGGGGGAGCCCGGCTGGAAAGCCTGTTTTCGGATTTCGGGTTTCAGAAGATTCAGGCCCTGTCCAAACACAAGGCGCGGGTTGTCTGGGGGATCAAGGGCGCGGTGCCGGAAGGGATCAGCGAAAAGGCTCTGAAAGCAGGTCGTCCGCAACAGGTTCTGGGGCGCGCGTTTTGGTCCTGTCCGGGGATTTTTGGATGGGACAAAATTGATCGGGGTTCAAAAATTTTGTTGCAGACTCTTCCTGACACCCTTTCGGGGAGCGTGGCGGATTTCGGATGCGGGTATGGATATCTTTCGCATGCTTTACTGCAACAAAAAAAGATGACATCTCTTTTGTGTATAGATGCGGATTTCCGTGCTCTGGAGATGTGTCACAAGAATCTGGAAGGGCAAAACTGCAACATAAAAATCTCGTATCTGTGGGAAGATTTGCAACACCCTGTTGCAGGGATCAGGGGTCTGGACTGTGTTGTGATGAATCCCCCGTTCCATGAGGGCAAAAGCACAAAGCCTGTTTTGGGGATCGACTGCATCAGGACAGCGGGGGAGAGTTTGAAAAAGGGAGGCATGCTGTGGATGGTCTGCAATACGCATCTGGCGTATGAAAAAACGCTTCATGATATTTTCCGGCTGGTCACCAAAAAATTTGAAGGGCAGGGGTTCAAGGTTTTTTGCGCGGTCAAATAGGGGTCTAAAGCTTATAACCACAAGACCAGATCTCTCTCTCTTTTGAAAGGGGAGAGTATCAAATAAAATAGATATGGCCCTCAGCTTCCAGTGCCGCGACCTCCTTGAGGATACGCTGGAGCTTTTTCTCGTCATGCAGGGCGGATTTGTTCAGGCCCGTTTCGCGCCCGACCATATAGTAGATGGATTCCGGCGTGATATCACTGCCGCGTCCGTTCATCTTGACGTGGTAGGCCATGGCGGCATCCATCGTGATGATAGCCTTGTCGGGCTGGTTTCGTTTGCGCATGTGTTCGTCTGTCAGATGCACGATCAGCATCAGATTGTTGTTGGAAATCTGGACACCGTGGTGTTTTTCGTGGCTGGGCCGCAAGGCTTTGAGAATCTGGTAGGTTTCGACAGCGTTGGGGATTTTGAGAAACACTTTCTGAAAACGCCGGTCCAGTGCGGGATCTTCGGCGACATAGGTTCTGAATTCATCCAGCGTGGTCGCGCCGATAACCATCAGGTCTCCCGCTGTCAGGTAAGGCTTCATCACATCCGACAGACCGGCGTAGGAGGAACCCTTGCAGGTTGGCATGATCTGGTGGATTTCATCGATGAACAAAATGGTGCGGGGCAATTCGGGGTCGTGATACCGTTCGGCCACGCCCTTGCACAAGGGGATAAAGCGCTCCTGAAATTCTGCTGGACCTGAACTGCCGGCCGCCATACGGGCCAGATCCACTTCCAGCACGCGGGCCTCCCGCAGGTAATCGGGTACGGTTCCTTCTGCAACGCGCTGGGCCAGTGCGACCACCATGGCGGTTTTCCCCACCCCTGCAGGGGCCAGAAGCACAGCGTTCTTGCGCCCTTTTTGAAGCAGGATCAGGATGGTTTCATCCACTTCCTTGTCCCGTCCGGTAATGGGACCAAACCGGCCAATGCGCGCCAGCGCGGTAAAATCAGTACAGTAGGCCCGGAACAGATCTTCCAGTTCGCCGTTTGTTACAACATAATGCCATTCCTGGGACATTGCGGGACTCTTGTTAAAATTGCGATGGTGCGGGTTGTATTGATCCTTTCGGACGAGTATACCGCACCTCTTGGGATCAGTATAGCGGGAGGTTCTTAAAAGAGTGTTTGTGTACTATGAAAATTCATGCGCGGCATAGCCCTGCGCATAGAGCAGGGCCGTGAGGTCGCCGTACAAGATACAATTTGAAAGGGCCTCTCTGACGGCGGGTTTGGGATGATATCCCACCCCCAGTCCTGCGGATTTGAGCATCGGAATGTCGTTGGCGCCATCACCAATGGTCGCGCACAGTGCCAGAGGGATCTCCAGTGCCGTGCTGTAATGCTCCAAGAAGGTCACTTTCGAGAATTTATCCAGAACAGGCGGAATCACACGGCCTGTCAACAGATCGTTCTGGATGTCGAGCGTATTGCCGTGATGATGGTCAAATCCGGCTTGTTCTGCGACAGGACCGGTAAAAAACGTAAACCCGCCCGAGACCAAAACGCAGGTTGCTCCATGATGTTTCATCGTGCGGACAAGCGTTTGTGCGCCTGCACTGAGGCGGATATGGGCCAGTGTTTTGTCCAGCGCTCTGGATGGCAGGTCTTTCAACAGGCCCACGCGCTCTGTGAGCGCAGAATGAAAATCCAGCTCTCCGTTCATGGCGCGGGCTGTGATTGCGGAAATTTTTTCTTTTAAGCCCGCATATTCCGCCAGATCGTCCAGTGTTTCCCCTGTCACGATGGTGGAGTCCATATCGGCCAGCAAGAGCTTTTTTCGGCGCTGGTCCTGAGGCGTTAAAAAGAAATCGATTTTAGAGTCTGAAAAATATTCCCGAAGATGTTGAATCAGGGCATATCCGCCAGTGTTTGATATGACAATTTCTGCCGCCTTTTGAGGAGCCAGCCAGATACTTTTTTCTGTTTGCGTAATATTATAGGCCTTCAAAATATTCACAGAATCCTTGATATGTTTCTCCTTGAGGGGATATTTTGCATCCGAAGCAACAAAAGTGAGAAAAAAAGTCATTGGTATTCCTTATGAATCGTCATGTTTTAAAATAAATTTCTGGACAGAAGGCTCATAATTTTCTATCGCTTGTTCAGTTTATAAAGGAAAGGGTCTGAAACTCAAATGGAAAAGCCAAATCTTAAACCGAAAAACCCTTGTTTTTCCTCAGGCCCCTGCGCCAAACGGCCCGGATGGAGCCTTGATGCCCTCAGCAATGCCCTGCTGGGGCGCTCGCATCGGGCGGGCCCTTTGAAAAAACAGCTTCAGGATGTGATAGAGCGTCATAAACAGCTTTTAGGCATCCCGGCTGATTATGTGGTGGGGATTGTACCGGCTTCTGATACGGGCGCTTTTGAAATGGCGATGTGGAGCCTTTTAGGCGAACGCGGCGTAGATGTATTTGCGTGGGAAAGCTTTTCAGGCGATTGGCTCAAGGATATTACCAAAGAACTTAAAATCAAGGATGTCCGCACGTTTGAAGCAGATTACGGCCAGATTGCTGATCTGTCTCAGGCTGATTCAGCCCGTGATACGGTGTTTGTCTGGAACGGCACAACATCAGGTGTGCGCGTACCTGATGGAAGCTGGATCAGTGATGCCAGAGAGGGCTTGACGCTGTGTGATGCGACATCTGCCGTGTTTGCGTATGATCTGCCATGGAAGAAACTCGATGTCGTAACATGGAGCTGGCAAAAGGTTTTGGGTGGTGAGGCCGCGCATGGGATGCTAGTGCTGTCCCCGCGGGCTGTAGAGCGTCTTGAAAATTATAAACCTGACCGACCTCTACCAAAGATTTTCCGCATGACAGCCAAGGGAAAACTGAACAAAAGCCTGTTTGAAGGGGCGACGATCAATACCCCGTCCATGTTGGCGGTGGCCGATTGTCTGGATGCGTTGAACTGGGTGTCCAATATCGGGGGTCTCAGAACCACGATGGCGCGTTCGGAAGAAAATTTCAAAGTCATTGAAAACTGGGTTCGTAAATCAGACTGGGCAGAGTTTTTGGCAGAAAAACCGGAAACGCGCTCTATTACATCAGTGTGTCTTAAAATTACAGATCCTTGGTTTTCGGGGCTTTCGGAAGATCAGAAGGCCGGCTTTGTCAAAGCCCTGACGAAGGTGCTGGAGGAAGACGGGATTGCCTATGATATTGCGGGATATCGCGATGCACCGGCGGGTTTGCGGATCTGGTGCGGTGCTACGGTTCAGGCCGGTGATGTCGAGCATTTGATGCCGTGGCTGGATTGGGCGTTTGCGGTTGCCAAAGCTCAGGAAATGAAAAAGGTCGCATAGAGGTAGAGTTATATAATGAACAATTTAAAAAGACCCATTCGCAAGGCGGTGTTTCCTGTGGCTGGACTGGGCACGCGATTTTTGCCTGCCACTAAAGTCATGCCCAAGGAAATGCTTCCGATCAATGACAGGCCCCTGATTCAGTATGTGGTGGAAGAAGCACGGGAAGCTGGCATAGAAGAATTTGTCTTTGTCACGGGCCGCCATAAAAACATGCTGGAAGAGCATTTTGATTTTCAACCCGAGCTTGAACAAACACTGGAAGCGCGTGGGAAATTTGATATGCTGGAAAAAGTCCGGCAGTCTGAAATGCCCGCAGGGGCCTTGTTTTTGACGCGCCAGCCCCGTCCTTTGGGATTGGGGCATGCGGTTTGGTGTGCGCAAAAACTGGTGGGGGATGAACCCTTTGCGGTGCTGTTACCGGATGTCCTGATCAACGCACCCAAGGGATGCCTCAAGCAAATGGTGGAGGCATACGAAGCCCATGGTGGGAATATTATTGCGGTCGAAGATGTGCCGCGCTCTGAAACCGCCAGCTACGGGATTGTCGATACGGGCGGGGCGGAAGGAGCCGTGATGCCGGTGAAGGGGCTCGTTGAAAAACCAAAACCCGAGGACGCGCCCTCTACGCTCTCTGTGATCGGGCGCTATATTCTACAACCCGAAATTTTTGATCATCTCGCCGTGTTTGAAACAGGGGCGGGTAATGAAATCCAGCTCACCGATGCGATGGCCAAGCTGATCGGAAAGCAGACTTTTCACGCGATGCGGTTTGATGGAAAAAGCTATGACAGCGGAAGCCGTTTGGGCTTTATTCAGGCCAATCTGGCCTATGGCGCGCAAGACCCTGAAATCGGTGATAAGGTCAAACGGCTGATTTTAGAAATTGCAGAAGAACTGCAAAAATAAGAACGAAATGGAAAAGAAAAAGATGCCCCTGAATACAATGCAAAAAAATAACGCGGAAGCCTACCGGTTTGATCCTACGATTTTGCGGGAATACGATATTCGCGGGCAAATCGGAAAAAATCTGTCCGAAGACGATGCCTATGCTCTGGGGCGGGCGTTTGGTACGCATGTGTCCCGCGAGATGGGATTGCAGGGCAAGGGCGGAAAAATCTGTGTGGGATATGACGGGCGCTTGTCTTCGCCGGCGCTGGCGGAAAAACTGATTGCGGGGTTGATGGCCTGTGGTCATGCGGTTGTCAGTGTAGGACTGGGGCCGACACCGATGCTGTCTTTTTCGATCAAGCATTTACAGGCTGATGCGGGGATTATGGTTACAGGTTCGCACAATCCATCGGACTATAACGGTTTTAAAATGACCATGAAGCGCGGTCCTGTGTTTGGCGCGGAAATTCAAAAAATAGGCGCGGTGGCACAAAGTGGGGATTTTGAAAACGGGCAAGGCCGCGCAGAGTTTCTGGATATTCAGGATCAATATGTTGCACGATTGATGCAGGATTTCACAGGGCTTTCGGCCCTGGGGCGCCGCGTACTCAAAGTAGGCTGGGATGCCGGAAATGGCGCGGCTGGGGAGATTTTACGCCGTCTGGTCAAAAAATTGCCGGGCGAACATATTTTGCTCTTTGATGAAATTGACGGAACCTTCCCGAACCATCACCCCGACCCCACAGTCGATAAAAACCTGCGCGATTTGCAAAACACCGTGCAACAAAACGGCTGTGATCTGGGGATTGCCTTTGATGGTGACGGGGACCGAATCGGCGTGGTGGATGAAAACGGCACGGTCCTGCGTTGTGATATTTTGATGACCATCTATGCCAAGGATGTGTTGAAACGGCACCCGGGCGCGGCCATTATCGGGGATGTGAAATGCTCTGAAGTCATGTTCAACGAGATTGCGCGGCTGGGAGGAAAACCGGTTATGTGGAAGACAGGGCATTCCCTGATCAAGGATAAAATGGCCGAGCTCAAGGCTCCGCTCGCAGGGGAGCTCAGCGGGCATATTTTCTTTGCCGATCAATATTACGGGTATGATGATGCGCTATATTGTGCGGTGCGGCTGTTGAACGCCGTATGTGCTTCCGATGGGGCGTTGTCAACGCTCACTCAGAACTTGCCAAAGCTTTATAACACGCCCGAAGTGCGGATTGATGTCGAGGAAGACAAAAAATTCGGGATCGTCCCGCAACTCATTGCGAATATTCAGGCCAATCTGCCAGCGGGGATGAGTCTGAACGATATTGACGGGATCAGGATTTCTGCCGATCATGGCTGGTGGCTGTTGCGCCCTTCCAATACGCAGGCCGTGCTGGTGTTTCGGGCCGAAAGCGCTTCGGCGCAAGGGCTGGAAGATCTCAAGAACATGGCGCTTCGGGAAGTCCGCAAGCTGGGCTATGATCTGGTATTTCCCTCTGAATAAGCACAGCGCTCTTTCAATACGGTGTGATAGACATCCAGAGTATTGCGGGTGATGAGGCGCACATCGAAATCCCGTTCCGCGCGGGCCCTGCTCTTTTTGCCCATGTCGCGCCGAAGCGCGGGATTTTGCAACAGTGTGATCATAGCCTCTGCCGTGGCGTATGGATCTTTGACAGGGACCAACAGCCCGTTTTGTCCCTGCGTGACGGTTTCGCGGCATCCTGCATGATCGGTGGTCACGATGGCGCGGCCTGTGGCGCAGGCCTCCAGCAGGACCTTGGGAATTCCCTCTCCGTACCAAGAGGGATAGCAGACCAGAGCACACCGGGCCAGCAATTCCGGCATATCGTCGACTTTCCCCAGCCAGATGACCGGAGAATTGTCCAGCAGGGTGTGCATATCCTGTTCCGTGAGGGCCAGAGGATTGTTGTGGGTCAGGCTTCCTGCAATTTCAAAACGGGCGCTTATTCCCCGCGTATGCACAATTTTTGCGGCTTCGACAAAGACCGCCAGACCTTTGTCCCGCACAAGACGGGTGGGCATGAGAACCAGCGGTGCGGTGGTATGATCGGGTTCCTGCGCAAAAGGAAAGTGCCGGAGGTCTACACCGGAGCCCAGGATCAGCGTACTGTTGTCCCGCGTGGCAAAACCCCTTTGGATCATCAAGGCCATATCATCGGGATTTTGAAAGATGATATGGGCGCGCGGGTGTTTGAGGGCAAGTTTGAGAAAGGGCCCGACGAGTATACGGAGCACGGCAGGCTTCAAGCCCTCGCCCGAGAACAGATAACCCAGACCGGCTATTGTGAAAACAATGCGTATGTCTTTGCAAAAACGGGCGGGCAGGCCTGCCAGAAAAGCGTATTTCAAGGTAATAGCATGCACCAGATCAGGTTTTTCCTGTTGGAGAATGGTCCAGATTCGCCACATAATTTTCAGGATGCGAAAGGGCATAAAGCCCCGATCGGACGCAGGGAGTTCCAGACCTGTGAAATGATGCTCTGTCAGGCGGGCATTTTGTGCGCCGCCCGTGACCGCAACACAAACATCCCATCCGTCTTGCTGGGCGCCTTGCGCCAGAGGCAGACGGTGCGACCAAAACCAGTCGATATGATTGATTATATAAAGGAGTTTTTTTGTTGTCATGGCGCGTTTGTTTTGTGTACCGGAAATTCGTTTTGTATCATATCGGCCAGCCCCTCTGCGAGGGACTGGGGCGCGTGAAATCCGGTTTGTTCGAGCTTGTCCGCATTCACAACCGTACTGGCACAAAATTTCCGGACGCGCACAAGGCTGACAGGCAGTTTGCGTCCCGTTATTTTTGCAAGGATATCGCACACAAGGCCGCCACAAAGACCCGCGATATAGGGGATACGCGGACCCGATGCGCTCAGGCCCAGTGCCTTGCGAATGGTCAAGACCATGTCTTGTGTGCTCAGATCCGGTTTGTCGGCATAATTATACAGATGTGATCCTGTAGAAAAGGTCAGGGCGTGTTTTAGAAATGCCGCAACATTTTCCACATAGGCAATGGATTTATAATTATGGCCCTTGCCGATCATCAGGAATGTTCGGGAGGAAATCTGCTGGATCAGCGTATAAATATTCCCGCGATTGCCCCGCCCGAATGTTGCAACAAGCCTCAAGATGACCAGCGTTCGTTTTTCATCCGCGCGGGCCCAGTCCCGAAAAGAATCCTCGCTCTGGAATTTTGAGCGGCCATAATCATTGAACGGAGCTGGCGGGTCTGTTTCCCGTGATTCTCCGGCGTTCAGGCCGTAGACCGCAACAGTGCTGGTAAAGACAATCGTATTGATATTGTGTGTTTTTGCAGAGGTGATGACGTGTTGTCCGCCCGTCACATTCACGTCATAGTATTTTTGCACGGGCGACACATCATCGCGGTGCTCGGCCGCCAGATGGTATATGGCGTCTATCCCCTCCAGCGCGTGCGTCAAGGCGGGCAAATCACGGACATCGGCTATAACCGATTCATCGGGAAAGGTTGCAGAAGGCCGAATATCAATGATCCGGATGGTGTGCCCTGCGGCCTTCAAGCGCCTGCACAAGTGTGTGCCGATAAAACCCGCGCCGCCTGTAATGGCAATGTTCATAAATTCGTATCCTTTCTGCAAAGGTGATGAAAGTGTGAGGAAGTGTTATAACCATTTTTTCTGCCATGCCTGAAACATCAGGACCGTCCACAGAGCCTGCGCATGATTGCCCTGTCCGTCAAGATGGGCTTTCCAGACTGCCCGAACCGTGTTGCCACAAAAATAATTTTGTTCTTTCAAATCCTGTGCGTCCAGCAGATCTTCGGCCCAGTCTTTCAAGGGGCCTTTGAGCCACTCCGCAACGGGCATACTGAAACCCTGTTTCGGGCGCTCGAACAAAGGGCGCGGCACATGGCGGGCCAGAACCTGCCGCAGGAGCCATTTCCCTTCTGCGTTGCGGATTTTTGTATCCAGCGGCAAGCGCCAGACATATTCAAAAATACGCGGGTCCAGCAAGGGAGCGCGGGTCTCCAAAGAGACAGCCATGCTGGCCCTGTCGATTTTGGTCAGGATATCATCCGGCAGATAGGACAGGGTATCCCAGACCATGATACGCTCTGAAAAGGACAGGTCTTTTGGCAGGGCGGGGGTCAGGGCGCTCCGGAGGTCCACAGGATGCAACAAGGGATTTTGGCCCCAGCCTGACAGTAAGCGGAGATAGAGCTCTTCCTGCGTTTGTGCGGTCAGGATACTGGCAATCTTGTGTAGTTTTTCCCCGAACTGGGGCTGATGGGGCCGGAGCTGGTCCAGCCGGTTGGCCGGAATCCGTTTGAGAACACCTGACAGGGAATGCCGCAGGATATGGGGCGTAAGACACATCCGTTTCCACAGGGCGGGCCCCTTGATATGCCGGTTATATCCGCCCAGCATTTCATCGCCGCCATCGCCTGAAAGGGCAACGGTCACGCTATGTTTGGCAAAACGGCTGACCAGATAGGTTGGAATGGCGGAGATATCGGCAAAGGGCTCGTCATACATCTCGGGCAGGCGGGGGATGACATCCAGCACGTCCGGACTTTCGAGATACAGGTCATGGTGGTCTGTCCCCAGATGGTTTGCAATCCTTCTGGCGTGCTGTGCCTCGTCAAAGCCGGACTGGTGAAAACCGATCGTGTAGGTTTTGACCGGTCTGCCCGAGAGCGTTTGCATCAGGGCTACGATCGTGGAGCTATCAATCCCGCCGGATAAAAACGCACCAAGGGGGACATCCGAGATCATCCGGTCCGATACGCAAGTGGTGAGCAGAGATTCAAAATCGTCAACAAGTTCAGACTGCGAGAGCGTGACAGACTGTTGGCGGCTTTGCGCGAGGACTGCAAGTGGTTGCCAGTAAGGCTCCATCAGGGGCTGAAGGTCCTGTCGCGGGGCAAGGGTTTTGAAAGAAAGCGTAATCCGGTGTGCAGGCTTCAGGGCCCAGACATGCTGGTAGATGCAGGCGGGCGCGTGAATCCAGCCCTGCATGATATAGTGGCTCAAGGCTTCGGGATTGAGGGCCGGTTCAAAATCGGGATGGGCCCGCAAGGCCTTGAGTTCGGAGCCAAAGACCAGCGTTTTTCCGGCCCAGCCGATATAAAGGGGTTTTTTCCCCAGACGGTCCCGCACGACATGGAGTTCCTGCTCCCGCCGGTCCCACAACACAAAAGCAAACATGCCGTTGATTTTTTGCAGGGTTCTGTTCAGGCCGAAGGTTTCGATTCCTGCCAAAAACACTTCTGTATCGCTTCGGCCCCGAAACGTGACCCCGAGCGTCAGGAGTTCCTTTTGCAGGATCTGGTAGTTATAAAACTCGCCGTTGAAAACGATGACGTACCGGCCAGAGGCCGAAACCATCGGCTGGGCCCCTTCGGGAGAGAGATCCAAAATGGACAATCTCCGGTGGGCCAGCAGGAGCATGTGGTCGGGATCCTGCCAGAGATCCCCCGCATCGGGCCCCCGATGAAGCAGGGTCCGTACCATTTTCTGCCCGATCATATGCAGTGTCGTGCGAGACTGGTTTTGTGTCGTATAAAATCCCGTAAAACCACACATGATTTCAATTTCGGTTATCGTTGAGAACTACAGGGCTTCCAGAACAGTTGCCACACCCTGTCCGCCCCCGATGCACATGGTGGCCACGGCATAACGCCCTTTTTCCCGCTTCAAAAGGCTTGCGGCCTTCCCCGTGATTCGGGCACCGGACGTGCCCAGAGGATGACCCAGCGCAATCGCGCCGCCATCCAGATTGACTTTTGCGGGATCCATCCCGAGTTCCCTGATCACAGCCAGACTTTGCGCCGCAAAGGCCTCGTTGAGTTCCCAGATATCAATATCCTGCACGGTCAATCCTGCACGTTTGAGGGCTTTGTGGGTTGCGGGCACGGGGCCGATTCCCATGATGTCCGGTGCGCATCCTGCCACGGCCACCGCGCGGATTCGCGCCAGTTTCGGAAGCGCTTTTGCATCGGCATAGTCCTCCGCGCAGACCAGAACTGCCGCAGAGCCATCGGTGAGGGGAGACGCCGTGCCCGCTGTGACTGTGCCAGTGGTCAAAAAAGCGGGTTTGAGGGTTGCGAGTGTTTCCATGCTGGAATCAGGCCGGATGGTGCCGTCTGTTGAGATGTCCCCGACAGGCACGATTTCAGCGGCAAAGAGTCCTTGTGCGGCGGCACGGGCCGCTTTGGTGTGGGAGGCTACCGCAAAGGCGTCCTGTTCTTCCCGCGGGATGTTATATTTTCTGGCAAGGTTTTCAGCCGTTTCCCCCATGGACATATAAGCGGCAGGCGTGGTCTGGTAAATAGCGGGATTGGGCATGGGATTAAAGCCCCCCATCGGGATCCGGCTCATGCTTTCTACGCCGGCGGCAATAAAGGCGTCACCGGCGTTCATTTGTATGGCGCCGGCGGCCATATGGAGGGCTGTCATGCTGGAGCCGCAAAACCGGTTCAGGGTGACACCGGCGACAGAAAGGGGCAGGCCTGCGTGGCCGCCCACAAGCCGTGCAATGTTAAAACCCTGCTCGGCTTCGGGAAAAGCACAGCCCATCAGGAGATCCTCGATATCTTCCGGTGCGACACCCGAGGCGTGTACGAGGCTTTTGATCACAAGGGCCGCCAGATCATCGGGCCGGACTCCTGCCAGCGCCCCTTTTCCCGCAAAATGCATCGGAGAGCGTTTAAAATCACAGATGACAACAGGTCTGGAAAAAGAGGATGACATGGAAACACTCCTTCGGGGGATAAAACACATTCGGAAAGCCCAGTTTATAACGATATTCAGAGCGGGTCTACGCATTTCATTTTTGAAAGGGAAAAAATATCACGCCACAATTCCAGAGTTCGAGGTATATTCCATTTGACATGCCCCTTGAAATAAGGGTAGGTCAAGACCTGATAAATAGTGTTTTGATGATTTTTAAGGAGTGACAGGATCGTGTGTGCCGCTGTAGCTGATGCCAAAGGTTTGAAAAGAGTATGTGCCTCTTGTGGGATTCGGTTTTATGATTTGAATAAACGCCCGATTGTGTGCCCGAATTGCACCACAGAATTTACCGGTGAAATCAAGGTCAAGAACCGTCGTTCGCGCATTATGACCGATGACACGCCTTCGGAAACCAAGGTCAAAACGAAAAAAGCGCCTGCCAGTGATGTCGAGGATGATTTGGAAGATGTCGCCGAAGAGACGGACATTGTCAGTCTCGAGGATCTGGACGAGGGTGAGGACGATGACGTGGAAATCACGCCCGATGCCGATCTGGATCTGGATGACGATCTGGAAAGCCTTGAAGGGGACGATCTGGAAGATCTGGACGAGGAAGTCGTGCTGGACGAAGATCTGGAAGATGAGACCTAAGTCTTTCCCCATGACCGTTTAGAGATCGTTTTTCCTGAAAATGAAGGGACCCTTGTCCTTGTTTTTTGCACGGCTACATTTACCAGAAAATTATACCGATCATCAGATCAACGCGATGGGGGAGGGCTGTTTTGATCCTTGCCTGTCGTTTTCTGCGTTTCGGCAGGGGAGCCACAAGGGGCCGTGGATTCTGGAATGGATGATGACGGAAAGGCCGGAGGAGTCATTTTTATCCGCAGGGGTTCGGGCATATGCTGGAATTTTGGGTCTGTCCCTGCCTGAAACACTGCAATGGGATTGCACGCCTGTCCCCGATCAGGACTGGCTTTCACATACCTACCGGCAATTCCCCCCTTTTGTGGTGGGGCCTTTTTTCATTTACGGGTCTCACTATGAGGGAGATGTCTCCGCGCACCAGATAGGCTTGCAGATCGATGCCGCCACGGCCTTTGGTTCAGGGGAGCATGGCACGACCAAGGGGTGTCTGGAGGCGATGCTCGATTTAAAAGCGCAGGGGCATTGTCCCTGGAATGTGCTGGATATGGGGACGGGGTCCGGCATTCTGGCCATTGCGGCGTGGAAACTTTGGAAAAGTCCTGTGCTGGCGGTGGATAATGATCCCGAATGTATCAGGGTGACGGCGCATCATGTGGCCCTGAACGGTGTTACGCTGGGAGCCAGTGCGCTCACTGCCGCATGCGGGGAGGGGTTTCAGGAAGAGACCACGCAAAAACGCAAACCCTATGAGCTGATCATCGCCAATATTCTGGCGGGTCCCTTGAAAGAGATGGCGCCGGATGTCAGGGCCGTGAGCGATGAAAACGGGATGGTGATTCTCTCGGGGATTTTGAACGAACAGGCGGAAGAGGTTCTGGCGTGCTATGAAGCGCAAGGGTTTTCTTTACGCAAAAAACGCGAGATCGGAGACTGGACCACCCTTATTTTGCGGCGTGAGGTTTAGCAGGTGTGGAATGAGAGCCGCTGAAGGAGGTCCCTATCTATAAGGGGACCGCCGTCTCATAGACAGAAAACTTGATTTTTTGTAAGAGGGTATGGTATAGGGTGGTATGTTATTACTGTAGGGAGGTTGATATGGTAGAATCCAGCGTTACGAAGTTTAATAATGAGGCGGGCGATGTTGTGCAAACTGCTGAAGAAAAAAAAGCGACACTGGAGGAACGTGTGGCTTACTACAGAGAGCACAGAGAAAAAAACAGACAAATACTTAGGAAATATGGATTTGATTACGACAAAAAAGATTTTGGAGGGGGGGTTTTTCTCCATCTTGGACTTTAATTTTAAGGGAATTAAATGTCTGGGCTTCGGGTTTCTCTGCCTTTTGCCGATAGTTCTTTCTGCATTTCTTTCTGAAGCGTGTATTGTAACAGGAAATCTCCGATCTCCTCTCTTATGGCATTCAACATGAGAAGTTCTTTCTCTAGGAAAGTATACTGTGTTTTTTCTCCATTCTCTGTTATCTTACCGTCTTGTACATCTTGTGCGTTTTTGAGCAGTTTAGTGGTTTCTGCAAGGGTTTCCAGCAACTTGTTTTTGTTCTCTTCTGTCTTTCTTACATCATGAAGCGCGGTGTAATTGTAAAGACAAAGTATATACAGCTCTTTATCGTACTCCACCTTGTCACCGTGCTTGCGTTCTGGCAGGGTAATACTCTCAAAATTCTTTTTCGCTTCCTCGAGGCTTCTGGCTGAAAACTCGCAGAAAATATTGAGTGCTGTTTCATAGACCTCTGGGGACAACGCTTCACTCGCTTGCCTGAAGTCATTGCAAAACCGCGTATATAGCCAAGCTCAAATAAATTGATTATATCTATTAGATGACTTATCCCTCATC
>CAYGDY010000015.1:0-59876 GCA_964348795.1 uncultured Pseudobdellovibrionaceae bacterium | reverse complement strand
CCTCACCTTCTCCCCAAAGGGGAGAAGGGACTTTGATTTTATTCAGCGCCTTTTTCACTTGGCGCACGTCGTATTTTTCCGCCCCGCCATTGCGGGCGAGCGGTTTTTGGAGGGTGATGGGCATGTGTAAAAATCCTTGCATAAAAAACGGCTCTGCCTTCCGGTAATGAAAAGGCAGAGCCGCCTTGGTCGATACCCTCGTCAGGCAGGCTCTATTGAGGACACACAGCGTGCTGGGGGGGAGGGAAAATTACGGCCTACACGTAAGCCGCAATCGTCACGCTGGAGCCGGTGTTCGCCGTCACGACATAGATCTTGGTGAACGGCGTGCCATCGGTATCGACATTCCCAACAACCAGATCATTGACCCTGAGCATACTGGCGGCCTTGTCGAGATAGCCCCCCGTTGTGATGCTGGAGTCCGTGGTTGTATAGTGCCAGAGCGTAAAGGCGTTGGCATAGGCCAGCACGCTCAAATCCGAAGAAATAAAAGCCATGATATGTTTCCTTTTTTTGTTTGTAAAATGAATGAAAATAGGTCGTCATTCTGAGCAAAGCGAAGAATCTGAAAACGGTTCGAGATCCTTCGCCTTTGGCTCAGGATGACGATGTCAAGAGAGCATGCGATTAATCCGGTGTTTCATCGCATTTGATGATCACAACACCTTTGGTGTCGATCAGGCCTGCGCCTTGGCTCATCATATTATTGATGAAGTGCGCGGCGCGGTCGCCATGCCATGTGATATCCGTCTGGACATCGCTGGTGGCGGCGTGACCAATCGCGGTCTTGTGATACCAGAAGCACGAGCGGATATCGCTCCCGTCTATCGGCAGACCGGAATGCGGGATAAAGACGGTGCCCAGCCACATTTTCGCCTGCGTGATCGTGGCAAAGGGGAGTGCGTCCATCCCGATATAATCGGACTTCACGAATTCATCCAGCGAGAGGAGCTCGCTCCACTGCTTCCAGCCCACGATACAAAAACGCTGGGCATCGTCTGGGATATCGTTCTCGCCAAAAGTCTCGAACGCGGACAACAGCTTGGCTTTGGTCATACCGACATTAGAATCCACAATGGTATTTGTGGTAGCCAGCGCCAGTGCATTGATGATCAGCTCGTCCGTCTTGCGGCCCAGTGCATGCGCGCCGGCATTGGCGATGACTTGCCGTTCATCGACGTTGGTTTTCATTTCATCCAGACCATCCACCCAGTCACCGGCGTAAAAGTCCATGAGCGGCACATCGACCGTGGAGTGATCGAGATTCATCACAGGCACCATCCCGTGTGTGGATTTTGTGGAGGCTGTCCCCAGGCCTACTTTCTGGAAAACCGCCGTGGAGCCGTTGACATTGTTGATAGTACGCACCGTGTTCCGGAGTTTGGAACCCTGACGCTGGTAGGCTTCATGCACTTCACGTTCGAACTGCTTGATAAAGGCCTGATCAATAGATGTTGACATAGGAAAAACCTTTTCTTGAAAAAATGTTGAACATAGGGACAAAAGAACGCTTGCTCCGGTTGTCGCGAAAAAAGGCGGCCAGATAGACAAAACGCAAAACCCCAACGGCAGGCGCGGCCTTTCAAAGGCCTCGTTCTCTGGTATGGGGATGATGAATTTTATGATGTTGTTATTGTTCAAGATCAGAATTCGTCATTGCGAGGAAACCTATTGGCTGACGAAGCAATCCAGTTTTTAACTTTCTGGATCGCCACAGCGCCTTAAAAGGCGCTTCGCGATGACAAGAAAATGTCTTAATCTAGAGTTCAAACAACGATCACTACCAGAAAAATTTCTTTGTGCACAAGGCGCAATTCTGGTGTTGATGAACTCGTTATAGGATAATATTCCTTCAATGTCAAGGAAAAAATTCCCATTATTATACTTAACGTACCCAAAAGGCAAAAAGTTTAGGGCTTTTTCTTTACGATTTTTTTAAACGCTTTATCAAACAATCGGCCAGACTCGTCCGCCTCCACCGACTTTGCATACTCGATGAACTTCTCTTTTTGAGAGAGTTTTTGCTTAACTTTTTTCTTAGGCTTGGACTTTTTGGACATTCTCTTTTTGATCAAACAAATTATATGTTAGGCGTTTCCCACTTACACCTTTAAGCAGATTAACTGCCCGGTCTTGGTCGTTATAGCCTAACGCTTCTCTATTATTGTAGCGAAAATCATATTCTGCAAGATAACGGTGCAGATGTTGTTCGCCACAATGTTGATAAATTCCCTTCATGCCCCGCTTAAAAATGCTGAAATAACCTTCAACCGAATTGGTATTTACGTTGCCTCTGGCATATTCGCCCTTGGCATGATGGACGGTCTGGTGTTCAGAAACGTGAGCATCCGCACCCCAATATAGGCGGCTTTCATCAGTGTGAAGTTTTGCTTCTTTGGAAACGTTGTTAATCACGATACGGGCAACGTTATCCTTGGTCGCACCGTCAACATGGAAAGAACGAACTTTGCCGCCGCGTTCCACCAGTGAAACAATAGCGCGTTTATGTGCGCGTTTTGCGCCGCCTTTTCCTTTCGGATACGGAACACCCCAATAGTTATGAGTTGGCAGCGGGCCTGACTTCTTGCCAAAATAAGTCTCATCAGCTTCAACAATTTGCCCTTCGCTACCGAGAGCATCAAGGCCGCCGTCCCGCATTGCCTCGCGGATACGATGAGCAAGAAACCATGCAGACTTGAGAGTAATACCAAGAGTGCGGTGAAGTTGATTTGCGCTTACACCTTTTTTGGAAGATGAAATTAGAAATATCGCCTGTAGCCATATGTGCAGCTTGATATGGCTAGCTTCAAATATGGTTCCGACTTTCACTGTAAACGGCTTGCGGCACTCATAGCATTTATAAACGCCGATCCGTACCTTGTGCTTACTGTCAGCTTTGCTTTTGAGAGGGCTAGAGCGATCAAAAACACCGCAGTGTGGGCATGGTCTTCCATTAGCCCAAAGATGGGCTTCGATAAAAGCATAGGCTGCTTTTTCATCGTGGAAGTGGGCTTGGCTCAATACAGACATTGACTAACTCCTTAAAATACCGGTTATTTATACCAAAACCGGTCTAAATAGTCAAATATTTTATTTTTTATGATTGTTTTGACCGGTTATAGGGTGTATAACCGGTGTCATGAGTACAAACAAAGGTATAGCAGTTATCGAGATAACCGGCGCAGAACGCGACCGGTTGCTGACGTTAGAAGAAGGCCATTTTGTAGAATTGAAGGGCCTTGGGGTTTCGACCAAGAAGTTAGGATACACCGTATCCGCTTTTGCCAATTCCACCGGTGGTGAATTGTATGTGGGGATCGGTGAAACTGAAATGTTAGGGGCCAAAATTCGGACTTGGCATGGCTTTAAAGATCAGGAAGCCGCTAACGGGCACCTTCAATCATTGGAAGCCTTGTTTCCGCTTGGTGCTGAATATTCCTATGAATTTTTATCATGCCCGGGATCGAATGGGCTTGTCATGCACCTCACGGTGCAACGTACTCCGCAGATTTCCAGAGCGCACGATAAAAAAGTCTATGTTAGGAGGGGCGCACAAAATCTACAAGTTAAGGGGGTAGAGGCTCTGCGGAGGTTAGAACTTGATAAAGGCATTTCAAGCTATGAAAGCCAACCGGTTAATGCCGACATGACCGTCCTTACAGAATCAGAAAAACTGGCTGACTTCATAAAACATGTTGTACCAATGCAGACACCAGCTACGTTTGTAAAGAAGCAATCTCTCTCACGGAATAACAAGCCGATAGTATCAGGGGTTTTGTTGTTTGGAGAGGAACCACAGGCCCTGCTTCCCAAGTCCGGAGTCAAACTTTTCCGCTACAAGACGGATAAACAACCAACCCGGGATACTCTTGCTGGTGAGCCGGAAACCATTGAAGGAACGGCCTATGACTTGATCGATCAGACGGTCAAAAAAACTATTGCGATGGTAACTGGTATCCAAAGGCTTGGCCCAAAGGGTCTAGAGCCAGTCACATACCCACAAAAGGCCCTCCATGAAATTGTTACAAACGCCATCCTTCACCGCGATTACAGTATCTCAACAAACGTACAGGTCCGCGTTTTCGAGAACCGTATTGAAATAGAAAGCCCCGGTCGCCTCCCGGGCCATGTGACTACCCGCAACATTTTAAAAACCCAATTCTCTCGTAATGGGGTTTTGGTTCGGCTCATTCACAAGTTTCCAAACCCTCCGAATAAAGATGTTGGCGAGGGATTGAACACGGCTGTTGATGAAATGAGAAAGTTACGCTTGAAACCACCGGTCATTCGAGAAACTGAAAATTCTGTGCTCGTGGAGATTAGGCACGATAAGTTGGCTTCGCCAGAAGAATCTGTAATGGATTATCTCGCCAACTATCCTGAAATAACCAACAGCATCGCAAGAGAACTTACGGGGATTGTGTCTGAAAATACCATGAAAAACGTATTTCTTAGGTTAGCAAAGCGGAACCTTATTGAACCGGTGCCGGGGCGCAAAGGGGCGGCATCGGCATGGCAAAAATATAGCGGATAACCGGTTTCATTTATGGGTACGTCAAGTATAATAATGGGAAAAAATTCCTTTTTTATTTTATTTTTCTTTTGAGGTGAAAAACGGTACACTTTTCGCAAGGACATAACAAAAAAAACAGGGAGAAATACGCACATGTTCCACAAAATTTTTTCATACTTCCAAAGAGCTAATACCAACGATCCCGCATCCCGCACACTGGCAGAGGACGAAACCCGCCGCCGTGACATGCGCCGAAGCGGGGACCCGTGCGTCATCGTCCTGCATGACAAACTCTATCCGGTAGAGAACTGGTCCTTCGGCGGGGTCCAGATCAAGGCCGATGACCGGACCTTCACTGTGGATGAAGAGCACCCCATGACACTGAAATTCAATCTCAGCGACACGATCATGAGCATTCCGTCTCAAGCCCGTGTGGTGCGCAAGGGAAGCCAGAAAATCGCGTTCCAGTTCTCACCTGTGTCACACAATGTCCGGCAATATCTTCAGGTCGCGCTGAACGATATACTCGCCGGACAATTTATAGAATCACAGCAGTGATTTCCAATAAATAAAATTGAACCCCTTGTCGTCATCCCGTTGGTATTTTGCGAAGCAAAATTGACACGAACGGGGTCCAGTGGTGTGACGATTAGTGTTTGTGCCATTCTATTCTTATGGTGCAACAACAGGGTGATCGGGGTCTACAGCCCGTATCTGGTTGGTAATTGCGCCCAAGCCTCGCGGGCCTGACGTTTCAGTTTGTGGTTCAGGGCACGTCACGGTCTGCACCTCTTCCGCTTGTGGCGCGGGTTGTGCCGGTGCCTCGTTCTTATTGTATCCGTGCACAAACCCTGCCCCGTAAAGGGTCGCGGCGATAAAGGCTTTTGCCATACGGGGATGTTCTTGGGCCCAATCCGTTACAGCATCAATTTTTTCCATGGCAGACATACGCAGTGCTCCTTATGTTGTTGTTTTTGAAAGTGTTTAATCTGTAAATCAAAGAATGTATTCTGTCAACAGCTTTTCCTTTTCCTTTTCTTCATCGTCATTGCGAGCGGACGCGAAGCAATCCAGTCCTTTTCTGGATCGCCGCGGCTCCTTAACAGAGCCTCGCGATGACGCAAGCGACAAAAACAACAGGCGATACAATCCCCCTTGCTCCTGCACCAAACGCACGCTACACTCCCGCCTCATGAAAAAGATCCTGTTCCTCGGCCTCGCGGCCCTTGTGCTCTGGGCGGACCAGCTCAGCAAATGGGTCGTGACGGAAATGCTCCTGCGTAGCACATTGTCCGAAGCGGGCCCTCCTGTGTCCTTCCCGCACTGGATGCTTGAGGCCCCCGAGCGCCTGCCCTTTGCGCAGATCCTCCTCCTGCCGTTTTTCAACCTCACGATGGTGTGGAATCAGGGAATCAGTTTTGGCCTGTTGCATTCCGACTCCAATGACGGCCCCTTGATTTTGAGCGCTCTCTCTCTCATCATCGTCCTGTTTTTTCTGTTCTGGCTCCGCAAAAGCACCAGCGCGCTCCAAAGCACCGCCATTGCCATGATTATCGGTGGCGCGCTCGGGAACGTGATGGACCGCCTGCGTTTTGGCGCGGTGATTGATTTTCTGGATTTTTACGCTGGCGGCATACATTTCCCCGCGTTTAATCTGGCAGACAGCTGTGTATGCATCGGTGTTTTCCTGTTGATCATCCCTTCGTTCTTCATTGAAAACCGGACAAAAGATGCTACAACAAAGCCGGAGACACACTCCGGACCACCCTGCAACACCACGCATGACACAGGACATACCGCATGAAACACACACCGTTTTTCCTGATTTTATCGGCACTGGCTGTATCGCTCGCGCTCTCAGCCTGTTCAAACGCGAAGGAATCCCTCGGACTCACCAAGACCCCGCCCGACGAGTTTCAGGTTGTCACACATGCCCCGCTGGCCATGCCGCCCGATTATGCCCTGCGCCCCCCACGGCCTGGCGCGGCCCGTCCGCAGGAGCAATCCACACGCGATACCGCCCGCAACACCGTCTTCGGGGAGGCGGCGCCTGCACAATCGGGCCTGTCCGATACAGAAAATGCTCTGCTCCAGCAAGCGGGCGCAGACCACATCGACCCCGCCATCCGCCAGAAAGTCGATGCCGAATCGACAGAACTGGGCAAGGACACCAAGCCTGTGATCCGCAAGATTTTGGATATCGGCAAGGACTCCGAACCCTCTGCGACCGTCGTGGATGCCCCCAAGGAAGCCCAACGCCTGAAAAGCAAAACCAAGGGCGCCACGCCTTCCGTCACCAGATAACCCTTTTGAAACAGAACCGGACAAAAAGCCTGCCTCATGACACGCCGCCCTATCATACCCCATGCCTTTCTCTGCCTGACATTCAGCCTTCTGGCGCTCTCCCCCCTGCCCGCGCTGGCTGAAACCATCAAGCTCAAACAGGTCGAAAAGGTCACGGAAACGCACACCGAAAAACCGGAAGAGCGCAAAAAAATCTTCAACGCGGAAACCTTCACACTGGATAACGGGCTGGAAATTTACGTGGTGCCCAACACCCGCGCCCCTGTCGTTACGCATATGATCTGGTACAAGGTGGGCGGCGCCGATGAGCTGGCAGGCCATTCAGGGATTGCACATTTCCTTGAACATCTCCTCTTCAAAGGGTCAGCGCAAATTGGCGGGCCGGACCTTTTGCCAGGCGAATTTTCAAAAATCATCCGCGCCTTTGGCGGGCAGGACAACGCCTTTACCTCCCACGATTACACGGCGTACTTTCAATCCGTTCCAGCGGACAAGCTCCTGACCGTTATGAAGATGGAAGCCGGACGCATGAATGGCCTGAAAGTCCCGCTGGCTGAGCTCTTGTCCGAGCGCAATGTCGTGCTGGAAGAACGCAAGCAACGCACCGATAACAACCCGCAGACACAATTTCAGGAACAGCTGTTCAACGCCGTCTTTGCGGGCCATCCCTACGCCATTCCCGTGCTGGGCTGGGAATCCGAGATGAAACAGATGGCATGGCCCGAGATCAAAGCCTTTTACGATCAATGGTATGCGCCCAATAACGCCGTGCTGGTGGTCTCCGGTGATGTCTCTCCGGCGGAAGTCTTCCAGATGGCCATTGACACGTACGGCCAGTTCCCGCGCGAAGCCACGCCGGAGCGCACACGGGTTCAAAGCGCAAAAGCGGATAGGAACACGACGCTCACCATGGAACATCCTGCCATTCGGGAACCCGTGATAGAGATCCTCGCCCGTGTGCCCAGTGCCCATGGAAACAAACCTGAATCCCTTGCGCTGGAAGTGCTCGGTGAAATCATGGGCGGCGGGGCCACATCCCGTCTGTATAAAGCCCTTGTCGTCAGGCGCCAGATCGCGACGGATATTTCGTTCGCCTATGATGCGCAGGCGTGGGATGATTCAGCCCTTTATATCATGGGCACCCCTGCCAAAGGGCAAACCGTAGAAAAGCTAAAAACCGCGATTGAAAAAGAACTGCGTCTGCTCGTTGAAAAGGGTGTCACACCCGAAGAAGTGGCGACTGCACAAGCCCGCCTGCAGGATCAGGCCGCCTACGCGCTGGACAGTCTCACAGGCCCTGCCATGACCATCGGCAGAGCCCTTGCCAGCGGCGCCACGCTGGATGATATTGAATACTGGCCGTATGATATCGCCACCGTCACCCCCGCGCAAGTCCAGGCTGTCGCCAAAAAATATCTGGACCCTGACGCGCCATCCGCCTTCCCGCCGGTGACGGGTCTGCTCCTGCCGGAATCTCCTGAAAAAGCGAAGGTTGAAAACACCACAGCGCCTTCTCCACACGCCCCGCCAAAGGACACACCATGATCCCCCGCACAATCCCTCTTTTTGGCCTTTTGCTCACAGGGTTTTTTATTGTTCTGTGGAGCCCCGCGCAGGCAGGTCTCCTGAACATTCAGGAAGTCAAAAGCGCAGGCGGGCTCACCGCATGGCTGGTGGAGGATCATTCCATCCCCGTCCTCTCCATGGATTTTGGTTTCAAGGGCGCGGGATCGGCGCAGGACCCGCAGGACAGGCAAGGGCTGGCCCGCATGGCTTCCAACACGATGGACGAGGGCGCGGGCGATCTGGATTCGCAAGCCTTTCAGGGCGAATTGCAAAACCGCGTGATTGCCCTGCAATTCGGCGCCACCCGCGACCATTTCACCGGAAGCCTCAAAACCCTGACGAAAAACAAGGACCGTGCCTTTGCGCTATTGCAGATGGCACTGACCCAGCCCCGCTTTGACTCCGAGGCCATCCGCCGGATGTCTGCGGCCAATCAAAGCCGGATCAGATCCTCTCTTTCCGAGCCAGACTGGATCGCCGCGCGCCTGCAAAACGACAAGGCCTATGCGGGGCACCCTTATACGATGAACAGTGGTGGAACCCTCACCTCTCTCTCCAAAATTTCGCGGAGCGACCTCAGGAATTTCCACAAAACTCTGCTGGGGAAAAATAATCTGGTGGTGGCCGTGGCGGGCGATATCACGCCGCAGGAACTGGCTATCAAACTGGATGAAACCTTTGGCCTCCTGCCTGCTGTCACCGTCCCGCCCGTGCCGGACCTGACCCTGCAAAATCAGGGCAAGACCTATCTCTACCGGCAGGACATCCCCCAGACCGTCATTGAAATCCTCCAGCCTGGAATTGCACAGACCGATCCCCGATATCACAGTGCGCAGGTTTTGAATTTTGTGCTGGGCTCGTCCGGTTTTGGCTCCCGCCTGACAGAGGAAATCCGCGAAAAACGCGGCCTGACATACGGGATTTACTCTGCGCTCAACACGATGGACCATCTCGATACGCTCTCCGTGTCCTCCTCCACCGCCAATGCGAATGTCGCCCCTCTGCTGAGCCTCATCAAGACCGAATTCAACCGCCTGAAAACTGCACCCGTTTCAGCCACAGAGATCACGGATGCCAAGAATTATCTGGTAGGCTCCTTGCCACTTTCCCTGACCTCTACCGATAAAATCTCCGGCTTGCTCCTCTCGCTCAGGCTCGATGATCTGCCCATGGATTATCTGGATCGCCGCGAAAAAGCCATCAAGGCCACCTCGCTGGAAGACCTCAAAACGCTCGCGCAAACACTTCTGACACCAGAGCATTTTGTAACCATTTTGCTCGGCAATCCTCCCGAAACACACGCCGGACCGCCCACCCCCGCACAACCGGCACAAAAAGGCAAAGAAAAAACCCCTGAAAAACCCCAGAAAACTGCCTCAGGCTTTGAAATGATAGACACCATCCCCAATGTGGAATAAAATGAAAAGAGGGGGCAGAATTTGAGATTGTTCCACAAGCAAACAGCCTTGAAGGTCTTTTGCACTCATACGAACCAAAGGCTTCCATGACGGATTTCCTGCCAGACCCTTCCAACCTTCTGCCGATGTTGCAATGGGAGCTGGACGCGATTTTGGTCCAGCATGACCAATATTTGAAAGGTCAGCGCGGCGGCGCGCGGGCGGTTATCAAATACCGCGATCTCTCCCGCCTGAATTTTTCCGGACACACCCTCAGTCAGGCCGATTTCACCGGCTCCCTCTTTGTGGAGGCCGATCTGTCCCACGGCACTTTTATCGGGGTCTCCTTTTTTGCCTGCGACCTCAGAAACGCGAACATGCGCAATGCCAACTTTTCCCGCTCGGATTTTCGCGGCGCCTATGTCGCGGGCGCCAACCTTGCAGGCTCGGATATGCGCGAAGTCGATTTGCGCGAAGGCAAGATCATGAAACGCGGGGATCACGGTGAACTGGTAGACCGCAAACGCTCCGGCGGCACGGGCGCAAAGGCGATTTTCACAGGCGCCCGCCTCACGGAAACCAATATGGCTGGCGCGCAGGCCATGTCCGCCGATTTTTCCGATGCTGACCTGTCCGGCGTCAACCTTGTCGACGCCAATCTGGGCGGGGCCAGTTTTGAAGGGGCCAACCTCACCGACGCCGATCTCACGGGCTCCAATCTCACCAACGCCAATATGCGCGCCTCGATCATCACCGGAGTCCTGATGGAACGCACAGAGCAAACAGGTCTGGATTTGCGCTCTGCCATCACTGAAAGAGACATGGGAAGCAAGCTGGAAAATCTGGGGAAAACCCTGCCGGAACTGCTGGAGGAACATACGCTCTGGGTCGCCACCGCCGGTCGAAGCGGCAGGCAACTGGACCTGAGCGGCTATGATCTGCGCGATGTGCTGGACCTTAAAAAATTTCCCCTCACCGCCATACACTGTATCGGCGGCAACTTCCTCAATCAGGATTTACGGGGCGCGGAAATGCAGAGCGCGAATTTTGACCGTTCAGATTTCAGGGATTGCAAAATGCACAGTGCGGACCTGCGCGGCTCGACCTTCAAATACGCCAAGCTCACACGGGTGGACCTGACCGATGCCAAGCTCTGCCCCCTGAAATTTACCAAGAACGGCGCGGAGCACCTCAAGCGCACGGACCTGAGCGGTGCCAACCTGCGCTTTTCCACGCTGGAGCACACTGATCTGCGCGATACGATCCTGATGGGCGTGGATTTCACCAATACGGTATTCCACAGTTGCGACCTGCGCAGAGCCGATTTCACAGGCGCGATCCTCAGGGGCGCAAAACTCGAAAACTGCAAGCTGGACGGCGCGATTATAGACCTGAAGGCGTTATGAGAGGTCCCTTCCCTTTTTGTTACCCCCGCCGCCCGAACAGTTTTTCGATATCTGCCAATGACAACGTAATAAAAGTAGGCCTTCCGTGATTGCACTGCCCCGAGAGCGGCGTGTCCTCCATCTGGCGTAACAGCGCGTTCATCTCAGGCACATTCATCCGCCGGCCCGCACGCACAGAGCCATGACACGCCATAGTGGACAACAGCGCGTTCAGGCGCTCCTCCAGCCCCTGCGCCCGCTCATACGCCTGCACCTCATCGGCCAGATCACGGATCAGGCCCTGAATATCCATCCGGTCCGAAAGCAGGGCCGGAACGGCCTGCACCGCCACGGCCCCCATACCAAAGGGTTCAACCTCCAGCCCCAGCGCCGATAGGCCTTCCGCATACTGTAGCAGAGCGTCAGCGCCGCCCTCCCCCAGTTCGACAATCTCGGGCAAGAGCAAGCCTTGTTTTTCCACGCCGCATTCCTGCATCTGCGCCTTGAAGCGCTCGTAGACCAGCCGCTCATGTGCGGCGTGCTGATCCACAATCACAAGCCCATCCGCCGTTTGCGCGAGAATATAATTCTCGTGCACCTGCGCCCGCGCAGACCCCAAAGGATAAAGCATTTCTACGTTTTCCTGCACAGGCACCTCCTGTGTGGAGGGGGCGGACGGCGCATAGGCCTGCATCACAGATTCAGCCAGATGCCCCTGCACCGGACGGGGTCCGCCAGTGGCATAAGACGAGGGCACGGCAGGGGCAAGAGGAAAGGAGCGCCCTTGCGGCCGGAACGCCTCCAGCATATGCACCGCGCCCAGACTGGAACTGGAACCGCCATGCGTATGGATCGCATGTTTGAGCGCCGTCATCAAAAGCCCGCGTATCAGGGCAGGGTCCAGAAAACGTACTTCGGATTTCGCCGGATGCACATTCACGTCCACCGTCCCCGCCGGCACCGTAATAAACAGCGCCAGTACAGGATGACGATCCCGATGCAACACATCGGCATAGGCGGCGCGCACGCACCCTTGAAGCATCCTGTCCCGCACGGGACGGCCATTCACAAACAGATACTGGTATAATCCCGCCCCCCGCGTATAAGTCGGCAGGGAGGCAAACCCGCCCACGCGGATTCCATCCCGCTCGGCTAGAATGGGCATGGCGTTTTCGCCAAACTCCTTTCCCAGAACAGCGGAAAGACGGCTCTGGGAATCAGCCACCGGCGGAAAATTCAAGACCTCCTTCCCCTCGTGGGCCAGCACAAACCCCACGGCAGGAAACGCCATGGCCAGCCGCACCAGCGTATCTTTCACCGCCATGCCTTCCGCCTTGTCTGTTTTCAGGAATTTCAGGCGGGCGGGCGTGGCATAGAAGAGATCCCGCACACTGATCTGCGTCCCGCTCGGATGCGCGCTCGGCACGGGATCACCCTTGCGTCCCCCTTCAACAGACAGTTCAAAGGCGTCCTGTGCGCCTTGCGCCCGCGTGCGAATGGTGAGCCGCGCCACCGCGCCGATGGAGGCCAGCGCCTCCCCCCGAAACCCCAGTGTGCCGATATCCAGCAGATCATCGCCTTGCAGTTTGGAGGTCGCGTGCCGGTCCACCGAGGCGCACAGATCCTCACGCCCCATCCCGTGCCCGTTATCAGAGACCACAATCAGGCTTTTCCCACCTGCCCGCAAGTCCACGGAAATTTTTGTCGCGCCGGCATCCAGCGCATTTTCCACCATTTCCTTGACGACAGCAAAGGGCCGCTCGATCACCTCGCCTGCGGCAATCTGGTTGATCAGGGTATCGGGCAAATAACGAATACGCATGGGCGGGAGTCTATCGTCCTTCTGCGCTGAAATCTAGGGTGTTTTAACAGGGCACTCTCCGTTTTATCGTCATCCTTATTGGGAATCACGATAGCACAGAGCGGGGATGACACACGGCACGCTCTAAAATTCGTAACGAAACCCGATTTCACCCACAAGGGACAGGTCATCCTGCGCCCTGAAGCCGATGCTTTCATACAGGGCACAATGCGCGGAAACCCGTTCATAGGCGCCCAAAAATCCCGTCAAAACAAGAGGGTCTTCGGCTTCGCGTTCTCTGTCCGGCGGATGTTCACTGCCCACTGTGGGCTCTTCCAAAATTTCTGAGGAAGCGTCCTCCGCTATGCCGATTTCAAAAACGGTATAGACACCGAACGCATCATTCATTTGATGGATGATTGTACCCTGCAGACCGGATTCCATAGAGGGCAGTTTTTCCAGATGGGTCCGCAGACACAGACGATCCCCGATTCTATTGTCCGCCTCGACAGCGGAATAATCATGGGTCCTGTCACCTTGCACCTGAAGATAAACCGAGGCATGATCCAAAATCGGGTTGACCACTTGCGGACACTCCGGCTCGGCGCCTGCAACCCGCGCGGCGAAAATCGCACCCAACAACACCGGAGATTTCATCACACAGACCCTTATCGCAGTTTTTTAATTGCATTTTTTATTGCAAATTTTCACTTGATTTGTCAATGAAATAAAATATTCATATATGTCGTGGTCTTGAAATTTTATGATAATTTTAAATAAGAAACGTATATTTTCCGTCATCCCGTGGGCCTTTTGCGAAGCAAAATTCGCACGCACGGGATCTAGGAAAGAGAGCCGTGAAACGGCTCACCTTATAGCTTTCAAAAACAGTTCTGCCGCCGCCAAATCCCGCCGGATCGCCTGATCTTTTTTCTCCTGCGCGGGGTCTGGCCCGTAAAAAGCTTCGTTATACAGTTCCGCCTTGAAATGCTCCTCCACCCGCATAACAGAGAACACCGCCTCAGCCGAGATCATGCCTTCCACAAAAGCCAACCCCAAAACCAGAGAACCCGAAAGCGGCGTGAGGATCTGGAGCAGGGTAAAACGCGCCGCGTCCAGCCCCGCGATAAAGGCCGCCACGGCTTTGTGCACGGCCTCAGGGTGTTTCAGGGCCGATAATCGGGTTGTGGTCTGCAAAGGCGTCCCGAACCGTTTCCCGAACCAGTCAAGGCAGGGGTCCCACAGGGCCGCCTGCCGGTCTGCCAATCCTTCGGGCTGAGGCCCGCACCGGTAACAGAGCAAATCCGTATCCAGAAATTTCAACAGCGCAGACGTCATCGCCGGTCTTTGCACGCGCACCTGATCTTGCTGGGTGTGTAAAATCTGAGTCAGGGGCATGGTATCGGGCTTGATCTCGCCCTCTTGCCCCGCCCATTCCAGCACAATCGCTTCCGCCAGCGCTTCATTCGGGGCACATAAAAACGCGCCCGCAGGCGTCTTCACAGACCGCCCATCCAGCGCAATTTCAAATCCTGCGGGTGTTTTTTTTGTCGAGACCAGCGTATAAAAGCGCTTCATGGGGCGGGAGCCTCCAGCACCTCGGACTCGATCACGAACGCCTTGCACGGATGTGTGGAATCCAGCGCCATCCCTGCCAGCGCCCGCGCTTGAAACGCAGGATCCATCGCGCCCTTGGCCAGACCGCCACCCCGCACCACAAAGGGATTGGGGGATAATTGAAACGCCCCGCTTTCTCCCGTGATATAGAGCGGTTTATCGGAGACCACTTTCTCATCACTGAATTTCACATGCGGCTGAACCGCCAGATCCAGCGCCTGCGTCTTGACATCATACGTCCCGTCCAGTTGCAAGCTGGCCTGCCCGATATCCAAAAAGGCAGAACTTGTTTGCAAACGCCCGTCTTTCAGCGCCATATCAACCACACCGCATCCCACCGTGATTGTTTGATCGGGCGACATCGCAGGAAAGAGCGCAGGCAACAGCCCCTTCAGGATTTGATCCAAAACGCCCGCCTTCAGGGCCACATTGCCCAGAACCAGCGTGACCTGCCCCTCCTGTTTTTCCAGCGCCTCTTCTCCTGTTTTGCCTTCTGCCTGTGTCTGGATTGCCAGCCTGTTTTGTTCCGTAACGGCACTCTTGGCGGGCACGCCGGTTAAAACAGCGCTTTCAAAATTCTTCAAAAAGAGTGTGTTTTTCAAGACAAGCCGATGGGGGTCTGCCCGTTGTGCGTCCAGTGTCATCTCTCCCGATAGCGCGCCGCCCAGCACCGTGCCGGACAAGGGCCCGAGCTTGAATTGCGCCGGCGTATAGACCAAAGGCGTTTTCACCGCGCCCCACTCAACACCGCCCGCCCGCACATGCGGCAGATCCAGATCCAGCGTCACTGTCCAATCCCCCACAAGACGAAACAGACCCAGAAACCGGACAACAGGCGATGCCGGCGTAAAATCCTCCAGAACAAAACGCTCTGCCGCGAGTATCCCCTTCACCGTTTTTTCAGCGCCAAACTCCAGCAGGACATCCGGCTGGATCACGGACGTATTCTGCCAAACCTCCATCTGCCCCGTCACATGCCACGGCCCGTCCGCCGTCCGGACAACGTCGAGAGTCCCCTGTGTCACAGGCTGGCCCGCCTCTGCAATCTCCAGACCGGACAGGGTAAACGCGCTATGGCCCTCACTCCCGACAATCGTTTTGAGGGTAAAATCCCCCACCCCCGCCAGAACAGGCAAAGCCTCCAGAAGACGATAGCTTCGGGCCGTATTCCTGCCCTGCCCTTCCAGTCCGAAAGACGCCTGAAACGGGACGGTATCAAGCCAGCCCGCGGCCCGCAAGAACGATCCTTCCGGCGCCTCCACAATTCCCAAATGCTCCAGCCTGAAAGTTTGCGGGATCAAGACGCCCCGCACCGCCTGCACTTTTTCAAATTCCAGCGCCTTGAAACGGCGTGTGGAAAAGACGATATCAAAAAATCCGAAAACCATTCTGGCCGCGCCGATCGTCACGACCGCGTTTTCGGAATCAGGCGGAAGCATCTCCACCCCTTCCACGTCAATCACAATATCGGGGTAAAACCGCATCATATTGAGTTTTGCAATCTGGGTATGATAGCCCGTGCTTTGCGACAGATAATCCTGAATGGCGTTTTTATACACATCGCCATTCCCGCCCAGATTGGTCAGAACCGTAAAAATGACAAAGAAAAACAGCCCCAGATACAAGGCCGTCTTGAACATCCGCCGCAGGATTGTACGCCACGGCCATGCGGTGATAAAGTGAAGCATCGTTTTCATTAAAAATCTCTCTCTTTAACCCTATTTCCTCTCTTGCCCCCTCAAAAACACCATCCTATTTCTTCAGTCCTGCAAAAGGGTCCCCTTTGGCGTTGACTTCAAACCCGAAGGCTTTCCAGCTTTTCGTCAACTCCGGCGATAAAGGCGCTGTAATATCAAGACGCTGTCCCTTTTTCACCGGATGCGGGCACATGATCCGGCGGGCATGCAGGTGAAGGCCTTTATACAGGTCAATCCCGTCGAGTCCGATCATCTGGTGTTCGTGTTCGATTTTCCGCTCGCCATATTTCGGGTCACCTATGATAGGCGTGCCCATCAGCGCCGCATGCACCCTGATCTGATGCATCCGGCCCGTACGGGGCCAAAAGGCCACAAAGGCGGCTTGCTTGTGCGCGTATTCCAGCACCTTGAATTCGGTAACGGCTTTTTTGCCTTCTTCCTCGTCTACGGCCATGTTCTCCCGCAATGGGCCGCCCAGCTTGGAAAGCGGGGCATTGATTGTCCCTTCCGAGGCTTCGGGCGCGGGGCAGACCAGCCCCCAGTAAATCTTGCGAATATCGCGCCCTTTAAAAATATGCCCCAGCCCCCGCGCAGATTCTATCGAACGCGCCAACAGCATCACCCCGCTGGTGTCTTTATCCAGTCTGTGCACGATGCGGGGACGCACCCCGTTAGCCCCCATGAGCCCATCGAGCAGGCCATCCACATGCCGGTACACCCCGCTCCCCCCCTGAGAGGCCAGACCAGGCGGTTTGTTAATGGCAATCACATCCCCGTCATCATAGATCACGAGGGACTGAATATACGCCACATCCTTGTCCGATATTTTTTCATCTTTTTTGTCTAGAATCTGGGAAGCCTGAAACGGCGCGATGCGGACTTCCTGCCCCGCCTCCAGCCTTGTGTCGGTCTTGACCCGCTTGCCATTGACGCGAATTTCACCCTTGCGTAGAAGCTTTTGCGCCAGAATATAGGGCATATCCGGCACATACCGCTTGAGCCAGCGATCCAGCCTCTGCCCGTTATCGTCTTCCTTGACGATAATTTTTCTAACGCCTGTATTCATAGGATCCCTTCATAGCACAAGACTGCGCACCAGCGCCAGCCCACCAAACAGCGCCAGAACAGATAACACGACAGACACCGCCATATACAGCCCGGCCATCATATAATCCTGCCGTTGCAACAAAACCACCGTATCCAGCGAAAAGGTGGAAAAGGTCGTAAAGCCGCCCAGAATACCCGTCACGAGAAACAAACGCACCGTTTGCGGCGGTTGCCAGATATGCGCAAACAGCGCAATCAATAACCCGATCATAAACGACCCCGCAATATTGACGCACAGCGTTCCATAGGGAAACCCCGTCCCCAGCCATCTGGCCGTACCCACATTCACCCCGTGACGGAGTACCGCCCCTATCGCCCCCCCGAGCGCCACAGCAAGACTTGCATTGATCATATTTTGTCCTTACATTCTTTCAAGGAGCCCCTCACCCCGACCCTCTCCCCAAAGGGTAGAGGGGGTTTTCTTCTCTCCGTTGTCCTCTCTCCCCTTTGAGGAGAGAGCTAGAGTGAGGCAACTCTTTTAACCATTCCATACCTGAAAGCAAAGATCACCACATGACCACCCTCTCTGGCAAGCCTGAAATCACCGCCCTGTCCAATAAAAAAGGGCTGGCACTTGCCTTTGTGGGCTTTTCCAGCTTTGCCGTGAGCGATGTCTGCGTGAAATGGCTCACCACGCTTTACACTGTGCCGGAAATTCTGTTTTTCAATCACGGGTTTTCTGCACTGGTGTTCTTGTGCGTTCTGCCCTTTATGGGCGGGGTGAAGGCCCTGACACAGAGCCGGAAAAAACACCTGCATGCATTACGGATTATCTTGAACATCATCACCGGATTGATCGTAGCACGGGCCTTTTCCCTTCTGCCGCTGGCCGATGTGTATACGTTTTTATTCACCTTTCCGCTTTTTTCAGCCTTGCTGGCTATCCCGCTTTACAAACAACCCTTGCGCCGCAAAAGTCTGGGAGCAATTGTGCTCGGCTTTATCGGCATTCTTGTCGCGCTCCAGCCCGGACAGCAGGGCTTTGACACCGCCAGTCTTTTGCCCCTGTTTTGCAGTGTTATCATCACGCTGTTGTTTCTGGTCTCGCGCTCCATGCCCGATGAAAGCGCCGTGTCTCTTGGCTTTTGGCCCGTGTTTGGCACCTCTGTCACCATGGGATTTTTCCTGCCTCACGGCTTTTTCCTGCCTGCGCCGTTTGAACTGCTCCTGCTGGCCACATCCGGCGTGTGTATCGCGAGCGGGATGCTCTGCGTGTCTCTGGCCTTTCGTCTGGCCCCCGCCGCCAGCGTCTCGCCGCTCCAATACACGGAAATGATCTGGGCCATCCTGTTCGGTTTTGTGATGTTCGGCGATACCCCGAGCCTGATGATGCTGACCGGCGCGGGGCTGATTATCCTGAGCGGCCTGTGGCTTGTCTGGCAGGAAAAATAAAGCTTCAGAGCGCGGGCGTATTATCCTGATCCTGCCCCGTCTTGCGCCCTTCATCACTGTGCTTTCTGATGTACGCCTCCGGATTGGAAGGATTTTTAAAACAGGCCCACACAAAAGTTGATTCCGGAATGGCCGTATCCCTGTAGCAATCCCATGTCATGATATTCTCCACATTGCGTTTCAGATCCTGCAAATACCCGAAAGGATTCACCGGATATTTTTGGGCCGCAAATTCAATCATCGACCCGTTTCCCTGAAACATCTCGAATGCGGGGTCTGTCAGCACCGCCCTGAAAGCACTCCCGTTATAGATCGTGAGCATCACAGCCCTTTCTGGTGCGTTCGTCAAACGAAACGTCCTCATATTGTCCCAGAACTCCTGCCCCAAAACACAGGCAACAGCCGGATACTGCTCTTCCGGAATGGCCTGTCCGGCCTTTTCAGCCAGTTTGTAAAATTTCTTCTGCAAGTCCCTGAAAGGGATTGCATAAGTAAGGTCCTGAAACGCTTGCATGGATTTTGTCATCTGCGCAATGCGTTTTTCAGCCTTTGTATCCTCGGCAAGCTTGCCTTTCAAAGTGATTTCACCCTCCCGCAGAATATCCCGCACCTGCGCCATCACTCTCTGCGCCGCTTTGATATCCTTTGAGTCAAGAACATGGTGTGACGCTTTGTGTCCTTCAGACATCGGGGCCGTCCTCTCCTGTGAGATCTTTTTTGTGAAAATCAGGATTATAGTGGTTGTGGTTCACCCGTCCCGCCTTCAAATCCCTGAGCCACCCCACCGGATTGGCATGCTCCAACACGGCCAATTCCAGAACAGACACCGATTTTTGAAAGAGTGTAAATTCGGGGTCCTCCTGCAAGGCCTTGAAGGTCCGATCGAAATATTGAAGATATTCCCGCGTATTTTTGGGATGTGACATCCCTATTTTTTTATAAATATGCGGGGCATGGGGGTAAGGCCTGTCCGACCCTGCAATCAGATCCACAAAGGCGGTGCCCTGATACAGGGTTAACAGCATAATACTCTTGGGATCCCCAGAAACCTGAAGCCCCTTGTAATTATGAACCATCTCCTCCAGCAACACCGGCGCCCAGGAATTCATAATATCGAGCGTCAACGGCATTCTGTTTTTTTCACACATCTTCATCATGCGAATCTGGAGCAATGTCAGACTGTCACACCAGCTTTCTGTGTTAAAAACATCCGAGACCCCCAGCGCCTTTTGAGAGGCCTTTTTTAAAATACCTTCAAAATATCCATCGGAATCGTTGTGCTTGAAAACATGCCCTGATTGCGCCTGCCTCTCCCGCACAAGGGACAGGAACGTGCGGACATTCGTTTCCATGTCTGCCTGCGGGTCCATCACAAAAGGCTTTTGAAACCCGTCTCGTTCATGGAGGAGCCGATTCAGTTTTTTATTCTGCCATTGTCCTGCTGAAATTTCGCCGTTCATAATTTTCCGGAGCCATGCTCTGGGATCTTTATTATTTCGGGCCGCCTGCTTGAAAATGCCTCGACTCCGCCGGAAGATTTGAAATTCCTCTTCCTCGAAAACCGTTATAAAGGACTCCCCCTGATGCAACGTCAGCAGAAGCATTTTTTCGAGATTGCCTGTATGCCGGAAGGTCACGGCATTGGTATGGAGTTCCTTGAGCAGACGCTCTCCCAAAGCGGGATACAGCGTCTCTGGTATGATCACATTGTTGTGGGCGGACATTTTTTCAAACCGGAGCATCAATGTTTCCAGAGCCTGTATCCATTGACTTTCCGGACGACAGGCCTCATGCGCCTGAACGTTTTTTTCCGCCACGAACACGATCACATCCTTGATACAGGGCGTTATAGAGGCCTGCACACGACGGATGTTTTCCTTTTCTTTTTGAAGGGTTCGCACGGTGTCCAATAAATCGCACGCTTCGAGCCGTTCCTCTTCAGAGATATAAAAAGACATAACACACCATAAACGGGCACAAAAAAGTCCTTTTTAGGGTAAAAAATAAAATATGTCAATTTATTTCTTTCGGCGGAGCTTCTCCCAATATTCCAGCCGTTTTTTGATGTCCCGCTCGAATCCACGTTCCGGCGGGTCGTAAAACTGCATACGGGGCATCTCATCGGGAAAATAATTCTGGCCGGAAAAGCCTTCCGCCGTGTCGTGGTCGTACTGATACCCCGCGCCATAGCCCTGCTCCCGCATCAGCTTCGTCGGCGCATTCATGATATGTCTGGGCGGCATGAGAGAGCCCGTCTCCCGCGCTGTCTTCACGCTCGCCTTATAGGCGACGTACCCCGCATTGGATTTGGGCGCGGTCGCCAGATAAATGAGCGCCTGCGCCAGCGCCAGCTCCCCTTCAGGACTGCCCAGCTTCAGATACGCCTCCCACGCGGCATTACAGACCCCCAAGGCCTGCGGATCGGCTAGGCCAATATCCTCTACCGCCATACGCACCATGCGCCGCGCGATATAGTCCGGCGACTCCCCGCCGCCCAGCATCCGCGCAAACCAGTACAGAGCCGCATCCACGTCAGACCCCCGCACGGATTTATGAAGCGCGGAAATCAAATTATAATGCGCATCGTCACCCTTGTCGTACAAAGGCGCTCTGCGCTGAATGGTTTTAAGGAGCGCGTCCGCGCCTAATAACTGCATTCCCCGCGCAGGCGGGGACCTTTCTTCATCTTCTCCAGATTCCCGCTTTCGCGGGAAAGACAGATGTGCAAACACCTGCTCCGCCATAGAGAGCGCATAGCGCCCATCCCCGTCCGCCATTGTAATTAACAGCGCCCGCGCCTCCGCCGTGAGAGGGAGAGATGTTCCGAGCGCTTGTTCAGCTTTTTGAAGCAACGCCTCCAGCGCCCCCTCATCCAGCCGTTTCAGGACAAACACCTGCGCCCGTGATAACAGCGCGGCATTCAGCTCGAAAGACGGATTTTCCGTTGTCGCCCCGATGAGCACAATCGTCCCGTCCTCCATCACGGGCAGGAACGCATCTTGCTGGGACTTGTTAAACCGGTGAATTTCATCAACAAACAACAGCGTGCCTTTACTCCGCACTTTCGCGGAGTCAAAGACCTTGCGCAGATCCCCCACGCCGGAGAAAATCGCCGAGAGCTGTTCAAAATGTAAATCCGTGTGTTTTGCAAGAATGCGCGCCAGCGTGGTTTTCCCGCACCCAGGCGGCCCCCAGAGGATAAGGGAGGACAAATGCCCGCCCTCCAGCATCGTGCGGAGCGGCGCACCACTTCCCACCAGATGATCCTGCCCCGCCACATCGCTGAGCGTTTCAGGCCGCAAACGATCGGCCAACGGACGGGTTTTGGTGTTTTGAGGAACGGCAGTGGCAAACAAATCGGACATACAGGGGAATATAGAGCGAAAAATCCGAGAGAGCGAAAGAATTTTCAGGCCATAAACAAAATCGTCATTGCGAGGAGGGCAAAGCCCTACGCGGCAATCCAGAAAAATACTGGACTGCTTCGCCTTCGGCTCGCAATGACCCATGGGGCGTGTCATCCCGCGCGAAGCTTTGGATAGCGCGTTAAAACTTCGTGTCCTTCGTGCGCTTCGTGGTTGATTTTTTTCTGGATCCCCGCCTGCGCGGGGAAGACGAGGAAGGGCCCGGGGATGACACTACAGCCATGGTGTCATAGAATCGGGGCGCATACGGTTGACCCAATTCTTGAGACAATGCGCGCCACCCCCGCTCAACTTTACAAATTGATCCAATTCCAGCTGAACCACTTCATACCCCAACCCCGAAAGTGTATTGTATAAAGCTGTACTGGTCTGCGGCATGAGCAGATGTTCCCGATCTATAGGAATAATATTGCATCCAAAATTCAGGGCATCGTCTGGCCCCACAGAAATCAGTTTTTCCTGACCCACAACATGAGACAAGGTTTGAAACGCCTCAGAGGTAAAGCCAGGCGGGTGACACAAAACTTCTCCGTTTGGTAAAAAGGCAAGAGACGTATCCCGATGATAAAACCCTCCATCCACCTCGAGAGGAATAAGCCTGTGAGACATGCCCAAATACGCGCCGACCGCAATATTGAACTTTAAATCCGAACGTCCCTTCTCCGGACAAAACGCCTCCGTCTTTGGCTTGAAACCCGTAAAGATCAAATCCCGATAGGGATCATACAGGTGCTCAGCCTGTCCCTCGCCATAACAATCACGTGGCTGAAATACATTTACAACCGTAGGAATCCCTTCCAAAATCAGTGTGTTTTTCAAAGCCGCCCAGTCGGCAAGATGTGTCTGGACTTCCACATTCCGTACGTAATTATAAAAATTGCTTGCCACAACATTGAATTGCGCAACCGGAAGCCCGAGGGGTGTTTTTGTAACACGCACCATTGACATCGAAGAATCTGCGCGATACACACCATCATATTGCCCTGAATGCCCCGGGCTGAGAAAAACAGACGCCCCCAGATCCAGTATCGCCTCGCACAACTGGGCATGTTGTGTTCGGGCAAGATCCGGTGAAAATGACAGGACATCCGCCTGAGACGTCATATCGTTTTCAAGGTATGACCGTACTTCATGGCGCGGATCATAGTAATTGGGCTGTGTCATCATAAAAATGGGGCTTAAAATCAATTTTTTCGGAGAATCAATCCCATGCCCTTTTATCAAGCGGGCTTCAGATAGCGGTGTTATCAAGTCACGCCGAAGGTCAAAGCGCATCACATTACCTCTTTGGGTATCATATAGTCGAACCGATGGACACACTGCGCATCACTGCATGATTTGTCATACGGCAGTTTCCTCCTTATTGCAAATAGAACCTGACAAAGAGCGATGTTATTTTTTCATAACACAAAAAACACATAACCCTTGCCAATCCCCTTCAAATATGAAAGATACGCCCTATCTTTAATGCTGGAAGAACAAGACCATGCCACTGGAATACACATCGGCGGTGGAAAACGCCACGAAGGCCCTGTACGGCAAACTCAGCAGACAGTATACGCCTGAACGCTGGCGCGAACTTGCGCCGCTGATCCACGCGATCAACACGCTCAAAAAAGAAAAAAACGCAGTCATTCTGGCGCATAACTATATGACACCTGATATTTTCTATGGCGTGGCCGATATCGTGGGGGATTCGCTTCAGCTCGCCCGCGAAGCCGCCAAGACAAATGCCTCCATGATTATCCAGTGCGGGGTGCATTTTATGGCGGAAACGGCAAAAATCCTGTGCCCCGATAAAAAAGTTATTATGCCCGACATGGCCGCCGGATGCTCTCTGGCCGAATCCATCACCGCCGAGGATATCCGCGCCCTTAAACGCGCCCACCCGAACGTGCCCGTCATTACCTATGTGAACACCTCGGCGGCCGTCAAAGCCGAAAGCGATGTGTGCTGTACCTCCTCCAACGCGCTGAAAATCGTCGAAGCGCTGGGGCGCGAGGGGCACAGCGCCGTCATCATGACACCCGACAAATTTCTGGCGCAAAACGTAGCCAGCCAGACTACAATCAAAGTGCTGTACTGGGAGGGGACCTGCATGGTGCATGAACGCTTCACCGCGCAGGATGTGAAGGACTTGCGCGCCCAGCACGGGGATGTGTTTGTGCTGGCCCATCCCGAATGCCCGCCCGAAGTTATTGCGGTGAGCGATTATTCCGGCTCCACCGCGCAGATGGACGATTATATCAAGACGCACCAGCCCAAAAAAGCCATCCTCATGACCGAATGTTCGATGAGCGATAATATCGCGGCCGCCAACCCGCAGGTTGAAATGATCGGCACCTGCCAAATGTGTCCGCATATGAAGCGCATCACCCTGCCCAAGATTCTCAAAGCGCTCGAAACCGAAGGACCGGAAGTCTTTGTAGATTCCGAAATATCCGCCCGCGCCCGCAGGGCCGTAGAGCGCATGCTGGAACTGAGTTAACCCCATTGCAAAAGAAGCCTCAAGCGTTATGATGGAATTTCTCCGCCTGATCGTATTTTCCGCGCTGTTTTTGGGGCTATGCGTAGGGATTCTGATCTGGAAAAACCCCTTGAAATCAGTGCAATCAGAGCAACAAGCCCGCAACGCGCGTCAAACCGTTGTTGGCCGGCAATGCCACGTGATTGTCATGTACGGGGCCTCGTGGTGCGGCGTATGTAAAATGCGCAAACAGGAAATGACAGCTCAACATATCGCCTTCAAGGAATATCAGGTCGATCGGGACCCCCGCGCCAACGACATTTTTCTGCGAAAAATCAGGGGCACAGAGCTCGAACACTACGGCTACCCCACCTTCGAGGTCAATGGCCAGCTCTATAAAAACTATGATCCGGCGTATCTGGTGGAACAAAGCTGTTTGTAATAAGCCCACACACGTCCTATTATGATCCGATTTTTGGATGAGATTGGACGGTAAAAAACCAGAAATTGGCGCCGTACGGAATACGAATTAAAGACCTATACAATTAATATTAAATGAAAATAAATTTCACAAAAATGAAGCTTAATACGCTTTTCAGAACCAACCAAAGCCTCAATCCTCGACCACTTGCCCTTGGTTTTTTCTGTCGCGTCCTGTTCTTGGTCTTCAGTTAATTCTTCAATTTCCGCATCAATGCGGGGCTTTTCGTCTTCATCAAGATCAAGCTTTGCAATCCGGCTTTCATAGTAAATCGGAACGGTTGCCTCGTCCTCCACGGCGCGGTGAATATCATAAACATCAATATAATCACCAAACACGGCAGGTGTGTTTACGTCCGTGCTTTCAATCGGCGTACCGGTAAAACCGATATAAGAGGCGTTCGGCAATGCATCACGCAGATATTTTGCAAAGCCAGACCCACTTTGATTTTCCTCATCGTAAATCTTAAAATTTACCGAAGCAATCCAATGTAAAATCCATTTTGGCAAGACTTCATCTTGCTTGGCGCGTAAAACACAGTATCCTGTGCTAGCAACTTCGCCTTCATATCTACCATCAATAATGCCATAACGTTGCTGCGCTGGGCGCGTTGTTGCAAAAAGAACATCATCCTTTTCAACAAGTTTTTGCGCTCTACTTGGTGCATTACTCGATGCTATTTCCAAAGTTTCAGTTATTGCCTTTGTTTCAATATCACAAGAGGTTAAGTCAATATAGCGATAGGTACGGTTTGTGTCTCGCCATTTAATATTGCTCGTGGGTAAAGTTATTTCTCCAAATGTCTTCCACACCACCTCTGCACCATCCAAAAGCTTTTCCAAGGCATTCAATTTACTCATCGCGCCCTGCCTTTTTTTCCAGTTTTTTGATGGTTTTATCAAAATCGGAAATGATTTTCTGGTTTTTGTTAAAGGCGTCATATTCGGCTTTGGCTTTTTCCTCTGCCCTTGGTTTGGACATTTTGCCTTTGCCTTCTAAAATCTTGTATTTGCGGAAGGCCAGAAATTCATTCACGCTTTGGGCAAATTGTTCCATGGTGAAGGTGTTTTCCCGTTCAATCAGGTCTTCGATATATTCGAAATACCCCACCACCGCACGTTCCAGCCGCGCAATCTCCTTTTCAGGCAAATAATTTTTGGCAACTGTCACATCGGATTTCAACACACGCCCATCAGGCGCGTTTTTCCATGTGGTCAGCCCCATATGGTCTTTGTTCTGATCCGATTTTGTGTAAATAATTTCGGCGGCGGTTTGCCCCGTAATCGCATAATGAAACTTATTTTGCACCATGGCATAAAAATCCTGCGTGACACTTGAATCTTTATCATAGTCAAAACTGCATTCCGCAAAAATATCGGTAATCTGTTGCCAGATGCGCCGTTCACTCGCACGGATGGAACGGACACGATCCAAAAGTTCACGGAAGTAATCTTTACCGAAAACGGTTGAACCTTGTTTCAGACGTTCATCATCCAGAACAAAGCCTTTTTGAATAAATTCCTTAAGGGTTTTGGTTGCCCAAATTCGGAATTGTGTGGCCTTGGCGGAATTGACCCGATACCCGACGGAGATAATGGCATCAAGATTATAGAAATTAAGATTTCGCTGAACCTCCCGCTTTCCTTCGGTTTGAACTACCGAGAAATTCTCGGTAGTTGCATTTTCGGTCAATTCCCCGTCGTTATAAATATTTTTGAGGTGGGCACTGATGTTGTCTGTCGATGTATCAAACAAAGCCGCCATGGCCTTCTGGGTCAGCCAGATGGTGTCATCACGCATAACCACATCAACTTTAACATCTTCTTGGGGGGTGCTGTATATCAGGAATTGAAGGTCTTTGCTCATGCCTCAATCTCCGCAACAATCGCGTCAATATCCGCCCGCAGTTGGTTGATCTTCTCGACTGTGATTTTTATGTCGGCATTCAGTTTTACAATGTCTGTTTTTTCGCGGGTGTCTTTTGCCTCAACGTAAGAACTGACCGAAAGATTATAATCGTTAGCGACGATTTTCTCATATTGCACGCTTTCGGCAACGTGCGGGACGTGTTCTTTGCTGTCGAACATATCCATGATCTTCGTGATATGGTCGTCATTCATCACGTTGTTATTGGTTTCTTTTTTGAAAAACTCTTCGCCGCTGGCATCAATAAACTGGATGTTTGTATCCCTTTTATTTTTGGCCAGAACCAAAATGGTCACGGCGATGGTTGTGCCGTAAAACAAATTGGGCGCGAGTGAAATATATTCCTCTCTTTCTCTAAAAGCCCTAACTTGTGCCGCTTTTCGTTCATGCAACGTCCATAGCTTTTTCGCATAGTGTTCAGAAATAAACATCACGGTGAATCTGGCTTTATTTTGATAGACGTCATGCAAGTAAGAATACAAATCTTTACCCCACAAATGTGCTTCTTCAAAAGAATCATAAAAAACAGAAACATCAGGTTTTAACGCCGTAGCAACAGCGTCAACATAGGTGCGGTCTTCCCCCGCGAAAGATAAAGCAACATCATATTCATATTTATTTGAAGACATTTATACACCATCAATTACGCTTAAATAAAACCGCCGAGAGCAGAGGTTACGCACAAAGGTGAGCATCAAGAATTCAATGGCCAGATATGTTTGCCGATTGAGTTTCGCCTTGTGATCTCGCAAATCAAACATAAATTGCGGGAGGTCTTTGGGTTCAATGGCGGCAAAATGGTTTTTCGGCTCGGCTTTGACCATGCCCTTCAAATCCTCGGCGATATTCCGATCCGCCCGCCCCGTGACAATCGCATATTGAAAGATATGACGGCACATTTGCACGATCCGCTTGGCAAGCTCGTGCGCCCCGCGTTCCTTGACCGTGCCCGCCAAATCCAGAATCATTTTATGGGTGAGGGTTTTGATGGGATATTTCCCGATCACGGGGAAAACGTCCCGCTCCAGACGATCCAGAACCGTTTTTTCATTCACCGCCGACCATTCGGCTTTCTTATGGACGTGCCACTCACGGGCAATGGCCTCGAACGTGTTGCCCGCCTCGGTGATCAAGGTTCTTTTTGTTTCTTGCTTTGCAACGCTGGGGTCTATGCCTTGCGTGACCAGCTTATGGGCTTGTTTGTGTTTTTCCCGTGCCTCGGCCAAAGTGGTTTCAGGATATACCCCCAGAGCGAGGACTTTTTCTTTCCCCAAAACCCTGTATTTATATCGCCAATATTTTGAACCGTTTTTATGAAGTTCCAGATAAAGACCGCCCCCGTCAAAGAGTTTGCTCCCATCCTTCTCGCGTGTCGCAGTATCACATTTCTTGCCTGTGAGCTTCATAGCTGGGGGTATATCCTTTCGCCTTAAAATTTATACCCCCATATACACCCCCTAGAAACTTGGACTAGGCAAAACGATATTGGACGGCTTTAGACGCATTGTGCGCCAAAACCCTTGCATTTTCAACGATTTTTGGATGAGATTGGACGGTAAAAAACCAGAAATTGGCGTCCCGTACGGGAGTCGAACCCGTGTCGCGTCCGTGAAAGGGACGTGTCCTAGGCCTCTAGACGAACGGGACGCAAGAGAACACTGATTAAGACTGGACGTGTTATAATCGGTTCCGGCCCTTAAAATCAAGCGATACTTTCACCCCGCCCCGAATTATTTTTCAGGGGGGGAGGCAAGGCGCGGTTCACTCTTTGGCGCTGGCCTCTGCCCCATCGGCAGACGAAGGCGCTTCCCGTGATATCTCGTCCTCTTCCAGCGCCAGTTCCTGCACCGGCGCGCCTGCGGGTGCCAGCGCCTCTTTGGGCACCATACGGGCCAGTTCGGACCTGAGACGCACGGCCTCCCCCGCATGGAGCTCCAGCACCGAAGCGGCCTTGCGCATAACCCTGCGGACTTTCTCGAGCTTTTCAACGGTTTCAAGGGGAGAAGAGGTATCCAGCCGCAACAGCATCGCATCGCCCTTGAACAGCAAAATCATCCATGTATAGGGAATCTGGGCCAGATTCATCAAAATCTGGATCCGCTCCGGCGTCAGATACGCCTCCAGCGCAAAGCGGTGATCCCCGCCCGCCACACAGGCCGCGCTCCACAGATCGGAAGCGGGCTTGACCTCCGTCTTGAACGCCAGCCCCTTGAGCACCGGAATCAGGCCATGACTGGCCACACCGCCCTCAAAAGGCATGGTGCTGTGCAGAGTGACCTCCACCGCTGTCATTTTCCGCTGACCCCGCATATCGGGTGCGGTGTGCTCGCTGGTAAAAAAACTGAACTTATAGCCCTCCAGCACACCGTCCATTTCGGGGCTTCGCATCAGGGCCGAGGACGTGTAACGCAAGCCATGCGTGACGGAAAAGGCCTTCCAGGCCTGTTTTTGCCGCACAACGATATACAGCGTCCAGACCACAAACCCGAACAGAAACAGCGACAGCACGACCCAAAACGCAAACCAGACGGACACGAAACCTCTCTTCCCCGCATGAAACACACCCCACAAACTCTAAACAAAATTCGGGGGCTTGGCTAGGGGAGTCCTGTGAAAGGACAATTACGCTTCATCCCCCGAGAGTCTTTCCAGAACCTGCAAGTCCTGGTTCAAATGAAACACAAGCGCCCGAAGCGCTTCTTTTTCCTGTTCCGTCGGATGTTCCAGTTCCCCCAGATGAATGGCCGCGCAGAGTTGCGCCACATACATCTGGCATCGTTCTATTGTCAGTTTATGGTACAGTCTTGTAATTTCTGTCATATACCCCCCGTACATAAAATACACTTGTGATTGTATTTTATTCAACTTACGAAAGCTTTGCAAGTTTTTTTTCAATTTCATTTGACTTTTTTACTTCGTCTTGTATCATAGTCTTTAGGATAGACCAAGGACACAGATCATGATCACCATTGCACAATGTCGGGGCGCGCGCGGTCTTCTGGGATGGACCCAGCAGGATCTGGCCGATGCCTCGGGCCTGTCCAAGACGGCCATCAACAATTTCGAGAAAGGGCATTCCGATATCAAGGCCGAATCCCTGCGCGCCATCCGCATGGCCTTCGAGAGCGCGGATATCGAATTCATGGATCAGTCCGGCCTGCGCCAGAAATCCGAAACCATGCGCCTGCTCAAAGGCACCAAGGCACTCGATGACCTGTTCCACGATATGTGCGACACCCTCTCCCGCCGTGCGGGGGATATCCTGCTCTGTCACATGGATCCCGCTTTACCGGCGCACCTTTCTCCGCTCCGCCTGTCTGCCTACACCGATCTGGTGAAAAAACACCATCTGCGCCAGCGCATTTTGTCCACAAAGCCACCCGCGCCGCTTCTGGAAGCCCAGCACGAATACAGGACCCTGCCCGCAGGCGCCGAAGGCTCCGCCCCGACCACCGTGATCTACGGCCCGAAACTGGCCTTTATCCTGCACGACCACACCACCGTGCTTCTGATTGAAAGCCTGCAAGCCCTTCAGGCCGAGACCCGCCGCTTTGAAATGCTCTGGTCACAGGCCACACCGTTGAAAAAACCCACCCGCGAAGACTTGGCAAAACAACAGACATCTTAGAAGTCATCTCCGAAGTACTGCGTTATTCAAAACTAGTCATTGCGAGGCCAAAGGCCGAAGCAATCTAGCCCTTCTTTTTGGATCGCCACGACTGCTTACGCAGTCTCGCGATGACGATTACGAGACAATATAGAAAGACCTTAAAAAACACCATGTGCGGACTTTTTGGCTTTATCCATCTCGGGCAACCGATTTTGTCTCCGGCGGATATACAGGCTGGAAAAGCGGCACTGGACACCCTTGCGCACAGGGGGCCGGACCAGCATGACAGTGTGGTCCTCGACAATCTGTTCATGGGTCACCGGCGCCTGAGCATTCTGGATCTCTCCGAGGAAGGCCGACAGCCCATGCAAAAGGCGCGCGCGCTCATCACCGTCAACGGCGAAATCTATAACTATAAGGCCTTGCGCGAAGCCTTGGGAGAATCGCGCTTCCATTCTACGTCCGATTCCGAGGTGGTCCTGCATGGGTATCCGGACTGGGGCCTGACAACGCTCCTTGAAAACATGGATGGCATGTATGCCTGCGCGATTTACGATCCCTCCAGAAAAACCCTTCATCTGGCGCGGGATCGGGCCGGAATCAAACCACTTTTGTATGCCCGTCTGGGGGCATATTTCCTCTGGGCGTCCGAACTCAAAGCGATCCTTTGTTTCGCCAGAACCCTCGACCTGCCTCTGACTCGTGACTCCACCGCGCTGTTTGACTTTCTCACCTACCGCTATATCCCCGCGCCCAAAACACTCTATCACAACGTGTATGCCCTCCCCCCTGCGCACAGCCTGTCCCTGCCTCTGGCCACAGGGCAGGAAACCTTGCAACGATACTGGACCCTGCCCACAAGTGACGCGCCAGTCCATCACGGGCAGGCCGCCGAACAGCTCCGCGCCCTGATCCACGAAAGTGTCGCCGAACAGATGGTGAGTGATGTCCCCCTCGGGTTTTTCCTGAGCGGCGGGATGGATTCCAGCATTCTTGTGACAGAAGCCGCAAGCCTGCGGCCCGATCTGCTCACCTTTTCCATCGGCTATGACCACAAGGCGCACGATGAAACAGCCTTTGCAAAAATTGTGGCGGATCAGTGCCACACCGATCACCATATTGAAATTCTGCAAGGCACGGATGCCGAGCACATCATCCCGATGATTTTGAACTGGTATGACGGGCCGTTCGGCGATGCCTCCGCTCTGCCCACTTATCACGTCTGCCGGTTTGCGAAACGCTTTGCAAGCGTGGCCCTGTCCGGTGATGGCGGGGACGAGCTGTTCGGCGGCTATCGCTGGTACCAGCGTTTTGCACGGCTTCATCACCTTCAAAAATTTCTGCCCGTGCCCTTTCACGATCTGGCCCGTGCCCGCGCGACACAGCATATCCCCTTGCAAAAACTTCTCCTGCGGCTCGATATGCTCAGCCAGCGCGACCCGCTTGCGCTCTACACGATGCTGATTGACGGCCTGCCGCCCGCCCTGACCCAGCATTACCGTGCAGAGCTCGAGATCCCGAAAGACTATGACGCGCTGTGGTTTTTCCGCGTGCATGACCGCCCCGCCCTGCCCCTGCGCAAACGGATGCAGGCGCTTGATTTTCACACCTTCCTGCCCGATGATATCCTGACCAAAGTCGACCGCGTCTCCATGGCCGTGTCGCTGGAGGCCCGCGTCCCCTTCCTCAGCAGAGCCCTGATCGAATACGCCTTCAGCCTGCCGGAGAATTTTTTGTATAAAAACAATACCCTGAAAGGCGGCCTGAAATACACCTATAAAGACCGCCTGCCCCCTGCGATCTTGAACAGGGGTAAAAAAGGCTTCAGCCTCCCGCTTCATCTCTGGAACAGCCCACAAGACCACCTCATCCGTTTTCAGGAACGGGTGTTTTTTCAATACACAAACAACATCCCAATATAAATTTTCATAATAAAAAATACTTTGCTTTTTATCTGTATCTCATGTAATTTGACTCCTTAATAATAAAAAAATGGGTGCCCAAAATGGACAGAAATGAGTTTGAACGTATACGAGATTTAAACGGCAAAGTCATTCGTGGGGATATTGTATTGAAACCCAAGAAAGAAAGAATGGGGGTTTATTCCACGGAGGGTGTTCCAATTGAAAACAGCAATGGGACAGAAGCGCGTTTAAAAATAGAATGGAGAGAAGAAACGGATGCAAAATGCATCAATGTTCATATCAAGGGATTGGGGCCCATATGCCGCCTCGATGTTGACTCCCTTAGGCACAAACCGTGTGGACGCAGTCATAAGCATGCTTTAAAAACACCGTCTTGTCCTGAAAATAATCTGAATAGAGATGTTTTGGATCGTGAAGATTTAAGCGGATTAGATATTGAAACCGTCTTTAAGAAGTTTTGTGATATGTCATATATTGAACATTCAGGAAACTTTATCATCGAAAGAATGTAGCGCTATGAACTTGGACAACATATGTGATCATCTGCGTTCTAGCCCCTTGGTTCAGGACGTGGACAAAGTTAAAAAAGGGCATATTCGGATCTCTACAGGGTTTTACTATCCAGATGGGAGTTCGATTGATATTTTTATTCCAGACACACCCCAATCCTCTCTAAACCCACCAACATTAACGGATTTTGGAAATACAATCGCATGGCTGGACAACATGCTTGTACAGCCATACCGTCAACCTAAACGCAAAGAGATACTGGATAAAATCATGTGTTTACATGAGTGTACCTATAATCATGGTGTCATAGAATATCACATCAAAAGTTGGGAAGAAAAAGAGTTTGAACACGGAATCATAAGCTTGGGTCAAGCTTGTATGCGCCTATCCGATCTTGTTTTCGGGGCGAGATCCCGCTCCATGGATGATTTTGACGCGGAAGTCCAAGATCGTCTCAGTCTTACGGAGTATGATTTTGAACAAGACTATGAAATTCCAAGACGAGATCACCAAAATGGAAAAATCATAAAACTGAATTTTCTGGTGAAAGGTAAACACCGTGATACAGGCATATTAACGTTGTCAAACGCCACAAAACAGCAAGCCACTATTCGTGCGAACGAAATCTATGTGCGCTGGGATGATATTGATGCTTATACAAATTGGGATGGAAATCGCGTAACGCTTTATAACAGCAATTACGATTACGAAGACCATATCATGGAAAGATTAAACCGTAAGAGTACCTTAATTGCGGGCAACGATAATGAAACGTTGCTTGCTATCCTCGATGCCGCATAGTTTCAGAGCGCCCATGCCCCTTCTTAAAAAATTCTTTCGCTGGAATGTCGCCCTCTCCCGAACATTCGACTCGGCCTTTCTGAACGAAAGCTACACCACCTACGGCACGGCGGATTTCCACAAAAGCCTGATCCCCACCTATATCACGCCGCGTGCGCTGATCTATGACATCGGCGGGGGAAAGTGCCCGCATATTTTTCCGGCCCTCAAAGCCGAACGCGCCCTGACCACCGTGGGGGTGGATATTGATGCGGAACAGCTCGCCCGCGCGCCGGATGGCGGCTATGACCGCACCGTGTGCGCCGACATTACCAAAACAACGGGCACGGGGGACGGGGATTTCATCATCAGCCGTGCCACGCTGGAGCATGTGCAAGATGCCCGCTCTGCCCTCCTCAACATGAAAACCTTCCTCAAAGACGGCGGGCGCATGATCTTTTTTGCGCCCTGCAAGAACGCCTGGTTTGCGCGGCTCAATATGATTCTGCCCGAAGGCTTTAAAAACAGGTTGATCCGGTATTTCTACACCGATGACGGGCTGGCCGATGTCATGGGCTTCAAGGCGTATTACAGCCACGGCACCCCGCGCCAGATCGAGGCTATTCTGGCCGATGCGAACCTCACCATCATCGAAAAACGGCTCTATTACATGAGCAACTATTTCGCGTTTTTTACCCCCCTTCATGTCGTGTGGCGAGTGTATCAGGTCCTCATGCGCACGCTCGGCACAGAGTCCTTCTGCGAAGGCTTTGCCTATGTGGTGGAGAAGCGGGGTTAAATCTGGTTCAGAGCAGATTTAACCAAAAATGCTGAACGGGTCATACCACGCTGGCGGGCCAGCGCATCAATCATGACCAATTCAGATTTTAAAACCGTAGCATTGATCCGGACCACTTCGTCTTGCACAGGCGTATCTACAATGAACGCAACCCCATCTTGAAAATCAGGCTGGGCCATGACCGCATCGAGGGACGAGGGCACGGGAAGCGCCTCACCGTCTTCCAAAAGGCCAGCGATATGGATCCTCAGAGCCTCAACCGCATCGCGCCGCGCCTTCTCAAGTGTAGAGCCCGCCGCAATACACCCCACAAAATCAGGAAAGGAAACGCCGAAGATGGAATCTGGTTCTTTATGAATGATAGCGATATACTCCATAAAATCCTCCTTGTTTAAAATGTGATTCCGCTCTGCCGCTCTATACTTTTTAACGTTCCCTTGGGAAGATCCTTGCGGGGATGCGGCACCGTCACCCGCCCTGATTTTTGGAGATGCTTAAACTGCCTGTGACTTCCACCGCTCGTAGACACTTCGAACCAACCCTCTTTTTTCAAGGCTTTGATAATGTCCTTGCTGTCCATTTGTTTTTTTACCGTAATACGTTATTTTTTGCACTGGCATACCTTCATCATACACACAAATACACACAAATACAAGACAGAGATTTACACCTTCTTCTTCCGCGCCTTAACCGCCCGATAGCGCACAGCCCCGCCTTCTATAACTTTTTCAGGCTCCCGCGCGATGGTCAGGGAATCGGGCGGCACATCCGCCGTAATGGTGGAGCCTGCGGCGATAAACGCACCATCCCCGAGCATCACCGGCGCAACCAGATTGACATTGGAGCCCACCATCACCCCGTCCCCGATCACCGTCTGGTGCTTGGAATACCCGTCATAATTGACCGTAATCGCGCCCGCCGAGAAATTCACGTCCTGCCCCATGGTGCAATCCCCCACATAGGCCAGATGGTTGATCTTGCTTCCCGCGCCCAGCGTGGATTTTTTGATCTCCACAAAGTTTCCTACGCGCACATCCGGCCCCACCACTGTTTCGGGTCTGATACGGGCAAAAGGCCCGATCACCGCATCCGATGCAATATCCGCGCCTTCGATATGACTAAAGCCCTTGATCGTGACGTTTTCGGCCATGCGCACACCCGCGCCAAAAATCACGTGGGGTTCAATCACACTGCCCGCACCAATCACCGTATCATGCCACAGATACACCGAAGCGGGGTCCAGCATCGTGACCCCATGATCCATCATCCGTTCTGCCAACTGCGCCTGAAGCGTTTTGTCCAGACGCGCCAGATCGGCTCTGGAATTGCATCCCATCATCTCCGCCGGATCACGGGCCAGATACGCCTTGGTTTCCACCCCGTCATAGGCCGCAATCGCGGGCAGATCGGTCAGGTAATATTCTCCTGCGGCGTTATCGTTGCCGATTTTCTCCACCCAGCCTGCCAGCCGCGCGCCATCTATACAAAACGCGCCCGCATTGACCACATCAATGGCCCGCTCCTCCCGCGTCGCATCCTTTTCCTCGACAATCCGGCGGACAGCGTGATCCGGCCCCAAAATCAGGCGCCCATAACCGAACGGGTCTTGCAGTCTGGCCCCCAGCACCGCGATTCCAGCATGTCTGCGCGTCTCAATCAATCCTTTCAGCGTAGCCAGCCCCAGCAACGGGGCATCCCCCAGCAAAACCAGCACATCCCCGTCAAAGCCTTCCAGCAGGGGCAATGCGACTTTCAACGCGCCGCCGGTGCCGTTGCGGGTCTCCTGCACCACGGTTTTATGGGGTTTGACGGCCTGTTCCAGCGCAGGCATGTCCGGCCCCGTCACGACAAGGATCCGGTCGGGCGCAAGCTGTTCCACCGTCTCCAGCAACCAGCCGATCATGGGGCGCCCCGCCAGCGTGTGCAGGACCTTGGGCAACGGGGATTTCATGCGCGTGCCCTTGCCGGCGGCCAGAATAACGACAGAGAGTTTTTGTATGGTCATAAGAGTACACCTCCTTGAGAGCGCACAGCGTTTTGATGGAAAACGATGAACGCTCTAAGGTGATAGCACACGAGCCCGAACATGTTCAAGACCCGCCTGATACGCCTCTTGAAATTGATCCCGCTGGTTTTCGGAAAGCCGCTCCATCGCCACGCCGTGCCGGCGAAGGCGCGCCTCGAATTCGGTCTTGTTTTCTTCCAGAATGTCGCTGACGGTCCCCATCACCATACTCACCGCTTCGCGGGTACGAGGGGTTACCGCCACATAAGAAAAGGCCAGTAAATTTTCTTGCATCAATTGATATTCCACCTCGGCATAGCGGTTGAACATCGTTTTGACCGCAGGGTCACTGATTTTCTGAGAACCGGCCTGCACGAACTCAGCCTTCAGGGTTTCGGCAAGCGCTTTTTGCTTCTCCGTCATCAAAGCCTTTATAACCTCCTCGGCAATCCCCATCCGTTACGTCCGCTCGAAAAGCCCGTTCCCTCTACACTACAGTACATAAAACCCATAAACTTTCCGTTAATTTTTCCTGATAGTCTTCGTCCCTGCCGTTTTTTCCGTCATCCTGCGGGTATTTTGCGAAGCACTATTAGGAACAAAAAAATTTGGTGTTTTTTCTGCGCACCGAACAGTGTATAACCCATCTGGTTATTTCTCATGGTATAATGGTCCGGAAAGTCCCACACCCAACGCTTGAACACGACATTTTTAAAAAACGCCCCATGAACCAGCGCCTTTCAGACCCCGCCACCCTCGCCAGAACATTTTTCGTGGAATGTGAAAAGCAACTGCGTTTTCTGGAGCAAAAGCACGACTTCACCTACATGAGCGGACTGGCGGAATATAAAAACAACTACCATATCGTCCGGCCATGGGCGGTGGGGCAGGACATCGAACCGCATTTTCTGGCCATGACCCGCTATGAAAAGAACGACACCGCGCTGGAAATCCTCTACAAAGGGGAAGATCATCGGTTTGAAGTCTTCCTGTATTATAATACCGTCCTGCGCTTTACGATTCCCGAAATGCTGACCGCCGCCCGCAAGAAAGCCTTCGCGCCCGAACTGGCGCGCAATCTGGTGACACCCGCCCAGATCGTAAGTACCCTCACGCTTTTGGCAAAAGACTGTAAAAAGCACGGAAAATATTTTCTGGAGCCCTCGCCGAAACTGCAGGAACGGGCCCAGACGATCCGGACCAAACAGACCGAACAGGCCGTGCGGCAACACTATCTCCGCACCGTGCAGGAGGCCTCGACACTGGCGGCCAAGGCCTACCGCGAAAAGGATTACAGACAGGTCATCACGCTTTTGGAACCGCACAGAAAACATCTGCCACCGCGTGACTTGAAAAAACTCGATCTGGCGAAGAAGTTTTTATTATCGTCACTGTAATCACAAAAGCAGGCTCTTGATTTTCCGCGCCCGTCATGGTGAAGTGCAACCATATATTCACCTGTCATTCTGAGCGACAGTGAAGGATCTCTGAATTCTTGAGATTCTTCGGCTTTGCCTCAGAATGACACCGTAGAAAGGACTTAAAACACCATGGCCCTGACTGCCGCAAAAACCGCCTCCCTCGAAGACACTATCAATCAGGCATGGGAAACCGTCTCGACCTTAAACGCCGGCACGACAGGCCCCGTGCGCGAAGCCGTAACGGAAACACTGAACCAGCTCGATGCCGGCACATTGCGTGTGGCGCAAAAAACACATGGCGCATGGCACGTGAATCAGTGGGTCAAAAAGGCCGTCTTGCTGTCCTTTCGCCTGAACCCCATGCAGAAAATTTCCGGCGGACCGGACGGCGCCTTCTGGTACGACAAAGTCCCGAGCAAATTCAAGGGATGGGACCAAGCCGATTTCGACAAGGCGGGTTTCCGCGCCGTGCCGCATTGCATCGTGCGTCATTCCGCCCATATCGCCAAGGGCGTGGTCCTTCTGCCCAGCTTTGTGAATGTCGGGGCCTTCGTGGATGAGGGCACGATGGTCGATACATGGGTCACGATTGGCTCCTGCGCGCAAATCGGTAAAAACTGCCATATTTCGGGCGGTGTGGGGATCGGCGGCGTGCTGGAACCGCTGCAGGCTGGCCCCGTGATTATCGAGGATAACTGCTTTATCGGGGCCCGCTCCGAAGTCGCAGAAGGCGTGATTGTGGAGGAAGGCTCCGTGCTCTCCATGGGCGTTTTCCTCAGCGCCTCCACAAAGATCATTGACCGCAATACGGGCGAGGTCTTTATGGGCCGCGTGCCCGCCTATTCTGTCGTCATTCCTGGTTCCCTGCCCGCGAGCAAGCCTCTGCCCGATGGCTCCCCCGCACCGTCGCTGGCCTGCGCCGTCATCGTCAAACGCGTGGATGAAAAAACCCGAAGCAAGACTTCGATCAATGAATTATTGAGGGATTAAGAAAGTCCGTTATCGCGAGATCGCATGAGCGGTCACGGCGTTCCTGTCATTCTGAGCGACCTTTTTTTAGTCATTCTGAGCGACCTTTTTTTAGTCATTCTGAGCGACCTTTTTTTAGTCATTCTGAGCGAAGCGAAGAATCCCGCCCAACCACAAGAGGTCCTTCGTTTCACTCAGGATGACAAGGATAATCACAAAAAACCTTGGCTACCTTTCCTCTTGATGCTAAAAACCCGTCATGATCAAACAACCGAAAACCCTTCACATCATCGGCGCGGGACTGGCGGGCAGTGAAGCCGCATGGCAGGCCGCGCAAATGGGCGTGCCCGTCATCCTGCACGAGATGCGGCCCGAGCGCCAAACCCCCGCGCATAAGACCCAAGGCTGCGCGGAGCTGGTCTGCTCCAACTCCTTCCGCAGTGACGATGCCGAGCATAACGCGGTGGGGCTCCTCCACGCGGAAATGCGGGCGATGCATTCCCTCATCATGCGCGAGGGCGACAAGGCGGCCGTGCCTGCGGGCGGCGCGCTGGCCGTGGATCGGGACGTGTTTTCCCAAGGCGTGACAAAAGCCCTCGAAGATCACCCCCTTATCACACTGGAACGGGGCGAGATTTCTGGCCTGCCGCCCGAGGACTGGGAGAGCGTGATTATCGCCACAGGCCCGCTGACATCGGGCGCACTGGCCACGGCGATTCAATCCCTGACGGGGCAGGATGCCTTGGCCTTCTTCGATGCCATTGCGCCCATCGTCCACACCGAAAGCCTCAACATGGATGTGGCATGGTTTCAATCCCGCTATGATAAAGAAGGCCCCGCCGGCACGGGGAAGGACTACATCAACTGCCCGATGACCGAAGACCAGTACAATGCGTTTGTCCAAGCCCTTCTCACCGCCGAATACGGTATGCCGAAAGATTGGGAACTGTCCTCAAGTAGCGAAGCGGTAGGACAAAACAAAGAGATACCTTACTTTGAAGGGTGCATGCCCGTCGAAGTCATGGCCGAGCGCGGGCCGGAAACCCTGCGCTTTGGCCCAATGAAGCCCGTAGGGCTCACCAACCCGCATGCGCCTGACGTCAAACCCTATGCCGTGGTGCAACTGCGGCAGGATAACGCACTTGGTACACTTTATAATATGGTGGGTTTCCAAACCAAGATGAAATGGGGCGACCAAACCCGCGTTTTCCGCATGATCCCGGGGCTGGAGGACGCGCAATTTGCCCGCCTTGGCGGTCTGCACCGCAATACCTTTATCAATTCCCCAACCCTTCTGGACGAACAACTGCGCCTCAAAACCCAGCCACGCCTGCGCTTTGCAGGCCAGATCACAGGATGCGAGGGCTATGTGGAAAGCGCCAGTATGGGCCTGATTGCGGGGCGCATGGCCGCGGGCGAAATACTGGGCAGGCCTCTGACCCCGCCGCCACAAACCACCGCACACGGCGCGCTCCTCCACCATATTACGGGTGGCGCGCGGGCGGACAGTTTCCAGCCCATGAATATCAATTTCGGGCTCTTTGCGGACCTCACCGAAGATGAAGCCAGCGTGGAATACACCACCAAGGCCGGTAAAATCAAACGCCGGTGGCACAAGGGGCTGGACCGGAAAAAGGCCTATACCACCCGCGCCATGAGAGCACTGGAACACTGGCTGGCGTAGTCTTCGTCATCCCGAGCCAAACCGCATCGTCACCCGCGAGCGACGGCGAAGCAATCCAGTGTGTGTCATTCTGAGCGACTTTTTTTGTCATTCTGAGCGAAGCGAAGAATCCCCCCCAACCACAAGAGATCCTTCGGCGTTGCTCAGGATGACAGCGCACTAAATCTCAACCACCGCCGTGAAAACAGGAGTCTTTCTTAGCAAAGAGTGATACAACGCCCGTCATCCCGTGGGCATTTTGCGAAGCAAAATTGGCACGCACGGGATCCAGAAAAAGAGAGCCGTGAAACGGCTCACCTCATGGACCCCCGCACTATAAGCTTGGCTGTCGCCAAGCGGCGGGGGTGACGAGGGATGGCGCACCCTTCTTATTTAAAACGACAATAGCGTATTGAAAGACTGGGCTCTACTACGCCGCAGAAACCACCGCCGCGCAACGGTTGCATAAACAAGACGGCTCTTGCACCTCTGGCAACACCTTCCAGCACCGTTCGCATTTTTGACCAATGGCTTTTTGAAAAACAGCCCCAGCGAACAAATCTGCAATATTTTTTAGAAAAGAATTGTTTTCTGGGGGTTCTTCATTTCGCACCTCCAGATTAGAAGTGATACAAATTTCTGCCATATCCACCCCCTTAAGAGAATGTGCTTGCGGTGATACATAAAGAACAGGATGCGCTTCAAGAGAAGAACCAATTTCCTTATTGGCTCTTTTAGGCTCCAGAACCGCTAAAATCATGGCACGATATTCAATGATAGATTCCCATTTATGCCCTAGAACATCATCCCGCCATTTTTGCGGCACGTTGACAAACTCCCGCAAATGCACGCTCTCGGTCTCCGCGAATAGCCCAGCGGGTCTATGGCTCCACGCTTCCTCCGCCGTAAAGACCAGAACGGGGGCGAGCCATGCGGTCAGCGCTTCAAACACATGCGCCATGACGGTCAGGCACGCCTTGCGCTCGGGGCTGTCCAGCGCGTCGCAATAGAGCCGATCCTTCCGGATATCAAAATAAAACGAGGACAGCGTTTCATTACAAAAATCATGGAGCGCCTTGGTGAGCTTCATAAATTCATAGCTTGCAATATGCCCCCGCACTTTCTCATCCATCACGGCCGTTTGATGCAAAACCCAGCGTTCCAGCTCCGGCATGCTGGCCACATCCGAAACCATTTGCTCCTTCGTAAACCCGTCCAGCGCGCCGAGCAGGAACCGCAGCGTATTACGGATACGGCGGTACAGATCCCCCGTGGATTTCAAACTGTCTTTGCCGATGCGAATATCTTCCGAATAATCCGCCGTCAAAGCCCACAGGCGCAAAATATCCGCCCCGTGCTCCTGCATCAATTTCAGCGGATCGACCACGTTGCCGAGCGATTTGGACATTTTATAGCCCTTCTCGTCCAGCACAAACCCATGCGTCAACACCGCCTTATACGGCGCAACGCCGTTCGTGCCGCACCCCTCCAGCAGAGAAGAATGAAACCACCCGCGATGTTGGTCGGAGCCTTCGAGGTAGAGATCCGCCTGCTTCACGCTCTTTCCGTTTTCATCGGCAAAACACGGCCACGTCTCCGTATCCCCCAACACAAAGGCATGGGTCGCGCCCGATTCAAACCACACATCCACAATGTCGAAGACTTGGGTATAATCGGCGGCGTTATAGGCATCACCCAGAAAATCTTGCGGCGGGCGAGACCACCACGCATCCGCGCCCTCGATCTCGAAAATATCCCCGATACGGTTAAAAACCGCCTCATCCTTCAAAATCTCGCCGGTCTCCTTATGCAGGAACAGCGCAATCGGCACGCCCCATGCCCGCTGGCGCGAAATGCACCAATCAGGACGATTTTCAATCATCGCCCGAATACGGTTTTCGCCCTTGGCGGGAATCCATGTGGTTTGGGAGATAGAGTTCAACGCTGTTTGGCGAAGTGTCATTTTCCCCTCACCCCGTCCCTCTCCCCATAGGGGAGAGGGGGCAGTAAAAGCAGAATCTTGTCCCCTCTCCCCTATGGGGAGAGGGTTAGGGTGAGGGGTAAGAGCGTGAGGGGTATTTAACGCGCGATCCATCGCGATAAACCATTGCGGGGTGGTGCGGAAAATCACGGGCGCTTTGGACCGCCAGCTATGGGGGTATTCATGGCGAATAGAGCCCTTCGCGAGCAGCGCGCCCGCCTCGTCCAAGGCTTTCAAAACGGCAAAATTCCCAGCGCCCATTTCACCTTTTTGTGTATAGACTTCGAGCCCCGCGAACAGCGGCACATGCGGGCGGAACGTCCCGTCATCGGCGACATTGTCGGTGATTTCGATCCCATTGGCTACGCCCAGATAAAAGTCATCTTCCCCATGCCCGGGCGCGATATGTACAAACCCCGTCCCTGCATCATCTGTCACAAAATCTCCAGCAAGGAGCGGCACGTCAAAATCGTAAATTGAAATGCTGTCATCCTGAAGTGAAGCTGAAGGATCTCCATCGGTGTCTTTCAGATCCTTCAGGGTCTCCGCCCCTTCAGGATGACATTTTTGATAGAGTGGGTGCCGACACACTACGCCCGCAAAATCTTCGCCTTTGAGCGTCCCTATCTTTTCCCAATGTTCAATCTTCGCGGCGTGTTTCACGCTCTCGGCCAACGACGTCGCCACAACGATTTTCTGCCCGTCATATTCATACACGCCGTACTCCATGCCCTCCCCAAACGCAATAGCCCTGTTACTGGGCAGAGTCCATGGCGTAGTGGTCCAAATAACAACGGACACGTCATCCTGCCCCTCGCCCTTGTCATCCTGAGCAAAGCGAAGGATCTCATTTGACACACCAGATTCTTCACTGCGTTCAGAATGACTGAAATTGGCTTTGGTTTTTTCCCAATCAACCCGAAACTTCACCCACACCGTGATGGATTTATGCTCCTTATACTCCACCTCCGCCTCGGCGAGGGCGGTTTTTTCGACCGTGGACCACATGACGGGTTTGGCACCCTTATACAGCCCGCCATTCATGGCAAATTTATGAATCTCGCGCACGATTTTGCCCTCGGCGCGGGTGCGCATGGTCAAATACGGTGTCTCCCAGTCCCCGCTCACGCCCAGACGCTGGAACTGCGCGGCTTGCACACCCACCCAGCCTTGAGCGAATTTGCGGCATTCATCGCGGAATTGCAAAATCGGCACATTGTCCTTGTCCTTGCCTTCGGCGCGGTATGCTTCCTCGATCTTCCATTCGATGGGCAGGCCATGGCAATCCCATCCTGGCACATACGGGCTATCAAAGCCCAGCATCGCGCGGGATTTCACCACCACATCCTTCAGGATTTTATTGACCGCATGGCCCATGTGAATATCGCCATTGGCATAGGGCGGGCCATCATGGAGCACCCATTTGGGCTTACCCTGTGCGGCCTTGCGCATCTGGGTATAGAGCCCCATCTCCTGCCATTTTTTCAGGATCTCGGGTTCCTTTTGCGGCAAGCCGCCGCGCATCGGAAAATCCGTTTTTGGCAGGAACACGGTATCGCGATAGCGATCTTTATCTTTGGGGTCTTCTTTGGTTTCTTCGGTCATAACGCCAGACTATGGCGCTGTGTCCCCCAAAAATCAAGCCCCCCGTCAGGAAATCCCCGCCCACATCAGCATCAAGGGAATAGACACCAGCGCCAGCACCGTACCCAGCAAAATCGTTGTTGCCGCTTTTTCAGGGTTTAAATTCAACTGCGATGCAAACGCCGCCACATTGGCCGCGGGCGGGACAATCGCATTGACCAAGAGCAGACTATAAAGCGGACCGGAAAACAGATGAAACACCGCCTTATCCAGCGCAATGACTCCACAAATCAGGGCAGGCCAGATCAGAAATTTCCCTACAAACACACTGGCAATAAATTTTACATCCACCACCAACTTCTCGATATTTCCCAAAGCCGCACCCAATATCATCATCCCCACCACCACATAGGCGCCCTTGAAATAGGTCCAGTAGGTAAAGAATTGTTCCGGCATGACAATCCCGCTTTCCTTGACAATAAACGCCAGCACCAGCGCATACAGCATGGGGAATTTCGCCAGTTTCCGCAAGCTCTCCTGCACGCTGAAATGCCCGCGCGCGGCGATATAATACCCCACCGTGGCTTCGTACATGACGCCCGATATCGTCATGAAAATATAGATTGCCACCTCGTTTTGATCAAACAGCAACAACGCCAGCGGCAAACCGAAATACCCCGTATTGCCCATCGAGCATAACATCGCAAAAATATGGGCCTTCGTGCCGCCGAACATCTTTCGCCCGATTGCAAGCCCCCCAAAACCCATCATCACCTGCACGCCATACACAAGAACAGGCAGTAAAAGATAGGCCGGCTTGAATTCCATCTGGAGGATAAAACCGAACATCACCACAGGCACGAGAATAAACAGTGCCAGATTGGCAAGTGTATTACGATCCACCCCAAAATACCGGCCCGCCACAAACCCCAGCGCAATAATCATATAAAGCGGAACAAGGTTAGCAAAGAGTGTCAAAAATATGGTCATGATGTGCCTTGCATTTTGTCATCCTGAACAACGTGAAGGATCTTGTCTTGTATTGTCTGTGCAGGCAGATTCTTCGCTTCGCTCAGAATGACATGAACAACAGCGCAATCTTTCTCCATCTGCGCCACCAAATCCGCTTCACTGTCAAATATTTCTTCCCCGCGCAAAAAGGCCGTGGGCTGAACCCGCAAGATTTTCCCGTACAGATCCCCTGAAAAATCGATCAAAAACGCTTCCACCTGCGCCCGCGCCAGCGCATACATGGGCCGCACACCGATATTGAGCGCGGCCATATGCCACATATTTTCCCCTTCCACCTGCACACGCCCTGCATACACGCCATAGGCCGGATGAATAACATCCGCCAGCGCAATATTTGCCGTGGGAAAGCCCAGAGTGCGCCCGCGCTGATCCCCCTTCACCACGATCCCGCGTATTTCCCAATCCCAACCCAAAATTCGCGTGGCTTCGGCCATATCCCCTTGCGCCAAGGCATCGCGCACGGCGGTAGAGGAATAAGGCAAGCCCTCTTTCTCCACCTCGCTGACCTTCAACCCCGCCTGCCGGAGTGTGTCAGGCGAGCCCGCGCGTCCCTTCCCAAAATGAAAATCCGATCCCACCACAATATGCCGCGCGCGCAACCCCTCCTGCAACACGGTGCGGATAAAATCCTCTGCACTCTGATTGGCGAGCGCCGCATCAAAATGTAAGCTGACGCAGGTTTCAACACCGGATTCTTCGAGTCGCCAATGCTTCACATCCGGCGACGTAATCCGGAACGGCGCACTATCAGGACGAAAAAACGTGCGCGGATGCGGCTCGAACGTCAATACGATAAAGGGGCATTCTTGTTCAGACGCCAGCGCCCGCGCATGCACCAGCAAGTCCTGATGCCCACGATGTACCCCGTCAAAATTCCCGATTGCCACCACCCCGCCCTTGGCAGACTCAGGCAACCCCGCAATGGTTTGAAAAATCTCCATGACAGGTGTTTACACTGAAAACCTATAAAAAAAAAGAAGGATACGGGATCCGTAAAAAAAGAGAGCCGCTAAGAGCGGCTCACCTTATGGATCCCCGCTCTTTAAGCTTAACCTTACGGTCAAGCGGCGGGGATGACAACACTCTTATTGTTTGCCATAGAGCTTTTGAAACCCTTGCGTGACCTTTTCAATCACAGAAGGGTCACGCTCCCGCCAATATTGGGGAGAGCGCATCAGTGAGCGCAATTCCCCCTCATCCACGGCCGATGGATTATCCGCCCGCTTTTTCAAGAGTGGCTCATCCGATTTCATCATCCGGTGAAGCGCCAGAACCCCTTCAAACGAACTGGCCAGAGAATCCAGCACATCGGCCGGCATATTTTTCTGCCCGAACGCCAAGAGTTGACGGGACATCTCGCGCCAGCTCTCTGTGCCACCGAAGTGATTGACGAGCCGTTCCAGCTCACGGTCGGCTTGAAAATCTTGCGCCAACTGCGCCACCATCGGCACGAGTTTCTCAGCGGCCAGATTATAGACCTCCTGCACCTGCGGCTGGGTCATCCCGTGGGCATGCAAACGGCGGTTGATCTCCGCATCCGGCGTAAACAAGCCATGAGAACAATCCACGCAGTACTCCTCCGGTGATTTGGGCACCGCCGGATTTTGGGACATTTTCTGCTCCAGCGCCTTGTACGAACGCAACAGAGCATCCATCTGAATTTCTCCCGTCTCGGGATGCTTGAATTTATCGGGGATTTCTTCTGTCAAGAGGTTTGTGTCTATCATGCTATTGGTTCTCCTTTTGGTTAAAAAATTTTTAAAGCCCCGTCATTGCGAGGCGGGCAAAGCCCAACGAAGCAATCCAGTTTCTGGATCGCCACGCGCCCTTCCGGTCGCTCGCGATGACGAAAATTGCGCGATCTCCCCATCAAATAATACCCTCCTCCTTCCGGATCAGCGTATGCGGCACGCCCAGCGCTTCACCCAGAAAACGGGCGGCTTCCGGCAAATTGACTGCACTGGCCGCTTCCGGCCCCATCGCCAGAACAGATGTAATCCAGCTCAAGGTGTTCTGGACATTTCTTTGTCCCTGATGCCGCGCCAGAGGGGAGCGGTAATCAATCGTCACATAGCGCCCATCGAGCGCAATGTCCGGTACTTCCCCTCGCCGGCGTAAAATCGCAAAGGCCCGTTTGATGAGGGGTGTCAGCAATTCGGTCTGTAACCGGCCATAGGTCGCACCCAGCAACAGCGCCATATCCGCGCTCCGCTCTATGATCTCGGTGGCCGTCATCCGTCCGCCGCCCGCCGGCCCGAGCTTGTCGGACAACAGCGCTTGCCGGATACGAGTCTGAAGGGACTCCAGCACCAGCTCCGAAATATCAAAACGTCCTGGCATGCCCAACGGCTGAAGCCCTGCGGACCCGACAGCCTTGGGAATGATACTGCCTGGCACCAGCTCGATATTAGCCGGATTGAGCACACCATCATCATCCGCCTGCCAAATTCCTGTCACCGCGATCGAGGCATTTTTTAAAATCAGTTCCACCACCTTATTGGCTGTTTTAATATCGGGAAGTGCCGTCATAACAGGAGAGCGCCCATAGACCTCGTCCGGTGATTTGAGCCAGCGAAAAGAAATCATCGGGGATTGTTCAAAACGCCCCTGCGCCAACAGCACAGGCTCTGCCCCCTCCCCTTCCATCAGACAGGCGTAATAAGCCGATACCAAGCCATCCGGCACAATCGCCTCCAGAATTTTAAACTGTTCTTCGGGATCACGGTCTGCCCGCTTCGTCAGGGCCACCGGCAACACCACATCAGCATAGCGCGCCTGAATCTGGCGGGCGGTCATTTTCATCTGGCGGAAGGTCCCGTCCAGAAAACCGCTGTCCCCCTCTTCCAGCACCGCCTGCGTCAGGGGCACAGAAGAAAAACGGAAGGCAGAAAAACTGCCTGGATCGGACTCGGCACAATACAGGCTGGCCGTTCCGCCCACCACAAGGTCCAGATAGCACTGATGGATCTCGACCGAAAAATTGGAGCGCTCGAAATGCGTCTGGATCGTCTGGCCAATCTTCTCCAGCACAGGGGTGAGTTGCGCGGCCTCCTGCGCCGAAAGCGCGGGTCCTGCTTTCAAGCCGAACCATTGCGAAAAGGGCGGCGTGAGATGCCCGAGCAAACTGGCGGCCAGCTTATCGACACTCTCAAGCGCGGTAGAATCGAAAATCCGGCTCTGGCGCGACTGGCCTTGCAGGAAGGTCCGCCGGAATCCGGAGCGTTGCGGCAGGACATATTCGTAGCACTCCCCCCACAAGGTTTCCCAGTGCCCGCGATTTTCCAGCGCGTGCTGATACCGTTTCAGGATTTTCTTCACCAGCGCTTTTTCTTCCGTCTGCGCCAGCGGTGTTTTCAGGGTCTTCATAGTGTTCATAGGGCCTCTCCTTATTCTCCGAGCAATGTTTTCCGGCCTGTATTCTGGCCAGTGATTGTATCCAAAAGCCCCTTGAAACCGGTCAGGATCGTCCCGAAACGGCCACGGTCCCGCGCCAACAGGCTTTTCTTGCGGGTCTCTTCCGGCGTGGGACTATCCGGCGCTATGACAGGCACCGTCGGCGAGGGGGCCGGCGCGACAGGCAGGGACGGCACATAGACCACCTGCGGCGTGGCCACTTGTTGAACGGCTTTGGGCCGAGAGGTTAAACTTCCCATAAATGTGTTTCTCCTTTGCATGTCTGGGTTTGAACGAGATATCGGTAGAGTTGCCACGGGGTCCAGATGAACCGCGCCCGAATCCCGAGCACACGCTTCACCACGCCAACACATGTTAAAAATCCCCACGGCGCCGGCGTGCCCTCGCACTGCATTTCAACAGCCAGAACCCTGTGCCCCTGCTGTTCCAACAAAAGCGGCACATCGCACGACGCTGGCACGGAGGACACATGCACCGCCATCACATGGGAGAGCGGATCAATATTGATCCAGTGTTCGCCATCATGAAGCACCACCGCACAATGCCGGAAGCCCTTCCTGAGTATTTTGAGCCAGAACAAGTCCGCCTGCCCGCTGAACACAACCCATGCTCTGGTACTCATAGCGGGACTCCTGTGTTTTCAAAAATTCTGGCCTGTGCGATCCAGTCGGGATGGGCTTGTCCGGACGGCACCACGATGCCCTTGCGGATCAACACCTCACCGATCCGCTCCAGCGCTTCTTTCCACAATTTTGCCGCCCGCATTTCCCGTGGCCGCCGTGCATCAGGGGGCATATGACGCCGCCCGTAGTGCCGGAGCACCAGAAGATGATCCCTGAGCAAACGGCGATGCCGGTACAGCCCGTCCATCACCTTCAAAATATCGAGGGGCTCGCACGGACGGGGATACAACCCCTGCCCTGCGATAAAACGGGCCCCCTCCACGCGGGCCTGTTGCGCGGTGATAAACCAGAACCACGCCTCTTCGGTTGTTTTAAATGGCAAAAAGGTGTGAGGCTCAGGGTCCGGCCCCTTTTTGCCTTGCACGGGCGCGTGTTGCAAAGAAAGATTCGTAGAAGACGGAAAGAAGATCAGAGGCACTGTTTTTTCCTTTTTGTTCTTATTTGTTTATGATATGTTCGATTTATGAATGAATTTTTTGCAGGAGTCAAGAAAAAAATATGAATATATTCCTTTTTATCCGCGTACCTTGTGAGACCCCTCTTGTGACCGTCACGAGAAAAATATTGACATAATTTAAATTCACCGTTATGCTCCCCCCATCGCATGACAGTACAAGGACGATACAAGCCATGAAAAAAGGACTTTCCGCAGAACACGCCTTAACGACGATGCAAGAGGGATTTGACAATACACGGGAAGAGGGTCTGCTTACCAGACTGTCCCAAGCCCTTGAAAAGTCTGGTATCGCAAGCGGCTATACACGCCTCCAGCAACCGACAAGCGTCGAAAACAGATTGCACATCACCCATGAAAGCCACTTCGGAAGATCCGCTTTTTTTGTCACGATCGAAAAGGGATTTTACATCATCACATCCGATGAGGCCCATAACAAAGTCGACGCCCCTCCCACAGGGAGCGCCAAAACGCCCTTAACCCCCAAAGCCATGGAGGCCGCCACGGGCATGACCCGTGATTACAACGAATTTATCGGCGCACTGGAATTTATTCTAGCCCATCATTACCCCACAAGCGCGCAATCTGGAAAATTGACGCAGGTTATGAACACCTTCAAAAGACCTGAACATCCTGAGATTTCTTCTGCGCCAGCCGCTGATCAGGGGCCATAAAGCTCCCCTTGTCATCCCGCGCTACGCCCGAGGAATTTGATCACCTACACCACAAACCCAGATCCCTCCACGCCCTGCGGTCGGTCGGGATGACAGCAGAATGGGGTGTCCTTCATGATCTTGGCCTGCTGTTCTGCCCCCCCGCCCCCTTGGGAAGAGGGTAGGGGTGCGGGGCAAACCCACAAAAAAACGCCGCATCAGGACGACACGGCGTTTTTGACTTCAAAAGATATGATAAAACGCTTACTTCTTTTTCGCCGCAGGCTTTTTCGCAGGGGCTTTTTTCACAGCCGTTTTCGCCGTGGCCTTCACTGTTTTCTTCACAGCAGGCTTCTTTGCCGCTGGTTTTTTCGCCGCAGTTGCAGGCTTTTTCGCGGCAGTTTTCGCGGCAGGTTTTTTGGCCGCGGCGGCTTTGATAGATGTTTTAGCGGCAGGCTTCTTTGCCGCTGGTTTTTTCGCCGCTGGTTTTGCGGCGGGTTTTTTCGCGGCGGGTTTCGCCGCAGGTTTTTTCGTTGCAGTTGCCATTGTTTTGACTCCTAAAATATAAAATGTTGAAAAATAAAAAAGGTAGGATAAAAGAGAGGTAAGCAGTAAAAGTAAGAAAATGGTCTGAAAGACCGTGAAAAGAGCGAACGCTCCGAGGCCCACTATACCCTATTTTTCAAAACGCTCAAAATATTTTTTTTGATTTTGGAAATTTCTTTTTCGTGGGCTATAGTCGGGCATATTTGGAACCATGTCATTGCTGAGGCGAAGCCGGAGAATCTGAAGAAAAAAAGATCCTTCACTGTCGTTCAGGATGACTAAAAAAGATTAAGAAAGTTTTCATGAAAGACATCGACACCGCTTTAGCCTTGGAATGCAAGGCCTGGCCGTTTGAAGAAGCCAAAGCCATTTTGAATCGCCTGCGCGCCATCGGCAAGGGCACAATCCAGACCCCCGAAAAGGGATATGTGTTATTCGAGACCGGATATGGTCCCTCGGGCCTGCCCCATATCGGCACATTCGGCGAAGTCTGCCGGACGACTATGGTACTCAGGGCATTCCAACGGCTCTCGGATATTCCGGTCAAGCTCATCTGTTTTTCCGATGACATGGACGGCCTGCGCAAGGTGCCCAGCAATATTCCAAACCCTGAAATTCTGTCTGCGAATATCGGCAAACCCCTCACACAGGTCCCCGATCCGTTCGGGACACACGACAGTTTTGGCGCACATAACAATGCCCGCCTGCGGGCTTTTCTCGATCAATTCGGCTTTGATTACGAATTTGTGAGCGCCACACACTGTTATACGACAGGGCAATTCGACGAGACTTTATGGCTGATGCTCCGTCATCATGAGGACATCCGCCAAGCCGTGCTCCCTATTTTGGGGGAAGAGCGTTCCGCCACCTATAGCCCGTTCCTGCCGCTTTCCCCCGCGACAGGAAAAGTTCTTCAGGTGCCGATTTTGGAAACGCATCCGGATCGGGGCACAATTGTATTCGAGGATGAAAACGGACAACGTATTGAAACACCCGTCACAGGCGGACGGGTCAAGGCCCAATGGCGCGCCGACTGGGCCCTGCGCTGGCATGCACTGGATGTAGACTATGAAATGGCGGGCAAGGATTTGGTCAGTGCCGCCGATATTGCCGCAAAAATTGTTCACATTCTGGGAAAACGAGCGCCGGCAGGCTTTCGCTATGAAATGTTTCTGGATGAAAAGGGCGAAAAAATCTCCAAGTCCAAGGGCAATGGCCTGACGATGGAAGACTGGCTGACCTATGCGCCGCATGAATCTCTGGCCTACTATATGTATCAACGCCCGACCTCGGCGAAAAAGCTGTATTTCGATGTGATCCCCAAGGCCGTGGATGAATATATCACCTTCATGCAAAAGCTCCCCGAGATGGATCCTGCCAAAAAACTCGAAAATCCTGCGTGGTATATCCATGATGGGGCTCTTCCCAATTCCCAGCATACGCCCGTATCCTTTGCGTTGTTGCTCAATCTGGTCAATGCGGCCAACACGCACGATGCGAACATTCTGTGGGGCTTTATCCGGCAGTACAGTCCCTCTGCCACACCCGAAAATGCGCCGTTTCTGGACCGGCTTGTGACCTATGCCATCCGGTATTACAAAGATTTTGTTCTGCCCGCCAAACACTACCGTGCGCCGGACTCTCGCGAACGATCCGCGCTGGAGGATCTGGAAAAACGCCTGCGGTCTATGGCAGACGGGCTTTCTGCAGAAGATTACATGACAGAGGTCTTCACCGCCGGAAAGGAAAACGGATACGACAAGGACCAGCTCAGAGAGTGGTTTCAGGCCATTTACGAAGTGTGTCTGGGACAGTCGCAAGGCCCCCGTTTTGGCTCCTTTATCCAGCTTTACGGCGCCCATGAGACGGCGGATTTGATCCAGAACAGCTTGAGCCGGTAGAGAAGGTGAGCCGCTTTACGGCTCTCTTTTATTGGATCCCGTGTATGCGAGTTTTGCTCCGCAAAACGCTCACGGGATGACGAAAAATGGTTCGTCCTGATTAGGAATCACTCTATATTTATAAAATTTTATGTAATTTTTATGAAAATTTAAGAAAAATTAACGATTCCCCTCTTATGATGTAAAGAGGAAGGTCAGCGAATCTCTCGCGCCTGACGGGAGACTCATCAAGCGCCATGCTCGGAAAATATCCGTTCCACAGCAAGCCTGAAAAAATTCTAGACCGCCTGAAAACATTCGAGATGTTTTGCATGGGTGAAATACACCTGAGTTCAGAGGAGTTCATGGATTTGAACAGAACGCTCTCCATCGGTGCCGTACTCCATATCGGCAAACTGCGTTACAAACATGCGCGGGATGGTAAACATCTGATCTGGACAGGGCCAGACAATCAAACCCATGATCTTGGCACGCTCAAGGACGAAAATATCTACCACGAGTTCCCGGGATTTCACAAAAGCCGGACCCATGCACTGGGCAACAAGGATATTCAAGAAGCCCTGATTGTCGATGTCGCCCCGTCAAAAAAACACATGACCGTCGTCATTATGAAGGACGGGACCTCCGGCGTGGGGCCCAATTACAAAATGGCCCTGCGTAACGCGGCCCTGAAAGCCCATCTCAAGAAACAGTTCCATCAGGCAAGCGGCTGGCGGTTTTGGGAATCCCTCTGGTACTGGCCATGGATACGGGCCTAGTTTTTCTTGTCATTGCAAGGAAAAGCTGAATCCATCCTGTTTTTTTCTGGATCGCTTCGTCAGCCTTGAAGGCTTCCTCGCGATGACGGATGACAGAAAAAGGGCGGGGATAACAATGCCGTAACGCCTAACGCAAAGATGTCCAGTCAAACCCCGCAGGGGGAAACGGCATTTTGTCCTGATCGTACCCATCGCCTTTTTTCAAGGATGTTTCAGGAGCCCAATGCGTGACGATCTGTGACAAATCTGGCCTGTCGCGTTCTTCTGGCGCTTGGGTGACAGTCCCGATATAAAAAAAACCGGCGATATGGTCCCGCGCATCGAGCCCCAAAGCCTGTTTAACGGACTCATCATACGCCATCCATTCGGTGAGCCAGCACACACCAAACCCCGAAGCATGCGTAGCCAGAGAAAGATTCATCCCCACAGCCCCTGCGCTTAAAATCTGTTCCCATGCCGGATTTTTTCCCTTGCGCAAGCGTGATACAAGCGCCACCACAAGAGGCGCGCGCATAAAGCGTTCGCGTTCGCGGGCCAGCTGATCCGGCAGGGCTGAGGGATTGTTTTTCAAATAGTGTGTTGCAAAGATCTCGCCCGCCTGAGCCCGCGCTTCTCCCTCAAATACGACAAAATACCATGGAACCATTTTCCCGTGATCGGGGACGCGCGCAGAAGCCGTTAAAATGCTCTGGAGCTGTTCAGACGATGGACCAGGCGCGGAAAGACATTCCACCTTCACACTTCTGCGAGCCAGAAGATAGGACAGAACATCGGGACTATGTTGGGCGAAAATCATGGCCCCGTTTTATCACGAAGGCACACCTTCGGGAAGATCGTTTTCCTGTTGCGCATTCAAAATCTGATGAAACGATTTTGTAGGTAACTTAACACCATGCGTAGCAAACTGCTTCTGGAGGTGTATTAAACCAATGCGTTGCCCCAGATGGCCGTCAACTTTGACGACATCCCCAAACGCGTTAGTCGGGATTCCCTGTAACGAGAACTGATTTTTTGTAAACAACGGTTTCAATTCGTCCCGAAAATTTTCATGCGCGTAATCCTCAGGGTCTTCAGAACGAATGATTGGTTTTTGTCTTGTGTTTTCAGTCATAAGAGCCCTCTTTTCGTTTTTAGGTTATCCATAACTACACTTCTTTTCGCCCTTTTGCAAGTGTTTTTTTTGTGCCTACAAAAACCCGTCATTGCAAGGAAGCCTTTAGGCTGACGTGGCAATCCAATTGTTCTGGATCGCCACGCTCCTTTCAGTCGCTCGCGATGACGGCACCAAAACGGATTAGGAAAGCAATCTCATATTTCTCTTCCCCAGAAAAAATGCTACCACTTTATATATGTCTCACCCTGCGCCATCCCTCCCGAAACACTGCGCTTTGCCTTCGATCCCCGCGCTGGCGCTGGAGCGCGGACAAGCCCATATTTTAACGCCGGAGGGCGAAGTGCTCGCGGTTTCGCTCAGCCGCGCCCAGACCCTGCTCCACAAGCAATCTGTTCTGGTATGCCATGCGCCCTATATGCGGGCACGGCTGGAGGATGCGGATTTTTTTGCCTTTGATGTGCTTGAGCTCTTTGCCTTTGTGCATCCGGCCAAATTCTGTGTCCCCACGCCGCACGGCTTGAGCAAGGTTTTGGGTCTGCCTGCACCTGAAAACGCAGAAGATCTCCCCTTCAGCCTTATCAGCATTGCGCAGGTGCTCTTGTCCGATCTGTCCAAAGATCCCTATACCGCAAAAGCCGATCCCCTCGCGATTGCGCAAGTGATGGGTCTCAACGGCAAAGGCTGGGGCTGGACCCCGTTTATTGTGTCAGCACTTGGCCAGACTTACGTGCCGGAAGAACAGGTGAGCGCCCGCACGGCCATGAGCATCTGGAAACAATTGCCAGAATGGGCTGAAAACCCGCCGGAGCCACCCCCTTCGCATTTCGGGGTCACACCGGAAGAAACACTGGAACGCCTGCAAAAACTCACAGGTTTTGATTCGGAATCGCGCGAACCCCAAAAACAATACGCACAAACCATTGCAAAGGCCTTTGCACCCGTTGAAAACGAACACGCCCCCCATATCATACTGGCCGAAGCAGGAACGGGAATCGGCAAGACCCTGGGCTATCTTGCGCCGGCCTCAGTCTGGGCCGAGAAAAATCAGGGGACCGTGTGGATTTCCACCTATACCAAAAACCTGCAACGCCAGATCGGGCAGGAGCTCGACCGGCTGTACCCCGACCCCACCCTTAAAAACCTGCATGTCGCCACCCGCAAAGGGCGAGAGAATTATCTGTGTCTGCTCAATCTGGAAGACACGATCAACGGCGCGGCGCTGTCGCGACATATCACGCAGGTGATTGCGGCCGGAATCATGGCACGCTGGAGCGTGGTCACATCGGACGGTGATTTGAGCGGTGCGCAATTTCCGGGCTGGCTGGGCAGTTTGCTGGGAGCGGCCTTTACCAGTGGTCTGGCGGACAAGCGCGGGGAGTGCCTGTATGCCGCATGCGATCACTACAAAAAATGTTTTGTCGAACACGCCACACGCAAGGCAGAACGCGCCCGCCTTGTGGTGGCCAATCATGCGCTGGTGATGATTCAGTCCGCGCTGTCCCGCTCCGATCAACGCCTGCCCGCGCGGTATATTTTCGATGAAGGGCATCATTTGTTCGATGCGGCAGACAGCGCATTTTCCGCCCATTTGAGCGGGATGGAAACACGGGATTTCCGGCGCTGGGTTCTGGGCGGAGAGGGTTCAAGCCGGACATCCCGCACACGCGGACTCAAACGCCGGATCGAAGATCTGTGCGAGGGCATGAAAGACGCAGAAGATTTTCTGCGCGATATTTTATACGCGGCTGAATGCCTGACCTCGGATAACTGGACCCGCCGGATCAAGGATCAGTCGCCCATGGGCCCCTGCGAAGCGTTTTTGCTGGAAGTGCATGCGCAAGTGCTGGCACGGGCGGAGGGCAAGGACCGCGAAGGCCCTTATTCTCTTGAAACCGAAACATTTCCGGTAAATGATACCGTCAAGGACAAAGCCCGCACGCTGAAAACCGCGCTCAAAAAACTCCAAAAACCCATGCAGGGTCTTTCAAAGCTCTTGCTTCAAAAACTCGCGGAAAACGAGGGCACTCTGGCGGCGGACACGAAAAACCGGATGGACACCATCAGCACCGCGCTGGAGCGCCGGAGCACTATGACGCTTCAGGCATGGATTGCGATGTTGGAAACCCTCGAAAGCGGGAACAGCCCGCCCGAATGCATCGACTGGATGGAAATCTCCCGCGAGAACGGGCGCGCCTATGATGTGGGCCTGCACCGCCATGTGATTGACCCCATGAAACCCTTTGCCGAATCCCTTAAACCCCATGTGCAGGGGATGGTGGTCACGTCCGCGACCCTGCGTGACCCCACCGATGAACAGAGCGGTGAGTGGTCCGGCACCCGCAAACGCACCGGCGCGCTATATCTGGCGGCGCAGAGCCAGACCATCAGCCTGCCCTCTCCGTTCGATTACGCCCACAACACAAAAGTCTTTATCATCACCGATGTGGGAAAAAATAATCTGGAACAGGTCAGCGGGGCGTACCGTGCTTTGTTTCAGACAGCAGGCGGCGGTGCGCTGGGCCTGTTCACCGCGATATCCCGCCTACGCGCAGTTCATGATTCCATTGCGCCAGCCCTCGAAGCACGGGGTATTCCGGTCTATGGCCAGCATGTGGATTCGATTGATATCGGCACACTGATTGATATGTTTCGAGAAAATATCCATGCCTGCCTGCTGGGAACCGATGCCGTGCGCGACGGCGTGGACGTGCCAGGAGAATCCTTGCGCCTGATCGTCTTTGACCGCGTGCCGTGGCCCCGCCCGACTATCCTGCACAAAGCCCGCCGTGAAGCCTTCGCCCGCGAAACAGGACAGGACAAAAAACAATATGACGACATGATGACGCATTTAAAACTCAAGCAGGCGTTCGGGCGGCTGATCCGCCGGAAAGATGATCGGGGGGCGTTCGTGATTCTCGACCCCAGCCTGCCCTCCCGTCTCCTTACGGCCTTCCCTGAGGGGGTGGAGATCATCAAAACCAGTCTTTCCGAAGCTCTGGCGGGCGTCAGGGCGCATCTGGGGCCAGACTTGCTTTAAGGGGATACTTTATGTATGATACCTTCATACAAAAAAATCATGTGTCTTTGAACAGGGACAACATTGCGGAAAGGACGTACCCATGACGCCTTTTATTCTCGAGCTACAGAACAAGGAGCCTCTGGCTGTTTTTTCCGCGCTCAAGCACCTCCCCTATAGTCTCTGGCTGGACAGCGCCGATCTCGGGCACGAGGCGGGACGGTATTCCTTTATTGCCTCCCACCCGATCGAAACCATCGAGGCCAAGGACGGGCAAGTGACCCTCACCAACTGGGATACACAGGAAAAACGCAAGGGCGACCCCTTCGCGATTGTGCAGGAGCGTCTGGCCCACTGGCGCCCCGACATCAGGACTATTCGCGGCCTGCCCCCGTTTCAGGGCGGCGCGGCAGGTTTTTTCGGCTATGATCTGGCCCGTGGCCTCGAAGATCTGCCGGAGACCGCCCAGAGCGCGCCCGACATGCCGGATATGGCCGTGGGCATTTATGATCAGGTCATCGCCTTTGACCACCGCAAACACGAGGCATGGCTGTTCACCCATGCGGCCAATTACACCGAGGCCCGCCGGAAACAGGATTATCTTTTGAGTCTGATTGCGCACCCTTTCAAACCCGAGCCCTTCACCGGCACGGACATAACGTGGACCCCGCGCATCACCGCCAGCGCCTATAAAACACATGTCGAAAAAACCATAGAGTACATCAAGGCGGGTGATATTTTTCAGGCCAATCTCTCCCAGCGTTTTGATGCCGATCTGCCCGATGATTTCGACCCGTTCGCGCATTATCTCCGTCTGCGTCACGTGAACCCCGCGCCCTTTGCCGGATACATGAATTGCGGGGGGATTACGATTGCTTCCGCTTCGCCGGAGCGTTTTTTGAGCCTGCGGGACCGCATGGTGGAAACCAAGCCGATCAAGGGGACGCGCCGGCGCTCCAAAAATGTGGAGACAGATCATCTTGCAAAAAAGGACCTCTCCCAGAGCGAGAAAGACCGCGCGGAAAACACCATGATTGTCGATCTCCTGCGCAACGATCTGTCCAAGGTCTGCACGCCCGAGAGTGTCAATGTCTTCGAGCTGTGCAAACTCGAAACCTTTGCCAGCGTGCACCATCTCGTGTCCACTGTGCGCGGGACTCTGGCGGAGGAAAAAACGCCGAGGGATCTTCTGCGGGCGTGCTTTCCAGGGGGCTCCATCACCGGCGCGCCCAAAATCCGCGCCATGGAAATCATCGAGGAACTCGAACCCACACGCCGTGGCCCCTATTGCGGGGCGATGGGGTATGTGGGGTTTGATGGCACGATGGATAGTAATATCCTGATCCGCACGTTGGTGTATGAAGGCAAACAAGTGAGCCTTCAGGTCGGCGGCGGGATCACAGCCGATTCCGATGCGGAAGCCGAATATCAGGAAACGCTCGACAAGGCCGCCGCGCTGTTCAACAGCTTCAAACCCCTGCCAGAACGCAATGACGGGCCGGACGTTACAGTGGATGATTTGTTACTGGTGGGGTAGGGCGTTTTTCCATTCTGTCATCCCAGCCCCTGTCTTCCCCGCGAAAGCGGGGATCCGTTTTTAACCACAAAGCACACGAAGGCACAGACCCCCAAGCCCGCCACCCACGAGCCTACGGCGAAGCAATTCCGTTTTTCAGATGTTCTGGATCGCCACGGCCTTTGGAAGGCCTCGCGATGACGAGGGGTTGTGTGTCATCCCTGCCCCACCCTTCCTGTCATCCCGAGCGCAGTCGAGGGATCTTCACTTTTTTCAAAGAGATTCTTCACTACGTTCAGAATGACAGCTTTTTTACTCTGTCATCCTGAGGCGAAGCCGAAGGATCTAAAAACTACAGAGCCCGCAGTGGGGTTTTTAAAGAAAATCAAAATCCTGTTCGATGGCATCATATATAGCCTCCGTCATATAAATTGATTCAAAGTGAAGATTTCATCAATGGAGCA
>CAYGDY010000014.1:0-61722 GCA_964348795.1 uncultured Pseudobdellovibrionaceae bacterium | reverse complement strand
ATTTGAACCTCCGACCCCTTGCACCCCATGCAAGTGCGCTACCAGGCTGCGCTACGTTCCGATCTATTTTAGAGCAGAGGGACGCTGTTTTTCCGTCTGGCTGTTTGTCTTACATGATTTTATAACAGGACGCAAACGTTAAACGCGGGTTTTTGCAGGTTTTATGATAGCCCGAAGCGCAATCAGGTCTTCCAGCGTGTCTTGCAACAGCATTTTCTGCGCGGGTTTGATCGCAGACAATGTGCCTTTCACCGTTGTCGCCTGTCCCTGCGTTCTGGAAGGGTGTGTTTCTGCAGGGTTGGTATTATTGTTGCGGGCCTGCGCGGGGGTATCTTGCATCACATGGGCTTTGCCCTTTTCCTTCAAGAGCTTCTGCACACCTTTGATTGTGTAGCCTTCGGTATAGAGCAGATGGTGAATTTTCTGGAGCAGGGCCAGATCCTCGGGTCTGTAATAGCGCCGTCCACCGCCGCGTTTCAGGGGGCGGATTTGCGAAAATTTTGTTTCCCAAAAACGCAGGACATGTTGCTGGACATCCAGATCATCCGCGACTTCGCTGATGGTTTTAAACGCTCCAGGCGCCTTTTTGGCTTGCGGCGCATGCACGGACGGGGAAGGCAGGAGGACGTCCCGCCCTGTCAGAGGCGTTTTATGGAGCGCCTTCTGGGATGTTGTGGCCTCCACCGGTGCAAGGGTTGTGGCATAGGAGACGGCGTCTTGTGTTTTTGGAGGGGTGGAAGCGTTCATGGCGGTCGGTTTCCCTTTTTTGATATTGATCCGGTCGTTTTATGCCTTGCCGTTGATCCGGTCTTTCAGGATGTGAGACGCCTTGAACACCAGAACCTTGCGCGGGGAAATGGGGACTTCGATCCCTGTTTTCGGGTTGCGCCCGATCCGCTCTTTTTTCTTCCGGCTCGAAAAACTGCCGAAGGAGGAAATCTTCACGGATTCGCCTTTGACCAGCGCATCGGAAATTTCATTCAGAACCGCTTCCACAAGATCGGATGATTCGTTACGGGACAGGCCGACCTGTTCATAAACGGCCTCGGCTAAATCGGCCCGTGTGATGGTGCGTTGGGTCATCGTGTGCATTTCTCCTCGAAAAAATATGGATAACGGCAGATTAGCGCCGGAAAATCTGCACGTCAATCCTTTCTCTCCATTTCATCCCCAGAAAATGATTTTGGGTTCAAGGGGCTAGGGGCGGTTGTTGATGTGAAAGAGGGGTCGGAGGCTCTGCCGGATGCGTTTGACGAGTTTAAAACCTGACCAGGGCTGACCCCCATGTCAGGCCACCGCCCATCGCTTCGAGCAGGAGGAGATCGCCTCGCTGAATTCGTCCATCCGCTACCGCTTCATGGAGCGCGAGCGGGATCGAGGCGGCGGAGGTGTTGCCATGGTGATCCACTGTCACGATGACTTTTTCCATGGGCAGGTCCAGCTTTTTGGCCGTGGCCTCGATGATCCGGATATTGGCCTGATGTGGAACCAGCCAGTCGATCTCCTGCGCGGTGATTGCGTTATAATCCAGCGTTTCCTGTACCACGTCAGCCATGTATTGCACGGCGTATTTGAACACATCCCGTCCCTGCATAAGAATATGTCCGCTCGTGCCTGTGGAGGAGGGGCCGCCCGAAGTATGGAGCAGATCGGCCTGATGCCCGTTGGCGTAAAGATGGGTGGAATGCACGCCAGAGTCTGCCAGAGTTCCTGCGCCGTCTTGCGCTTCGAGAAGCACAGCGCCTGCGCCATCGGCGAAGAGGACGCAGGTGGTCCTGTCTGTCCAATCCACGACCGATGACATTTTTTCCGCGCCAATCACAAGAATCCGGCGTGCCTGTCCCGTTGTAATGAAATTGTTGGCAATACTCAGGGCATAGACGAATCCGGTACAGACGGCCTGTACGTCAAAGGCGAGCCCGGGCTTCAAACCTAGCGCGGATTGTACGCGCACGGCTACGGACGGAAAGGTTTGATCCGGCGTGGTGGTGGCCACGATGACACCATCGATCCCGCCCGCGATATCTTCTGCCGATAAAGCGGAGCGCTCCAGTGCCATGCGGCCCGCCGCAATCGCCAGATCGGAGGTTTTTTGATGGGGGCTTGCAATGTGGCGCGATGAAATACCGCTCCGCTGGACAATCCATTCGTCTGTGGTGTCCACCATGGTTTCAAGCTCCCGATTGGTCAGGATTTTTTCTGGCAGGTAAGCCCCTGTGGCGGAGAGTACGGAACGGATCATACGGTTGAATGCTTTTTTTTGGCGTGTTTGGGTTACGAAATCCCTTGCGAAACAAAGGATTCCTGATTCATCAGGCGGTTGATATCCCGGGCAACTTCATCGATATAACCCTGTGTGGCGAGTTCGGCGGCCAGATGGATGGCCCGTGCAAAGCCCACAGGATCGGTTCCGCCGTGGCTTTTGATACAAATCCCGTTGAGCCCGAGAAAGACCCCTCCGTTATAGCGGCGTGGATCGAGCTTGTCCTTGAAGTTTTTCAACGAACAATAGGCTATGAGGCTTCCGAGAATCCCAAGAAGGTTGTGCGTCATGAATTTTTTGAAGTAGTAGCGGGTGAGTTTTCCGACACCCTCTATGGATTTGAGGGCAATGTTTCCGGCATAGCCATCGCACACCACAACATCCACCGTGCCTTGTGTGATATCATTCCCTTCTACAAATCCTTTGTAAATGCCAGGAAAACTGATGCGGGAGAGAATCTGTCCGGCTTCGCGCACATGTTCCGGCCCTTTCATTTCTTCGGATCCGACATTGAGCAAGCCCACGGTCGGGCGTTCTATTTTTTTGTGAAGCTTGGCAAAGACGGCGCCCAAAACGGCAAACTGCACAAGGCTTTCCGCATCAACCAGTACATTGGCCCCGAGATCCAGCATGACGGTTTCCCCCCCTTGTGCGGGCAAAATGCTGGCCAGTGCGGGGCGGTGGATCCCGTGAAGGGGTTTCAGGACAAGCTTTGCCAACGCCATGAGCGCGCCGGTATTGCCGGAGGAGACAACCGCGAGAGCTTGCCCCGTCTGGACGCTTTCGATGGCCAGACGCATGGATGTGCCTTTACTGGCCCGCAAAATATTGGAAGGTTTGTCATCGCTATGGATCATCTTGTCCGTATGGATCAGCGTGGAGGCGGACATGAGAGCGGGATTGCGGTCCAGAAGAGGCTGGATACGGGCTTCGTCACCGAAGATCAGAAAATGGAGGTCCGCACGGGCTTTGAGGGCGAGAGCCGCTCCAGGCACAACGGATTCGGGGCCGAAATCCCCGCCCATGGCATCCAGTGCTATCGTAGTGTGAGATGACAATTGAGCGTCCTTGTGATATGCGGGGCTCTTGCCCCCCTCGAAAGTACAAAATGCCCCAGACAGGGCATTCCGAAAAGCATTGTAGTGTTTTTTTCGCGCGAAGAATACATCAAACAATGTGCGGCAAAAACTTATGCCCGTCCTTCGATCACCTGTTTTCCCTTGTAGGTGCCAGATTTCAAATCAATGTGGTGACGGCGCTTTGGCTCACCGGAGCTGGAATCCTCGACCCAGTTTTCGGGGGTCAGGGCATGGTGGGAACGGCGCATATTGCGCTTGGATTTACTGGTTTTTCTTTTTGGAACAGCCATGGCCGAAGTCCTTTGTATATTTTTCTTTTCAAACGAAGGCTTCTTGTATAGCGTTTCTTGAAACAGAGCAAGAAAAAAATAGTGAACAGGTTTTATAATTGACATATTTAAGAACATCTTCTAAAGCAGGGTCTGCTTTGGCCGCTGTTTGGCCCAAAAGGGACGAGATATGTTCCAGACACCCTGCGCCTGTGGTCGACATTGTTCTGGATACGGAGTTCAATGATCGGGTCGGCGGTTTTGTCATCGACCCGATCAGCATTGCGATGGTCTCTCTGAAAGAGGCGCAAGACTATTTTTATGCGGTTTCCAGCGAGTTCAATCAAAAAGCCGCCCAGATCCACCCTTTTCTGGCGGAACAGGTTTTGCCAAAATTACCGGCGCCAGCGTATCGTCAACCCAATCGCGAGATTCTGAACGATATGAAAGAGTACCTCAATGATGTGGTTTCCGTGACGGGAACCCGCCCGCCCCGTTTTGTCAGTATCTGGGCGAAAAGCGGAGGGATCGGGGATTTTTCTGTCTTGAATTTGTGGTTTGAGGGCCGCTTTTTGGAATTTATGCAGGACATCGGGATTGAGAGAGTCCATTTCAAGGATACATATGAAACCTGCCGGAAGTGGAGTCGCTCGAAACTGACGCATGAGATAGATCCGGAGGTGGCGCACACTGCATTGGGAGATGCGTTGTATGAACGTGAAGTGCTACGGGCGTGTCAGGCCGAAATGCAAAGATGTTCGGGTCTGCGCAAGAAGGGGGACTCCCAGACTGATCTGAGGGGAGACCCTAACCCTTTTGATCGTCGGATCGCTTGAATTTCCAGTCTTTCAGGGCGGCAAAGGGGTTTTTGATCATATCGGGGGCCTCTTTGTCGTGTGGCACTGCGGGCGCCAGTGATTCAAGGGCCACCCCTTCCGCATGTGGATAGGGATCCAGCGCCAGAGAAAGAAATTGTGTCACAAGTTCCCCGAGATCAATCTGTCCGTTGACCAATGATTCGGGGTCATCCTTTTCTTCCAGCAAGGGTGTTTCACCCTGATTCTTTTGTGTCTGGCGGGCATGGCGGAGCTTGGCGATGGTAATGGTCCCTTCGGGGTCCGCGAACCAGCTTTCCAGTGTATCCGTAATGGTTGAGGCGATGGGCTCTAATGTCACAACGCAGGCCTGAACGATATCGGCGCGGAAGGTTCCTGTCACATGATAGGCGAGTGCGCCGCTTTTTCGCGCAATGACGAGATCGGCTGTCAGGGCATTCAAAGACAGCAGGCCCAGACGCGCCGCGAGTTTGAGGCGCTCTTCCGCATCGGGCGCAATGGTAAGGGTGTGTCTGGTGCCTTCCAGTGTGGCGACATCAAAAAAGCAGGACCATTCGGTTTCGGGAGTGGGTGTGGAAGGCAGTGACATAGAGATTATTTCCTGTTTTGATCAAGCAGAGGCAGTTGTATTATGCCCTGTGAGAGGGGTTGAAAATCCTGCAGGGAAAGCTGTAAGCCGGTGTCCTGCACGTAGAGTGTCATGGCGTGCAGGACCTGAGGGGGGATGGTCTCACAGGTGCCATACAGGTTTTTTTGCAAGGTCTCGGGCAGGGTGCCTGTGTTTTGGGCCGTGTGGTAGGCCTGAATCCGGCCATTGAAGGCTTTCATCATCCGGCGCATGTGTTTGGGAACCCCCATATCGCCAATTCCCATTTCCCGCAGGGTCTGATCCATATCGGCAAAGGTGACATCAAAAAGGGCCTGGTTGAAGGCGAAGGCTTCCTCCGGCAATTCTTTCAAGGTGCGCTCGATCACAAGGAAAAGATGGAGAAGGAGGAGGTCGAATCGTCCATCGAAGGTATCGGGGATCTGGTAGGTGGTGTAGAAAACCGGATGACGGATATGGGAGAGAAGGGCGCTGTAAACCTGTTTCGCGGCGGGAAGTGTGTCGCTTGTCTTTTTGCGGCGTACCAACATTGATCGTGTCCCAAATATTCCTTTTGTCAAAGGCGGAGAAGTTTGCTATAGGGATTCACATGTATAGAACCCTCATTCAATATTCCAGTGTTTTCTTTGTCATGGCCCTGTGTGCTGTGAGTCTCATGGTGTCTGCCTGCACGCCGACGGTGGCCCAGCGCGGGAATATGCTGGAGAATTACCAGTTGGACCAGTTAACGCCAGGGCAAAGTGGCCGTTCTGAAGTCCTTCGGATTTTGGGTTCTCCCACGACCCAGTCCACCTTTGATTCAAATGTCTGGTACTATATCGGCCAGAAAACGGAAAAGCGCGGGATTCTTGATCCCGAGATTACGCAGGAGCGCATTATTCAGGTGGCTTTTGATCCTCAAGGGGTTCTGGATTCCGTCCATGAAATCAATCGGGACCGGATGAATATCCCTTATGTACGGGAAAAAACAAAAACCAACGGCAATGATGTGACCGTGATGCAACAGTTTCTCGGGAATCTTGGAAAATTCAACGCCCCTGCGGAGAAATAGGTCTGCAGGGGGGGGTGTTTGACGGAGTCTGTTCTTTGTGTTCTGCAGGATACATGAGAGAATCTCTCGAGAGCGGTATTATTGTACCGCTCTTTTACCATCCTGTTTTCGTTTGTTTTTTGTTGACAGGGGCAAAAGGTTCTGGCATAAACGCCTCACTTTTAGAAAAATCAAGGATACGACAATGAAACAGACCACGTCTGCGAAACCGGCAGAGATTGAAAAAAAATGGATTTTGGTGGACGCGCAGGATGTTGTGCTGGGTCGTCTGGCCAGCGTCATTGCCATGCGTCTGCGCGGAAAGCACAAGCCCAGCTTCACTCCCAATATGGATTGCGGTGACAATGTGATTGTTATTAATGCCCAGAAGGTGAAACTTACTGGCAAAAAACGTGAAAATGACCTGTTTTTCTGGCACACGGGCTATCCGGGCGGGATTAAACAGCGTACGAAAGCCCAGATTCTTGATGGGAAGTACCCTGAGCGCGTGCTGGAAAAGGCGGTTGAGCGGATGTTGCCGAAGGGGCCTTTGGGGCGTCAGATTTTTTCCAATATGCGTGTGTATGGCGGAGCCGTGCATCCCCATGAAGCGCAAAAACCCGAGATTCTTGATGTGGCTTCCATGAATCCCAAGAATAAACGATAAGTGACGAAAGATAAGAGAGCAAAGCGATGGCTGATAAAAAAACAACAAGTTTAAAAGATCTGAAAGATATGAAGGATTCTACGCCTGTCGTGTCCGATGTGGTGGAAAGTGCGCCGGAAGTCTCTGCTCCCCGCGAACCCAAGATTGACCAGATGGGACGCTCCTACGGAACGGGGCGCCGGAAGGATGCTGTGGCTCGCGTCTGGGTGAAAAAAGGCACGGGTAAAGTGACGGTCAATGGTCGTGACCAGAGTATTTACTTTGCACGCCAGACCCAGCGTTTGATTCTCAACCAACCGTTTCTGATCGTGGGGTCCGTCGGGCATTTCGATGTGATCTGCACGGTGAAGGGTGGCGGATTGTCGGGTCAGGCGGGCGCGGTGCGTCACGGGATTTCCCGCGCTCTGGAAAACTTTGCTCCTGAAATGCGTCCCGCCTTGAAAAAAGCGGGTATGTTGACACGGGACAGCCGGATTGTGGAACGGAAGAAAGTCGGCAAGCACAAGGCCCGCCGGACGAAACAGTGGGCAAAGCGTTAATCGCTTCATTGTTGCAATATGTTTTGTATGGGTTCTTTTTCTCCTTTACCAAATGCTCAAAACTGAAAAAGAATTGTTACAAAGAAGCGCCCCTCTAACGGGGCGTTTTTTTGTTGGGGGACAGCAGAACTGTGCCAAAGTTATAGCCCTTTCAAATCAGAATCCATCACGCCCGCCTGCGCGGGCATGACGATAAATATGTCGGATTTTTAACTGAAAGGACTATATACAAATGACTATACATAGGAGATGTTTCTTATAAAAACCATCAAAAAACCCCGCCGTTACGCGAGGTTTTTGAGAATTTTGCAAAGGAGGGAAGGTAAAGTAAAGACAAAATAAGGTGTGTCCTTCTTGTGTCAGGCTTCCTCGGGATCTCCGCCCGCCAGATCGGCCAGAGAAGGCTCGTCTTCATCGTCTTCGTCCACGATGTCCTCATCGGTATACATGCCCTCGTTCTCGGCTTGCTTGCGGGCAATGGCGCTCCATTCCTCTTCGCCATCCATGAGGTCGATCGCTTCTTCCTCTTCTTCAAAGGCCACCATGCGCTGATGGGAGCGGACGAGCTCTTCTTTGAGGTTTTCCGTGTCAATGGTCTGCTCTGCAATTTCGCGCAAGGCCACAACGGGGTTTTTGTCATTGTCGCGGGGCAGGGTCAATGCGGCGCCAGAGCCGATTTTTCGCGCCCTTTGGGCGGCCACCATGACCAGCTCGAAGCGGTTTTGAATTTTATCGACACAATCCTCAACGGTAACGCGGGCCATCTGCAATCCTCTTTATCGGTATGTACGGGCAAAAAACTTTCAACGCCCCGCTTATAGAATCTTTTTTTCTGAAATACAAGCCTGATTTCAGTGTTCAGGGTTTCTACGTGCCCTGAACCATCACATAGCGGCCCGGGGCGGATTCTATACTTTGGGGGACAATGCGGGGCGCGGTCTTCCCGCCTGCATGGTCCGCGAGCCAGCTTTGCCAGTGGGGCCACCATGAGCCAGCGTGCTCCGTGGCGTGTGCTAGCCATTTTTCGGGATTGGCGGGGGTCTCGCTGGCCGTCCAGTACTGGTACTTGTTTTTAGCAGGGGGATTGATCACGCCCGCAATGTGTCCCGAGCCCGCAAGGGTAAAGGTCTTGGGGGCGTTGATCAGGGCTGTGGTCTTGTAGGTGGCCTTCCATGGCGCGATATGATCCTCCCGCGTGGAAAGGAAATAGCACGGCGTCGTAATCACGGAAATGTCAATCGGCACCCCGTTGATTTCCAGTGCATTGGGCTGTACCAGCAGATTGTCGCGATAAAAATTCTTCAGGCAGAAATTATGTGCGGCGGCAGGCATGTTCGTGGAATCATCATTCCAGTAAAGAAGATCAAACGGGAAGGGGTCCCGCCCCATGAGATAATTGTTCACTACAAAGGACCAGATCAGATCATTGGCCCGCAGAAGCTTGAAGGTTCTTTGTAGTTCACTGGCGGGAAGCACGCCGTCCCGCGCCATGATTTTTTCCATGGCCTCGATCTGGAGCTTGTCAGTGAAGAGCTTCATTTCACCCGCTTCCGAAAAATCCACGAGAGTGGTCAGGAAGGTTGCAGAGGCAATCCGCTTGCCTTGTTTCTGGGCGGAGAGGTAGGCCATGGTGGTTGTCAGGAGCGTCCCGCCGAGGCAATATCCTACGGCGTTGCAATCTGGCTCGCCTGTGATCTCCCTGATTTTATCCAGAGAGGCCAGAACGCCTTCGGTCATATAATGCGAAAACGTCTTGTGTGCCAGCGAAGCATCCGGATTGACCCACGAAACACAAAATACGGTGTGGCCCTGTTCAACGGCCCAGCGGATATAAGAGCTTTCAGGGCGCAAATCCAGAATATAAAACTTGTTGATCCATGGCGGGACGACAAGGAGCGGGCGCTTGAAGACCTGTGGCGTAGAGGGCTCATACTGGATCAACTGGATCAGGTCATTTTCAAAGACGACTTGTCCGGGTGTCGTGGCAAGGTTGTCCCCCAGTTTGAAGGCGTTGTAGTCTGTGGTGCTGATTTTGAGTTCTCCCTTGCCACGGGCAAGGTCCTGCGCGAAGTTCTCGAAGCCCTTGACTAAATTTTCACCGCCTGTCTTGATCGTTTCATTCAGGACCTCGGGGTTGGTGAAAATGAAATTGGACGGGGAGAGCGCCTCCATGAAAATGCGGGCGATAAAAGACAGCTTGTCTTTCTTTTTTCCTGAAAGCCCTTCGGTTGCGTCCAGTGTCTGAGTCACAAAATCGCAGGCCAGCAGATAGTATTGTTTGATAAAATCGAACAGGACCGTATCACTCCATTCCGGCGCATTGAAACGGCGATCGTTTTTCTTGGGCTCGATGATGGGCGCAACATCTTCCCCCCAGAATTTTTGTTTACAATTTTGAAACAGTTCCGCCTGCTTTCCTGCATATTCCATCTGGAGTGCCCAATAGCGGAACGGATTGGCGGCCAGTGCTGACATCATGTCCAAAGAGGCTTCCATAAGGTTCATCGGGTCCGGATCAAGAGCCTGCGGCGGATTTTGGGTGGCCTGTTCGGAATACCGTTCCATCATTTCCAGCATGCGGGGCTGGGAGCGCTGGAATGCATTCATGAGCGCCTGGGACAAGGCTACAGGGTCCGGCATCTTGTCGAATTGCTTCTGGGCGGCTTCCTGATTGTCATTCAAGGGTCTTTGCGGTTTGCCGTTCTTTTTCGACATGTTCTGGATTACCTGACTCATATCTGCCACCTTCGTTACTTGTCTTTGATTTTTGTTTGAACGTCTTTTCGGATCGCAGTCCCGAGGGAAAGTGTACTGCAAAATCCTTTATAAATCGATTCTTTATTTTAATCCAGCCCGAGGGCTTGCAAGAGTGTTGTGAATCGCTCAATAATGGCTTTCTTCTTAGTTGTGTATAAACAGGCCTGAAAAATCTGAAAAAATCAGGTCCATTCTTGAAGGATGTTGCGTCGGTGATAAAAACGGTTCGGAATCTTATTGGCTTGTGCGTTTTAACGGTTTCTCTGGCCGGTTGTGCTTATTTTGAACCTGCACCGTTGCCTTCGGGGGATCCTGTTGCATCCGTGGAGACATCCGAGCGTTTGACGCCTGATCTGCCGCCCGTGCAGGCCCCCAAAATGGCGCAGGCCGATATTGCAAGAGCTGTCGCGCTTTCGACCAAGGGGCGCGTTCAGCTCTTTTCTCTGGATTCTGATATGCCGGACACTCGGGGTTCTGGATCCCGTGTTTCTTCTGCCCTTGCGGTGTCGCCTGTAGAGGCGCTCCCCCCGTATGGGGCGGAGAGCAAAGAGTTGGCGTTTTCTTCTCCTTTTCAATCGCATAAATCGAAAAACGGTTCCGTCGAGATTTTTTCACTGGATGGCGGGGCGCGCTTTCCGGATTCAGGACGCAGATCTGTCGTTGCCGGACCTTCGGGTCTACGCCCCCGTGATCTCCTGTATTTCGCCCATGATTCCACAGCGCTGGATGCGGAGTCTCTGGCTTTGATTGATGCGCTGGCGGGAATGCTGGGGCGTTCGGGGCGTCCTGTCCGGATCGAGGGACACGCGAGCCTGCAGGCCCACCAGAAAACTGATTCGGCGCGGCGGATCGTAAACTTAAAAGTCTCCATGGATCGCGCTTTTGCGGTCTCCCGTGCCTTGATAGCCCGCGGGGTGCCTGCGGCTTCCTTGCGGGTTTCGGCGTGGGGGGATGTGGCGCCCCCGCAGGACGGCACCGGACAGCCTGATGATTCTCATGCCAGACGGGTTGAAATCTTTTATTAAATCCGTCATGAATACCGCGATGATATTGCGCATGAAAGAACGCTCATGAAACATATGCCGGAGGCCGCAATGCCGCTTCGTTTAGGAATTGCCGGTCTGGGGACGGTCGGGACGGGAGTTGTCAAACTGGTCCAGCGCGGGGCAGACCTGCTTGCGGCCCGTGCGGGACGGCCTGTTGAAATTCGGGCCATTTCAGCGCGCGAACGGAACAAGGATCGTGGGGTGGATCTATCCCGCTATGCATGGGAAGAGGATCCTGTGGCTCTGGCCGGACGGGCGGATATAGACGTTGTGATCGAGTTGATCGGTGGCGCGGAAGGCCCTGCGGCAGATCTTGTGCAAAAGGCGCTCAAGGCCGGAAAACATGTCGTAACCGCGAACAAGGCGCTCATGGCGCAATCCGGTTTTTTTCTTGCGGAATTGGCGGAGTCTCAGGGGGTTTCCTTGTCCTACGAGGCCTCTGTCGCGGGCGGAATTCCTGTTATAAAAACCCTGCGCGAGGGGTTTGCCGGCAATGAAATTCGCGCTGTATATGGTATTTTGAACGGGACCTGCAATTATATCCTGACCGCGATGCGGGAAACAGGGCAGGGTTTTGAAACGATTCTACGGGAGGCGCAGGCCAAGGGCTATGCCGAGGCGGATCCCCGCTTCGATGTGGACGGGATTGATGCCGCGCACAAGCTGTGTATCCTGACCTCTCTGGCGTTTGGCGTCCGGCCTGATTTCAGGGCTATGTCTATTCAGGGGATCCGGCATATCAATGCCACCGATATCGCTTTTGCAGAGGATCTGGGCTACCGGATCAAACTTCTTGGCATTGCGGAGCGGACGAAAGAGGGTCTGATGCAGATTCTTGAGCCTTGTCTGGTGCCCATATCAAGCCCGATGGGCGGGATCGAGGATGTTTACAACGCTGTCTATATAGAAGGGGATTTCGTGCAGGCCCAGCTTCTCACGGGACGAGGGGCGGGCGAGGGGCCTACGGCCTCGGCGGTGATGTCCGATGTGATGGACATTGCTCGCGGGGTTCGTCTGCCGACTTTTGGTGTGCCCGCCGAAAAACTGGAGCAGGCGCAGTGGCTGGCTGTGGGGGAGACCGTTTCGCGTTTTTATATCCGTTTGATGGTGCTCGACCGCCCGGGTGTAATTGCCGAAGTCTCTGCAATCCTTAAGGAACTGGACATTTCTATCGAAGGTCTGCTACAACGGGGGCGTGATCCGGGCCAGCCGGTGCCAATTGTCCTGACGACCCATGAAACGCGTCAGGCCGTTCTGAGGGAGGCGTGCCGGTTATTTGGAGCATTATCATCCGTTGTGGATGTCCCGTGTTTGATCCGGATCGAGGATTTACGGTAACGGAAAAATAGAAATTTTAAATTTGAAAGGGCCGGATTATGGCACAAATACAGAAAGCAGAGACAATGACACAGGAACAATCTTTTATGATGGACCGGAATTTGGCGCTTGAAGTGGTGCGTGTGACGGAAGCCGCCGCGCTGGCGGCTTCGAGGCTGGTGGGGCGCGGGGACAAGGATGGTGCGGATCAGGCCGCCGTGGATGCGATGCGCAGTGCCTTGAACTCCCTGAATATTCAGGGGCGTATCGTGATTGGTGAGGGGGAGCGTGATGAAGCCCCGATGCTGTATATTGGCGAGGAAGTGGGAACCGGTACAGGTCCACGGATCGACATTGCGCTGGATCCGCTCGAAGGGACAGATATTACGGCCAATGGCGGCCCCAATGCGCTGGCGGTCATTGCCATGACAGATGCCGGCGGGTTTTTGAATGCACCGGATGTGTATATGCAGAAAATAGCGGTGGGGCCCTCTGTTGACCCTTCTGTGCTGGATCTGGAAGCGCCGATCGCGGAGGTCCTGAAAAAACTGGCCAAGGTCAAGGGAGGGCAAGTTGAGGAACTGATGGTCTGTATTCTGGACCGTCCGCGCCATGCCGATTTGATCCATGATGTGCGGTCCGCGGGCGCACGCATTACCCTGATCGGGGACGGGGATGTCAGCGCCGTGATCGCTACGGCAGACCCCGAGACGGGTATTGATCTGTATGTGGGCTCTGGCGGGGCGCCCGAAGGGGTGCTGGCGGCGGCGGCGTTGCAATGTATCGGTGGTGCGATGCTGGGGCGCTTGATTTTTCGCAATAATGACGAGATTGCCCGTGCGGAGCGCTGGGGGATTTCGGACCTGAATAAAATCTACAAAACAGCTGATCTGGCCAAGGGCGATAATGTGATGTTTGCCGCTACAGGCGTGACGGATGGATCGATGCTTCGGGGCGTGCGCCGTTATGTAGGCGGCGCGAAGACCTCCTCTCTTGTCATGCGCTCCAAATCCGGCACTGTGCGCCGGATAGAGGCCACGCACGATTTTACGCGCAAGGATTGGCTCAAGTCGATTTAAACAGGTCAGGGGCATGACCATCCTGAACGAAAAATCACTCGGTCTGGCGCGGTGGATACTCCCCGATGTCACGCTGGATGATGTGGAACGGGTGGCGCGTCAATATGATCTGCCGGAAGGGATTGCCCGTTTGCTGTGTCAGCGCGGGGTGGCGTTCGCGGATGTCCCCGCTTTTTTGAACCCGACGTTGCGTGCCAGTTTTCCCGATCCGTTTTCACTGGCGGGGATGGGGGCGCTGGCTGATTACGTTGTGCAGGCGATTCTCGATAAAAAATCCATGGCGATTTTCGGAGACTTTGATGTAGACGGGGCAACGGCCTCTGCTATTTTGCACCGTTTTCTCAAAGCGTGCGGCGTACATGCGCCGATTTATATTCCGGGCCGCCTGACAGAAGGGTATGGTCCGAACGTGCAGGCGTTTGAAGCCCTGAAGGCGCAAGGGGCCGATATTGTGTTTTTGCTGGATTGTGGCACAACGGCTTTTGAGACCATTCATGCGGGACGTGAGATGGGGCTTGAAATCCTGGTGCTGGATCACCATGAACCGGAAATGACCCTTCCTGACGCGGTGCATGTGATCAACCCCAAGCGCAAGGACGATGAATCGGGCCTTGAGGTGCTCTGTGCGGCGGGGGTGGTGTTTATGGCATGTGTGGCCATCAATAACCGTTTGCGGGCGGGCGGATATTACACCGGACTGAACCGGCAAGAACCTTCGTGCAAGGACTTTTTGGATCTGGTGGCGCTCGGCACGGTGTGCGATATGGTTCCCCTGACGGGTGTGAACCGCCTGTTCGTGCGGCTGGGGTTTGCGCAAATGGCCGCAACGCCGCATGTGGGTCTGAAAGCGCTGATTGAGGTCTCCGGCCTGAAAGGGGCGGTGACGCCCTCTCATGCGGGGTTTGTGCTGGGGCCAAGGATCAATGCCGGTTCACGGGTGCATCAATCCGATCTCGGTGCACGGTTGTTGGTCACTGAGGATGCCGAAGAGGCGCGCAATCTCGCGTGGACCCTGCACGACTGCAATGAATCCCGCAAGGTGATTCAAAAACAGATGGAAGCCGAGGCGCTCGCGCAGGTGGAGCGGTTCGGGCTGGAGGCCAAACCCGTTATCGTGGTGTATGATGAGAACTGGCACGCGGGGCTTTCCGGACTGGTCGCGGGTCGCTTGAAAGAACAGACCAAAAAACCAGCCTGTGTCATAACCGCAGTGGAGCGGGAAGACGGACGCAAGGAATTGAGGGGGTCGGGTCGCTCGGTGGCAGGTATTCATATTGCGCAGGCCTTTATCGCGGCGCGGCAGGCAGGAATCATAGAAAAGGGCGGCGGTCATGCCATGGCAGGCGGTTTTACGCTTTGGCCCGAGAAGCTCGACGCCTTCAAAGCGTTTCTTGAAGAGACGATTGCAACGCAATCGTCTGGTGGCTTGGTTGTGGACATGCTGGTGGATGGTGTTTTAACGGTGCGCGGCGCAACGCCGGCCTTTGTGACACAGATTGAAACCCAGATCGGTCCATTCGGACAGGAACACCCCGAACCCCAGTTTTTATTCCGCAATGTCAGGGTCCATGATGTGGGGATCGTTGGTGGGGCGCATATTCGGGTCATGCTTTCCGACTGGGAAGGGGGTGGCCGGATCAAGGCTATGGCGTTTCGGGCGCTTGGAACCCCGCTCGGGGAGGCTTTGCTCAAAAAACATATGGTTCCGTTCGATGTGCTGGGCACACTCAAGACAGATGACTGGAGCGGATCCCTGAAGACAGAAATCCATATCAGGGATCTGGATTTTACGCTGAAGGGGCAGGGGGGCTAACTCTTCAACGATGTCTGGCGATGGCCTGCGAGAGCATGTTCTTGAGCTCTTGCGCCTGCGGTGTGTGCTCATCTTTCAGATTCTGGTGTGCGGCGATGTCCATGGTGTCAAGATGTGCCTCGATGATGATATCATGGGCGGGGTTGTCGCTGGTGAACAGGTCGATAAAATTGCGCAGGGACTCCGAAAAATGCGCCATCAGGTTGAAGTCATGCGTTGAGGCGATGTCCTTGATGAAGTTGGCATAGCGGTGGATGTTTTCTCTGGATTCTTTTTCCCGCGCTTTTTCCGGACGGGTTTTTAGTATTTTCCATTGTGCGTCAAGATGGCCAAGGGCTGTTTGGAGCTCCCTCTCGTAGCTGTCTTGGGAATTCCTGATGAGGGCTCCGGCGCGCTCAATGGCGGACGGATCAATGCATCCGGTCTCTTCGGGGGGGTGGTTGGTTTCTGGGGCTATTTTTTCCTTGAGTCTGTTGCGTCTGTGAATAATTTCAACACTCACGGAAGGGTCGGAAGGATTATGCGGTTTCATAGCTCACTCTCATGTCTTGTTCGCTCAGGGTTCTCCGGTCTTGCCCTGTAAACGGTTTTTCTTTTCTGCGGCGGTCAGGCCCGAAAAACTGCGGGGCTTTGACGTAGCTTCGTGGGTAGTCGATGATATGCAGGAGTCTGTGGGCAAGCTTTTCGGCGGTGAGAGGTTTGACCAGAATTTCGTTTGCGCCAAAATCCCGCCCCTCTTCCACGATGTTCAGTCTGGTATGGGCCGAACAAAAAAGGATCGGGAGATAGCGGATGGACTCTTCCTGATGGGTTCTAACCCAGCGGATCAGTTCAAACCCTGTTTTTTGTGGCGGCAGGAGATCGGTGATGATGATGTCGATATGTGTATTCTGGGTGGTGCTGATATTATAGCAATCCAGAAGGGCTTGGCATTCCTCTAGGTTGCAGGCCGTGAAAACTTTCCCAACGCTGAACTCCATGAGCATGGAGACCATAAGATCTGCCATATAGGGAAAATCTTCCATGACGAGAACTTTGAGGCCCCTGAGATTATAAGGGGATTTTAAAAATTTCGGTGGTGTGGTGGGCGAAAAAAACACAGGGCAATACTCCTTTCGCTGGACTGGGTGCATCTATTCAAAAGAAATTGTAATGCGTGAGTCATACTAAAGTATGTAAGCCTCACACGCAAGGGTTGCCTTTCTTGTAGAAGAAGATTTTTTAGTGCTTGCCTTTCGGAACTTGTGTGTTATAAAGTATCACTTTAAAAAATCTTTGTTGTGATAAGGGGCTGATTTCGTATGCGCGATCATCAAAAACCGCTTGTGTGGGCTATTGTGCTCTCGGAGACCAGTCATGTTTTTTGCTGTGTCCTGCCGACTATATTCAGTGTCTTGAGCCTGTTGAGCGGCTTTGGTCTTGCGGTGACGGTCCCCGGGTGGATGGAAAGTCTGCACGCTGTGATGCACCATTGGGAAGCGCCGATGATTGTGGTTTCCCTGTTTATTGTTGCGTCCGGTTGGGGGCTTTATTGGTATGCGCGGAAAATGGATTGTCACGATCATGGCTGTCATCATGGGGCTTGCGAACCTCAAAAGAACATCTCCGGACACCTGCTGGTTGCGGCGACGGTGTTGCTTGTGTTCAACCTGCTCGTGTATTTTGTCATTCACAGGCATCAGGCTGAGATCATGGATTATGTTCACGGGTCTGGCGTGTCAGAAGCGCAGGGGGCTTTTGCGGAAGCGCCGTAAGCCTCCTGCGGATCAAATACCAGACGCGCATCCACAAAACGCAGGATGATCTCTGTCGAGTCCGGCGCGTCAGCACCTGTCAGGGCTCTATAAAAGCAGGTTTCCCGTCCGGTATGGCAACTGGCCTCCGCACCATCTGTCAGCGCAGTCCCGCCGGTTTCAACCTGTATCCAGAGGCAGTCCTGATCGCAATCAACCCGAATTTCCATGATTTTTTGCGTGAGTCCGCTGGTGGCTCCCTTGTGCCAGAGGGCGTTGCGGCTTCGTGACCAGTAATGAACCTCGCCGGTTTGCAGGCTTTTCCTGAGTGCCATGGCGTTCATATAGGCAAACATCAGGACTTTTCCGGTTTTTGCGCTGGTAGTGATGCAGGGAATAAGACCGTTTTCGTCAAAACGGGGCTGAAAAAGCAGGCTTTCTTCACGGTCTGGGTGGTGGGTCATGGCACAGGGTCCTTCGTATGGCGTCAGCGGTCAAAACGGGAGTGATCCGTCCACAGATGGGTTTCGTAATTGAACACGTAGTCAACGTCACTGCTTCGGGGGTCTGAAAACGTGCAGGCCAGATCGGTTTCCCTTCCAAAGGTCAGGCTCCGGATTCCGGTATCGTAAAAAATAATGACGGGGTAGGCGACATATTCAAGTGTGACAGGTTCTCCCTTTACGGGCACGCTTCGCAAGTCTGTCTCCCCCATTTTAAGGCGTTTGATGTGACCTTGCACCCACTCTTCCGCCTCTTCGCAGAGTTTTTTTGCCAGCGTGATTTCCTTCTCGATTTTTTTGAGCTCTTCACGGCTATAACCAAAGCCTAAAAAGATGTACAGGATTGCCACAATCATGCAGGCGGCAAAAGCCAGTTTCCATTTGCTTTCGCGTTTGAGGCGTTTTTTGGTATTGAAGAAAAAATCTTCCCAGTCTTCGATAGTCCACATTACCGTTGTCCCTTATGTGTCGCCAGCCGTGCTTCAAAAGCATCCCAGAGGTCGGCCTCCAGTGTGACGTGATCCAGCGTGTTGATTTCCTGCAGGCCCGTGGGGGAGGTCACGTTGATTTCCGTGAGGTAATCACCGATGACATCTATGCCTGTAAAAACCAGTCCGCGTCTGCGCAGTTCCGGTCCCAGTGCTTCGCAAATTTCATGCTCCCTGCGGGTCAGGGTTGTTTTTTCCGCCCGCCCCCCGACATGCAGGTTTGCACGAGCTTCTCCGGTCTTGGGAACCCGCAAAACAGCGCCTTTTGGCACGCCGTCCACTAAAACGATGCGTTTGTCGCCCTGCCGGATTTCGGGCAGATAGCGCTGGAGCATAAACGGTTCCTTATAGAGGTCCTCAAACATTTCCAACAGCGCGTTGAAGTTATCATTCTCCGGCGTGATGTGAAAGATCTGTGATCCGCCATTGCCATGCAAGGGTTTTAAAACTATATTCTTAAACTCATCCCTGAATTGTTTGATATCACATTTGTTTCTTGTGATAAGCGTTTCCGGCATCAATTCAGAAAAATGGGTCACAAGAAGCTTTTCCGGTGCATTTCTGACCTCTTTCGGGTCATTGAGAACCAGCGTCTGCGTGGAGAGATGCTCCAGAAGATGGGTGGCTGTGATATAGGCCATGTCAAAGGGCGGGTCCTGCCGCATCAAAATCAGATCCATCGTTGAAAGGTCGAGCGTAAAGGGATCCCCCAGTGTATAGGGATTTGAAAGATCTCTGCGCAGTGTCAGGGAGCGGGCCTGCGCAGTGAGGGTTTTTCCGCGCAAGGTCAGCGTATCGGGGGTGTAATGAAAGAGGGTATACCCCCGTTTGAGCGCCTCCAGCCCCAGAACAAAGGTGCTGTCGGTCCGGACGCTGATCCGGTCCATCGGGTCCATCTGGAGGGCGATTTGGTATGAAACCATGAAAACCATTCTCTTTTGTTGCTTTTTTCAGAAAAGTATAATAGCTAGGGGGATATAAATTAAAAAGTTAAAAATACATGACATTTGAAAAACTGGGACTCAGTGAAAATCTTCTGAAGGCGATTGCGGATTGTGGCTATACGGCCCCGACCCCGATTCAGGAACAGGCCATACCGGTGGTGCTGATGGCCCGCGATGTTGTGGGGCTGGCGCAGACCGGAACGGGCAAGACCGCGAGCTTTACCCTGCCGATGATTGAGATTTTGGCAGGGGGACGGGCCAAGGCCCGTATGCCGCGCTCCCTGATTTTGGTGCCAACGCGGGAACTGGCGGCGCAGGTCGCCCAGAATTTCGATACCTACGGGAAATATTCCAAGCTTACCAAGGCACTGTTGGTGGGTGGTGTGTCTATGGAGGAGCAGGTGCGTCTTCTGGAGCGCGGGGTGGATGTACTGATTGCCACGCCAGGGCGCATGCTGGATTTATTCGAGCGCGGGAAAATCCTGCTCAATGACATTAAAATTCTGGTGATAGACGAGGCCGACCGGATGCTGGATATGGGCTTTATTCCGGATATCGAGAAAATTGTCAGTTTGTTGTCGCCCACGCGCCAGACACTTTTGTTCTCGGCCACCATGCAACCCGAGATCCGCAAGCTGACCCAGAAATTTCAAAGCAATCCGAAAGAAATTTCCGTGACCCCGCCCGCTTCTACGGCGGTGAATGTCGAGCAATTCGTGGTGCATGTGACACCGAAAAACAAGAAAGACACATTGGTGCGCCTGATCCGCGAGGAAGCGGTTCAAAATGCGTTTGTATTTTGCAACCGCAAGCGGGATATCGACGAACTGGTTCGCTTTTTGTCGGGCAAGGGGTATTCTGTCAAGGGACTGCACGGGGATATGGTACAACGTGCCAGAACCGAGACTTTCGAGGCGTTCAAGGCCGGACAGATCACTTTGCTGGTCTGTAGCGATGTGGCGGCCCGTGGGCTTGATGTGCAGGGGCTTTCCCATGTTTTCAATTATGATGTGCCGTTCCATGCGGAGGATTATGTGCACCGGATTGGACGGACAGGACGGGCAGGCCTGACGGGGCGGGCGTGGATGCTGGCGACCCGTGACGAAGAAAAAAGCCTGACCGCCATTGAAAAGCTGATAAAGCGCTCTGTGCCTGTTCATGACATGGGACAGGCGCAGGAAAAAATATCCGCTCCGGCAGAAAAGCCGGTCCGTGCAAGACCATCCGCTGTTTCTTCTCGGAATGCGGAGCACCCTGCCGAAAAAAGAGAGCCCAGAACGGCGCGTGTGCCGGTGACGCAGGATGAGCGGGGCGGTATGACCCCTCAAAAACCTGACAGAACGCCTACCAAGGCGCCAGAGACCCTGCCCGATGATCACTATGGTGTCACCGTCAAGGGCTTTGGAGAAGATCTTCCTGGTTTTTTTGGCGCGGGAAAACGATAGTCCCTTGACCGCAGACCCCTTTCAGGGGCACACTTCCAGTCAACGAAGCGTATGCTTTTTTGTTGTGTTGTCCTGCTGGTCTGGAATTGAAAAAACCGTTTGATGTCTCTTGTGCGCCGGATTGTAATTCTTGTCTTTTGTCTCGCTCCCTTTTCGGTGCAGGCCCAGATTTTGACGGGGTTTGATCCCGTGCCTGTTTTACCAGCCACTCAAAAGGCAGAAGACTTTTCGCATCGCTGGGCGGCGGCCTTTCCGGAAACGGCCCCTTCGGTGTATGTCGATGACCGCCTGCTTACAACCGCATCCCTCACGGCTATGCCGCCTGTGCCGCAAAATCCCGCTCCATTGCCGCCTGCAGAGTCCGAAGAGGCACCCGTGGATTTAATAGCGGACCAGATGCAACATGATGAAGCCTCCCGCACGATCGCGGCTAACGGGGATGTCATGATGGAGCAGTCCGGACGGATTTTGCGTGCCGATACGGTGGATTACAATCTGGATTCAGATGTGGTGCACGCAAAAGGGTATGTGGTCTTGAACGAAGAAGATGGGACGATCCATCTGTCTGACGAGGTCACCTATCAGAATCGCTTGCAGAGCGGGAGGGTCAAAAATCTCCGGACCACGATGGCCGATGGTTCGCGCTTCAAGGCAGGAAGCGGAGAACGGGAAGGGGGCACGAAAACAACCATGCATGATGCCGTGTACACCCCCTGCGAACCCTGCAAGGCTGATCCTGAACGCGCCCCTTTGTGGGCTATGCGCGCTTCGGAAGTGTCCCATGATTCTGTGGCGCATCGTGTGACGTACAAACATGCGCGGTTCGAGGTCAAGGGCGTTCCGGTGGCTTATATGCCCTATTTTTCGCACTCGGACGGGACTGTAAAACAAAAAAGCGGCTTTCTGGCCCCGTCTGCTGGCTACAAGAGTGCGCTCGGGACGTTTGTGCAAGGGCGCTATTACTATGCGTTGGCGCCGGATCAGGATGCCACGGCTGGTTTGATGGCTATGACGGAAGAAGATCCTCTGGGTACGCTTGAGTATCGCAAACGCTGGGAGAATGCTTCTTTAAAAACGTCTGGCGGGATCACCTCTTCTTCGAGAACGGACAGCACAGCGGGGCTTGCGGTACGCGAAGAGGATGAAGTGCGCGGGCATGTATTTGCCGATGCGCTGTGGGATATGAGCGAGACCTGGCGCTCCGGCCTGAATGTGAAATGGACCTCGGATGACCAGTATATGCGTCAGTATGACTTTACAAACGAGGATGTCTTGAAAAACAAACTCTATGCGGAGCATTTTTCAGGTCGTGATTACGCGAACGTATCCCTTGCGGCCTATCATGATACACGGATCAGGGCCGAGCCTTTGGATCAGCCCAACGTCCTGCCCGAGGCCTATGCCAGTTTCAAGGGAGAACCCGGGGCTGTCCCCGTGATCAGGGGGCAATGGACAGCCGAGGCCTCGGCTCTGGGGTTGCAACGGGACGGGGATGAGCAGGATATCTCGCGGGTGGGCGGTGCTCTGGGATGGAAGCGCCGTCTGGTTTCGGATTACGGGTTTTTGACAACGGCGCAGGCCAGTGTGCGCGGCGATGTCTACAGGACAACCGATCGTCTCACGGCTCCCGCCGGATCGGGCCGGAGTTCAAAGGTTTTTGCCGTCCGTGTCTTTCCACAGGCTGATGTTCAGACCAGTTATCCGATGGTGCGGGACTTTGAATCGGTGCAGGCTAAAATCGAGCCCGTGGTGTCTTTGACCGCCGCGCCCAATATTTCAAATAATGACAGAATTCCCAATGAGGACAGTACGGATGTGCAGATTGATTCGAGCAATTTATTCGAGCCGAACCGGTTTGCGGGATATGACCGTCTGGAAGATCAAAACCGTGTAACGTATGGCCTACGGACAGGGCTTTTTGGCTATGACGGGAGTGCGGGCGAGATCTTCGCGGGGCAAAGTTACAGACTCCAGAACGACGACAATCCCTTCCCGAGAGGGTCTGGTCTGGATGAACAGCGTTCCGATTTTGTGGCCCAGATTTCGGGTCGCTATAAGGATATTTATAATCTGGATTACCGGATGCAACTTGACAATGATACCTTTGCCTCACAGCGGCACGAGATTGATGCGGCGGCAGACTGGAACCATTTCAGGCTGAACGGACGGTATCTGTTTGCGAAAGGACTGGAAGGAACGGATATCGAAGATTCACGTGAACAGGTTCAGGCCGATGCCCAGCTTTATCTGCGCAAGGACTGGCGGGTGAGGTCTGGTGCCACACAGGATCTGGGTGAAACACCAGGCTTGCGCAAAGCGTATGCGGGGGTTGATTATCTGGGGCAATGTCTGTTTTTGTCGCTCACCGGAGAAAAGAATTTTACATCCGATGTCTCGGGTGACAGCAGTACGGAAATTTTGTTTCGTGTAGGGCTTAAAAATCTCGGAGAGTTCGAGGAAACATCCTTGCGTCCCGCTATAGAAACGCCATAGGATCGGGGGGCGGACGGTCATGTCATCATACAACATTCAAAACCGCTATCGGCGCAGAAACAACGAGCGTTTTGCCGCATTCCTGTTTGTTTTTATCATTTTGATTGTATCGTTTGGTCTGGGGTTTTGGATTGGGGGGCAGGCCGCGCATCACAACAACAGGGCGCTGGAATCCCGCTTGCAGGAGGTCACGGTCGAGCGTGATACGCTTCAGAGCACCGTGACGGAGCTCAGGGCAGAGACGCAAACCGCGCAGGCGCGCTATCAGCAACTTCAACAGACATACAAGGAGGTTTTGCCAGAAGGGCCTTTGCGGGACCTCGTGACCATGCTGAAACAGCAACTTGATGAAGGGCGTGATCCTGAACGGCTTTCCTTTTTGATCCGTTCTGCCCGTCCACCACGCAATTGCACAGAGCCGGAAACAAAACGCTTTGTGGTGTCCACCCCCGCTTATGAAGGTCCGGACAGCCAGATCAGTATTGCGGAAGGGGCTTTGATTATCACGGCCCACGGGATCTCGGCCATGAATGCCTCGGGGCATGCGGAAGCCTGGTACGATCCGACAAAGGCGGTGGATGTGGAATTTACTACACCGGAGGGGATCAAGGAAAAAAAGACAGGCATGTTCCCGATGAATCATTCCGTGGTTGTAGAAAACCGCGAATACCGGCTGACAATCGGGGAGGGTGCCCGCTCTTTTGCGAAGGTGACGTTTGATAGTTGCGACTATCCCTGAAAGGGGCTTTTTTACTCTGGTATTTGTGTTTCCAGCAACAGGCTTGGGTTTGTAAGGTCCAGAATCAGGGCTTTGCGCTCAGGAACTCTCAGAAGAATGTTCTTGGAAAAATCCATTTGGAGTGCCAGAGGGACCTGTTCGGGGTGTGAGGTCTGATAGTGCTTCATCGTAAAGCGGCTTCCCGATAGAATGTCTGCGAGGGAGTGATTTTTATCGGCCCGCAATATAAAGGATTGCACCGGATGGGGGGGCGTTTTTTGAATGGAAAAACGCAGAGTTGTTTGATCCCCCTCGAAGGCCAAGGTGAGTGGATTTTCTTTTTGCGCAGAGGTCTGATTGATCGACACAAAAGGAAAAAGCTTCTGTGCCAAGAGATACTGCTGGAGATCATCAATGCGTTCAGCATGAAGTGCCCCTGCGTAATGATCTGATTTTTGAAGGCTTTCGAGGGTCAGACTGAATTCTATGTCTTCGTAACCTGTGGCCTTGCTTCCCAAAATCAGGCCTGTATCAAAGGGGGAGCCATCGAGGGTCAAAGAGGCATTTTGAAAAGGCAGTTCAAAAACATTGAGGCCGCCAGCTTCCAGATCCGCCACGAGGTGCGGGGTTTCAAACTGCTCCCCCGTGATGTCCAGTGTGCCGCTGATGCGGGTGGCTTTCAGAGCGCCGAGCGCGAATTTTGCTTGAGCGATTTCCATTTGCAGTTCCCAGTTCCCCAGTGCCGTAATCAGGCCGTTCATATGCCCCTCGTAACTCAGCTGTTTCTGGGCCCCTTTGAGGCTGGCTTCTATAGCGGTGTCGAGGCCTTGCGGGCGCAGTTGAAGAGAAAATTCGAGCGTCAATCCGCCTTGCGTCTCGCTCAGGAGGGCGATTTTTGCATTGCGGATCTGGAGTGGTACACGAGGGAGATGCGTGAAAAATGTTGTGGAGAGGGTCTTGTTTTTGCGACCTGCGATATGTGCTGTGAAGTCGGGTTCGAGTTCTCCCGTCAGGTTCAGGTCTTCGATGTCCACGCTTGTGAGCGCGCCAGTCCATGTTTTGTGGAGGCGGAGTGTCTTGATGCTACTGAAGGCATCAGGGTCCAGTGTGATATCGTGATATTCGATCCTGTCGAAATGGGTCTCGGGCGGTGGAAGTTTGAGCGTTTCAAAACCGGCCTGTGCGAAGAGCGCTTTGATCGCGTCTTCCGGCGCGGGAGTAAAAGGGCGCGCAATATATCCGTACAAGCCGAGCAGGAAGAGGACAAAGAGGAAGAAGACTTTGCGCATTGTACCTTTGAAGAGGCGCCTTTCTCACTTTAAACGTCGATATCCCCCGCGAAGGCGGCATTGTCCTGAATGAACTGGAAACGGGGCTCGGCGTTGCGGCCCATCAGGCGCTCGACCAGATCATCAATGTCTGTTAGCAGGGCGCCTGTTTCCATGGGGTTTTCATCTTCGCTGGTCAGGAGTTTTTCCGGAAGCGTGACCCGCAACAAGGTGCGCAGGTTCGGATCCATCGTGGTATCCTTGAGCTGTTTGGCAGGCATTTCGCCCAGACCTTTGAAGCGGCTGATTTCGATTTTGGATTTGCCCTTGAACTGGGTGCTCAGGAGTTGCTCCTTATGGGCATCGTCCTTTGCATAAGCGCTCAAATTTCCACTCACAAGGCGGTAGAGGGGAGGCTGGGCGAGGTAGAGATGCCCTTCCTCGATCAGAGGGCGCATCTGGTCATAGAAAAAGGTGATGAGGAGCGCGGCGATATGGGCGCCGTCCACATCGGCATCTGTCATGATGATAATGCGTTCATAGCGCAGTTTGTTCAGATCGAAGTTTTTGCCATACCCACAGCCGAGTGCCAGCGCCAGATCCTGAATTTCCTGATTGGCGCGGATTTTATCGGCTGTGGCGCTCACGACATTAAGAATTTTTCCGCGCAAAGGGAGAATCGCTTGTGTTTCGCGGTTCCGGCCTTGTTTGGCTGATCCCCCCGCGCTGTCGCCCTCGACAATAAAAAGCTCGGTGTCGATGGAATCTGTACGGGAACAATCGGCCAGTTTTCCAGGCAAGCGGAGTTTTTGTGTCGCCGTTTTCCGGCTTTGTTCGCGGTCGCTTCGTCTGCGCTGGCGCTCTTCGGCTTTGTCGATGAGGGATTCGAGCAGTTTGGCAGAGGATGCGGGGTCCTTTGACAACCACAGGTCAAAATGATCCTTGATCGCCGTGTCTACCCATTTGGCAACGGGTGGGCTGGCGAGTTTTTCCTTGGTTTGCCCCTGAAACTGGGGGTCCCTGATAAACACCGAGAGCAGGATGGCGGCTTCGCTCATGATATCATCGGCGGTAATAATTCCCGCTTTTTTGTTTCCGGCCATTTCTCCGTAGGCACGCAAACCCCGTGCCAGAGCGGTACGCAGGCCTGTTTCATGGGTGCCGCCCATCGGGGTCGGGATGGTGTTGCAATAGGTGTGAGAAAACCCCTCGCCGTGGGCTGGCCACGTGATGGCGTATTCCAGGCGTCCTTCACCATCGGGCAGGTCCGTTTTGCCGGCGAAAGGTGTGGGAATAATGGTTTCCCGCCCTTGAAGGGCGGCATCAAGGAAATCCATCAGGCCATTCGGGAAATGAAAGACATCTTCGGGCTGGACTTTACTGTCAGGCGGCAGGAGCGCGGGGTTGCATTTCCAGCGAATTTCAACACCGGAATATAAATATGCCTTGGAGCGCGCCATCTGGTACAGCCAGCTGGGCTTGAAGCGGGCTTTGGCCCCGAAGATGTCGGGGTCGGGGTGAAAGCATACGCTGGTGCCGCGCCGGTTGCTGACCGCGCCGAGGCTTTCCAGTTTTGAAACGGCGTGTCCCCGCGAGAAAGTCTGGCGATAAAGTTTTTTATCCCGTGCCACTTCGACCCACATCCAGTCGGACAGGGCATTGACAACGGAAATGCCCACACCGTGCAAACCGCCAGAGGTCTGGTAGGCTTTCCCGCTGAATTTTCCGCCGGAGTGCAAGGTGGTCATAATGATTTCCAGTGCGGATTTCCCCGGGTATTTCGGGTGTTCGTCCACAGGAATTCCCCTGCCATTATCTCGAATGTTCAGGGAGTAATCGGCTTCCAGCGCGATTTCTATCCAGTCGGCATGACCCGCTACGGCTTCGTCCATGGCGTTGTCCAGAATTTCTCCGGCCAGATGGTGCAGGGCGCGGTCGTCTGTCCCGCCGATATACATGCCAGGCCGTTTGCGTACAGGCTCCAGCCCCTCCAGCACTTCAATGGAGGCCGCGTTATAATGGGTTTCTTTTCTGGCCGCGCCAGAATTAAATAAATCAGACATGGATTCTCGCCAATGTTGCGGTGGTGATGTATACTATACGTTGGGCGTTCACTTTGTACAGTTATAAGAGAGGCTTTGCGCGGTGTCTATGAGATCCTTACATCTTTTTGGAATTATATGTTCTGTTTTTGTCTCGGTTATGTGTGCGGCTCCTGTGCAGGCGCAGAAAATTCTGGGGCAATTTGAAAAACCCCTGCCTGCTATTACGCCTTTGCCGGAATCTGAGTTTCTTGCCAAGACAGCGCTTATGGAGGCCGTTCCCGTGGGCGATAAAACCTTACAATACGAGATGCGTTATTTAAAGGGATGGACTGTCGATAAGGCCGTCAATATGGGCGGAAGTAATAATGAAAAAAAAATCATGCAGGAAACATCTGTCCTGAATGGACCCTATAACGAAAATGGCTCAAAGTCGTGGATCGAAGTCAAAACAGGGGCGCTGGACTACAATATGACAGCACAGGAATGGTTGATTCGCCATATGCTGGAAAATGGCTACGGGGTGCTGGGGACAAAATTTTACAATAATAAAAAAGCCGAGGCATTGTATATTTACGTCAAGAATTCGGAGACTTACAATGTCCGTACGGTTGTGATCCTCAACGGTAACAATCTTTTGCTTGTGTCCTACTGGGTGCCTGCGGCGTATTGGGAAGATGAAAAAAGCATGCAGGCACAGGTGATCAAGTCTGTTACGTTAAAGGCGGAGCGTGCCATCTACAAGGAAAAGGTTTTGACGTTTGATTTTCTGGATATCGCGGAATTATCCTATCCTTATGCATGGAGTTTGAAACCGATGTCCGAAACGTCTGTCGTCAGGATGAAAGTGGCTCTTTTTAATTATGGAATTATTCTGGAGAACAATCAGAGAAAGCTTGATGGTCGCGTGGATATCGAGATGAGCGCTACGATCAATACAAAATCATACGAGGAGGCGTGGGGCCAATACAAACTGGATTCCCAGACCAACGGGATGGCACTGGGAGATATCATAGAAAAGCCTGACGACTTTATTCTCAATCCGAATTTTGATTTTGCGCAAACGGAGGTCTACAGTGCCACCAATGTGATTGACAAGCTGATTGATTACGAATTTTGGGTAACGGCTGTCTCCTTCAAGGAATATTATTTTTTTGTATCCTTGTTAACACCTTCACGGGACTATGATTATTTTGCATGGTCCAAAAATCGGGAGCATTACAGAAGTATTATCAATGGCCTGAATTCCCAGAAAAAACCGTTTGAGGATTTGATGAAAGCCCACGAAAAGTCCGGCGAGGGTGGAGCTCCCGCTATCCCTTAGAAGCCCTTCCCTTATTGCCTTTATGATGAATAATACATCTGGTATTCGATGGGGTGGACCATCGTTTCGTACTGGGTGTTTTCTTCTTCTTTCAGGGCAATGTAGGCTTCGATCATATCTGTCGAGAACACATCCCCTTTCAGAAGAAAATCATGATCGGCCTTCAGGGCCGCAATGGCAGAGCGCAGGGAATGGCAGACTGTCGGGATTTTCCCCAGCGTGGCCGGAGGCAATTCATACAGGTTTTTGTCCACGGCATTGCCCGGGTCTGTCCGGTTTTCAATACCATCGAGGCCAGCCATCATCATGGCGGCAAAGGCCAGATACGGGTTAGCGGTGGGGTCTGGAAAGCGGACTTCGACCCGTTTGCCTTTGGGCGTGGCGCTGTAGGGGATGCGGCACGCCGCCGAGCGGTTATGGGCTGAATAGGCGAGTAAAACGGGCGCTTCATAGCCTGGCACCAGCCGTTTGTAGCTGTTGGTGGAGGGATTTGTGAAGGCGTTCAGGGCGCGGGCGTGTTTGATGATCCCGCCAATGTAATACAGGGCGTTGTCGGAAAGATTGGCATAGCCACTTCCTGCAAAAAGCGGTTTGCCGCCCTTCCAGAGAGACTGGTGAACATGCATGCCGGAGCCATTGTCGCCGTACAGGGGTTTGGGCATGAAGGTGGCTGTTTTGCCGTAGCTGTGTGCGACATTGCGCACAACATGCTTGTAAAGCTGGATATTGTCCGCACTCCCCAACAGGGTGTCGTACAGGATGCCCAGTTCGCACTGGCTGGGGGCCACTTCGTGATGATGCTTTTCAACGGCAATCCCCATGCCCTGCAGGACAGTCAGCATTTCCCCGCGAATGTCGGACAGGGAGTCCACCGGACTGTCCGGAAAATATCCGCCCTTGATTCGGGGGCGGTGGCCGCTATTGCCGGTCGGGTATGTCCGGCCTGTATTGTACGGGCCTTCTTCGGAATCGATTTTAAAACCGACTTCGTTCATCGCAACGGTAAACGTCACATCATCGAAGATAAAGAACTCGGCTTCTGGCCCGAAATAGGCCGTGTCCGCGTGCCCCGAGGTCTTTAGGTGCTTTTCGGCGGCTCTGGCAATGGCGCGGGGGTCACGATTATAGGGTTGGCTGGTTTTGGGATCAATAATATCACAAAACATCTTGATGGTTTTTTGGGCCGCGAAGGGGTCCAGCGTGGCGCGGGCCAGATCCGGCTTCATGATCATGTCGGATTCGTGGATACCTTTCCATCCCGCAATCGAAGAGCCATCGAAAAACACCCCGTTGTCGATCTTTTCGGCATCCAGAGCGCCTGCAAATTCTGTGGAGTGTTGCAGGGTGCCGCGTAAATCTGTAAAATTCAAATCCACAAAGGCAATGTCATTTTCCTTGATATATTTGAGGAAATCGGCGGATGTTTTGAAGGAAAGGCTGGATGCTGGCATGATATGGAATGGACCTCATTTATTTTTTTATACAAAAATGTCACGTAAATCTTGACCAGACCTATCATAAACATATAGACAAGACAATCTGAATTGATACCCAGCCATGGCGACCGTAGCTCAGCTGGTAGAGCACCTGGTTGTGGTCCGGGTTGTCGCGGGTTCGAGCCCCGTCGGTCGCCCCATTTCTCTATTTTTCTCCGTTCGCGGATGTTCGTGATTGTCTTCAAAACCCTTGCAAAACAAGGGTTTTTCTTTTAGCTTTTATTCGGGTTTTTATAGGTGTTTGAAGGGGGAGAGATGTTTAATTCAAAGGAAGATGAGGAGAAATTTACCAAAATATTTTTTCCGCACTTTTGGGAACGATATTCAGATGTGAAACACAACAATACCTGTTTTGTTCATTACACAACAGCGCAAGCGGCTATTAGCATACTGAAAAATAAAGAATTTTGGATGCGAGATTCAAAATGTATGAACGATGTCAGTGAAGTGAATCATGGAATGAACTGTTTGTCCAATGCTTATAAAGGGACGCAGGGAGGCAGTGGGTTAAAAAATGCCCTTATATCTCTTGGTATTGCAAAAGAGGTCGAAGAAAAATTCGATAATCATCAAGATGACTTTACACTAAACACATACCTCACATGTTTTTCAGAGCATAATGTAAAAGAAAATGATTTGGGTCGTCTCTCTATGTGGCGTGCTTATGGTAGTAATTCTGGTGTCGCTGTCGTTATTAAAAATCATGCGTTCTTTCTGGAATCGGAACTCCAAATTGTTGCAAGCCCTGTGGAGTATTTAAATGAAGCGGATTTTATAGATAAATTGAACATCGTCGTTGACAACATTACGAGTAATAAGGCCTTTATTGAGGGGTTTGACAAAGAATATATAATTAATACTGTTTTTACCGCTTTGAAGTTTTCCGTTTTGTGTACAAAACATCCAGCTTTTTTAGAAGAAAGAGAATGGCGTTTAATATGTTCTCCAACGATGGATGATGTTTCTGCGCACTCGCATAAAGATGTTGAGACAATTAACGGAATACCGCAAGTTGTTTATAAAATTCCTTTGAAAAACAAACCAGAAATAGGTTTGGTCGGTGTTGAAATTCCTGAATTGATTGAACGAATTATTATTGGCCCTACGGCTTACCCTATGCCAATATGGGATGCTTTTGTGGAGCTCTTGGGTAACGCGGGCGTTGAAAAGCCTTGGGAAAAAGTTATTGTTTCTCATATCCCTTTGAGAAATTGAAAAGAGTAAAATGAGGCACGGCTTTATCTGTAACCGCGCAAAGGGATTTCCCTTAAGGGCACGCACGCGTCCCGTTATTTGCCAAACGGGGTGGGGGCTGTTATGGTTGCGCCATGAAAAACCACCCTGAATTGTGGGCGGGGGTGTTTCCGAAGCCCTCATCGGCCTGTCATAAGTATGATCGCGGGGCGGCTGTGATGTACGGCGCGCCTGAACTGACGGGCGCGACGCGGCTGGCGGCGGAGGGTTGCGCACGGATGGGAGCGGGGCTGGTCACCGTGCTTTCCATGCCTGAAATGGCCGCGATATACCGCGCGAGCCTGCCCGCGCATATTATGGTGCGGGCGGATCTGGACTGGGTGGATGCGCGGACCACCGCAAAGCTTTATGGCTCTGGCGGGCTCGCAAAACCCTTTGTCTATGATAGGAATGTCAAAACGGTGCTGGACGCAGACGCGCTAAAAAACTTGCCCCGAACCTTGAACGGGCATTTTGTCCTCACCCCGCATGAAGGGGAATTTGCCCGCGCCTTTCCCCATATCACGGGGGATCGCCGTGAGCGGGCCCTGAAGGCCGCGCAGGAAACCGGCGCGTGTGTGGTGCTAAAGGGGTCGCAGACGGTGATTGCGGCGGCGGATGGGCGCGTGGTGGTGAATGATCATGCCTGCCCGTATCTGGCCACGGCGGGGAGCGGTGATGTGCTGGCGGGCATGATTGTGGGCCTTCTGGCGCAGGGGATGGCGCCCTTTGAGGCCTCCTGCGCGGCTGTGTGGATTCACGGGGCGTGCGGCCTGCGCTTTGGCGCGGGGCTGGTGGCGAGTGATCTGGTAGGCCTTATTCCCGATGTTTTAAAAGAAATGCTTGGTTTTTTGGGCGAGGTGCGCTAAAACCCATTTGCAAAATTTGCCTGAAGCAAACCATGACCTTGCGGGTGTGGCGAAATTGGCAGACGCACCAGATTTAGGTTCTGGCGGGGCAACCCGTGGGGGTTCAAGTCCCTCCACCCGCACCACATCTAGCTAAAGAAGAAGATGACATATGAAAGTGAAAGAGATCAAAACCAACGGACTTTTCCATGAACTGGAAATCACAATTCCCGCCAACGACATTGACAAACGTGTGGATGCGCGCTTGCAGGAAGTAGGCAAAAATATCAAAATGCCTGGTTTTCGCCCTGGAAAAGTGCCGCCTGCGATGCTGAAAAAGCGCTATGGCAAGGCTTTGATGGGAGAGGTGCTGGAGCTGGCAGTCAGCGAAACATCCCAAAAAGCTTTGGAAGAAAAAAACTTGCGCCCTGCTCTTCAACCAAAAATAGAAGTCAAGACCTTTGATGATGGAAAAGATTTGGTCTATACAGTTTCTGTCGAGGTTCTGCCGGAGTTTACTATTGTGGATTTCAAGGGCGCGAAGCTGGAAAAACCCGTGGCCAAGCCCGATGCCAAGACGGTCGATGAGTCGATTGCACGGATTGCCGAAAGCAACAAAGCTACGCAGGAAGTCACTGAAAAACGCGGTGCAAAACTGGGTGATACGGTTGTGATCGATTTTCATGGCCGGACGGCGGATGACAACAAGGCGCATGAGGGCATGCATGCCCACGGGCATCATCTGGCGCTGGGCAGTGGCCAGTTTATCCCGGGCTTTGAGGCGCAGTTGATCGGCATGCAGGTTGGAACAAAGGTTGAAGTTCAGGTCGCATTTCCTGAAGATTACGGCGCAAAAGAGCTGGCCGGACGTGCGGCGATTTTCGATGTGGAACTGCATCAGCTCCGTGAGCCTGGCGAAGCCACAATTGATGATGAATTTGCAAAATCATTGGGGCTTGAGGATCTGGCCGGCTTGAAAAAGGCCGTGGAAGAGCAACTGCAAAGAGAACTCGACCAGCACAGCCGGATGAACGTGAAGAAAAATCTTCTCGATTATCTCGATGAAACGCACAAATTTGAAATTCCGTCCGGCATGCTGGATATGGAATTTCGCAATATTCTGGATCAACTGGAAGCTGAACGGAAGCGTCAGGGCGAGACCGAAGCGCTTACCGAAGAGGAAAAGGCTGAGTTCAAGGAGATCGCCGAGCGTCGTGTGCGTCTGGGGCTCATTTTGTCAGAAATCGGGCGGGCCAACAATATCACGGTGGCCGATGCCGAATTGCACCGTGCTGTGATTAACGAGGCCCAGAAATATCGCGGACAGGAAAAGCAGGTCTTTGATTTTTATGCAAAGAACCGGCAGGCTCTAGAGTCCTTGCGTGCGCCGTTATTTGAGGAAAAGGTCGTGGATTATATTCTGGAACTGGCGCAGGTGACTGAAAAAACTGTCACGCCTGAGACCTTGCTCAGCGCGCTTGAGGATGAGGTGGAGGAAAAGCCGAAGAAGAAATCCGAGAAAAAATCACCGAAAAAAGAGAGCGGTGACTCTTCAGGGGGGGCGCAGGATTCAGAGAAGCCTGCTGAAAAGAAAAAGGGGCCTGCGAAGAAGAAAGAGGCGTAATTCTCCGTTATCATCCCGACCAAAGCCTTGGTCTTTCAAGGCGATGTGGGGGCTTTGTCTGTGTGGATAGAACCCTCGAAGCAACCTGTTCTTGTGAAGGCGGGGGGCGGGATGATTTCGTCTTTTCAAAGACCCCTTCCGTATTCTTGTAAAGAAAAACCATTTTCCGGCTTGAAACAACGGGGCCTCTCGGGGTACGGTTGTGGCTAGTATTTGAATCACTGTAACCCTCCTTGTAAGGCACTTGAAAACCATGGCTGATCGTTCCCCCCTAGAAGTGTATGACAATTACCTCGTTCCGACTGTGATCGAGCAGACCGCACGTGGCGAACGGGCCTTCGATATTTATTCCCGTTTGTTGAAGGAGCGGATTATTTTTCTTACCGGCGAGGTCAATGACCATGTGTCGAGCCTGATCTGTGCGCAGTTGCTCTTTTTGGAATCTGAAAACCCAAAAAAGGAAATTTCCTTTTATATCAATTCTCCTGGTGGTGTAGTGACGTCCGGTCTGGCGATGTACGACACGATGCAGTACATCAAGCCCGAAGTCTCTACGGTGTGTATCGGGCAGGCGGCCTCCATGGGCTCGTTGCTTCTGGCGGCGGGGCAGGCGGGCAAGCGATATTCCCTGCCCAATTCCCGTATTATGATTCACCAGCCTTCCGGCGGGGCGCGGGGGCAGGCCACCGATATCGAAATTCAGGCCCGCGAGATTCTGCGTCTGCGAGAGCGACTGAATGAAATTTATGTCCATCATACAGGCCAGAAGCTCGCCGTGATCGAACAGGCGATGGAGCGGGATAATTTTATGAGTGCGCAAGAGGCTCAAAAATTTGGCCTGATTGACCATGTGGTCGAGAAAAAGCCCCTCGCACCGGAAGACGCCAAGAAGTAACCAAAAAATAAGGATTTTGGGCGTATCATAGGGACTGCCCCTTGATTTTTTCTGGGGCCCCCCTACTTTTACCGTCAGGATATCACATAAGGACTATAAAAATGCTCGGGTTTTCAAAGACATCCCTTCCTCATTTTGCTGTATTGCCCTTGCGGGATATTGTGGTGTTTCCCCATATGATCGTGCCCTTGTTTGTGGGGCGCGAGAAGTCTGTGCGGGCTCTGGAGCGCGTCATGCACGACAGCAAGAAGATCCTTCTCCTGACACAAAAAGTGCCAAATGAAGACGATCCCGATGGAGCTCAGCTCTACGATGTGGGAACGATTGGCACTATTCTCCAGCTTTTGAAACTGCCAGACGGGACAGTCAAGGTGCTGGTAGAAGGCGGGGCGCGCGCCAAAGTCAAGAAATTCGGGGAGGGGGCTTTGTATCTGGAGGCTGAAGTCGAGTTTCTTGAGGAAACGGATCCGGTCGATGACGAGTTGCGGGCGCTGGCCAAGGCCGTATCTTCGCAGTTTGAGCAATATGTAAAACTAAACAAGAAAATCCCCCCTGAAGTGATTGTGTCGGTGAACCAGATTGAGGAGCCGTCCCGTATGGCCGACACGATGGCTTCGCATTTGGCTTTGAAAATTGATCAGAAGCAGGCCCTGCTTGAAGTTGTGGGCATAGCGGAGCGGCTGGAGCGCATTTTTGGCTTTATGGAAGGTGAAATCGGCGTATTGCAGGTCGAAAAGCGCATCCGGAGCCGTGTGAAGCGTCAAATGGAAAAGACCCAACGCGAATATTACCTGAACGAGCAAATGAAGGCGATTCAAAAGGAGCTCGGGGACGGGGAAGAGGGGCTCGATGAAATGGGCGAAATTGAAAAACGGATCGAAGAGGCCCGTTTGCCCAAGCTGGCCAGAGAGCGGGCGATCCATGAAATGAAAAAACTGCGGCAGATGAGCCCGATGGCGGCGGAGTCAACGGTGGTGCGGAATTATCTGGACTGGATTTTGAGCGTGCCGTGGGTGAAGGCTTCCAAAATCAAGAAGGACATCAGGAACGCGAAGAAAATTCTGGATCAGGATCACTATGGTCTGGAAAAGGTCAAGGAGCGTATTTTGGAATGTCTGGCCGTTCAGCAACGGATGAAAAAGGTTAAGGGTCCCATTCTGTGCCTCGTGGGGCCGCCCGGGGTCGGGAAGACTTCTCTGGGGCAGTCGATTGCGCGTGCGACAAACCGGAATTTTGTGCGCATGTCTCTGGGCGGTGTGCGGGACGAGAGCGAGATCAGGGGGCACCGGCGTACCTATATCGGCTCCATGCCCGGGAAGGTCCTTCAGGGGATGAAAAAGGCCAAGACTGTCAATCCGCTGTTCCTGCTGGATGAAATCGACAAGCTGGGCTCCGATTGGCGCGGGGATCCGTCTTCGGCTTTGCTGGAGGTTCTGGACCCTGAACAAAACGCGACGTTTCAGGACCATTATCTGGAGCTGGACTATGATTTGTCGGATGTCATGTTTGTCTGCACCGCCAATTCTCTCCAGACCATGCCACGCCCTTTACTCGACCGGATGGAGATTATCCGGATTTCGGGCTATACCGAGGATGAAAAACTCCAGATTGTCCGGCGGCATTTGCTGGCGAAACAAATGAAGGCCGCCGGATTGAAAAAAGGTGAATTTTCCATCAGTGACCATGCCCTGCGGGATTTGATTCGTTTCTATACGCGGGAGGCCGGTGTGCGGAATCTGGAGCGCGAGATTGCCAATCTTTGCCGGAAATCCATCAAGGATATTTTGATGAAGGGCAGGGACCGCATTCTCATCACGCCGCGTAACCTTGAAAAATTCGCGGGCGTTAAGCGTTTCAGTACCCGCGAGATCGATGATACTGATTCGGTTGGTGTGGTGAATGGATTGTCGTATTCCGATTTTGGTGGATCCATTCTGGCTATCGAAGCGGTGGATCTAGAGGGCAAGGACGGCAAGGTTTCTATGACAGGGAATCTGAAGGATGTCATGAAGGAATCCATTACGGTTGCGGAAATGCTGATCAAGTCCCGTGCCGCGCAGTACGGGATTGACTATGAGATGCTCAAAAACCGCCAGATTCACGTCCACGTGCCGGAAGGGGCTGTGCCGAAAGACGGACCTTCTGCCGGAGCCGCGATGGTAACGGCCATCATATCCTGCCTGAGTGATATCCCTGTGCGCAAGGATCTGGCCATGACTGGCGAGGTGAATTTACGGGGGAAGGTCACGGAAATCGGTGGTTTGAAGGAGAAACTGCTGGGAGCTGTGCGGGGCGGCATCAAGACAGTCCTGATTCCGGAGGATAACGTCAAGGATCTGGAAGATATTCCGGCGAATGTCAAAAAAGAGCTGGAAATTATCAGCGTCAGAACGATTGATGAAGTGCTCGGGCAGGCCTTGATCGAGATGCCTCGGCCTTTGATCAGGGATTCGGGGCCGGAAATCGGCAAAATTTCTTCAAAAACTGCAGAAAATAAGGCCGAAGACGTAATTCATCATTGAAATCTGTTTCAAAAAAGCATAAAAGATTCGTATGGTGCTTGAAAAGCCTCGGAAACATTAGAGTTTTTGATGCGCTTCAGGTGATAAATTGCTTAACACTAACCGAAGGGGTTTTTTATGAACAAGCAAGACCTAGTATCCAAAGTTGCGGATTCCGCAGATATCTCCAAAACAAAGGCCGCCGCCGCTGTTGATGCTGTCATCGATGCGATCAAAGCCTCCCTGAAAAAAGGCGATGATGTGCGTCTGGTCGGTTTTGGAACATTTTCTGTTGCCAAGCGCGCCGCGACAACTGGCCGTAACCCACGGACAGGTGACCCAATCAAAATTCCTGCTTCCAAACAGCCAAAATTCAAGGCAGGAAAAGAGCTGAAAGAAGCTGTAAACAAATAAGTGCGATTCCGGAAATTTCTGGAAAACGTATCTCAATCAAGAGCCGCAAGGGGTTTCCCTTGTGGCTTTTTTTAGGGGTTTGAACGTATTTTGTTCTTTTATGTTCTTTTTTCTTGACATGGGAACAAAATAGGTACATGTTCGTACGCAAGGTGAGGGCATGCTCTTTCTCGGGAAGGATTTGCAGGCTTGAAAATTTTATGTCATGAAAGAGGAACTATTGATATGAGCGTAACATCTTTGAAAGCGGGTAAGGATATGAGTAAGCAAGGGGCGGGTGATGTGAAGAGTGGAGAGAAGCAAAAGGCGCTGGATGCAGCTTTGTCACAGATTGAACGGGCTTTCGGGAAGGGCTCCATCATGAAGCTCAGTGGTGGTGAAAATCCGATGAATGTCGAGGCCATTTCAACAGGCTCGATCGGGCTTGATATTGGCTTGGGAATCGGTGGTTTGCCACGGGGGCGGATTGTGGAGATTTACGGACCGGAAAGCTCCGGTAAGACGACGCTGGCCCTGCAGGTGATTGCCGAGGCCCAAAAAGCGGGCGGGACGTGTGCGATTATTGACGCGGAGCATGCACTCGATCCCTCTTACGCCAAAAAACTAGGTGTGAATGTGGAGGAACTTTTGATTTCCCAACCCGATGGCGGGGAGCAGGCCCTCGAAATCGTGGATACGCTGGTGCGTTCAGGGGCGCTGGATGTGCTGGTGGTGGATTCTGTCGCGGCGTTAGTGCCGCGGGCGGAACTGGAAGGAGAGATGGGAGATTCCCATGTGGGCTTGCAGGCCCGTCTGATGTCACAGGCTCTCAGAAAGCTGACGGGTTCGATCTCGCGTTCCCGTACGGTCGTGATCTTTATCAACCAGATCCGGATGAAAATTGGGGTGATGTTTGGTTCGCCTGAAACAACAACGGGGGGGAATGCCTTGAAGTTTTACGCCTCTGTCCGGCTGGATATTCGCCGGATTGGTTCGATCAAGGAACGCGAAGAGGTCGTGGGGAACCAAACCCGCGTCAAGGTCGTAAAAAACAAAATGGCCCCGCCGTTCCGGCAGGTTGAGTTCGACATCATGTACGGGGAGGGGATTTCCAAACTGGGCGAGCTTCTCGATCTCGGGGTTGCAGGCAATTTGGTTGAAAAATCCGGTGCCTGGTTTTCCTATGACGGGCAGAGGATCGGGCAGGGGCGTGAAAACTCCAAAACGTTTTTGCGGGAAAACCCGAGTATGGCGGCCAAGCTGGAGACCCAGATTCGCCAAAATGCAGGTCTTGTCGCTGAAGCCCTTCTGGTGGGGCCGGATCATGAGAGCACGGCGGGATTTGATGAAGCTGAAAACGAGACACCGTCTGGTAAGAAAAAGGCAGGTTCGTCGTAACGGGAAAAAGGAGGGGGCTTTTAGAGAGGGGCCACGTAGAGTGTCTAGTTGATTTGAAACAGGAGGCGAAGCAGTAAGGGCAAGACGAGGCCAGAGAGGATTCCCATCAAGCTCATGCCGATGATGGCGTAGGTCCCAACGTCATGAGCAGTGCTGTGAGGGGGTGCGTGAGCGCGTGACGAAACAGGGGATCCCAATCCATTGCCGTATCCATTACCGTCCTGCCAGTGTGCGAAAAATGAACGCGCAGAGGAAGAGTGTCAAAACGGTGCTGGTCAGGGAGGCTACGAGGATCATGGGCCATTGCTCGCCAATCAGTCCCAGATACAGGCTCACGCCCGCGCCAGCTGGGACAAAAAACAGACCAATATTTGAAATGAGGGCCTCGCCCGTTTTTTCCAGATCAGCGGGGAGACCGCCCATCAAGACCAGCACCCAGAACAAAAGCACCATACCGATCACAGGCCCGGGAACCGGCAGATCGAACCCTGTCGAGAGCATATCGCCCATCAAGACCAGCACCCAGAACAAAAGCACCATACCGATCACAGGCCCGGGAACCGGCAGATCGAACCCTGTCGAGAGCATATCGCCCATCAGCTGGAAAAAAAGAAGGATGATAAAGCCGCGGATCATTGGTCCTTACCCCCGTTCTTTCATAACGCGTTGTTTTTGTTTGTTCCAGTCGCGCTCTTTTTCTGTGGCGCGTTTGTCGTGCAGTTTTTTCCCCTTGGCCAGTGCGATTTCGAGTTTGGCCATGCCGCGCGCATCAAAAAACAGGCGGGTGGCGACAATCGTGTAGCCGTCCCGCGTCACGGCCCCCATGAGTTTGTTGATTTCCCGTTTATGGAGCAGGAGCTTGCGGGTACGTTTGGGGTCGTGCTGGAGATGGTGTCCGGCTTGCTGGTATTCCGGAATATTGGCGTTGAAGATCCAGATTTCGCCGTTTTTGGGTCCCACAAAGGATTCCTTGATGGAGGCCTGCCCCAGACGCAGGGATTTGACTTCCGTGCCTGTGAGTGCGATGCCGGCAATGAACGTGTCTTCCAGCGTGTATTCAAAGCGCGCCTGCCGGTTTTCCGCCACCGTGTGATTGGTGGAAATCATCCCCGATTTTTTCTTTTTTCTTGTCATGGATACACGGGCTTTACAGAAGTCCCGCATGGTGCAGGGCCTTGTCGACTTTGTCCTGTCCGGCGGCGCTGAGCGGGATGATCGGCAGACGGACTTCGTTCTGGCACAGACCAAGCCGGTATGCGGCATATTTGACAGGCGCGGGACTGCTTTCACAAAACAGATCCTTGGCGAGTGGCGCAAGTGTGTCCCGCAGGGTTTCAAAGGTTGTTCTATCGTTCGCCTGCCAAGCCTCGTATAAAGCGGCGCACAGGGCGGGCGCAATATTGGCCACAACGGAAATGGCGCCGTGGCCGCCTTGCGCCAGAAAGGCGGGTGTTGTGATATCATCGCCGGACAGCTGGCAGAAGGCTTTGCCGCATTCCTGTGCCGTTTGAAGCGGACGTCCGAGATCGCCGGAGGAATCCTTGACCCCGACGATACGGGGCAGTTTTGCGAGGCGCCCCATGGTCTGCGGGGTCATGTCTACAATACACCGGCCTGGAATATTGTAGACAATGAGCGGGAGAGAAACCGAATCATGAAGGGCAGTGAAATGCGCCACCATGCCGTCCTGCGAGGGTTTGTTGTAGTAGGGTGTGACCACAAGCGCAGAATCAGCCCCGACCTCCTGGGCGTATTGCGTGAGTTCGATGGCTTCCTGCGTGGCGTTGGAACCCGTTCCCGCAATCACGGGAATTCTTTTCTTGACGATCTCGACACAGCGCTTGATGATAGCCATGTGTTCCTCGTGGGTCAGCGTGGGAGATTCCCCCGTTGTCCCGCAAGGCACGACCGCATGGGACCCTTGTGCGATCTGCCATTCCACGAGCGCCTCGAAGGCGGGCCAGTCGATGTCCCCGTTTTTGAACGGTGTGATGAGTGCCGGAATAGAACCTTTAAACATGAGATGTCTTTCATGAACCATACTAGAGATTGTTCGGTACAAAAATTTGAAAAAGTGTTCAACACTCTAGCGCTTCGCCGTACGGGATGCAAGATTTTAGGCACGGGGCGCGGGGGGCTTTGTCTGCGTCTGCTGTGGATCGCGGGTTTTTGTCTGGTTCCTGTATCCGCGTGGGCGGAGATGCAATCTGCCAATGCGCAGGCCCATACCCTGTCTGCGCTCAGGGCGATTGACAAGGCGCAGTGGTCCGAGGCCAAAACGGAGGCTGTTGCGGCTCATGACGCACTGGCGTCCAAATTGTATTATTGGCTTTTGTTTACCCGCAAGGATGATTTCAGTCCCTATCCCCAGTTGACGCGTTTTGTACGGCAAAATCCGGAATGGCCGGAGGTGGAGACCCTGCGGAAGAAAATCGAAAGCGCCATGCCAGAGGGCTTGTCCCCTTCCGAGATTATCGGCTGGTATCGGGAGTATCCGCCGGAAACGGTCAAGGCGGTGGACCGGTACGCAGGAGCTCTGATCGCCGGTGATCGTCCGGGCGAGGCGCGGGCGTTTTTATCGGACTGGTGGGTCACGACCAATCTGTCACAGGAGGATCAGCGTTTTATTTTCAGAAAATACAACCGGTTTTTGGATCGGGAGGCACATTTGCGCCGCTTTGATGCGATGCTTTTGCGGGGGCAAACGGGTAACCCGAGGGCTTTGGCGGAGATGCTCGGGGCTGGCTATCCGGCACTGGCTGAGGCGCGGATTGCTCTGGCCAACGGGGCGGCTGATGCCAGCGCGAAAATCGCGCAGGTGCCCAGAATCCTGCAGGGCGATGCGGGTTTGCTGTTCGAGCGCTTGCGTTTCCGCCGCAAAAATAATCTGGATGTCGAGGCGATGGAGATTTTGAACCATCCGCCGCCCCCTGAAAAAATCCTGAACCCTCAGGACTGGTGGAAGGAGCGCCATATCATTATTCGCCGTCTTCTGGAACGAAAGATGTTCGAGGGTGCCTCTCTGCTGGCTCAGGGGCACGGGCTCTCCCAAGGCCCCGATTTTGCAGAAGCCGAATGGCTGGCGGGATGGCTGGCGCTCCGGTTTTTAAACAAGCCTACTGCGGCCTATGAGCATTTCGAGGTGATGTATCAGAGCGTTGAAACACCCGTGAGTAAGGCGCGGGGCGCGTACTGGGCAGGGCGCGCCGCAGAGGCGTTGGGGGACAAAGACCACGCAAAGCACTGGTATCGGGAGGCCGCCCGTTACCAAACGGTGTTTTATGGCCAGATGGCGGCCTCTCATCTGGGGATGCACTCTGCCTTGCCGCACGCCGCGCCGCCCCAAATCGAGTCAGGGGATCTCTCGGCCTTCGAGGGCAATGATCTGATTCAGGCCTATACGCTTTTGCGCAAGGCGGGGATGGGGCGCGAGGCCCGTAAATTTTTGAAAGCCTTCATTCAGGAAGAAGAAAACCCGAAACGCTACCGCTACGCCGCAGAATTGGCTGTGGATGCCGGTGAATTATACGAAGCGGTCCGGATTTCCAAGGATGCCACGGCCAAGGGGATGTTCCTGACGGCCCAATCTTATCCTGTTATTACGGGGCGCCTAGAAGGGATTTCTCTCGAATGGTCTTTGGTGCACGCAATTATCAGGCAGGAGAGCATGTTTGATTTTGATGCCAGAAGTCCTGTGGGGGCTTTGGGGCTGATGCAACTGATGCCTGCGACGGCCCGTGAAGTCGCAAAAAAGCTCGGTCTGTACGGGGATACGGAAAAATTGACCTCCGATCCGAATTATAATATTCAACTGGGGAGCCGCTATCTGTCCGATCTGGTGAACCGGTTTGACGGGTCATATGCCATGGCCATTGCAGGATACAATGCGGGACCTGCAAGGGTTTCGCAATGGGTTGACACGTTCGGTGACCCGAGAACGAACCAGATTGATCTTGTTGACTGGATTGAAATGATCCCGATTTCCGAAACGCGAAATTATGTCCAGCGCGTATTGGAGGGGGTCTATGTCTATCGTTTGCGTCTTAAAGATGTCCAAAAACCCCCCAGTTTCCCGATTCATGTCGCGATGGGGACCGTTGACGGCCAGAAGTAACCTGCACGTGTATGGAAAGGCCCGCTTTATCTTTTTTTAAAGCTTCCATGCTACACTGCAGACTCCGGTGAAAGGCCTCCCTTTCCCTTCCTGCCTTTCGTTTCAAGGCCTGTTTTTCTGGGTTTCTGTGTGTGTTCTTTGTTTTTATGAAAGAGACGTGAGCGATGAAACTGTTGATTGCCGATGACCACACTTTGTTCCGCGATGTGCTTGTGCAATACATCGTACGGGCGGAGCCTTCGGCTGAAATTTTATTGGCCAAGGATTTTTCCGAGGCGTACAGTCTTTTGAAGGCAGACAAGCGGCTTGATCTCGTCCTGCTGGATTTTAAAATGCCAGGGATGGATGGTTTGGGCGGCGTTGAAAAGATGCGCGCGGCTTATCCCGATGTCCCTTTGGCGCTGATGTCGGGCGTGGCGGAGTCCAAGGATGTGCAGGGGGCTCTGGATCTGGGGGTTGTCGCGTATTTCCCGAAAACCATGTCCGGTAAGGCCTTGCTCAAGGCCATCCAGTCTGTTCTCGCTGGCGAGAGTTTCGTGCCGTTCGATGTCTCTTCCCACAGGCTGATGCCGAGTTATCATGCCGATGAACGGGATCCGGCAGGTCTTTCCTCCGAGGTGATCCCCGAAGAACAGAGTACGAGAGTGCCGATGGATTTTCATCTCACTCCGCGTGAAAAGGATGTGCTGGGATATCTGGCCCGCGGCGATTCCAACAAGGTCATTGCAACAGCGCTGGGCCTTCAGGTTGTCACGATCAAACTGCATGTCCGGGGTATTTGCCGGAAATTGAACGCACAAAACCGGACACAGGCCGCCCTGATTGCCCGTGAAGCCCATCTGGTGCATGAGGGGGGGCTTTGACAATGAGGGCGTTTTTCAGGAAAAGCAGTGTTGTGCGTGATTTTGTGCCTGCTCTGGTGGTCTTGATTTTCAGTCTGGTGGCCATTCATTCAACCGTGCGTTTGACAGCTGAACATAGAAATCTTCAGGATCATTATGAACGCCTTATGGCGCATTATCTGGAGGACACCAGAGATGCGGAGGAACATCTGGTAGAGGGGCAGGAGGTTCTGGCCTTGTCACGCCGCACCGCTGAAATGTCGCAATGGCTGTATTGGTCCGTGACGCTCATGGGGCTTTTGGGTTTTGTTCTGGTGGTGTTGAATGCCGACAAGGTCAAGCGTCTGGAAATGTTGAACGGTGAAAAAAAAGTCTCCCTGAAATTGCTGGAAGAGCGCCTGATAACGATTTTGAAAACAGATCAGGAAAAAAAAGACATGCAGGATCAGCTGTATCAGGCCCAGAAGATGGAAGCTATCGGGCGTCTGGCAGGGGGGATTGCACATGATTTCAATAATATCTTAGCCGCGATGAACGGCTATGCCGAGTTTTTGATTGAGGATCTGGAAGATCGCCCCCAGCAAAAGGCCTTTTCCCAGAACATTCTGCAGGCCGGAAAGCAGGCCAAGGCGCTTGTCGATAAAATCCTGTCATTTTCGCGCCGGAGTGACAGTGGTATCGAAACACTGGATATGCGGGGCCCCTTGCAGGAAAGTCTTTCCATGCTTCAGGCAAGTCTCCCGAAAACCATAGAAGTGAAGACGGATATTCTCTCCGGACCAGCATGTATTATGGGTAATGCAACCCAGATTTCGCAAGTGGTGATGAACCTGTGTGTGAATGCAAAAGATGCCATGCAGGACGACAGGGGGCGACTGGAAATATCCCTGAAACCCTCGGATGTGCGGGCTGTGTTTCCGCCGGATTTTGTCATGGAAGAATTGCCCGATCCCAGGGAGATGCCGCCGATCCGGATCGATGAAGTGGGCCCGAACCAGACCCGTTTGATTTTGGGACGCGTGGTGGGAGACATGCCCTATTATGTTTTGAAAATTTCGGATACCGGTGTTGGGATGTCCCGCACAGTGATGGAACATGTGTTCGAGCCTTTCTTTACAACGAAGCCGGTCGACAAGGGGACGGGGCTGGGGCTTTCAACGGTGCATGGCGTTGTGGGCGGCCATCGCGGGGCCTTGCTTTTGGAGAGTACAATCGGGCAGGGGACCGTCTTTTCCCTGTATTTTCCTGCCATACCGGATGGGCTGTCTTTTCAGGATGTTTCGGGGGAAGAGGGCGCTTTCAAATCATCCGGCGGGCGGATATTGCTGGTTGAGGATCAGGCCGAGGTCCGTCTGATGACTCACACGATGCTGACCCGTCTGGGGTATGATGTCCTGTGCGTTGAAAATGGCCTTGAGGCGCTCGATCTCCTGCGGGAAAAGCCCGATGAAATTGATCTGGTGCTCACAGACCAGAACATGGCAAAAATGACGGGACTGGAATTGGTGTTCGAGGCGTATCACGATTTTCCGGATCTCCCGTTTGTCCTGCTGTCGGGCTATAGTCAGGAGGCACTCGAAGAATTCATGGCGCGCCATAATTCCATCAAGGCGGTGTTACATAAACCGGTGTTACAAAAAACGCTCGGGGATGTGTTGCAGAAAATATTGCAAGGGTAGGCAGGGCCTGTGGTGTCTTTTTCCCATGCTCAGCGGCCTTCTTTCCACCAACAGAGCAAGCCTGCGATTCCCAGAAGCAGGCTTGTCAGCCAGAACGGAAGCAGGGGTATTTCGGTGATGCCTGCCAATGTGGAGGGGTGCAGATCCCGCAGGCCGGCCCAGTGTGCCCCGTGGGCCAGGCCGGTTTCTCCCGTCCGGCGCAAGGCTGGAAAGTGTTCGGAAAGCCAGAAGATGCCGCCGTCTGTGGCCTTTGCGAATGGCGCCATGATCTCTTCCGTGCTTTGAATATGACGGCTTTCAAGGGATTGTGTTTCGCCGATCACCGCAAAGCGTGTTTCGCCTTCCGGACTTTGAAAGCGGTAAATGCCCTGCTGGTCGGCCTGCAGATGCGCCGTCAGGAATCCGTTTGGATCGGGTGCAAGGGCCAGGGGGACGGTGGTCCCGTCGGGTCTGGTAACGGTCAGATCAAAGGCTGTGTTCTCAAAACGGGATTTGCGCAGGGTTATACGGACGCCGTCCACCTGCACACGCAAGGCCCGTTCGTCCAGCTCCGGCTCCTTCATGAGCCAGTGGATGATCCGGCGCAAGAGTTCGGCATGCGGGCCTCCGCCTTGATAGCCCTTGGCCCAGAGCCAGATTTGATCGCTGGCAATCTGCGCCACGCGCCCTTTTTCGATCCGGTCGAGGATCAGGAGCGGGTCAGCGTGCTCTCCGGCTGTCATCAGGGTTTCACCGTGTATTTTTTGTAGCGGAATCGTGCGAAGCCATGGCCCCCACGGGGCGGATTCAGGGGGCTGGAGGTTCTGCGTCACGGGATGGGTTGTGCCTTGCGGTGTGAGCACGGGGCGGGTCACGCCATTATAAACAGGCCCCGCCGGACGGCCAGGCAGAATGGCCCCGAGCGGGGAGCGTGCCACGGAATGCGGACCTGCAAAGTCCGGACCGCTGACCTCCAGAAAGGCCCCGCCGTTTTTCACATATCGTACGATATTCTCGAAATAGTGATCGGGCAGGACATTGTTCATGCGGTAACTGTCAAAGATGATGAGGTCAAAATCATAGAGCTTGGTCTCGAACAGCTCCTCGAAGGGGAAGGCAATCAGGGAGAGCTGATTCGTAGGAATGGAATCGATTTTGTCGGGCTCCCGCAGGATGGTAAAATGCACCAGATCTACCGCCGGATCGGATGTCAGAAGATCCCGCCAGACCCGTGCCCCTGCATGCGGTTTTCCAGAGACCAGCAGGACTTTGAGCTGGTCCCGCACGCCCTGAACATCCAGAATGACCTGATTGTTCTGCAGGGTCAGTTCCCGTTCAAGCGGTGCAACGGAGAGGGTAAAAATATTCTGCCCCGCTTGCGCAACCGGAAGCGAGAGGGTTTGTGTTTCGCCCGTTGTCACAAAAAAATCCTCCAGCGGTTCTCCGGCTTGTTCGAGGGTCACGCGCACCGGCTTTGCGCTCTTGCCCCCGATCTGTCCGGCAAGGCTGTCCTCAATTTTGTAGGTCACGGTCGCGGGTTTTCCGATCAGCCCGAAGCGGGGGAGACTGAGCAGGGTGATCCTGCGGTCCGGTTCCTTTTTTTCTCCGGTCAGAAGAACATGGAGCGGTTCGGTCTGCGCAGGCAAAGAGTCAAGCGAAGGGAGATCGTGGATTTGCCCGTCTGTGATAAAAAATGTTGCGGCTCTGCGGTGTTCCGGTATGTCGCGGGTCAGGGTTTCCCATGTATGAAAGAGATCGGTCTGTGAGGCCAGCGCGCCATTCTCGGGCCCGTAGGCCACCCGTGTTTCCAATGAACCCATGCTTTTGAGGGCGGTCTGGAGCGTATCAAGGGCCTTTTGGGTTCTCTCCTTGCGGTGCCCAAAATTCTGGCTCTGGCTCTGGTCTACGATAATGGTTGCGATGCTGGTTTGCGGGATGCGCGTTTCCTGCCGGAGCATGGGCTGGCTCAGGGCAAACACAAAAAACAGAGCGGTCAAACTGCGAAGCAGGACAGAGCATCGTGTCCGCCAGTACAAAAACCCGAGAAGCCCGCACATGAGGCAGGCCCAAAACGCCAACCAAATGACAGGAACCAGAGGATCAAAATGGATATGAAGCGCGGAGAACATCTGTTATTTTCCCAATCGCTCCAGAATGTGCGACACATGCACCTGATCGGCTTTGTAATTGCCGGTCAGTGCATACAGCACCATATTGACCCCGCTCCGCATGGCGTATTCCTGTTGCGGGGTCCCGCCGATCATATAGTGGCGCTGACCTATCGTTTTTATGGCGGTATCGGCCCAGATCCCTGCCCAGTCATGGCTCCCGAGCAGGATAGAGGAGACGCCATCCCGTCCGCCCGTGCTTTGACCCTCGACCCACAGGGGGGTACCGGTATAGCGGCCTGGAAAATCCTTGAGCAGGTAAAAACTTTTCCCCAGTACATGGTCTTTCGGCAGAGGGATCAGGGGTTTGATGTCAAGGGCGTTCAAAGCCTGCAGACCCGAAGCGCGGGTCATCGAGAGGTCATGTGCACCATCTTTTGTGTCAATCAGCAATATCCCGCCATGATCGAGATAGGACTGCAGATTTTGGAGGGCTTCGGATGAGAGAGGCCCTTGCGCGGGTGTCACTGGCCAGTAGATCAGCGGGAAGAAGACCAGCGGGTCATGGGCGGGATCAACGCCCACCACGTGCTCGACTTCGGCAGAGGTCCGGTCGCGCAGGATGGCAGAGAGATTCTCCAGACCTTTCCGGCTCTGGGTATCCAGCGCGGCATTGCCCGTGAGGAGGAAGGCCAGGGAAAGACGTTCGGCGTAAGGAAGCGAGGCAGGTTCTGTGGCATGTGTGCCCTGCCACGGGAGAAGGCAGAGCAGAAGAACCAGCGCTGTGCGGATCTTCGCCGGATTCTGAAAGGAGAGCACAAGCAAAACCCCCGTATCAAGCAGGAGGAGAAAAAAGGCCCCGCAGAGCAAAGCCGGAAAAAGCTCTTGTTCCTGTGCAGGGCGATATGTCTGGAAGGTCGTGGCCTCCGGCAGGGTTTTCAGGGCGGATATCTGTGGAATGAAGGAGGACAGGTTGCGCATGCTTTGCATATGCGTCTGTCCGTAAAAACCGGGCGGATGCGCGGGGGAGGGCGGTGTTTTTTCAAAGGCGATGGAATCGATGGGCAGAGTCTCCGGCGCAGGAGTCTGGAATTGTCCGAAGCCATCCAGAAGACGGATCGGGCGCAGAAGACCGTTTTGTGGACGGGCGGCCTGCGCCGGCTCGTTCGAGAGTTTTACAATCCGTTTCAGGAGCGGAATATACAGGCCGGACAGCGGCAGGGTGCTCCAGGCGGGTCCCGCTGTGGTGTGGATCATGAGTAACAGGCCTGCTTCGTGGGATGTGCCCGTGATGAAGGGCGTCCCGTCCCGCAAGGTGGCCCATGTATGCATAGCCAGATCCGGTGTGGGTTCGGCCAGAAGCTGGCCCCGTACTGTCACATCCGGCGGGACGGGAATCCCGTAAAAGGGGCTGGTCTTTTCAAAGGCATTGAGGGGTTGGGCGGTGTCCCAGCTCAAGCGTCCCGCCATGGTGCGGGAATGGGTGCGCAAGGGGACCGGTGTGAGGGGAAGGGGCTGTGTGGCTTGCGTCATGCGGGGGCCTGCAAAGCGCAGAAGGAGACCACCCTGCCTGACCCATGTATCCAGTGCGTTCAGGTCAGTCTCCGGCATGGCGCCGATATCCGGCAGAATGATGACAGCCGGATGATGTGGCAGGAGCGTGGGCAGAGGCCCTGTCAGCACTGTGGCGTAGGGTTCCAGAGCCTTCGAGAGATAAAAGGCGTCTGCGCCGAGCGCCTGTGTCTCATGCGGGGCCGTGTCCGTGACGATGGCAACGGTTTTGGGGGCGTCACCTCCGTCTGTCAGGTAGAGTGCCTGCGCGCCTTGCTGGCCTGCGATCCGGTATCCGGCAACGGTCTTGCGCAGGGAGTCGGGCAGGGATATGTCCTGCGTGAAAGGAAAGGCGGTGCCGGAGGGCGTGTCTGTTTCCTCGTCAATGATATGGTTCTTTCTGTCCAGAAACTGCAGGGTGATCGGGCCCGTATGCGCCACATTGCGGGGGCCGTCAAGGCGCACGCGCAGGCCGGTCGTGGTGTGTTCCGGTTTTTCGAGGATCAGAGGCAGGGTCTGTTCTTCGGGGATAATCACGAGAAGCGGCCCTTGTCGTGCGAGGGTTTTGGCCAGTGCGTTTTGCCCGTCCTGTTCCAGACCGCCGGAAAGCCAGATGGTGGTGCCCCTGAAGGCCGGATCAGGCTTGAGGGCGTTCAGATCGGAAAACCACGGGTGCGGCCGGAGGGCTTTGAGATCGGCCTGCGTCACGGGCCGTTCCTGAAAAAAAGTCTGGCTCTGGCTGTCTTCGGCGGTTGTCATCAGGCTGACACGGCGCTGTTCTTTCTGCGCCATGGCAAACCATTTCTGTGCTTCGGCGGTGATGGCACTCCAGTGCGCGGCACTGGACCAGTCTGTGTCAATCACAAGGCGCAAGGGACCGCTTTGGGTCAGAGGCGGTGTGGCGTTCAACACGGGTCTGGCACCGGCAAAAATCAGCAGGAGCAGGAGCAGGAGGCGCAACAACACAATCCACCAGGGCGTGCGGGCAGGCGTACGGGTGTGAGATGTCAGGTCTTTCAAAAAACGCAGAGGCGGAAAGATCATTGTTTGCGGCGCAGGCGGCATGAGTTTCAGGAGAACATATAAAACAGGCAGGGCTGGCAAGGCCCAGAAGGCCAGTGGATTCAGAAAGCTCAGAGCGCCAAAGAGAGCATTCATGGGCTGGCGAGCCTCCCGATCTCCAGTATGGGGTGCAAAAGCGGTTCATTCGTGGTGCAAGATAGAAATGCTATATTTTCTTTTTTACAAAATCTATCAATAGATTCTATGTGTTTTCTCATGCGGCCCTGAAAGTCTTTTTGAACCGATTCCGCATTCGGTGTCAGGATCATATCTGTGCCACCGGTGTTTTTGAACAGGATCCGGCCCTTGTATGGAAAGGTCCGTTCGGCCGGATCCAAAATCTGGATCAGCGTGATATTGCGGGTTCTGGAGAGAAGCGGTGTGATCGCAGAGGCGAGGGCTTCGAGGGGCTCCAGACAATCACTGAACAGGTACAATGCGGCGTGACGGGGCAGGGTGGCAAGGGACTCCGGCGGAAGGGATTCAGGGTCTGTCCGGTTTTCGAGTGCCGATTCCAGCGCCTGAAGGGTGTTTTCCGAATGACTGGCCCGCACAGCGGTGCTGTAGCCTACGCTCTCGCCGGCCTGTATGTGGAGAATTGCCAGTGTCAGGGCCAGAATGCTGGCGGTTTGGTGCTTCGAGCGGGGGGCCGTGGCGGAACAAAAATCCATGTCGGGGTCTTGTTTGCACCAGAAATAAAAACTCTGCGCTTTTTGTTGCTCTGTCTGGCGGATGTACAGACGGTCTGTCTTGGCGCTTTGTCGCCAGTCAATCGCGGGCAGGGCGTCGCCGGACTGGTATTCCCGAAATTGCCAGAATTGTTCCCCCGTGCCGGATGTCTTGCGTCCGTGCGCCCCGTGCAGAACCTGACAGGCGATGTCCATCGCCAGCGTTTTGAGGTCGGGGCTTTGGGAAGCCAGTGTTTCTGCGAGGGGTCTGGGCGAGAAGAGCTGTTTCATACGATATGGGATCTTACAGGCTTTCCGCAAGGGTCCGGATCAAACGGGTCTTGTCCATCCCGTCTGATTTTGCCTTGTATGTCAGGGCCATGCGGTGCTGAAGGACGGGGACCGCCAGTGCGACAACATCGTCTACGGAAGGGGCCGTCCGGCCTTCCAGCAGGGCCTTGGCGCGACAGGCCAGCATCAGGGCCTGCCCTGCGCGCGGGCCCGGGGCCCAGCTCACATATTTTTGCACGATATCGGGCGCATCGGCCTCCGAGGGGCGGGCACGGCGGACCAGGGCGAGAATTGCTGTCACAACCTGTTCCCCGATCGGCAGGGCGCGGACGAGCTGTTGAATGTTCAGGAGATCCGCAGGCGTCATAACGGGTTCGGGCTTGTCCGGCGTGCCAGTGGTGGTGGCCAGATATATGGCACGCTCTGCTTCGCTGTCGGGGTATGTGACATCCACCTGCATCAAAAAACGGTCCAATTGCGCTTCGGGCAGGGGATAGGTGCCTTCCTGTTCGATGGGGTTTTGTGTGGCCAGCACATGAAAGGGATCGGGCAGGGGACGGGTCGTGCCCCCCGTGCTGACGGTCCGCTCCTGCATGGCTTGCAAAAGGGCTGATTGGGTGCGCGGGCTGGCGCGGTTGATTTCATCGGCCATAAGAAGCTGGGTAAAGACAGGTCCCTTGATAAACCGGAAACTGCGCTTTTTATCGCCGGAGTCTTCGAGAACTTCAGAGCCCAGAATATCGGCGGGCATCAGGTCCGGCGTGCACTGAATGCGGTTGGTCGATAGACCCAGAACGGTCGCTGTGGTTTCAACGAGCAATGTTTTGGCCAACCCTGGCACGCCGATCAGGAGGACGTGCCCCCCGCAGGCCAGCGTGACAAGCGTGTTTTCTATTACGCCCCGTTGCCCGAGAATGGTTTTTTCAATTTCCCGCAGGGCACGGGAGAGTTTTTCAGCCCCTTCGGAAAAATACGCTTCGGGTTTCTGGGACGCGGCGGATTGGGTCATCGTATATTCCTGTATTTATCGCAACTTTTTTATGGATCCTGCCGGTTTTACTTCGCAAAACGCTCACGGGATGACGAAAAGGATGATATTTTACACGAAATAACTATAGGCTAGTTTAGGGTTTTGAAAAGATGAAAGCGCAAGGATGCCACAGATAATTCCCAGTTCTGTCCGGATTTCCGCGCAAGACTGGCTTACCCGTCCGGAAACACAGCGCGTGATGGCGGTTTTGGGACATGAAAATGCCCGTTTTGTAGGGGGGTGTGTCCGCAATGCGGTGCTGGGGGAACCGGTTTCGGATGTGGATATTGCAACGCTTCTGCCCCCCGAAACGGTGATGCATGTGATGGCGGAATCGGGAATTTTGTGCCTGCCCACGGGGCTTTCCCATGGCACCGTCATGGCTGTTCTGCACGGGCTATCCTATGAAATTACAACCTTGCGGCAGGATCTCGAAACCGACGGGCGACATGCGGTCGTGGCCTATACACAGGATTGGGTGGCCGATGCACAGAGGCGAGATTTTACGATGAACACCCTGCTGGCGGATCATGAGGGGCAAGTCTATGACCCTTTGGGGGCGGGGCTGGCCGATCTTGAAGCGCACAGGGTGGTCTTTGTGGGAGATTCGGCTTTGAGGATTGCCGAAGATGCTTTGCGGATCCTGCGGTATTTCCGGTTTTACGGGCGCTATGGTGCGGGCGCGCCGGATAAATCTGCGCTGGTGGCTTGCCGGAATGCGGCCTTAAGCCTTGAGTGTCTCTCCCGCGAGCGGATATCACAGGAGTTTTTTAAAATCCTGATGGGTCCGCGCGTGGTGGAAATTCTGGCGCTGATGTGCGCGCATGATGTTCTGCCGGTGTTTCGGTTTAAGGCGTATCAGCCTGACGTGCTGGACCGGCTGTGCGCCTTGCAGGATACGTACGGGGCAGGGGCGCTGTCGGCGCGGATCGGGGTTTTAAGCGGCTGGCAACAGGACAATCTTGGAACGCTCGAAACACGCTGTGTTCTGCCGAACAAGCTGAAAGCGGAAATTTCTGCGCTCCAGAATATTTTGGCAGGAGAGCTTCCGGTTACGGAGTCTGCGCAAAGGCGGGCCCTGTATCGGGCGGGGCGCGAAACCACCCTGCAAGGATTCCTGATCGCCATGGCGCAGGGACCGGTGGTGGGGCAGGAGGCGCACATCGGCGCGTGGCTGGAAAAGATCAGGACTCAGGACATCCCTGTTTTTCCCGTGACGGGAGAGGATCTGCTCAAGGCCGGATACACAACGGGTCCGGCCTTGGGCGCAAAGCTCAAGGCGCTGGAAGCAGAATGGCTTCAAACGCTTTGAGGGTCCCACCCCCGATAGGGTATTACGGCCATTTGACTTCGGGCGGGAGGGACATCAAGATGGCCTCTGTGTTTCCACCGGTTTTGAGGCCAAACTGGGTGCCCCTGTCGTAGAGCAGGTTGTATTCCACGTACCGTCCGCGCCGGACAAGCTGGAATTCGCGTTCTTCGGCGGTCCAGTTTTTATTCATGTGTGCCCGTACGATGGCGCTATAGGTTTTGAGAAAGGTTCGCCCGACATCTTGTGTATAGGCAAAATCGGCGTCCCAGTTGCCGGAGTCCAGATAGTCATAGAAAATACCACCCACGCCGCGTGGTTCATTGCGGTGCGGCAGGAAGAAATACTCATCGCACCATTTTTTATGCTCGGGGTAGTAGGCGGGATTGTGTCGGTCACAGCAGGTCTTGAAATCCCCGTGAAAGCGTGCCGTGTCGGATTCGTTGGGAAACATGGGGGTCAGATCCGCTCCACCACCGAACCAGCCTTTGGAGGTGACAATCATGCGGGTGTTCATATGCACGGCAGGCACGAGGGGGGATTGCATATGCGCGACAAGAGAAATGCCGGACGCCCAGAAACGGCCACTGCTTTCCTTTGCGCCCGGGATTTTGTCTGCAAAACTTTCGGAAAATGTGCCATGCACTTCGGAGATATTCACCCCGATTTTCTCGAAAACCCGTCCGCGCATGAGGGAAATTTCTCCACCACCATTCAGGATGCTTCCGGATTCGTTAGGTGTGCGGGCTTCGGGGCGTTCCCATGGGGTCTGGACAAAGCGTCCTGCAGGTTTGTCTTTGGTGTTTCCACCGGACAGCGCGTCTTCTATGGACTCAAATTCGGTACAGATCTGGTCGCGTAATGTCCGGAACCATTGTGTGGCAACAGGTTTTTTTGTTTCATGTCTCATGGGGTTCTCCATTGGGTTTGTCTGAGGGCTTCGCCCAAAATCATGGCCGAAGCGTTGATCACATTGAAAGACCGCAGGGCGGGTTGCAGGGGAATGGTCACGCATCCCATACAGGCCTGATGCACAGACTCCGGTACGCCCGCGCTTTCGCTTCCGGCCAGCAGGATATCATCGGGCCGGAAGGCAAACTCTGTATAGCGGGTCTGGGTCTTTGTGGTCATCAGGATCACGCGGCGGTCCTTCCATGTTGTGCGGTATCTTTCCCATGAGATAAAACGGTTGTAATTGACTTTTGTCACGTAATCCATGGCGGCTTGTTTTATTTTACGGTCATCCCATGGAAAGGCGCAGGGCTCTATAATATGGAGTTCTGCCCCGAGGCAGGCACACAGCCGCATGGCGGCCCCCACATTCTGGGGGATATCGGGTTGATAAAGGGCCAGACTGATCATGGGGCCTTTTTTGAAAAGAGGTTGGAGGGCGGTCTGCCGGATTTATGTTTGTGTAAAAATAGTCTATAGTACATTTTCTTCTCTGGATCGAGGGGGCTTGATTGTTTATAAGGATAACAGTACACCATCTCGCGTAATGACGTTCAAACAACACACCGGTAAGTAAAAATTATGACAGTAGAGAATGAGACATCCTGTTGCGGATCGGGTTCCTGCCACGATGCGGCCCCAGAAATAAAAGAGGCCCACGGGCACGGTGCGGGGTGTTGCGGGGGTGCGGCGCACGCGCATGATCACGCGCATAATGATGCGGGACGCCGGCAATTTCTGTACATGACGGGGGCCGCATTCGGGGCTGTCGGGGCGGGCAGTGTCGCCGCGCCGTTGATCAATTCGCTCAATCCGGCGAAGGATACGCTGGCCATGTCCTCTGTCGAGGTGGATATCAGTGGGATCCCTGTGGGAGAGTCCAAGACTGTGATGTGGCAGGGAAAACCTGTCTATATCCGCCGCCGTACGCCAGAGGAAATCAAGGCGGCGCAGGATGTCGATTTGTCGGAGTTGAAACAAAAGCAGAAGGATTCTGATCGTGTCAAGAAACCGGAATGGTTGATTCTTGTCGGGATTTGTACGCATCTGGGATGCCTGCCGCGCGGGCAAAAACTCACGGATGAGCGTGGCGAGTTCGGAGGGTATTTCTGCCCTTGTCATGGTTCGGTTTACGACACGTCCGGACGGATTCGCAAAGGCCCTGCGCCGCGCAATCTTGATGTGCCACCTTATGCCTTTATCAGTGATACCGTTGTAAAAATCGGTTAATGGAATTATTCAGGAGTTATTGACCTATGAGCCATCACGAACGTGCCGCCTTTAAGAACCCTGTTGTGAGCTGGATTGACGAGCGTTTGCCCGTGTTCAGCCTGATGCAGAAAGAATACGGCGTTTTTCCAACACCGCGTAATTTCAATTATTTCTGGAATTTCGGCGCGATTGCGATGTTTATGCTGATCGCCATGATCGTGAGCGGGATTGTGCTGGCGATGCACTACACGGCGGATACAAAGCTGGCGTTTGACAGTGTCGAGCGGATCATGCGGGATGTAAACGGGGGTTGGTTGATTCGGTACATTCACATGAACGGTGCTTCGTTTTTCTTTGTGGCGGTGTATATCCATATTTTTCGCGGAATGTATTATGGCTCATACAAGCGGCCCCGCGAACTGCTCTGGATTTTGGGCGTTTTGATTTTCCTGCTGATGATGGCGACTGCCTTTATCGGTTACGTATTGCCCTGGGGGCAAATGTCTCTTTGGGGCGCGAATGTGATCACCAGTTTTTTTGTCGCCATTCCTGTCGTGGGGGACGATGTCCGGACGTTGTTACTGGGCGGTCCCTCTGTCGATAATCCCACTTTGACCCGATTTTTTGCACTTCATTATCTCCTTCCCTTTGTGATTTTTGCTGTGGTGTTTCTGCATATCTGGGCGCTTCACGTGACGGGATCCAACAATCCACTGGGGATTGATACCAAGGGCCCGCAAGATACTCTTCCGTTCCATCCGTACTACACGATGAAGGATACGTTCGGGCTTATGGTGTTTTTAATACTCTATGCGATTTTCATCTTTTATATGCCTAACGCGCTCGGACATCCGGATAACTATATTCCGGCTGATCCGTTGTTAACCCCTGCGCATATTGTCCCTGAGTGGTACTTCCTGCCATTCTATGCCATGTTAAGGGCCATTACATTTGATGTTGGTATTCCCTTTACAGGCATTGTGTTGATCTCGGCCCAGCTTGGCGGTGTTTTGACGATGTTTGGTTCTATCGCTTTGCTCTTTGTTTTGCCGTGGCTGGATTCCCATCCGATTCGCTCGGCCCGTTTTCGTCCGCAATTCCGGTTGTTCCTGTTGTTGCTGGTGGTGGACTTTCTTTATCTGGGCTTTGTCGGGTCACAGCCTGCGGATGCTACGGTGTTGGGCCTGCCTCTCAGCTATTTTGGGCTTGCCGCCACGGCGTATTACTTCGCGTTCTTCCTTGTGGTTTTGCCCTATTTGAGCAAACACGAGAAGGGGCGCGATTTGCCTGCCAGTATTCATGAAGCCGTTTTGAAGCAAAAGGCCCATTAAGATGCACAAAGAGAAAACACAGATGAAAAACACGAGAAGAGTGATAGGCGTTCTTTTGGCGCTGGCGGGCGGGGTTCTTTTCTTGCCGTCTCTGGCCCGAGCGTCTTCGGAAGGGACGGAAATGGTGCATCAGCCGTGGAGCTTTGAAGGGCCGTTTGGAACCTTTGATCGGGCGGCGCTTCAACGCGGATATAAGGTGTATCGCGAGGTCTGTGCGGGGTGTCATGCGATGAAGCGTGTAGCGTTCCGGAACTTGGCTGATCTGGGGTATAACGAGGGGCAAATCAAGGCGATTGCCGCCGAGTACACCTATGTGGACGGCCCCAATGATGATGGCGAGATGTTCGAGCGTCCAGGCTTGCCGAGTGACCATTTTAAATCACCTTTTCCCAATGACAATGCGGCAAAGGCTGGTAATGGCGGTGCTTTGCCGCCGGATCTGTCTTTGATTGTCAAGGCCCGTCACGGGGGGGCGAATTATGTTTACAGTATTCTGACGGGCTATGAGGCGCCACCGGCGGGCAGGACGCTTTTATCAGGCCAGAACTGGAATAAGGCTATGGCAGGGCATGTGATTGCGATGGCCAAGCCGCTTTCGGACGGCGCGGTGGCTTTTGAGGACGGGACAGCGCAAACGGTGGAGCAATATGCCAAAGATGTTTCCCAGTTCCTGACATGGGCTTCGGAGCCCTCGATGGAGGACCGAAAACGGACAGGTGCCAAGACTTTGCTGTTCCTTGTTATTTTTGCCGGTGTGATGTATGCTATCAAGCGTAAGGTTTGGTCGGATGCCCACTAGGGGGGGTGTTCATATTCCGGTCATCTCTTTTGGTTTGGTGAACGGTTCCTGAAAAGAAAGTATGCCTATTCAAAACACGGAACGTCATGCCCGTCTGGACGGAGCCCGGAAGGATCTTCTGAAAGCCAAGCTCTACAGGCTGGTGGCTCTGCTGTTTTTCGGGTGCGGTGTGGTGTTGTTTTTTGTATTTTCTGCCCGTTTTGTACAGGGTGATCTCACGGTTTTTTCCGAAAATCCTTTTTTGTTTCTGACCCTTTTGGTGCCCTTTTTTCCGGCGTATGTCTTTTTGCATTTGTCCGAGCGAAAACGAAAAAAAGCACTGGCTGTCTGGCAAGCCGAAAAATCCCAGAAGCCTTCATAGAAAGAGAGAGCAGGAAGAGCGTCTTATGCGTGATCTGAAGCAGGATATTCTGGACTTTTGGTTCGTAGAAACGCCGCCCCAGCAATGGTTCCGTCATGATCCGGATTTTTCTGCCCGTCTGCGCACGGATTTTCTGCCTGTGTACGAGCAGGGCCGTGCGGGGGCGTGGGAAGGCTGGAAATCTTCACCGGATGGTGCGCTGGCGCTGGTGATTTTGTTTGATCAGGTGCCCCGTCATGTGTTTCGCGGCACAGCGCAGGCCTTCGAGACGGATGCCCTTGCTTTGGCCGTCGCGCGGGAAGCCGTGCAACGGGGATTGGATCAGCTTTTGGAGCCTGTCAAGCGCGGGTTTTTATATGTGCCATTCCAGCATAGCGAGGATCCGGCTGTGCAGGCAGAGTCTCTGAAGCTCTATACCCGCATGAAGGAGGACAATCCGGCGGGGTATATGTACGGCGTACGACACTATGATGCGGTTGCGCGCTTTGGGCGTTTTCCGAACAGAAATACGGTTCTGGGGCGGCAAAACACGCCGGAGGAATCGGAATGGTTGCAGGATTTTGAAGCCAGAGGCAGATTGTTTTGAGAGAAGCCCCCTGTTGTGACTGAGAAGAGGCGGATGTCTGCATGAATCGGGCACGACAAGATGGCCGATCTGTCTTATGCTGAATAACGGTTTACTGCAAAAGATAATACGGAGAGATATTGCAATATGACAGCCTATCAGGATATTTGCGCGCAGTTTGGTTTGGGGGATTTGAAACAGGGAACGTGGGCGGTGCATTCTCCGATTGACGGGGCGGTGCTGGCGCACTGTCCCGAACACACTGTTTTGGATATTGCCAGCGTGGGAGAGCGGGCACAAAAGGCGTTTTTGGCATGGCGCACTGTCCCGGCCCCCGTGCGCGGGGAGCTGGTTCGGCTGTTGGGGGAGGAACTGCGTCTGGTCAAGTCCGATCTGGGGCGTCTGGTAACGGTGGAGTGCGGAAAAATCCTCTCCGAAGGGTGGGGCGAGGTACAGGAAATGATTGATATCTGCGACTATGCGGTGGGTCTTTCGCGGCAACTGTATGGTCTGACGATTCCCTCCGAACGGCCAGAGCATCATATGCGCGAGGTCTGGCACCCGCTGGGGCCCGTGCTGGTGATTTCGGCGTTTAATTTTCCGGTCGCGGTATGGTGCTGGAATTTTGCCATTGCGCTGGTGTGCGGGAATCCTGTGGTGTGGAAACCGTCCGAAAAAACACCGCTGACGGCGCTGGCGTGTCAGGCTATCTTTCTGCGGGCGCTAGAAAAATTCCGTGCCGGTGGACATGTGGCGCCCGAAGGTCTGTCACAGGTCGTCAATGGCGGGCGAGAGATAGGGGCCGCTCTTGTGGATCATCCTGTATATCCTCTGGTGAGCGCAACGGGCAGTGTCCCGATGGGCCGTGCGGTGGCGCAGGGTGTAGCGCGGCGTTTCGGGCGCTCCATTCTGGAACTGGGTGGCAATAACGCCATGGTGATTGCGCCCAGCGCGGATCTGGATATGGCGCTCAGAGCCATTGTATTTGGTGCGGTGGGGACGTGCGGCCAACGCTGTACGTCTACGCGCAGGCTGATGGTACACCGGAGCATTTATAAAGGGCTTTTACCGCGTTTGCAAAAAGCGTATGAACAGATCCGGATTGGAAATCCCCTCGATGACCAGACTCTGGTGGGGCCCTTGATTGACGGGGCGGCGTTCGAGGCCATGCAGAACGCACTCACGGAGGCGGTTGCACAGGGTGGGACACTTCTCGCGGGCGGGGCGCGTATCTTGCCGGAAATGGGTGGGTTTTATGTGCGTCCCGCGCTGGTGGGCATGCCAGCGCAAACGCCGGTTGTGCACCACGAAACCTTTGCGCCGATCTTGTATGTCTTGCAATACGACACGCTGGAGGAGGCGATTGCGCTTCAGAACGCAGTGCCACAAGGGCTCTCTTCGGCGATTTTTACCAATGATGTGCGGGAGGCCGAGCGGTTCTTGTCTGCCACGGGCAGTGATTGCGGGATTGCCAACGTGAATATCGGCACCAGCGGGGCCGAGATCGGCGGGGCGTTCGGTGGGGAAAAAGAAACAGGCGGTGGCCGTGAAAGCGGCTCTGATAGCTGGAAAGCCTACATGCGCAGACAAACACAGACGGTGAATTATTCTTCGGCTTTGCCACTGGCGCAGGGGGTCCGGTTTAATCTTTAGTGTTTCTTAATGATTTGTGTCATATCCTAAAGAATAGAGAGACGAATCATCCGAATGGAAATATGAGAAAATTTTTGAAGAACAGTGCAAAGGGGGCTAACGGGAAAGCCCTTCTACTGTTTTGAAAAGAAACTTTATTTTTGTTTCTTCGGGAAGATGTGGTGTAAAGTTTTGCATTTTGCTCCCGATTCGGTTTATTCTGGCTCCATACTGTATATATCAGACGATTGGAAAAGGAGTGTACTATGCCGTCACGTAGCGTATCTGCCCCGTCTTCATCCAGACAAGAAGCGCTCATGGCCCGCCACGCCATGCTGGCCCTGAAACTGGAGGAGGAGCAAAAAAGGCCCTCTACCAATGATTTTTTCCTGCGACAACTCAAAAAACAAAAATTGCTGATTAAGGAAGAGCTGGAAGGTCTCCGGACTGGTCTTTCCGAGTCTGCTGAAGACTCTTGAATAAATTATTACCCCCGCCGCTTGGCATATCAAAACGAGCCGCTATAAGCGGCTCGTTTTTTCTGGGTCTCGTCCGTGTGACTCTTTCCTTCTCGAAAGACCAATGGGATAACACGTCCTAATTTTCTTCCCCGTAACTTCCGCTTTTGGGCATAAAATTCGAGAAATCGAATCCACCGGAATGACGCGTTTCTGCTGGCGGCTCTTCCAGCGCGCTCTGTTGTTCGGCCAGTTTCTGGGCCTTGATTGCGTCGGGATCCTTACCTTGGGCTTTGAGGCCCTTGTAGGAGGCCTCCTCGTATTCCTGCCATGTGCACAGGCCAATTTCCGCAGGGTGGCGGGGGCGCAGATTGGGGGTGTTGGGGTGCGAACGGTCCCGCACCGATTCAATGGTGGGTTTTGTGGTTCCGATCAGCTTTGTGATCTGTGCATCGGTGATCTCGGGGTTGTGCTTGAGGATATAGGCCACGGCATCGGGCTTGTCGCCGCGTTTGGATACAGGCGTATAGCGGGGGCCCTTGGCGCGGGATTTGACTGCTGGCAGTTCACTGCGGGCCATTTTGAGGCTGGTGGACGGGTCAGCCTGACAGCGGTCGAGCTCATCCTGTGTGAGTTCGCGGTGGTCGATGGGGTCTCTGCCCACAAGCCCCATGCCAATGTCTCCGTTGGCCAGCGCCTCGATCTCGATTTCTGTCAGGGCGGTAAATTCCGCAATCTGGCGGAAGGTCAGGGTGGTATTATCGATAAGCCATACGGCGGTGGCCTTCGGCATAAGAAGTTTTCCGCTGATGTTCAGGGCTGTCGCCATGGTGGTTCTCCTTTGTATTGTTTTTCACAGTCATAGTATAAGGGTTTCTCGACCCCGTTCCGGCAGGGTCAGGTGTAATACCTGAGAATTTCATGGGAACGGGGTTCTTATAAGATGAAACGGGAAGAAATACCAGAAAAAAATGTGGTAAAAAGAAAAATCGTCACCCCCGCCGCCTTAGTGAGGTCGTTCTCAAAAGCGAATTACAAAGAAGTCCCTTCTCCCCTCTGGGGAGAAGGTGAGAATGAGGGGGCTTTTGTGGGCTTACCCCTCACCCCCGACCCTCTCCCCAGAGGGGAGAGG
>CAYGDY010000013.1:0-66889 GCA_964348795.1 uncultured Pseudobdellovibrionaceae bacterium | reverse complement strand
TGATGAGGGATAAGTCATCTAATAGATATAATCAATTTATTTGAACTTGGCTATACACATTACGGATACTTTTTTCGGCATATTCTGTTGGTCTATTATAGGGATCATTTGGTCCAAAATGCTCTAGATTTCGGAATAAAAGCTTGGAGGCACGTTTGTTTATAGCTTGTTTGTCTCCATAATTTGTAAAATAAATTCGCGCTTTTTTATTGTTATGAATAATTAATGATTTTTGAAGGTTGAGAAGCTTGCTGTTGTTTTCGTCGAACCCGTATCCCAGAATAAAAACATCCCGTGCAGATTCAATTTTTTCTCTGGCGGCTATCACTTCTGGTGTTTCTTGCTCTGTTTTGTTGGGGGAGATAGTTTTAAGATTTCGGGATGCTTCGTAGGCTTTCTCAAGGATGTCCTTGATCCATTCGTTTTTTATTAAAGTCTTTTCGAATTGGTCTCTCCCGTCTGCTGTTGTGGGTGATTTGTAATCAATTTGTTCTGCTTCGTTGAAGGGGTTGTCTCTGATCTTTCCATACACATGGAGGAAACGATTTTCCGTTAAAAATTCATCGATGATTGAAGACGTGGTACCAGATTTGAAAAAATCAATCACATCAAGGGATTCTTTTAGCATACGCTCCAAGGAAACATCGTAGTTGAATGTTACGAAGGTGACTTTGTTTTTCAGTATATCTTCTGATTTTTGGCACCCCAAGGTCAACCGATACAGGATAAATCGGTACCAGTCGTCTTTGAAATTATATAATTTAATGCTTTTTGCTTTTTCCCTTTCTATATGGAACGGGGAGTTTTCATAAATTATTTTATGATTTTGGTTATTGTTGGGGGATTGTTGTCTGTTGTAAACGCTTTCGGCATCAAGCATAACGAGGGCTATCATAAGCTTTCCTATGGCTTGGAGATCAGAATTCTCGCGTAGAAAGTAGTCAATGACGGGGGGATTAATTTGACGAAGACGTCTCGATAGTCCATCGCAAAGATCAAAAAACGTTCTCCAGGCTAAATGTTGATCTGTTGTCTGGGGCAGGATTTCCTTTTGTATGAATGTGGTGTTTAGGATTTTACTGACAATCTGGTTCCTGTCTATGAGTGATGTGAGCCAGTCCGTTTTCGCAATCACATCCTTCACCAACTGTTCCCCCGTGGGGTAGCCGTAGTGACAGCTGGCGCCTGCGCCGAGGATAAAGACGGTGGGGGTGTCGAACATGGCGGGGCCTTTCGCGGGTGGGGATTCGGGATGGGTTTATTTTATGCGCCTCTCTTATGGTTGCACAAGAGTATTTTCAGGAGATCCTTCGGCAAAGCCTCAGGATGACAGCGTGCGGCGCGGTGAAGACGCAAAGAAACTTCGTGTGCTTTGTGTGCTTTGTGGTTGAAAAAAGAGATCCCCGCTTTCGCGGGGATGACAGGGGAGGCGCTCGGGATGACAACACAGGCAATCTGTCCACGATCAATACACCCGTGCCTTTGGCGGGATGGGTTCGATTTCATCCGTGAGCGTCGTCATAATCACGGGGCGGTCGCCCAGAGTCACCCTGCCCGCGTGGTCGATCCATGACACGGTGTGTTTCATCCATTTTTCATCATCACGGTTGGGGAAGTCTTCGCGCGCGTGAGCCCCACGGGATTCCTCCCGCGCAGACGCAGAATGCATCGACACCACGGCTTGGCCCAACAGATTATCCAGCTCCAGCGTCTCGACCAGATCGGTATTGAAAATGAGGGAGCGATCAGTCACGCCCAGATCCGCTTTCCCCTGAAATACCACGTCGATTTTCTGTACGCCCTCTCTCAACACATCGCCCGTGCGGAACACGGCGGCATGGTCCTGCATCGTTCTTTGCATATTGAGCCGGAGTTCCGCCGTGCGCGTTCCGCCCTTGGCATGGCGGAAATGATCCAGCCGCGCCAGCGCGCGCGATCCGTCATCACCGGAAAACGGACGATGCTTGGCCCCCGCCACAACCGTCTCGGCGCAGGTATTGGCCGCCGCCCGCCCGAACACGACAAGATCGAGCAAGGAATTGGAACCCAGACGGTTCGCGCCGTGGACGGACACGCACGCGGCCTCCCCGATGGCCATCAAGCCCGGTACAATCGCGTTGGGGTTAGTCTTCGTTGGCGCGATGACCTCCGCACGGTAATTGGTGGGGATGCCGCCCATATTGTAATGCACGGTGGGCAGAACGGGAATAGGTTCCTTCGTCACATCGACTCCGGCAAAAATCCGTGAACTTTCGGCAATGCCAGGCAGGCGGGAATGAATAATATCCGCGTCCAGATGCTCCAGATGCAAATAAATATGATCCTTGAGCTTGCCCACGCCGCGCCCCTCGCGGATTTCGACCGTCATGGAACGGGACACCACATCACGGCTCGCCAGATCCTTCGCGCTCGGCGCGTAACGCTCCATAAAACGCTCGCCTTCGGAATTGGTCAGATACCCGCCCTCCCCGCGTACCCCTTCAGTAATCAGACAGCCCGCGCCATAAATCCCCGTGGGGTGGAACTGGATAAACTCCATATCCTGCAAGGGCAGACCCGCCCGTAGCACCATCGCATTGCCATCCCCCGTACAGGTATGCGCAGAAGTGCAGGAGAAGAACGTGCGGCCATAGCCGCCCGTGGCCAAAATCGTCTGATGCGCACGGAAACGGTGGATCGTCCCGTCATCCAGATTCCACGCCATCACGCCAAGGCACTGCCCGTCTTCACTCATGATCAGGTCGAGCGCGAAATACTCGATAAAAAACTCCGCGCTGTGTTTGAGCGCCTGCGTATAGAGCGTGTGCAAAATCGCATGGCCCGTACGGTCCGCCGCCGCGCAGGTCCGCTGGGCCGTACCCTTGCCGAAATGGGTCGTCATGCCACCAAAGGCGCGCTGGTAAATCTTGCCCTCGGCCGTACGGGAAAACGGCACGCCGTAATGCTCCAGCTCGATCACGGCAGGAATCGCCTCGCGGCACATATATTCAATCGCGTCCTGATCCCCCAGCCAGTCTCCGCCCTTGACCGTGTCATACATGTGAAAGCGCCAGTCATCCTCGCCCATATTCCCGAGCGCCGCGGAAATTCCGCCTTGCGCCGCCACAGTATGAGAGCGTGTCGGAAACACCTTGGATAAAAACGCGGTGTGAAGCCCTTTTTCCGCGCATCCAAACCCTGCCCGCAAGCCCGCGCCGCCAGCCCCCACAACAACGACATCGAATTCATGATCTATGATTTTATATGTTTGGAGCATGCTAGTCCCTCTTCTTTTCGGAAAATTTTTTATTGATTTGAAATGTATTAAGCATAGCATCGACCTCGGAGAACACTGTCTCTTTGTCTTCCATAGCCATTGTAGATACAACCAAAAACGCATGCCCATCAGCAACAAATGCCCACTGACGCCAAGGCGCATCGGCCTTCATTCCTTCGTATGGTAACTTTGGTTCCCAATACAAGGCCTTGTAAGCAGCCACACTAGCCTCTATCATCTCCATTTCAGTAGAAGGAATTTTGGGTGCACCGTAAACTCGCATGATTAAAGTTGCGATATGTTTCCTTATCTCGTTTTCAAAAACATTTTTTTCCTTTCCTGAAGGAAGAGTGTAATGTCCAAGGTAATAAATATCCATACCAAAATCACGATTATCCGGCGCATACCATAAGTACAGACCCCTATACTGTTTACGCCACCCCTTCTTCATATCGATACTATAAGGTGTGTCCTCACGGGCAGATGCATCATAAAACTTCACCACTCTATCAGCTTCGTCGAAATCCCAAGTCGCTCCAATTTGCCATGCCACCATGTCCAAAACTTCTTTCACAGTTGGCGAGTAAAAATCAGGATAAATATTATGAACTTCTCTGTTATTGAGCTTTTCGCTGACAGCCACCACCTGCAGTTGAGACTGAAAGGCAAAAAGCGAGCTCACAAAACCATGGAATGTGCCATACATCGCCTTCTTATCAAAAGGCATATCCAGCAATTTTTCAAAATCCATACCCTTTGCAATAGAAGATGCCGAACCGTACGAAAATCCTTCTTGCACATCTACAACCTTTCCATTCACACACACCTTAGATTCAGGCAATTCCCTACGGATAACCTCTTGAGATTGATTGACACTCGCTTTGAATAAAACCCAATCCTCTGGAATTTCGTTATATTTCTGCTTTAAATCCTTTTGTGAGGCACAGGTGGTAACGCTCTTGTCTGCAGCTTCTTTCGCTGTCTGAAGAGGCTTCACTTCCTTAAGACTTACTAAGGATGTTCCATCGTATTCAGTTTCGGATGCATAGGAAAGGTTAGAAAAAAAGAACGAAAAAACACATACAAACAAGATACACAAAAAACCCAAACTCTTTAGGCCTTGAGAGCAGACACCTCTATCGGCCTCAGCATTAAATTCATGATCTATGATTTTATAACTGTCCGACATATTTTTTCCTTACATTATATTTAAGTGTATTTTTTACCACGAAGACACGAAGATCGCGAAGAGTTTTTGCGGCACATTTTTTCTTCCCTTCGTCATCCCGAAAACCCCTTGTTGTCATCCCCGCGCAGGCGGGGATCCATACATACTTTCGCCAACATGAAGAGGTGGAGACAATGTATAGGCATGAGCTTTACCCCCTCCATTCATCATGACTAACCAATAGCCACCATCATCGACCAGCTTAATCATATGGGTATCTAATAAAAGTGCTATTTTTTTAGCCCATACAGAGGGATGATATTTAAAATCAATTGAAAAATTATCTTGAAACGGTTTTGGAACGTGTAAAGTTTTGCCAGACACTTCATAAAGAAACGCAAACTCTAGCCTTGTTAAGGGCGTATCAACACCATCATTTTTTGCAACGGCATGTTCAGCATGAAATGTGTTATCTCCTGTCTTGCTTACCGATGTTGGCTTGGGATAAAATTCTGGGTTTATTTTATCCAAATCCTTTAAAATTCTTTCCGCATGCCAATGCGTTTCAAATACTTTGTGTAGTTGCGCATATTTTTCTTTATTCGCCGTTAAGGAAGAAAAGGCAATCAATTCAAGAATTTTTCTAAATTGTATTGCTACAAACTCATAGGCAAAGTCATCTCTATGAAATAATAACTCTGTATTTTGTACCAACCAGACTTGATTAAGTCTAATTTTGATCTCCTCCATAAAACGACAATATGCGATATTCGGAGACACATCATGAAACTGGATCCCCGCCTGCGCGGGGATGACGGGGGTGGAGTCTAATGCAATCCTGTCATTCTGAGGCGAAGCCGAAGAATCCCTTGAAGACCGAGATCCTTCGCGATGCTCAGGATGACATTTGGTGAAACACTCATACCTCCCTCCCATCACAAGTCTTTCTCATACACAAAACCACCCAGCTTCAGCCACCGGAGCTTCTTAGGATGCCCCCCGTGAAAATACAACGCGACCTGACTCAAAGGGTTCCCCTGAAATTTCCATGTCGGACGCATTCCCGCGCCGGAGCGATCAGGTGGGCCCAAAATCTCTACCACCTGCTCATACGTCATCTGTGCATTCACTTTTTCAAACTGAGAAAGAAACGCAGTTTCATCTGGGTTCATGCGGCTCAACGCTTTCTCCCCCATGTAAGAAAACGTCTCGACCATGACATAGCCCCCGAAACCCAGAGCTAAAACAGCCAATACACATAATCCCAACATCCTTTTTTTCATGCAAAAATCCTTCCCATGCTTAACCTCCGTTGCGCCTGCCTCACCGCCGCCGGAGAATCATTTTCAGCTTCTCCCGCACCCGTTTGAGGTTGTTTTTAAGGGGTTTGAGGTCATCGGCCTTCACATCCCGCCACGGGATCATGTATTCTCCGCCGGACCCCTCCCACGCCAATACCAGATGCCGGTCATGGAGAAACAAACTGTGCATTTTCTCAAACAGTACGCGCCCCTCTCCGCGCTCTGTTTTATAGCTCAGGGCTTCAGGCTCGAACGCAAAAACGCGCCGCGTCTGGAGCAACGTGTTGGTCAAAGCCCGCTCCCTTACAAAAATCTTGAACGCATAAGCCATAAAATCCGCCAGCATCGCCGAACAATAAATGGCAAAGGCCGCAAAGGCGCCCAAAACCCCCAGTGCCCAATAATTTTCTGCAAACGCCTTACGTTGAAAGACAGAGATCATCAAGGGAAAGGTTGCCAGAAAAAACACCACAAAACTGCCCTTGAACATCCGGCCTTGGCCCGCCTGATATAAAAAAGACCAGAAAAAAACATCCCGTTTTCTCAAGCGGCTTTCAACAACAATGGGCGGTTTCATACAAAAGCCCTCAAGTTACAGTGCGATTTTGAGAACACTAAAAATGCTCGCCACCGCAAGCGCCGTAAAAACCAGTTTTAAAAGCACCAATTTTACAACCTTACATCCTTCATTGTGGATATAATCCTCGATCACCACCTGCACGCCCAAAACAGCATGATAAAAGACAGACACAATAAACAAGATCATAAGCACGGCATTCAAAGGTTGGGACAGCCATGCCGTAAACACGCTATAATCCGCGCCCTTGAGAGAAACAACCGAATATACGAACCAGATCACAAGCGGAATATTGGCCACAGAGGTGATCCGCTGATGCATCCAGTGATGTACGCCCTGCCGTGCGGAACCCAGCCCGCGCGCACGCGCCAATGGTGTTTTCATTCCGTCATTTTCCCATTTCAGTTTCATGGCGCCTGATCTCCCTCTACCTGTGATTCCGCCAACGTATCGCCCACTGCGGGGGGATACAGACCTGCCGAGATTGAAAAACGGTCCGCACATACCCATGCACCCACAGTCAAAACAGCCGTCATCAAGAGCACCAGATAACCCGCCGCATAGGCCTGCCTGATATTAAAAAGCCGTCCCGAATCCCAGAATAAATGCCGGACCCCGTTGCACAGATGGTAAAACAACGCCACGGACCAGCCGAATATCATCAGCGTTCCGATATTACTGGCGGCAAAGAGGCGGGCCACGTTATAGGCTTCCTCCCCGTATGCGGCAGACACCAGCCACCACACCACCATCAGGCTCCCCACCGCGAGCGCCACGCCCGTCATCCGGTGCAAAATGGACATCACAGAGGTCAGTTGCGGTCTATACACCTGTAAATGCGGGGAGAGCGGGCGTGGGGTTTGGGTCATGGTTTATCCTTAGGTATCAAATTTTACCGTCATCGCGAGCGACTAAAAGGCGCGTGGCGATCCAGAAAAAATAAAAAACTGGATTGCTTCGTCAGCCCAAAAGCTTCCTCGCAATGACGACTGAGGAATTCCTGCCCCCCTAATCTATGACCCGCACCCCTAAAACGCAAGGGCATGAATAGAAAAAGCTTTAGATAAAAACATTGACAGAATAACAAAGCGCTACTAAAACAGATTCCTAATAAACAAACAAGAAGATAAGGTTACTGCGTATGAACACCCCTGAACACGATGATGATATTGCCTATCTCGGAATTACCCTGCCCAGCAGAGTAGGTGATCATTACCAAGCTTTTGATTACGCGCTAGAAATAAGCAAAAGACATAACAAACCCGTTCGTTTTGAATTCAACAATGTGGGTGCCATGGTGTCCCCAGACTCCCAACGCCAAAAAATTCTGTTTGACCTCAGCGTTCGCAGAAGCCTTTTAGCGGGTCATAGAACGCCTATCCGTTTTGATGAAAAAGATATGGACGCATTAGCCGATACGCTTGAAGAGATTAGCCGTAAATTATCCAATCACGCCGTTTTTCCGCTCGAATTGGTCTTGAACGAAAAATTGGTGAAGGTAGAAAGTCATACCTATATTTCAAAAGAATGGCTAAAAAACGCCTACGAGAAGGCGATTGATTATCGAAAGGATCCCGAAGCACAAGAAAAGGCATTACTAAACGCGCTTCGGTTCGGCGGTAGCGCGGACGCGAGTATCGATCACAGGGACTATGATCATTTTGTGCCGTAATTTGAGCCGCCTCTACAATATGAACGTGTCATTCTGAGAGGGCGAAGCCGTCGAAGAATCTCCCAGTTTTTTGAAGAGAGATCCTTCGCTCTGCTCAGGATGACAGGAAAAAGAGCCCCTACGCCGCCATTTTTTTATACTTCTTGACCAACACTTCCGCAATCTGAACCGCGTTCAGCGCGGCACCTTTCCGCAAATTATCCGCCACGCACCAGAAATTCAGCCCGTTTTCCACCGTGATGTCTTCGCGCACGCGGGAGACAAACACATCATCCTCGCCTTGAATTTCCGCCGGGGTCACAAAGCGCAGGGCTTCCTGCTCCAGATCGACCAGCGTCACGCCCTTGAAATTCCGCCAAAGTTTTTTGGCTTGATCCGCAGTCAGCTCGCGCTCCAGCTCCACATTCACCATTTCGGCATGCCCGATAAACACCGGCACACGGACGCAGGACGCGCAAACTTTGATGGAAGGATCCAGAATTTTTTTCGTCTCCACCACCATTTTCCATTCCTCTTTCGTCATGCCGTCATCCATAAACACGTCGATCTGCGGGATCACGTTAAAGGCAATCTGTTTGGGATAGACATTCGGCGCGGGCGTCTGGTTCGTGTACACACCCTTGGTCTGGTTAAACAGCTCGTCCATCGCGTCCTTCCCCGTCCCCGAAACAGACTGATACGTGCTCACCACCACGCGGGTGATTTTCGCGGCATCGTGCAGGGGCTTGAGTGCGACCACCATTTGAATGGTCGAGCAATTCGGGTTGGCGATAATGCCCTTTTTCGTGTGATCGGCAATCGCGTGGGGGTTGACCTCCGGCACCACCAAGGGCACATCAGGGTCCATCCGCCAATGACTGGTATTGTCGATGACCACCGCGCCCGCAGAGGCCGCCTTGGGCGAGTAGAGCGCCGACACCTTCGCACCAGGCGAGGACAGCACAATATCCACGCCCTTGAAATCGAATTTGGACAGGTCCTGCACCTTCAGATCCTGATCCCCGAAGGAGACTTCCTTACCCACGGACCGCTCAGAGGCCAGTGCAATCACGTCCGAGACCGGAAAATTCCGCTCGTCCAGAATTTTGAGCATCTCCGCCCCGACATTCCCCGTAGCACCCACAACCGCAACTTTATAACCCATGATGTTGTTCCTTTTTCTTTATTCTATCGCCGTCGGTACCCAGTACCGTATCGTTAGCCCATATCCATAAGGATCAGGGAGTGTATCTTTATACACGCCGCCGTTTTTTACAATGATTTTTTCGGATGCCGTGTTATCAGGGGAGCAGGTCAAAAGGAGTTTTTCCATGCCGTTTTGTTTCGCACGCACGCGCGTCAGCCGCAAGGCCAGCGTGCCATAGCCCTGCCCCTGATAGTGCGGACGAATGCCATACCCCACATGACCTGCAACATTTCTGCAAAATTCATTAAGTTCAAGGCGCAAGCTCACACTCCCTATAAAAACATCTTCGCAGGTCAGCCAGAGTTTTTCGTACGGCACGCAAGGGAATGTCTCCCCCGTTGGAGCGGTAAAAAATTGGCCCGTTTTATCCTCGTTCTCAGAAAGGATATGTGCCTTTGGATTATTCTCGTACGTTTTTATTTTTTCCTCTGGAGTGACAGAGTCAGACCCCCTGTAATACCCCTCCCGCAAGGCCTCTACATACGATGGAAAGACCGCCAAAGACGGGAAATCGAGACGGATATTTTCGGGGTTCAAGGTGTTCATGATCGTGTCTTTTTAACATGAAGCAAAGAGGGAAAGAAAGGAAAAAGAAGAATTGTCATCCTGAGCGAAAGACCAAAGGTCTGAAGTCGAAGGATCTCTCTTGTACGGGGAAGGGATTCTTCACTGCGTTCAGAATGACAAAGACTAGATTGCTTCGCTCTGCTCGCAATGACGAAAAAAACTTGGTGTCTTGGTGGTTACACTTTTTTCTGGATCCCCGCCTGCGGGGGGGCTATTCACCTCTTCCTGAAGTTGCTACAATATCGTGCCATGCCTCACCACACTCTTTCCATTGAAGAACTCCAGAAAAAAGTGGCCGAAGCCGATGCGCTGGCTCAGATGAAATCCAATTTTCTGGCCACGATGAGCCATGAAATCCGCACGCCTATGCAGACAATTTACGGTTTGCTAGAGCTCATTGCCGATGAAAAGCCCAACGATGTCATTGCCGAAATGGTTCGCACGGCACAGGGCGCGGCCAGTGGCTTGCTTGAAATCCTCGATGACGTGCTGGATCTTGCTAAAATGGATGCCGATAAAATGGAGCTCGATCTGTTCGAGGTGCCCGTCCGCCTTCTGGTGCGCGGCCTGATCGAAGCGCTTTCCGTCAAAGTTCACGGCGTGGATATCGTCCTGAAAGATGATATCGCAAGCGATGTCCCCTTTGTGATCATCGGCGACCCCAAGCGCCTGCGCCAGATCATCATGAATTTGTGTGGCAATGCCCTGAAATTCACACATCAAGGGACCGTCACCGTCCGTGTGACACAGCAAACACAGCACATCACCCCGCCCGAAAACGGGGTGGCCCTGCGGTTTGAAATCATCGACACCGGAATCGGGATGAGCGCAGAGGTCTGCGAACGCCTGTTCAGCGCTTTTACGCAGGCCGATAATTCGACCTCCCGTAAATATGGCGGGACAGGACTGGGCCTGTCGATTTCCAAGAAACTGGTGGAACTCATGGGAGGTGCTATCGGCGTGGAAAGTACAGAAGGCCACGGCTCAACATTTTGGTTTGAGATCCCGACACAGGAAGTCAGCACCGATCAATCAACCCTTGTTCTGCCCAAACTGGACGGCATTTCGGTCCTCTCTGTCGAAGATCATCCCCAAGGCGCAAAGGAAATCGTCAATTCCCTGCGCTCCATGGGTGCCACCGTCGAGAGTTGCGCCACCTGCGCCGAAGGGCTCGCCCTTGCCAAACGCAGACCCTTTGACGTGGGCGTGATTGATCAAGGCCTGCCCGATGGTCTGGGCCTTGATCTCATCAAGGCGATTCTCGATATCCGCCCCCATATGGGTCTGATCATGTATACGGTGCGGGAGGATGTCGGCCTGTCCCATTCCCTGCATGCGCTCGGGGTCACCTATCTCACTAAACCCGCCAGCCGTATTGGTCTGGGCGAAGCCGTGCGCGATGCCTCCAGCAAGGCCGGACGCCTGACCATCACGGGCCCGACAAAAATCCTGATTGCCGAAGATACCGAAGCCGTACGGGATATTCTTTCCCGCCAGCTGACCAAACTGGGGATCGAAGCCAGCTTTGTCTCCAACGGGCTGGAAGCCCTGCACGCCCTTCAAACCGGCGCTTTCGGGATTTTGCTGACAGACCTGCATATGCCGGAAATGGATGGGTATACCCTGATCGAAACCGTCCGGAACACACCGCATTTAAAGGCATTCCCCGTAATTGTCCTGACCGCCGATGTCCAGTTCTCCCAGCGCGATGTGTATCTGAAGCACGGCTTTGACGAATGCCTGCTCAAGCCCGTCACCATGGGAAAATTCAAACGGCTTTTGATCCGGTGGGGATTGCTCGATAATGCTTCGGAAGGCTTGGAGAACGGCAAAGACATCTTGCCCCAAACGCATTTAACCCAGCCATCAGCCATTGATAGAAACGCCATGATCGAACAAATGGGAGCCTTTGATGAAGGCACGATTGAAATGCTCGGCATGTTCATAGATATGACGCGCCCGCAGATTGCAAGCCTTCAACAAGCCATGAAAGATGAAAACATCCCCACACTTCATGAACTGGGCCATTCTTTAAAAGGCGCGGCCCGCTCGGCCTGTTGCAATGTACTGGGCCAACTGGCTTCTGATCTTCAGGAAGAAACCCACCGCAACGGTCTGGGAAAAGCGCTCGTGGAAAAAATCGTGCAGGAATTCGCACGCGTGGAAGCAGAAATCAAGGCGCTGAAGTCTTAAAACATGGCTTTTAGGGACAACCGGCTTCCTGCGGATAGCTGGACGTTGCGGTTTGTTTCATCCATACCCGAAAACAGGTACTGCCCGCTGTGCAGGTCAATGTCGCCGCCGTATCCAGATCCTCGGCCCCGCCGGAGGCATCAATCACATCGGCTTCGCATTGTGAAAATTTCTCGTCCAGCTTTTGAAGTGCCGCCAGAAGATAGGCATCGGTCTGATCTGTTTCGATCCAGTAAAAAATCCCGTCCGTGCCGTTATAGTACTGCCAGTCATCAAAGAGATCGGGCGGCGGCGGCAGAAACTTTCCCGTTGTACCTGTAAAAATCAGCGCATGATCATACGCATTGCCCGTGGTGGGATTTCCAGGACAGCGAATGTTTTTGACAAACCTGTTTCCAGCGCGCCCAGGTGTCGCTGTGGTGTAATGTGTGGAATCGGGATTGATGGGATACCTCTTGTCCGCGCCCGGATCACTCCCGCCGCCGCCATTGTTAATGGTACTGTCCCCGTTGGGATAGAGCAAAACACATTCCTGTATACCAGAGCGGATCACATCCACCTGCCCCTGTATCCCCGAGGCCGCCTTGAAAGTATTCTGGGAAGAGGTCTGTTGCCCGGCAGGCTCCATAAAACTATAGGTCAGGGCGGCCAGAAGCGCGATGGCAATCAGAATGTAAACAAGCGCGCTCCCGCTTTCGGAAACGCGCCTGTTCAAAGAAGAATTCTGCCTTTGCATGGCCTTTCGCCGCTCTTATCGCTCGACCAGAACGTGATAGTAAATCAAGTCATCATCCGTTCTTGTCGCATCCGTAGAGTCGTAGCATCCAAAGGCCTGTCCTGTGAAAGCGCCTGCAATGGTGTGTGCGGCATTGGCTGCACCACCGATCCCGAGATTGCCGCTATCCATCGCATCCGCTACAACAGGGATCTGGGACGCCCCCACACCGACAGTATCGCCGTCCGTGTCCGTTCCCCCTGAAATGCCCAATTGTTCGTTCAACTTCTTGCACACACTCGGTTTCAGTCCTGGCAGGAACGCAATAATATCATTTGCACTGGTTCCTATGTCCGTAATGGCATAATCACTCGTCACAATCCAATCTCCCTGCGCGTCATCTTCCATGACATCGGCTGTTGCAAGAGTATACGTTCCGCCCCCGCCAGAAGGGTGAAAGACGCAAGGGCCAGGTGTTGCCGTACACACGGTCGCAAAATCTGCCGGCTTGTCAAAATTCAACTCGTCCTCGGCCACACCGTTTGAAACCAACATCCGTAAAATGGCCGTGCGGATAGAGGCCGGATATTGCGTCACCTGCGCACTGTTGACCAGATTGGTTTCAGAGCCCGCATCCCCACCGCCAGAGCGCGAGGAACTCGTGACCGCATAGGACAAGGCCGCAAACAACGCCACCGCAATCAAAATCAGAAACAGAACATTTCCCTGTTCATTTTGTCGTGCGCTCATAGAGTACTCCTTTTTCAGTATCAACAATCCGCTCATCATACGCTTTTCTCCATCAAGTTTTATATCATATTTCATTTTAATTCACCGATACTTTGTTAATCTTCAGCGTTGCCGAAAGCGGTTCCCGTTCGCACTCCCGCCCCACACACAGATCCGCAAGCGCCACGCGCCAGCCGGACCCCCCGTTCTGTACATGACCGATCGCCTCCCGAAACTGCCCGAACGAGGCCGTCGCCGTCGCGGAAATCTGGAGGGACGAGCCATTCAGGGTAAATGTCAGTCCGCCATATGTTTCCTTTATTTTCTCCATGAAAGTCTGAATTTCAGCCGTTTCAATCGGCACATCCTTGATTTCAGGCACTTTGGGCTTCACAGCTTCGGCCATTTTCAGATCGGCCCGCAATTTGGTCAGCTGTTGCAACTGCACAGCCGTATACAGCCCCGCCGCCGCCGCACCGGCCCACGCGACCCCCGCAATAATCAACATGGTGTTGCCTGTATGGCGCGGGAGTTTTTCCAAAAACCTGTTGAGATCGTCAAAGGCGGCAGGATTGGTCAATTTTTTCAAAGAACGCCAATCAAAGTCCCTGATATATTTCTGTATCACCGAAAAATTCAAAACAAACCCCGCCCACATCTACTTAAATACAAGTGTAGCAATATTTAGTATAAAGTAAAGAGATTAAAACCTCTTTAATCTCTTTTTAAAAAAGCACTTAACGCGTCCCCATAACCCTGATCCGGCCATCTTTTTCTTTTTTGGTCTCGTCCACTCTGGCCTTGAATTTCTGGACCACGGCCTGCACATAGGCAGGCGGCACCAACGCAATCCACTCTACAGACCCGTCCTTGATCTGGTAGCGGACCAAGGTGCCATCCAGTTTTGCCAGACCATCCAGAATTTCCTGAATCCGGACCATATGCTTGATGGTATCGCTTTGCATGGCGTTGTAGGCCTTCATCATCAGGTCGCTGGAGGCTTTTTCAGTCTCCATCTTCACTTTGGCCAGATCGCTCTGGATCATGTTGATAGCAATGTAATTGAACACCAGCACCAAAACGGCAACCAGCCCCACAAACACGCCTGAAAGTACCAGCATCCGCGCCGTAGCCCGCGATAATTTTTCCGTATTAAGCATCCGGTTTCGCCACGGGACAATATCAGCCACTTCCGGATTGATCGTCACGAAATTGGCATCCATGCTCTGCACACGGGGAAGGATCGTCCGCGAAGCCCCCAGAAAAACCTGCATCCGGCCCGTTTCAGGGTCCCAGCGCAAGGCCGAGGCAAGACCTTCCTGCTCGTACAGATACACCGTTTCCCTGTCCCAATACTCGCTTTTTCCAGGCAAAGCCGCCGCCAGAGGGCACCAACTGTCCGGATTGGATGCCAAAGACCCCGAAGGACAGGCCAGATACCAGACCCGCCCCTCGTCAATGGAATAGGTATAATGGACTTTTTCCGTTCCGCAGGCTTGGGACGCCGCATTCCAGACCGCTTCGTCCTCTGTGCCCGCCACGTATGGCAGAACACCACCGATCAAATCCTGCGGCAGATAAGGCCGGAGATCGGATACAAAACGCCCCGCCTCGCCCGCAAGAAAATCCGCCACCCCAGGCACAGGACGGGATATTTTTTTCTGGACAGTCCCCCCCGCAGGGGCCCCCGTCTTGGTTTTACCGATCAAAGCCACTGTTCACTCCTGTTGCCCGTTCCGTCCATCTGCTACATCGCCCCTTCCATCAAGCCGCCCATCATGGAATCCATACTGACATTCATGACGGTCAAGGCGTAAATGGCACTCCCGAAGGCCGCCATCAAGAAAACCCCTGTGAGCGCAAACGCCAGCCAGACAATCAAAGAATGTTTCGTTTTGGCGGCCTGTGCCCGCATTTCAGAAACAGACTCCATCACTGTAGCAACTTGCTTGAGATCAGACAAGCTCGCCAGTTCCAAGCGCTCGTTTCGGGTCAAGGGAGAGCGGTCAAGCGCTGTCCCCAAAGACACGCCGCGTTCCAGATCGTTCAGGGACTCGGTCCAGTATTCCCGCACCTCCGGCGCGGAAGACGCCTCGGCCGATTGTTCCAGCATCTCGTCAATCGGCACGGACCCTTTGAGCATCCGAGAGGCCGCCGACATCGAATCTGCGAAAGCCAGATCGCGCAAATATCCCCCGATCAGGGGAATTTTCCGGACAACGCGGGCTGTAGGCCAATCTTGTTTTCCCCTGTTCAGCCAGTAAGAAAAGGCGCACCAGCCCATAAAGGCCCCGATCCCCACGGATAAATAGATCAGAAAATCCCAGAACAGGCCCAGCCGATCCACCACGAGCGTAAATTTTTCCAGCTCTGCCGCATCGGTGGGAGGATTGTCCTTGAACCATTTCAAAACCATGCCCTTCCCTGACCAGAGAGAAGACACAATCGAAAACACGTCAAACACCAGCCACGCCATGGTACCCATCACGGCCCGCGCATTTTTCCGTTTTTGCGTAATGGCGTGAATAGCGTAGGGAATCCCCTCGATCAGCCTGTTGGCCCGCTCGGACCCGCCCAGAATCGCCAGCGTCCCGTGATCAAAGACCTGAAGCGCCTTGAGCGCATCGATCACGCCCAGTCCCCGCGCCAGTGCCTCCCGTGCGGGAGCCAGAATATTCTGCCGGCGCGGATTGGTTTCCGCCTGTATAATCCGCCACAGCGCCACACCTGGAGAGGAGGACGTCGCCCGAAACTGGATCCCGCGCAACAACTGGATCTGCCACCAGGTCGAACGCGCCAGAAGTCGTTCGAGCGGAGAGCGCGTATGCGCCCTGATCCGCAGAACATATCCGCCCTTCTTCATAACAGCCTCGCGGACATCCTCGACAGTCGGCAAATAAAACGACTCGGACATCTTTCTCGGACCCGATGTAGTTTCGTACACAATATCCGCAACCCATTGTTGCATCAGATTAACCCTGACTTCAAACCATTATTCCTCAAGATAGGACAACGCAGATTTCGGGTCTACCAGTCCGCTCAACACCAGATCCACAAGCCCTTCGCGCCGCGTATGCACAATCACACCCTCTTCGCTGACCACGTCGTTGGCATTGGCGATGAGCGCCTCGTAAATACCGTTTCGATGGCCAGGCCCAAGTGTGATAAGAAGCGCATCCAGCAAAAGCGTCCGGCCCGCAATCCCCGTTCTGTTACACAGATCACACCCGCTGGTATTGTGCCTACGGACAGGGGCCTGCGGATCCATCCCGAATTGGGCCACCTCACGCGGATTCAAAACATGTTCCGCCACATCCTTGTGCGAACAGCCCTGACAGAGCGTCCGCACCAGACGCTGGTTTAAAATACACTTGACCTGTTGCGCCAGCGTATAGGTCGAGGACCGCTCCCGCTCGTGCGGCATGAGAGAGCGCAAGCGCTCGAACGTCTGGAGCGCGGTATCGGCGTGAATGGTCGAAATCACCGTGTGTCCCGATTCTGCGGCACGAAGCGCCGTTTCCACGGTGGCCGCATCCCTGATCTCCCCGATCACGATATAATCCGGATCGTGACGCATCGCGGCACGGATCAAATCCGCGAACTCCCCGCCCGGCATCCCATGCCGAACCTGCCACTGCGTGGCATAGCGCAGTTCATACTCAATCGGATCTTCAATCGTGAGCACATGCTTGCGCCGCCGGTCAATCTGCTGGACACAGGCGTAGAGCGTTGTCGTCTTCCCCGAACCCGTCGGCCCCGAGAGTACAATCAATCCTCCACCGCCCTTGATTTCCGGAGAGAGCAGGTGCGCCAGATAATCCGCCACATCCTCATGCCGGCGGAACAATTCATCAAATCCCTTGAGACCCGCACGGTCCAAAAGACGCAAGGTGAGTTTCTCCCCATCCTGCGCCTGCGGTCCGGCGGCCACCCGCACATCAATCATCCGGCCCTGCCACATAAAGGCAAACCGGCCATCCTTGGGAGTCACACGGTCCCCGAAATTCAGACCCGCATCCCGCTTGAGCAAGGTCGTCAAACGCGCCATAGCCTCGGCGGGGAGCAAATGCATCGGGATCATATCCCCGTCAATCCGGTACTGGATCCAGTTCGGCGCAGTGGGATTATTGTCCTGTACCAAATGAATATCGGACGCCCGCATCTGGAGGGCTTCGGAGAGCATATCCCGCTGAAACTGGTTCAGGAGAAGCCCATTATCGCTATCGGCCAGCCAGAGCGCCAATGTTTTCTCGCTTCGGTCTGCCGACAAATCATGCACCGAGCGAAGCGTTTCGATCAGCTCCTTCCGATCCCAGATTTCCACTTCCACACGCTCGACAAAAAACCCGCTCCGGCGGGCTGTCGAGAGTAAAGCCTCGATCTGCCGCTGGTTCAGATCATAGAGTGGTGCAATCCGGAGCACCCCCTCCCGCAAGGCAATCAAATGGATACTGAGCGGCAACCAGGACTGGACCGGCAACACAGCCCGAAGCTGATCCCCCGATGCCCGATCCTTGATTCCTTCCTCCTCCTCCACCTGAGAGGGAAGCGCCGCGCCCGCCATATCCAGAAGCTGTTCCGTGGACCGCGCCAAGCCTTGATCCAGCATCAGGGCGCGCTCTCTTTGGACCATATCCAGATACCGCTCCCGCCCCTCCGAAGACCGGATACGGGCACGGGAATCAGACCGCCTGCGCTCAACACCCCCTGGCGGGTCCCCTGCCTGTGTTCTGCGTTCCGGCTCCGCCTCCGGCAAGGAAGACATATCGGTCATTGTGCCTCCGCCTCAGGCGTTGCAGGGGCCGACGCCGCTTCCGGCGCGGGCGTACTGGCAGAAGGGGCCGCAACACTCTCCGCCGCCGCCACGACGGCTTCCTTGCTCCCCGCAGAAGACACCGCCCGCACAATAGGAGAGAGCGAACGATCGAACAGCAGGAGGACACGGTGCGCCTTGTGCACAAACTCGATCCCGTTTTTCTGGATCAGCACCATCCACGGAATACCGCCCATAACGACCTCCTCCTCCGCATAGACGAGACGACTTCCGCCCGGTCCATTGATAATCGCACGCGTGGGAGAAAAAGACGTGATCTTGTATCCTTCAAGCACCCCTGCCGGATTCACCACATCTGAAGCCGTCGTGGCAGAGGGAGCGAGCGGGATCTGGGCCATTGTCGCTTTCGGACGCTCGCCCGCCTCTGCGCCATCGGCAAGCGCTTCTTCGGAAATCGGCGGGACATCATCAAGCCCCCCGCCATCCGAGAGCAAAATCGCTTTTTGATCCTGACTAACCGTGGCGCTGGCCGCCCCACGCACGGACAACAGCAAAACCCCGCGCGCACCGTCATGAAGCACCTGAATATCATCGAACAATTTTCCCACGCGCGTAGGGGACCATGTGACCGTCAAGGGGCAGGCCTCCACGGGCGCCAAAACCGTTCCCGCCTGACAGCCTTCCTCCTTGAAACTCACGCCGTTGTCCGAACCAGAGACCAGAATATCGGAAATTTTGAGCGCTGAATCCCCTACGTTTACAAGAGAGACCGTCATGGTCGAGGCTTTTTCAATCCCCTCGCCGAAATCAATTCCCTCCTGAGACGATACCAAAAGCCCCCGCCCGGGCACTGCCTGCGGGAACACTTCGGCCTTAACGACATCCTCCGGCGCGTATTCACCCTTCATCGGAACGGTCGATAATCCCGCCGGACCACTATGCTTCACCACCAGAACACCCGAAGAGCGCCCCTTGGCCTTCGGGGACCATGTCACCGTGGCAATACAGGATTGCCCGGGCGCCAGCGCCTTGCACGCCGTTTTCAGGGCATAGCCCGCCTGCTCGCCGGAATCGATATACACATCAGAAATCTTGATCTCGTTGGAAGTGATATTCCGGAGCACCACAGGCTCCACCAGAGTCTGACTGGAGGTCAAAGAACCAAAATCCAGAACATCGGGGATCATCTCCACATCGCTACTGACTTTATCACCCGCCCCTTCCGTTGTTTCCACCGCACCGGACAGGGTCGCCGTCACAAGCCGGCTCCGTCCGTTATGGGACATCAGCATCTCGACACGCCACGGCCCCGCCTGCAATCCCTTGACCGTCAGCGCCACAGCACATTCCGCGCCCGATTGCAGGGGGCGCTCCCTGCACTGGTCCAGCGCCACGGTACTGGCCACATTGGAAGAGGGATACAGCCGGATCGCCCCTGTCTCGACGGCCTGCCCCCCATCATTCCGGAAACGCACGACAACCTGCGCCGTAGCGCCCATCGGCACGGCTCCGCCATCCACCAGAGGCGTAGAGGCCACAAGCCCGCCACCCACGACACCCGCAGACCCTACCGCCGCAGAAGGATCATCCAGCCCTGGATACTGCGCAAACGAGGCTGTCGCACAGCACAGCACAGCCCAAAAAGCCGAATAAACAAGATATCTGAGAGGCGAACGCATGATCATTTCACTTGTGACGAAGGTTCCCGTTAGAAAAAACGGGAAAGACAGGTGATTCTATAATAAAAAACGCCTGAAAGGTAGCCCTAAAAGACACAGCCCCGAAAAACCCCTAATGTTTTTCAGAATCTTTTTCCTTTTCGTCCTTGCGCCGCAAGGACACGGAGGGGTTAAGCGCCTCCATCGGTATGGTCGTCACCGGAAACCCTTCCTTCTGCAAGGGAACAGAGGAACCGGAAGCCCCGCCCTTGGGAACCCCGCTGGTCTGCCCGCCCGAAAACCTGTGTCCGGCATTCTCCTCTTCCGAGGTATAGACAATCACACGGGGCTTGAGCAAAAAGACCAGTTCGCTGTTATGGACGCTATTGGAACGGGAGGTCGGTATCACAGGGGCATTAAATCCGGGCCCTGATTTTGCCACCTGATCTTTCTCGCTCACGATCCCTGCGATCAAAAGAGAATCGCCAGGACGAATCCGGATCTGGGTTGTCAGCTCGCGCTCCGTTGTTTTCGGGAGCTGGATCTCCGTCTCCGTTCCTTCTCCGAAGGTCTCAAAATCCAGAAACTCCTGCAAGGCGATATTGATATTCCCGTAAATGGTGGCATTGTCCCACGCACTGGAAATCGTCAGCGTAAAGCCCGTATCCACGGAATCCGTTTCCGTAGAGATAGAAACATCGCCGTTATCCGTCGAGCGGGTCAGGGACGACACATAATTCGTGGTATCCGCCGCCCGCAACTTGGCCTCCGCCCCCGAAAGCACTGTCAGTTGCGGCTGGGAAATGGTTTTCACAGCCCCGTAGTTGGAAATAAATTCAAGTACATCGGCCTCGCTTAAATCCCCTCTGGTGGGCAACCCGATACTGATCGGCGATTCGACCGTGGCCGCCGGCACGGACACATTGAAGTTAAACGCCCCCAGATCGGAAATCTGGCTCCAGTTAATCCCCATCGCATTGTCGGAATCAAGCGCCACTTCCCAGATATAAATCTCGAAGACAATCAGCGCAGTGTTGGACCGGATTCTCTGGAAATATTGCTCCGCCGCCCGTGCCGTCCGGTTCGTGGCTTCATAGATAATCGTACGGGTGGCCGTTTCCGTGATCGGAGTCTTTCCAGTAATCGCCTGCAAACCGGAAGCCAGCGCTGTCAGGATATCGGTTTGCCCGCCCACGGGCGGGACTGTCACGGAAAAAGTCTGGGTATCCTTGACCACCAGCAAACCATCGTCGTAAGAACAATATAAATCCGCGAGCCCGCAAACCTTCTCCACAACATTGTCCAAAGACCCCCGTAAATTCGTCACGGTAATGGTACGGGTCATCCCCTCGTTCGTCTCGAACGCCATGGGAATTTCATAATCTGCCAGAATAAGCTGGAGGGCGCCAGCCAGAGTTTCGGAACGCAACTCAAAAGGACCCACAATATCATGCGGCAGAGAAGAGGCACCGGACGCCATAGGCACCAGCACATCACTCCCCAAAGGCAAATACAGGACACTGTCAGGCTGTTCGTTGACCGCCTCGGGCCGCTCCTGCGCCATGGAGGGGGAAGGAATCTTCGCGTTCCGCGCCCCGGGCGACACCACATCCGCACAACCGGAGAGCATCAGGGCCACACCCAAAACGGTCACAAACCCCAGAAGACTGTTCCGACCCTTATCCAAAGCACACCGCATATCAGGAAACCCGTGATTTATGTTGAAGAATACGCAACACCGTCTTTGACAACCGTTCTTTTTGCACCGGCTTCATAAGAACCGCCGAAATATTCCACTTCCCTGTCTCCGCCAGCAGATCGGGATTTTGATCCCCCGTCACAAAAACCACCGGCGTTTCCAGATTGATACTCCTGATATGCCGGACGAATTCAAAGCCTCCCATCGGCTCCATCCGGACATCCACAATCGCCAGCGCAATATCGGGGCCCATTTTCTCCAGCCCCGCCGTCCCATCGGAAGACTCCAGAACCTCGTACCCCTCATCGCTCAAAAAACGGACCAACTGCATCCGCACAAAGTCGTTATCCTCGACGATTAGAATCTTGTGTGCACCTGCCATTCAAAACCAAAACATTCTTTCAATAAGCAATAACTCAATCCAACATGATAAAAATAGAGACTAAACTAAAAAACCATCATAGAATAGAACACTATGACGGATACCCACAAATTTAATCACACGCCGCGCCCATGATCTCCGCCCTTCCTCTTTTGTGTGTGCCGGCAGGCCTGTATGTCCTGTTTCGCCTGTGTGTCATTGACCTGCGCGTCCGGCGCCTTCCCAACCCACTGGTCCTAAGTCTGGCCCTTCTGGGGCTGGCTTTCCATTTCACCAGCGCTTTTTATTACGCCTCTCCACAGGACATGATTCTGGGCGCTCTTCTGGGAGGGGGGTCTCTGGCCCTGATTCGCGCCATCGGCAACACCCTGTACCAGCAAGACACTCTCGGACTGGGGGATGTCAAACTTCTTGCCGCCGAAGGTCTGTGGCTCGGCGCCCACGACACCACACTGGCCCTTGTTCTGGGGGCGGGGGCGGGCCTGCTTCACGGCCTTGCCCTCTTATGGCATGCCAAAATCACACGCCAAAACACCGGCCCGCTTGCGACATTCTCCCTGCCTGCGGGACCAGGCTTTATTGCAGGCTTTATCATCACGGCCCTTGCAAAATTCTGGGGATTGCCGCATCTTTATGGACCATGACAGAGACAGGAACCAACACATCCCCCAAAGCCCTGAGCGGCCTGCGCGTGCTCGATCTGTCCCGCGTGCTGGCTGGCCCCTACTGTACCCAGATTCTGGGCGATCTGGGCGCGGATATCATCAAGATCGAAAAACCCGACAAGAACGGCGAACAGGGCGGCGATGACACCCGCAGATGGGGCCCGCCCTTTTTGCAGGATTCCCAAGGGCACGATACCACCCAGAGTGCCTACTACCTCTCCTGCAACCGGAACAAAAAGTCCGTGACCATTGATATTGCAGCCAAAGAGGGGCAAAGCCTGATTCACCGGCTTTTGGCACAGACGGATATTCTGGTGGAAAATTTCAGGACGGGCACCCTTGCGAAATACGGCCTGTCCTACGATCACATCAAGGCACGTTACCCCCGCCTGATTTACTGCTCGATTACAGGCTATGGGCAAACAGGCCCGCTCGCGCACGAGCCAGGCTATGATTTTCTGGCGCAGGCCGCCGCAGGCCTCATGGCGGTCACGGGAGAGCCCGATGGCGCCCCCATGAAAGCAGGCGTAGCCCTGAGCGATATCATCACGGGTCTCAATGCGGCTGTCGGCATTCTGGCCGCCCTCCGCGCCCGCGACACCACAGGCGCGGGACAGCATATTGATCTGGCCCTCACCGATTGCACCTTGTCAGCCATGACCAATCTGGCGCAATATTACCTCACCTCCGGTACCGTTTCCCCCCGTTACGGCAACGCCCATTCCACGATCGTGCCTTACGAAGCCTTCAAGGCACAGGATGAATACATCATTCTGGCGATCGGCAATGACCCGCAATTTCAAAAATTCTGTCATGTGGCGGGGCATCCGGAATGGGGGCAGGACCCCAGATTTTCAACCAACACCGCCCGCCTTGCGCACCGGACACTCCTCACGGATCTGATCAAGGACACACTCTCCACCCGTCCGGCGCAGGCGTGGATCACCGCCTGTGAAGCCGAAAATGTCCCGTGCGGGCCTATCCTGAGAATGGATGCGGTCTTCAATACCCCCCAAATTCAGGCACGGGAAATGGACATCACCATGGCGCACCCCCTGACCACCACCCCTCTCCATCTGGTTGGTAGTCCGCTCAAGCTCTCGGCCACACCAGTGTCCTATGATCGCCCGCCCCCTCTTGAAGGAAGCGACACAACACAGGTCCTGAAACACCTACTGGGTCTCACGGATGAGGAAATTTCAAAGCTGAAAGCTTACCATATTATACAGGGGGCATAAAAAGCCCCGCGCGGATTTTAAAGATCCATCCCGTCAGGGGTGATCGTTTTTTTGACAGAATCATATCTTGCAGGAGAACCCTGCCGGAACAAAGCCCCTTCAGAAACAGGACCCAACACAATCTTGCCGGATGCCACACCATCAGCCGTCCAGCCCGCCGCAAGGGCGGCCTCGACCACTGTGCCTACCAAAACCTCAGCTCCGTGGAAGGCCCCTGCATTTTTATTCAATATCACCATAAAATCCCTCATAACGCACTGTTTTTATTTTTAAAATTCATCACACTCTGGCAAGAAACGGCAGAAAATGCACAACACTGTTTTCTCCCTCAAGGCTCACCAGAAGCAATTTCTGTGCCACCTGCAAAAGTTCCAGATGCGCCGGCGCCAAAAACACAGAAGCCTCGTCCATATCCCCGTTCATCTGGGTAAAGGATAAAACACACCGCTCTGCATCCCATTCCACCCAGCTTGGCACATTCCCGAACACATGCTCCACGGCCACGACCAAAAACCCATCTTTGAACGCAACCAGAGGCTCTGCGGCAATCACCCCCAGACGGGGATCGGGCTGTGTCTCGAGCGGGCCCGTATAAAAGACCTCCGGTTCCGCAGAGGAGAACAGCCTTCTCAAGTTATACACGAACTTTCTTAACAATCCGATAACATCCGGCACAGCGTACATTCCTTATCATGAGGGAGGGCCTTTTCCGGAAATACAGTCCGGCAGGCCCTCAGAATATCACAGTTTTGCACCGCGCAACAACCTCTTGCACAGGATGGGGGTAAGCCCCTATGATCGGGACGGTATTTGACACTGATAGGGACCTTTCCACCATGCGGCACCTCCTGGGAATAGACGAACTGACCCCCGAAGACATCGCGGGCCTTCTCGACAGAACGGCCTTCTACGCCAAAGCCCTGAAAGACGGCACGTGGAATACCAAAGCGCTCAAGGACAAAATCATCCTGCATCTGTTTTTCGAGCATTCCACCCGCACACTCGCCTCTTTTGAAATGGCGGCCAAGCGACTGGGCGCCGATGTGATCAACTGGAATCCGGAAACAAGCTCCCTTTCAAAAGGCGAGAATTTCATCGACACGATCGATACACTCTGCGCGATGAAGCCCGATGCCATCGTCATGCGCCACAGCGAATACGGCGCGCCAAAATTCGTCGCCTCCCGCGCAGGCTGTCCCGTTATCAACGGTGGAGATAGCTGGCGGGAACACCCCACACAGGCCCTGCTCGATGCCTATACACTTCAGACACATTTCGGAAAGCTGGACGGACTCACCGTGACGATCATCGGGGATATCGCCCATAGCAGAGTGGCCCATTCCAACATGCACCTTCTGACAAAAATGGGGGCGCATGTCAAAGTAATAGCACCCGCCGTTTTAATGCCCGAAAAATTACCAAACCCCGCGATTGAAAAATATGATTCTCTGGAATCGGGGCTCGCAGGCAGTGATGTGATTATGACCCTGCGCCTGCAAAAAGAACGCATGGACCGCGCGCTCATCTCGACAGATTCGGCCTATTTCCATGAATTCGGCCTCAAGCGGGACCTGCTGGACCGCCTGGCCCCCAAAGCCATGATTATGGACCCGGGCCCGCTCGTGCGCGGCGTGCAGATGGAAGATGATCTGGCCGAAGACCCCAACCGGAGCCTGATCCTCAAACAGGTCGCCCACGGCATCCCGACCCGCATGGCGGTGCTGGATGTCTTGGTGGGGGGGAAGGTATGAACCCCATCCCTGTCCTTTCTCTCTGTCATCCTGAGCGTAGGCGCACTACAGCGCGCCATAGTCGAAGGATCTTTTTTGAGATTCTTCGTTTCACTCAGAATGACAGCACATTAAACTTCCAAGGCAAGCTATTCAGATCCCTCGACTTCGCTCGGGATGACGAAACAATGAAAGCTCAGATGACGCGGGAAGGAATACCCCCATGACCTACCTTTACGCCTATCTGATCGGCTCTATTCCCTTTGGCCTGATCCTGACGAAGCTGGCGGGACTGGGGGATATCCGCACCATCGGTTCCGGCAATATCGGGGCCACGAATGTGCTACGGACGGGGCATAAAGGGCTCGCGCTTTTGACGCTGTTGTTCGACGCGTCAAAAGGAGGGGTTTTTGTTTTGATATGGAACATATTGCATCCCTATGACCCCACTTTCACATCCTTTCCCCCTTATATTTTTACGGCCCAAGCTCTGTCCATTGGGTTTTTAATTGTTCTCGGCCACTGCTTTCCTGTCTGGTTGAAATTCAAGGGCGGAAAAGGGGTTTCGACCTCGTTGGGCGTGTTGCTCGCCGCCACCCCCCTCACGGGTGGCATAGCCTTGTTCGCATGGATCATGACCTTTGCCGTGACACGGATATCCTCTCTCTCGGCTCTCACGGCGGCATTGATTGCGCCGTTTGTAACACTGCTCTTTTACGGCGCATATCCCGCCGCGATTGTCGCGCTGATGACCCTCCTGATTTTCGGGCGACATCTCGATAACATCAAACGCCTCCTCAAGGGCGAGGAAAAACGGATGGGGAAGAAGGGATGAAACAAAAGAAACAAAAGAAACATAACCACCAAGACACCAAGGTACCAAGAGATTTTCTGAAAAAAGCGCCCCTCCCTGCGAAAGCAGGGTTTCATGGTTTTTCAAGCGGAGATCGGGAGTTTCAGAGAAAAAACTCCGAGCCTCCAAAGCTCCGCTTAGAAATCATTTTTTTCTTGGTGTCTTGGTATCTTGGTGGTTTAAAACTTTTACGCCTTTCCCTTCTTTACCCCACACATATTTATTAACATGCAACACGCTCTTTTTGAACCGCCACACACCGCCCCGCTCTCCGAAGCTGAAAAGCTCGCGTGGCTTCGTCTGTCCCGTACGGAAAATATCGGACCCATGACCTGCAAGCGGCTCATCGAACGCTATGGCACGGCCACAAAAGCGCTCTCTGCCCTGCCGGATCTGGCCAAGCGGGGCGGACGGGCCAAGCCCCTGATCCCCACACCACTCCCCGCCATTGAAAAAGAATATACGGCGCTCCACAAACTAGGCGGACACCTTATCACGCTGGCCTGTGATTCTTACCCCTACTTGCTGTCGATCACAGAGGATGCACCGCCGGTGCTCTCCGTCATCGGCAATCCCTCGCTTCTGAAGCAAAATGCGATTGCAATGGTGGGCGCACGCAATGCCTCGCTCAACGGGCGTAAGATGGCAGAAAAACTGGCGCGTGATCTGGGCATGCGAGAGCAGATCATCGTCTCCGGACTGGCGCGCGGCATTGATACGGCCGCACATCAAGGGGCGCTCAGCACCGGCACCATCGCGGTTGTGGCTGGCGGTATTGACGTGATTTACCCTGAGGAAAACGCGAGCCTGTACAACGCCATCAAAGAACAAGGCTTGATCCTCGCCGAAAGCCCTTTGGGGCAAAAACCCTTTGCGCAGAGCTTCCCGCGCCGCAATAGAATTGTATCGGGTTTGTCGCGGGCCTGCATCGTGATGGAGGCGACTATGCGCTCTGGCTCCCTCATCACCGCGCGGCTGGCGGGGGAACAGGGACGCGAGGTCATGGCAACACCAGGCTCCCCGCTCGACCCCAGAGCCGAAGGGCCCAACCATCTGATCCGCGAGGGCGCGACGTTGATCCGTAACGCCAATGACGTGCTGGAAGCCCTCCTTAACTACACAGGCAATGCCATGCATGAGCCCTTTCAGCCCGCGCTCGTCCCCACACCCGAATATTTTTCCGAAGAAGACCTGCCTGAAACATTGCAGGATGATATCCTTGCGCTGTTAACCACCACGCCTGTTGATATTGATTCCCTTCTCAGGGAAACCGGTATCCCCATCCCCGCCCTGCAAAGTGTGTTACTGGATCTGGAACTGGCAGAACGGATCAAACGTTTGCCAGGGAACAGGGTGTGCCTAACCGCGTAAATTCATAGAAATCTCGTGCAGTCGTTTATCGTGGGTCAGCAAGGCCACGCCGCTCAAACGGCACGCCGCCAGAATATGCATATCCACAAACCCCAGTCCCCGCCCCATCAGTCCGAAATTTTCAATCAACGCCCACACATTTTCATGGGAGGCTTGAGGAATTTTTTCCAAAGCCAGAAGATTTTGAAAAAAGACCTCCCTGTGTTTGAACTGCCCGCACATCAGCTCGCCAATGACAAAATCATGCGTGACAACACGGCCAGCCTCCAACGCCTCAACCAATTCAGGCACGGGTCTGTGCAGATGATCCACCCAGACGGATGTATCGACAAGGATCATGACTTTGATGTTCTGTCTTCTGCCCAGACTCTCTGGCGAGATGGAACCGTGGCGGAGGGGTCGAGCCCCCCCATTTTCGCCAGCTCTCGCGCCGCCTGACGCGCTATAAGCTCCTGCAACCCTCTGTTCAAGAGCTCTGTTTTACTGGTGATCCCTGTAAATTCCACGGCTTTCTTGTACAGCGCCTCATCAATATTGATCGTCGTTCTCATACCGCCTCCTCGCATCATTATAGTCATATAATAGCATACATTTTGATGCACATCAAATCCTTTCTCCAAAACACCGTATTGACGAACGCTCTCGAAACTGTCATGTGAGTATGGAGTGTGCCCGCCCCTCTCGTCATCCCCGCGCAGGTGGGGATCCAGAGAAACAAGAGGCAACATGGACCTCCCGCATTCGCGGGAGTGACGGGAATGGTTCTACAATGTACTGCACTTCGTGGTTAAAACTAAAAAAGGAACAAACACTGTGACCCCCACCAACCTCGTTATCGTAGAATCGCCCGCCAAGGCCAAGACGATCAACAAATATCTTGGCACGGATTATGAGGTTATGGCCTCGTTCGGGCATGTCCGCGATCTGGTGAACAAGGACGGTTCTGTCCTGCCGGACGATGATTTTGCCATGCGCTGGCAACCTGGCGATCGCTCGGAAAAAAATATCGCCGATATCAAACGTGCCGCGAAAAAGGTCAGCACCATATGGCTCGCAACCGACCCTGACAGGGAGGGAGAAGCTATTTCATGGCATGTGCAGGAAATTTTGGCCGATGCCGATTTGTTGAAAGGCAGAGCCATCAAGCGCGTGACATTTAATGAAATTACAAAAACCGCCGTACAAGATGCGTTCAAAAACGCGCGCGCGCTGGACCAGCCCCTCATTGATGCGTATCTGGCGCGACGTGCGCTCGACTATCTGGTGGGCTTTAATCTGTCGCCTGTTTTGTGGCGTAAATTACCAGGCTCGAAATCGGCGGGACGCGTGCAGTCCGTCGCCTTACGCCTGATCTGTGACCGCGAATACGAGATCGAGATTTTCAAGGCGCAGGAATATTGGAGCATCGAAACGCGGCTTCACACGGCGGACGGCGCGCCCTTTACCGCCCGCCTCACACATTTATCCGGCAACAAGCTCGACAAGCTCGACATTCATTCCGAAGCCGATGCAAAAAAGGCCGTGGAACGCATCAAAAACAAAGCACTGTCCATTCAAAAAATCGAAAAGAAACAGGTACGCCGGAATCCGGCCCCACCCTTTATCACCTCATCCCTTCAGATGGAAGCCGCGCGCAAACTGGGTTTTTCCGCCGCCAATACCATGCGCGTTGCGCAAGGACTGTACGAGGCCGGCTATATCACCTACATGAGAACCGACGGCACGACCCTGTCCGTCGAGGCCGTAAACCAGTGCCGGAGCGTCATCAAAAAAGAATATGGTGAAAAATACGTGCCCGATGCCCCGCGCCTGTATAAGTCCAAAGCGAAAAACGCGCAGGAAGCCCACGAAGCCATTCGCCCCACGGATCTGTCGAAACTGCCTGGCAGGACAGGCGCGCCGATGGAGGACAACCAACGTAAACTCTATGAGCTAATCTGGAAACGCACCGTAGCGTCGCAAATGGAAAATGCCGTCATGGACCAGATGAGCGTGGATATTTCCGATGGCACCGATGATGTCATTTTGCGCGCCAATGGCTCTGTTGTGTTGTTCGATGGTTTCCTGACGCTCTATCAGGAAAATGATACGGATGACGATTCCGCAAAAGATGCCGATAGCAAAGACCGACGCCTGCCCCCGATGAACGAGGGCGAGAACACCAAGCTGGTGGATGTTACCCCGTCCCAGCATTTCACTCAGCCGCCGCCCCGTTATTCCGAGGCAACGCTGGTCAAACGGCTGGAGGAACTGGGAATCGGACGCCCCTCCACCTATGCCTCTATCCTGCAGGTGCTCCGTGATCGTAACTATGTCACGATGGACCAGAAACGCTTTATGCCGGAGGATCGCGGACGTGTTGTCACGGCGTTCCTCACAAAATTTTTTACGCGCTATGTTGACTATGATTTCACCGCCAATCTGGAGGAAGAACTCGATGCCATCGCAGGCGGGCATGTGGCATGGAAGGAAGCCCTGCGCCTCTTCTGGACTGATTTCAAAGCGGCGGTGGACGACACCAAAAATCTTACTATCACCGATGTCATCAATTATCTGGATGAGGATCTGGCCCCACATTTCTTCCAGCCCTCCCCAGAAAATCCGGAGCCTCGCAAATGCAAAGCCTGCGAAGGCGGACGACTGGGATTGAAGCTCGGCAAATTCGGCGCGTTTATCGGGTGTTCCAATTATCCCGACTGCCGCTTTACACGGCCTCTTGAGCTGTCCACGGACGAAGACGGCAACGAGAGTAGCGCAGGGCTGGCTAACGAACCCAAAATTCTCGGGACAGAACCAGGCACGGGGCGTACCGTGTCCTTGCGCAAGGGTCCCTATGGTCCCTATGTCCAGATTGACGCGCCGCCCGAAAGCGCAGAAGCCACCGCAGAGCTGGAAGCGCAATATCAAACCGCGCTCACAGAATGGGATGCCGCAAAAAAACTGGCCAAGAAAAACAAGGAAAAAGCCCCGCCCAAGCCAAAAAAACCGACGAAGGCCGGACCCAAGCGCCAAGGCCTCCCCCGCGGTGTGGGGCTCGATGACGTAACATTGGACTCCGCCCTGTCCCTCCTCGCCCTGCCCCGTTTGGTGGGACAACACCCCGAAACCGGCAAACCGATCGAGGCCGGCTTGGGGCGCTTTGGACCGTTTGTGAAACATGACGGCGTGTTTACCTCGCTCGGCAAGGATGACGATGTGATGACCGTGGGCATGAACCGCGCTGTGGATCTGATTGCGCAAAAGGCCGCAAAAATTGCCTCTGGCGAGGGCGGAAAGGGTCGAGGCCGGTTTGCCAAGAAAAAAATGCCGGAGAAAAAAGAAGCAAAAAAAAGGCCCCCCGCAAAACCCAAAGCCGCCAGCACCAAAAAGAAAGCGCCTGCGAAAAAGGCGGGGGCGAAGAAGGGGTAACCTCATCGTCCCCACTTCCTGCATCATTGCACTACGCCGGTGCCACGCCCTTCAAAAACAGGACATTTAAATACAAAAATAACATTGTGTTAATAATTATCTTGCAAATATTAAAATACACGCCTAATATAACATCCATTCTATAATTGTTGTAACATAACACAGGAGGTTCATATGCGCGGTTCATGGAGAGCTTTTGATCGGGCTATTCAAAGAGATATAGAAAATGCCAAGGGAACGCCAGAATATGATAAGGTGGTGCAAGAGGCGACAGAAACCTACGCCCAAGCCACAGGCGCTCAACTGGGTGGCGTTTTTGGTGCCGCCGTTGGGTCCATTATTCCAGGCCCTGGTACAGTGATTGGTCTAGGGATTGGAGCCTTAATTGGAGGCTACCTTGGTAAAAAGAAGGCTCAACAATCCGATCCACCAGAGCCTTAAGCCCCATGCTATAAGTATAAGGCTTTTTGCCCCCTTCTGAGGGGGAGGGGGGATGTTGTCTTAATAATATGAAGGCAACATCTCGTTGCGCGTCCTACACCAAAGGAGCAATTTGCACTACGCTGGAGCCATACTATTCTCTGGATGTGTCAGAGCGCTACTCTTGTGCGCTTCAAATGCGCGCGGGGAAAGCCAGTAGCCTTCTTTTTCAACTGAGACATAAAACAGCTTGGCCCCGCTCCCTTTAACAGGAAGCCCTTCTGCAGAAACCACAGCGACAGCCCCACTGTCTTCTGTCATATGGAGGGCTGTATGATCGAGGTTCAAAAGATAATTGATATCGTCCTCATCCGCCCTGTTTGTGGCATCAATTGTGGGAATACCGGCCGCTTTAAAGAGATCATATAATTGTTCAGTCGGCGCAAAAAAATTCATCTCCGCTCCGTCACTGGCCCGAATAATTTTGGTTTGAAACCGGTGTGTCGCCTGATTTTCAATTTCCCATGCGGCGGAAATATCCGAAAGCGGGACTTCCTGCGTCTCGTTTTTATATCCATATCCCGCATTGATTTTAAATTCCGCATTCAGTGCCATAAAACAAATCCTTTCATTCTCTCCCAAGACCCTATTTAATAGTCTGGCAGGACATAGATAACAGAAATTATTTAATTATGTCAAGATATTTTACACAAAGGCCAATATGCACCACCTCACCCCCGACGCCCTCCTGAAACTGGTTCAAGCCTCCAAGGAACCCCTGACCAAACGGGACATTGCCCGTGCCTTTGGAATCAAAGGCGGGGACCGGCGTGTGGCCCTCAAACAAATCCTCAAAACGCTGGAAAAAGACGGCGCGTTGATCAAACATGCCGGCGGGGCCTATAGCGTCCCGCAAGGCCTGCCTGCCGTCACGGTGGTGGAGGTTCTGGAAATCACCGTGGATGGAGAAATCCATGCCGCGCCCACGGATTGGAACCCTGAAACGCAGGGGCCCGCGCCCAAAATCGAGATTATGCCCGATAAAAAGCATTTTCCGGTGATGAAGGAACATTCCCGCGCCCTTGTCCGGCTCTCCCGCATTGACGATACCCTCTACGAAGCCCATATCATCAAGCCGCTCGATACCGAAAAAGGGCGGGTCATGGGCATTATCCGCCTCCAGAAAAAAGGAGCGGTGCTGGTGCCAACGGGTAAAAAAGCCAAATACGACTTTGATATCCCGCAAGCCGACCTCAATGGCGGGCGCGATGGTGATCTGGCAGTTGCGGAAATTCAGCCTGCGCGAGGCGCGCTCGGCAAACAGGTCCGTATTGTTGAAATTGTCGGCACGCAGGACAACCCCAAGGCGATCTCCCTGATCAGCCTCTACGAATCGGGCCTGCAGGAACATTTTTCGGATAAGGTCCTGTCTGAAACCAGGGGGCTCAAAGTGCCGGAGCTCGGAGATCGGGAGGATTTACGCACCATCCCCCTTGTTACCATTGACGGTATTGATGCACGGGATTTCGATGATGCGGTCTTTGCCGAAAAAACAAAAGACGGATTTCATCTGATCGTGGCTATTGCGGATGTCGCGCACTACGTGAAAACCAGCACCGCGCTCGATACCGAGGCGCAAAAGCGGGGGAATTCCACCTATTTCCCCGACCGCGTGGTCCCGATGTTGCCCGAAGCCCTCTCGAACGATCTATGCTCCCTGCGTCCCCATGAGCCCCGCGCCTGCCTTGCTGTTCATATGAAAATTGACCAGCGCGGAGCCCTGAAAAGCTATAAATTTGTGCGCGGACTGATGCAATCCCAAGCACGGCTCACCTATGAACAGGTGCAATATTGGCATGATTGTGGATTTTCACTCCGCCCGTCATCCCCTCACCCCAACCCTCTCCCCAAAGGGGCGAGGGGGCTGTTTGAGAAGAATCTTGTCCCCTCGCCCCTTTGGGGAGAGGGTTGGGGTGAGGGGCAAACTTTAGGACCTATCATAAAGCCCCTCTACGAAGCCTTTGCCGTTTTGAACGAAGCACGGATCAGGCGCGGGGCGCTGGATCTGGACCTGCCGGAACGGCAAATCCTGATGGATGCGGAAGGCAACATGACGGGCGTCAAAAAGCGCGAACGGCTTGATGCGCACCGCCTGATTGAGGAATTCATGATTCTGGCCAATGTCTGCGCGGCCTCCGCACTCGAGGACAAGCGCGACCCCAAACATTTCCCGTGCGTCTACCGGATTCACGACAAACCCAGCTTTGACAAGCTGGAAAGCGTACGGGAGTTCATCGAAGGCTTTGGTCTGAGCTTACCCCGCGGACAAGTCACAGCCCCTGCACAAATCAACGGCGTTTTGAAGCAGGCCGCACTTCTCCCCTATTCCCATCTGATTTCCCAAGTCATTTTGCGCTCCCAATCCCAAGCGGTCTACAGCACCCAGAATATCGGGCATTTCGGCTTGGCGCTGGAACGCTATGCGCATTTTACGTCCCCCATCCGGCGCTATGCGGACCTGATGGTCCATCGCGCACTCATCAAAGCCTATGGGCTGGGTGATGGTGGGATAGACGAAGGCGAAATCGCCCGTCTGGATGAAATCTGCCAGAATATTTCCCAGACGGAGCGCACCTCCATGGAGGCCGAACGAAGCGCCGTAGACCGCTTTACCGCCCGCTATCTGTCTGAGAAAATCGGCGCGGAATTCGAGGGGAAAATCAGCGGCGTTACCCGCTTTGGGCTGTTTGTGACCTTAAACGACAGCGGAGCAGACGGCTTGATCCCCATGCGGGCCATGGGCGATGACTTTTACGAACATGTCGAAAAGGCCCATGCCCTGATCGGCCGGAAAAAAGGCAAAATCTTCAGGCTTGGAGCGGCTGTCACCGTACGCCTGAAAGAAGCCGACGGCATGACAGGCTCCACCCTTCTGGAGCTTGCAGGGGCCAGCGTCAACGGTGCGGATATCCCGGGCTTGACCATCAAAACCCCGCAAAAGAACAAAAGCGGCTATTATGCAGACAAACAGCCCGCCAAAGACGGACCAAAAAAATTCCACAAGCACGGCAAAAAACCTCATAGGTCCAAACGAAAGTCTTGACAAGCCTCCAAAAACCCGCCATAAGATCGTCCTGATTTAGGATTTTTAGGAGTTAAAGCCATGGCAAAAGCCAGTTTTGTGAAAGTGCGCTTGGAAAGCGAAGCCGGTACGGGATACCGCTATTACGCGAAACGCAGTACGCGCGCCGAGTATAAAATCAAAAAAAGAAAATTCGACCCTTGGGCCGTGAATGAAGCGACAGGCAAAAAAGGGACACATGTGTGGTTTGTGGAGAAAAAACTCCCCCCCTCGAAAAAATAAGGTTCGCCGGAATTTTGAAATTTCAAAAAGCGTCCTTATCGGGCGCTTTTTTTTATACAAAACACTACGAACGTCATCCCCGCCGCGCACAACGTGCGCTTAAAGAGCGGAGATCCAGTAAGGACACATTTTACTCGATACTTTTGCGTTCGGCGGTTTTAAATTCTTCCGCATTCAGCTTGCCGGTCCCTTCAAAAAAGACACAGTTGCGTCCGCCCTGCTTGGCCTCGTAGAGCATTTTATCCGCACGATCCAGCGCATCTTTCACGGACACCGCAGGGGCATCATGGACTATCATGGCACCCCCGATTGAGGTTGTGACCTTGATCGGCCCCTCCGGCAAGCCCACCTCAAAGGGCTCGGTTTCAATGGCGCGACGCAGACGTTCGGCGACCATATGGGCACGCATTTCAAACACATCAGGCAAAATGGCAACAAATTCCTCGCCCCCCATACGGGCCACCATATCAAAGCTCCGCAAGCTGTCTTTGAGGCGTTCTGCCACTATTTTCAGGACATCATCCCCGACCTTGTGCCCGTACGTATCATTCACCGCCTTGAAGTGATCAATGTCGATCATCAGCACCGCAAGGGATTTCCGGTTTTCACGGCTTTTCTTGAGTTGCTTGTCAAAATGGACCTCCAGATACCGGCGGTTATACAGCCCCGTCAGACTATCGGTCAGCGCCATGGACAGGCTGATCTCATACGTCGCCCGTAGCCGCTCGTGAAAGCGTTTGCGCCGCACTTGTGTTCTGACCCGCGCCAGAAGTTCGTTCCGGTCCACAGGCCGCAAGATATAATCATGGGCCCCGATCTCCAGCCCGTGGGCGATCCGCCGCATGTCCTCCTCGGCCCCCACCATGACCAAAGGCACCCCGCGCGTGCGTTCATTAGATTTTAGATGCGAACACAGCCGCAAACCGTCCTCCTGTGCCAGATTGAGGCTCACAATCATCAGGTCAAATTCATGCGCTGTGATCAATTCCATGGCCTTTGCGCCGTTTTCCGCCAGCACAACGCGCTGTTTTGCCTCCACAAGCGTTTCCTGCATTTTCCGGCGTTCAAATTCCTGATCCTCGACCAGCAGGATCACTGCGTTTTCGGCAGGTTCGTTCATGACACTCACGGTCTGATCCACCACACCGAGCTGACTGGCCGTGTTTTCACGGATGCGCCATTCATCGGTTGTCATCTTCAAACGCACGAGCGAGCGCACACGGGCCATCAGGGCAATATCGTTGATCGGCTTGCTCAGGAAATCATCCGCCCCGACATTGAGGCCCCGCACCTTGTCCTGCGTATCGGTCAGCGCCGTCACCATCACCACCGGAATATGGGCGGTGAGCGGGTTGGCCTTGATACGGGCGCAGACCTCAAACCCGTCCATGCCAGGCATCATGATATCAAGCAAGACCAGATCGGGGCTTTCTTCTTCCACCTTACGCAGGGCCTCCGGCCCGTTCATGGCCGTGAGGACATCAAAATATTCCGCCGTGAGCTTGGCTTCCAAAAGCTTCACATTCGGCAAAATATCATCGACAACAAGCACCCGTGCGGACATGCTATTTCCCCTATCTGTTCAAATACGTATTCACAACGTCCATAAATTTTCCCACGGAAATGGGCTTGGAGATATAATCATCGCATCCCCCTTCACGGGCTTTTTGCTCGTCCCCCTTCATGGCAAAGGCGGTGACGGCAATCACGGGAATGTCTTTGAGCTCCGCATCCTCCTTGAGCCATTTTGTGACATCCAGCCCCGAGACTTCCGGCAACTGGATATCCATCAAAATCAGATCAGGCCGGTGTGTCCGCGCCAGATCCAGCACATTGCGCCCGTCATTGGTCTGGATCGTGCCGATCCCGAACGCCTCCAGCAAGTCGTGGAAAAGCTTCATGTTCAGTTCGTTATCTTCCACAATCAAAACCGTTTTCGTCATACGCACTCCGCACCATACATCGCCTTAAACCATGAGCTTAACGGCAAGACCTTTCCAAAACGTTAATGTAGCAGATTTTCAAAAAATAAGGGAGCATAAACTATTGCACTGCGCCATGGTATAGAGCGCTTTGAAAAGAAGGGTCTTTCCTCTCATCATCCCCCGCCGCCTGCCCGTTTTACTTGGCAAAATGCGTACGGAATGACAGGAGGGGGAGGGACTCTGATCTTACTCGTTCAAGCGGGCCGGACTTTGGCCACACCCATCCCCTAGAGGCTCCAGAGCCAACAATTTTTGTGTCAGGGTAAAATCGTCATATTCCAGCGTAATTTCGCTCATCACGCCGTTTTCATGGAACACAATACTGCTTTCATATTCGGACGTCCCGTCATCCCCGCCTTTTCGGGGCCCTTCACCCGAATCATCAGACGCAGGATGGAGCGGGAAAAAAGCCATCCGGATGCGCCGCGCAGGGGAAGAGATCAGGGTGGGATCAATCGCAGGCGATTTTTCCACCCCTGCGTAAGGATCCACCATTTTTCCTATAAAGCTGTTCACTTCCACGGGCCCTTCCATATCACTTCCCTCGAAGGATACGGTATTGTAAAAGGTCTTGCCTGCCCGAATACTGTGAAGCAAGCCCAGCGCATGCCCCATGGGAAACAAGGTATTAGACGGCAACGCAAAGTCCGTGGGTGACGGCAATGCATAGGTGGCTTTCCCTGCGTTACCCTCTTTTCCAGGGGGTATTTCGGCCTGACCACGGATTTCCTCGAACAATTCCCCGTCCCGCTTGCGCTGGGATAAAAAGCTGAAATTCCGGCCATCGAACGTCTCGTAGGTTGAAAAATCACTAACGATTTTCATCGGGGCACTGTCGACATATTCGTACAAAATATTAAAGTGATGGTTTGAAATCCACGCATCACAGACCGGTTGCCATTCATAGAGCATCTGCCCCCTGATATTCAGGACCTGCGACCCGCTTTGCGTTTTGACGAGCCGCACCTCGTAAATCGCCCGATGGGGGACAAATCCCGCCGCCATCGCCTGATCCAGCATGGTATGGGGAAGGGACCCTTTCCCCTTTTTCTCCGGCGTGATCTCCTGTGCGAACGCACGGGGGCCAGACAGCCCGCACAACAGCGCGAAAACAGCAACAAGCAACACGGAAGGGGATTTCGCCATAGGATCTGAGTATCTCTTTTAAAATGCCTCGCCATCATAACAAACCCCTGCGAGAAATCAACACGCACCAGACAACCGGAAAAACACACCGCCTCACGGCATATTTTTCCGATGACACAGAAAGACACGCCTCCATGGGATTGATTTTTATGGGTATTTTAAACTTCCAACTTGGCACACTTTTCGCAAAGTCACTTCCTGAAACCAAAAACATGCAAGGGCACAATGCAATGAGCGCACATTATATTCCGGATTTCCAGACAGAACGCACCACGATCGACCCTCTTTCCCATACCCCCCTGCCCCACGGGAATACGCTGGAACTCACACGGGACAACGGCTTTATCAGCGGCACGCAGGATATCTTCGATGTGCTGGCCCGCATCATGACACAGGCCGCCGAGGAAACCATCACAGCCCACAACGAGCGCCTGAAACGGCTGGAGGATTTTTCGGGACGGGATTCCCTGACGGGTCTGCTCAACAAACGAGGGTTTACAAAAACTTTTGCCAAGGAAGTGGCCCGCACCAACAGGGATCTGAATCAGGGGGGGCTTCTGGTGATTTTCAACCTGGAAAACTTTGAAACCATCACACAAAAATACGGTGAAAAAGCGGGCATCATGGCGCTCCAGCTCGTCACAAAGGCGCTCTCGCTTGAAATTCGGGAAATGGACAGTGCGGCCCGTATCAACGACAATGAATTTGTTCTGCTCTTTGCCGAAACCAGTATGGAAAAGGCACTGGAACGTCTGCAACGCATGGCGCTGAATCTCAATAAGCTGTCGATGATCTGGGCGCATCAGGAAATCCGCCTCAATCTCAGTCTGGGCCTCAAAACCTACAGCAAGGGCGCGCAGGCCAACGATATTTTCCAGTCCGCCAGCGATGATCTCGAACGAAACAGAAAGGATCACAACCCCCCGCATCCGGAGGACAGCCCGCGCACCTGACAGTGCGTATGGTTTGCCTTTTCCTCTCATTTGACGTATGATGGATCTTTCCGGCACGCACGCGCATAAAGGGCCCGCAATGGAGTACCATACAGCACACGAAACCTTGCCCGCGTCCCCGTTGGCCCAAAGCCTCTTTCAACTGACACGGGAGATGGAAACGGAATTTGAAACCAGACCCGATCTGTACAGCCTGCCCGTCCATAGCCTTCTGAGCGGCCATACCCTCAGTGAGGCACAAAAAGACATCATCTTGTATCATCTGGAAATGATCGGGCTGGAAACGGGCCTGATCCGGCAAATTATTTTTGACGACACCATCGAGGAAGCCGACAGAAAAAAATCCAGAAAACGCAAGGCCTTTCTGGATTTTCTTGAAAGACTTCGGGAATACACCACGCTCTACAATAAAACATACCAAAGGCTTGAAAAAACAAGAGCTTTAACAAACGAAGCCATTGGTGCACTGAAGGATCACATTCAAACCCTCAAGGAACAGGGCCATAAAACACCCGAAGGGCTCTTTGAAGAAATTGCAAACCCCGATTGCCCGCTGGCCCACGCCAAAGCGGAAAAGGAAAAACTGGTGCAATACCGTGATAGCACGCTCAAAGAATATGAAGAGGAGTTGAGCAGTCCGTCAGCGCTTCCTTCCCCCACGCGCCTCCAGACCATCAAAGAGTCTCTCAAAGCCAAGATCGAAAGACTGAAGGGAAAAATCATGCATTTTGAAGACGCGGCGGAAAATCCTGTTGCGCCGGTTACTACAGCGCCTGCTTTTGTGCCAGACCTTGAAAACTTGCCCGAAGAAGAAAAGAAAGAAGAGGGAGACAGCGCACCACCTCCTGCGGATGAAATGGCCTAGACGCTCAACCCTTCACCCTGTGTTATCCCGCGCCGCGCCTTTTGTTGTCATCCCGAGCCCCTCCTTTTGTCATCCCGAGCCCCTCCTTTTGTCATCCCGAGCGTAGTCGAGGGATCTCACCCCATACACCACGGGGCCCAGATCCCTCCACGCGGCGTTGCCTTGGTCGGGATGACATTTTTTATCTCACTCTACCCTAAACGAAAACGCTATGCGGCCTCCGTCTTGGGCTTCGGCAGAGCCAGTTTCAGGTGCAGATCGCGCAATTGCGCTTCATCGGGTCTGGATGGCGCGCCCATCATAAGGTCCTCGTACTGCCCGTTCATCACGAACGCATAGACCTCCCGCAAATTGGGTTCATCGGCCAGCAACATCACAATCCGGTCAATCCCGAAGGCACAGCCCCCGTGCGGCGGCGCGCCATAGCGCATGGCATTGAGCATCCCGCCGAATTTGGCCTCCAGCACATCGCGCCCATAGCCTGCCAGCGCAAAGGCCTTTTCCATGATGTCTGGCTTGTGGTTCCGGATTGCGCCCGAGGCAATTTCAAACCCGTTGCACACGCAGTCATACTGGTTCGCCCAGATAGTGAGCGGGTCTTGGGTTTCAAGGGCTTCGAGCCCCCCTTGCGGCATCGAAAACGGGTTATGCGCGAAATCAATTTTCTGCGCCTTTTCATCGAATTCATACATCGGGAAATCCACAACCCAGCAGAATTTGTACACGCCCTGCTCTCTATTGCCCATCGCATCGCAAATGGCATCCCGCGCCTGCCCCGCAAATTTCGCGGCGGCGGCCTCCATGTTACAGATAAAGAACACGGCATCGCCCTCAGCGCTTCCAGTCAATTCGCGCAACTGGCCTTGCGCGGCCTCAGGGACAAATTTGGCAATCGGCCCTTGCCCTGTGGCATCCTTAAATAATATATACCCCAGCCCCGGCGCGCCTTGGGATTGCGCCCAGCTATTGAGCTTGTCAAAGAAACTACGCGGTTGATCGGCCACATTGGGGGCGCGGATGGCACGTACCACCCCGCCCTTTTCAATCGTGCCCTTGAACGCCTTGAACTCCACATCATCCCGCGCGAACACGGCGGTCACATCCGAAATCACCAAGGGATTCCGCAAATCGGGCTTGTCCGAACCGTATTTCAGCAACGCATCCGCATAGCGCATATCAGGAAGCCACTCCACACGGCGCTTTTCGCCCGTGAAATCTGCAAATTCGTTAAAAACCCCTTCAATGACGGGACGCATGGTGGCATGCACGTCTTCCTGCGTGACGAAGCTCATTTCGACATCGAGCTGGTAAAACTCCGCCAGTCGATCCGCCCGCCCGTCTTCATCGCGGAAACACGGCGCGACTTGAAAATATTTATCAAACCCGCCCATCATCAGGAGCTGTTTAAACTGTTGCGGGGCTTGGGGCAGGGCGTAGAATTTGCCCGGATGCAGGCGAGAAGGCACCAGATAATCCCGCGCGCCCTCTGGCGAACTGGCCGTCAGGATAGGGGTTTGGAACTCCTGAAAATCATTGGCCCACATCCGCTTGCGCATGGAGGCCACCACAGAATTGCGCAGACGGATATTCTTTTGCATTTTCTCGCGGCGCAAGTCGATATAGCGGTGACGCAGGCGAATCTCCTCCCCCGCGCCGTCCTCATCCGCCACCTGAAACGGGATCACATCGGCAGACGATTGCACCGTCACCGTTTGAATGGAAATTTCGATTTCCCCTGTGGGCATTTTGGGGTTCACGGTTTCGGGGGTACGCGCCATCACTGCGCCCTCCACCGTAATCACGGATTCATGCCGCAAGACGGAGAGCGTTTCCAACACAGCCGAGCCTTCCTCCACCACGCACTGCGTCAGACCATAGGTATCGCGTAAGTCCACAAACACCACCCCACCGTGATTGCGCAGACGGTGAATCCAGCCCGAAAGCTTAACATTTTGCCCGACATCGGCTTTCCGGAGCTGGGCGCAGGTGTGGGATCGGTAAACATGCATATGGGTTCAGTCCTTTTTCGGCTTAGTATCCGTGTTTTCTAGCAGGAAGAACGGCAGACGGAAAGGGTTTTTTGTGACAGGATCATTGAGAGGCGTACGTTTTTTCGGTATAAAATAATTATGAAAAATATAAATTCGCGCTATTGGCTTACGGGGTACAGGAATGCCACTCTGCTACGGACACTGTGCCGAATCCTTATTGGGAAAAACAAACTGTTTCATGTGGAACAAATCAAGAACAAGCATTCTTGAAATAAATCCTTTGTATATCCCGCACTGGCAGTTTAAAAGCTCTTGGTTATGCTTATCACCGATCAAAAAACACTGGAATCGTTCTGCGCCACATTGACGGGCGCGCCCTTCATCACACTGGACACGGAATTCCTGCGCGAGAAAACCTATTACCCCAAACTCTGCCTGATCCAGATCAGCGGCCCTGACAAACACCCCGCCGCGATTGACCCTCTGGCCAAGGATCTGGATTTGGCGCCGGTCTTTGACCTGTTGTTCAACCCCGCGATTCTGAAAGTCCTGCATGCGGGGCGGCAGGATATGGAGATTTTCTACAACCTCACGGGCACAGTCCCCGCACCCCTGTTCGATACGCAAATTGCGGCCATGGTCTGCGGCTATGGTGATTCCATCGGCTATGACGCGCTGGTACGGGATATCACCGGCCAGTCCATTGACAAAAGCGTGCAATATACCAACTGGTCCGTACGCCCCTTGAGCGACAAACAGCTCCATTACGCGCTGGGCGATGTCACGCATTTGATTGATGTGTATCACCATCTGGCACAAAAACTGGAGAAGAAAGGCCGCACGGGATGGGTCGAGGAAGAAGAATCCATTCTGCTGGATCCCGCCACTTACAAAAACGATCCGGCCCAGCTCTGGAAACGAATTAAGATCAAGACCCCACGCCCCAAAACGCTCGCTGTTTTACGCGCCCTGACCATCTGGCGCGAGGGCCGTGCGCAGGACCGCGATATCCCGCGCAACTGGATTATGAAAGACGAAACGCTGGCCGATATCGCAGGCCAGCTTCCCCGCACGGAAAGCCAGCTCCAGAAAATCCGGAATATTCCCGATGATCTCAAAAAAGGCGGGTTGGGGAAAACCTTGCTCGATATCATCGAATCCACACTGAACAGCCCTCCCGATACATGGCCAGAAGCCGAGAAAAAACGGGCCCTCCCCCCTTCAGTCAGCGCCACAGCCGATATTTTGCGGATGCTTTTGAAGCTCCAGAGCGCGGAACACGGTGTTGCCACAAAACTCATCGCCTCCGCCGAAGAGATCGACGCACTGGCCCTGAACGATACAGCCCCCATTCCCGCCCTCAAGGGCTGGCGCTTTGACTTGTTTGGCAAGGAAGCGCTGGCCCTCAAACAAGGCGCGCTGGCTATTGGACTTAAAGACGCAAAAATAGTAAAATACGAAGTGTCACCCGAAACAAAAATACGAGAATAGGCCGCGCTCCGATACGATGAAAACCCTGTATCTCCTCCGTCATGCCCAGGCCATGCCGCTTGATCTCGGCAACACTAGGGATCACGAGCGCCCCCTGACCCCCAAAGGCCAGATGGATGCCAACGCGCTGGGGCGGGAGATGATGAAGCGCGCCCTCCTGCCCGATCTGGTATTGTGCTCTTCTGCCAGACGCACGCAGGAAACCTGCAGAATCATGAAACAGCATTTCCCACGGGAGATCTCCACGCATTTCCTCCCAACCCTGTACGAGACGAGCAAATCCGGCCTCTTTCATATTATACAAGGGACCCGCGATACGGCGGACACCCTCCTTGTTATAGGACATAATCCTGCCCTGCACGAACTCTGCGCCGCGTTCAGCACCCATGCGCCCGAAACCATCGTCCATCGCCTGATGCAGGGCTATCCGCCCGCAACACTGAGCGTGATAACCTTTCCCCAAACAGAATGGGAACAGATCGAATTAGACTCTGGAAAAATATCACTCTATCTGACACCACAGGATTATAACGCGCCACAAACTCCGACCCGATGGATGTAAAACAGCACAGGGCCTTACCCTCCAGACTTTTTCCCGACAGGACTCACAAAAACATTATTGAAAATCATTGAAAAAACAATGGTAAGGACTTGTCAGCACACAAAAAATAGCATAGAAATGAGAGAGAATTGAGAATAGGAAACCTGTTGTAAATTTCTGGCATTCTGCTTTTATCCCAAAATCCGGTCCACCGAGTGCGGATATGTTGACCTCTTATTGAAATGAAGATCAAGATCATGACACACCATAAGCTCTCCCGCCTGCTTCTCGTAACAACAGCCTCTTTTCTTGTGGCAAACGCTTCGGCCTTTGCACAGACGGTTCCCGATGCGGCGCAGGGCACAGCCTCCCCTGGCCGTGTTGACCGGAACCTGCCGGTCGAACCCTACACCCCCCGTGTGGCCCCGCAGGTCGAAGTCAAGGAAAGCGTCCTGCAAAAAGCGCCTGCCGGCGCGGAAAAAATCACATTTGTGCTCAGTGGCGTGCAGGTGGACGGGATGACCCTTTACACACCGGCACAAATCGAATCCCTGTACGCCGACAAGCTGGGGGCGAAAATCTCGCTAGCCGATGTGTACGGGATCGCCAGCGCCCTGACGAACCACTACCGGAACAACGGCTATATCCTTACGCAGGTGATCGTCCCTCCCCAGACCATTGATGGCGGCATTGTGCACCTCAAGGCCGTAGAGGGCTACATCGACACGATTACCGTAGAGGGGGAAAAAAAAGACATCCCCCGTGACTTCATCATGGGCTACGCCAGCCATGTCAAAGACAAAGGCCCCCTGAATGTCAAGGAACTTGAGCGCGCCCTGCTCCTGATCAATGACCTCCCGGGCATCAGCGCCCGAAGCATCATCAGCCCCTCCAAGACCAAAACGGGCGCGGCGGACCTCACGATTTTGACAGAGCGCAAAGTCTATGACGCCCTGATTTCAGCCAATAATTACGGAAGTCGTTATCTGGGCCCCTATCAGCTCAGCATGGCCGGTTCCCTGAATTCCGCGCTGGGACTTTCCGAGAGAATAACCGGACAGGTTGTTGTCACACCAGGTTCCGAGCTGACCTACGTTGCGGCCGGCTATGACCAGCCGATTTACAGCTACGGTACGGCCCTGCATTTCAATATCAACCATTCCAACACCGATCCGGGCTTTGATCTCGGGCAGTTCGATGTGACGGGACATTCCGATTATATGAGTGTCAAGGTTGATCATCCCCTGATTCGGGCCAGACAACAAAACCTGACCGTTTACGGCCTGTTTGACTGGCGCGATGTCATCAGCAAGAACATTGTGGACCGCAGGGAAGACAGCATCCGTGCTCTACGGGCCGGTTTAAACTATGAATATCTGGATACCTTTTTGGGGGCAGGCGCCAACGTCATCAATATAGAGCTAGCCAAGGGACTCAGCATTTTTGGCGCCAGTGATAAAGGGGACGCGAACCTCAGCCGCGCCTTGGGCGATCCGGAATTCACGAAGTTGAATGTGGATATGCAACGGCTCCAGCGTGTCACCTCTCAGGTCAACCTGCTTGTAGCCGCCAAGGGCCAGCTTTCCAGCACCCCCTTGCTCAGCGCGGAGGAATTCGGCGTGGGCGGGATGGATATTGGCCGCGCCTTCGACTCTTCCGAAATCATCGGGGATCAGGGCATTTCCGGTAAACTCGAAGTCCAGTGGAATACCCCCCAACCCATCCGTTTCCTTGAAACCTACCAGCTTTTCGGGTTTTTCGATGCCGGTCATGTCTGGAACGATGATGCGGCGGTGGTCACACAGGAACAAGAAACCGCGACTTCGACAGGGTTTGGGGTGCGCGCGACATTCCCCAGTCAGGTCAAAGCCGACTTTGCCGTGGCTCTACCTCTGGATCGGGATGTCCAGACCCAGCGGGATCAGGATCCCCGCTTCTACTTTAACCTGAGCAAGGCCTTCTAAGGCGTGTGGACACTTCGATTTCAAAGAATTTACGGAAAAAGTTTGACGGAGTCGTGAAACTCTGTCATACATACGCTGACGTTTGGCAGACAGCTCTTGTAACAAGGGCGGGGCTTAAAAGAAAAGTTTTCATTTGTCCGGAAAAACAGGCAGGGCCCACGAGCTCCACCAACATTCCGGATTTTTCTTAGCATTTCAAAAGGGTCCTCTATCGAACAAAACAGGTGTCCGCCATGTGGTGAACCCCTGTCGTATTTTTGACCACTTGAAACCTTTAAGGAAACAACAAATGAAAAATTTTGATGGCCTCGGCCTGCACCCCCAGCTGATTAAATCCCTTGCACGGATGGAATTTACCACCCCTACCCCCGTTCAGGCGCAAGCCATACCCCACGCACTCGAAGGACGCGATGTTCTGGGATCGGCTCAGACCGGCACGGGAAAAACAGGGGCCTTTTCAATCCCGATGATCCAGTCCCTGCTCGACAATCCGCAAGGCGCAGGCCTTGTCCTGACCCCCACACGGGAGCTCGCACGGCAGGTGATGGACACGATCCACGCCCTGCTCGGCCCCAAATCCGAGATCAAAACCGCCTTTCTCATCGGCGGCGAGTCCATGGGCAAGCAATTTACCCAGCTCAAGCAAATGCCCCGCATCATTATCGGCACACCAGGCCGGATCAACGACCATCTGGAGCGCGGGAGCCTCAAGCTCCATAATGCCGGTTTTCTGGTACTGGATGAAACGGACCGCATGCTCGATATGGGTTTTGGAATCCAGCTGGAGCGCATCTTCAAATACATGCCCAAGCAAAAACAAACTCTCATGTTTTCCGCAACTCTACCGCGTGAAATCGTCAAATTGTCTGAAAACTACCTCAATAACCCTGTTCGTGTGGCAGTCGGCTCAACGACCAAACCAATGGAAAACATCAAGCAGGAAGTCCTGCGCGTGACGGAAGAGGAAAAATACGATGAACTCCTGCGCCAGCTTGATACCCGCGCTGGCTCGATCATCATCTTCGTGAAAACAAAATTCGGCGCGGATCGTCTGGCCAAACGCCTGACCCGTGAGGATCATTCCGCCGAAGCCATTCACGGGGACCTCAAACAATCCAAGCGGGACCGCGTTATCCGTGATTTCCGCGCCATGAAGTACCGCATTCTGGTGGCCACAGATGTTGCCGCCCGCGGACTGGACATCCCGCATATCGAACACGTGATTAACTATGACCTGCCGCAAGTGCCGGAGGATTACATCCACCGGATCGGCAGAACAGCACGCGCAGGGGCCGAAGGCTCGGCCTTGTGCCTGATCACGCCGCAAGATGGCAGAAAATGGTACGCCATTGAATGCCTGATCAACCCAGATGCCAAAAACGAACGACCACAAAATTTCGGTCCGCGCAAAGGCCCCTCCAGAAGACCCGCCAGAGCAGGAGGAGCCCCCAAACCCTTCGCCAGAAAACCCAGACCCGAGGGCGACAGAGACTCCCGCCCACAACGTGCGGAACACCCCCGTGCGGAACGGACAAGAGACGACAGACCCAGAAGAGATGATCGTCCCAGAGATGACAGACCTCAGCGGGATGATCGCCCCAGACAAGACCGCCCCGCCTTCACACCGGACAGGGCCGCGCCACCACGTGCAGATAGACCGGAACGCTCCGAAAGACCACAAAGAACTGAAAGACCCGAACGGGCCGAAGGCACAGGTTTCAAAAAACCGTGGGGGGACAAACCCAAATCGGGCAAACCTTCCTTTGGGGGAAAACCCACCTTCGCAAGATCGGATGACAGACCACGTGGCGAACGCACGGATAGCCAAAGGCCCGAAGCCAAACCCTTCGGAGGCAAAAAAACCTTTGGGGGCGACAGAGCCGATGACAGAACCGCCAGCGGTGACCGTCCGCGCTCCCGCAAACCCGATGGAAGCAAATTTGTGAGCACCAAAGGGAAACCATCCGGCGGGAAACCCGCTTTCGGGGGGAAACCACAGGGTGCCAAGCCGCAAGGTCAAAAATTGTCCGGTCCCAAACGCCCTTTCAGTGGAGGAAAACCCAGTCAACGGGCACGGTAGTTTTTAAAAACGCTTTCCCGTCACCCCCGCCGCTTGGCGAATGCCAAGCTTAAAGTGCGGGGGGTCCAGAAAAGAGAGCGGCTTTGCCGCTCACATCACCGGATCCCGTGCGTGCCAATTTTGCTTCGCAAAATGCCCACGGGATGACCGAAAATGTATCGTTCTTATTTGGAATGGCTATAAGTGAAGCGTCAGCCCCATCTTCTTTGACTCAGAACCCGCCTAACCCATATCGAACAGGGGCTTTCCTGTCATTTCCTCTGGGATATCCATATCCATCAGAGCCAAGACCGTGGGCGCGACATCCGCCAGCCCCCCATCATGCAAGGTCAGCTTCCGGTTCCCGTAATAAATACAGGGCACGGGATTGGTGCTGTGTTGCGTTGAGGGTTGCCCATCCAGCTCCATCTCCTCCACATTCCCGTGATCGGCCAGTATCAACGTCTGCCCGTTGACATCCGAAATGGCCCCAACAATCTGCGTCAGGGCTGTATCAATCGCCTCGACCGCCTTGATCGCGGCGCTCATATCCCCCGTATGCCCGACCATATCGCCATTGGCGATATTGAGAACGATAAAATCATAAGTTCCTTTATAAATCACCCCCAGCAATTGATCGGTCACCGCAGGCAGGGACATTTCAGGCTGAAGATCGTAGGTCTTGACCTTGGGAGAGTCTACCAAAATTCGGTCTTCCCCCTCATACGGATCATCGCGCCCCGAATTCATAAAAAACGTGACATGCGCAAATTTCTCCGTCTCCGCAATACGGAGCTGTGTCTTGCCCCACTGTTGCATGCACTCCCCGAGCGTATTGACGATGGGGTGTTCGAGATACATAGCATCGAGTTTACCCGAAAAGCGCGCATCATACATCGCCATTCCGCCCACAGCCGAGAGTTTCACAGGCTGGTAATCATATCCTTCTATAGCATTGCCCAACAACAGGTTCGTCAATTCCCGCGCCCTGTCCGTTCTATAGTTAAAGAAAAATGCGGAATCCCCATCCCGCATCACCGGATCAATGCCACACGGTAAAACCAGCCGAGCGGGCGGGATAAACTCATCCGTGGCGTTTTTCTCACCCGCATAGGCAGAGGCAAACAGCGATGAAAGCTCTTCGTAGCGCGTGCCCTTCCCTTGGGTCAGCATTTGCCAGGCTTCATCCACACGCTCCCATCTGTTATCCCGATCCATCGCATAAAAACGGCCAATCACGCTGGCCAGATGGACGTTTTCCAGTTCCGACATCTTGCCTTGCATGGTGGTGAGATACTCTTTCCCCGAGCGCGGCGGTACATCCCGCCCGTCCATAAAGGCATGCACAAAAACCTGCTGGCCTGTTTTATTGAAAATTTTTGCTACTTCCAGCGCGTGATCCCCGTGGCTATGGACGCCGCCATCCGACATCAAACCCATCAAATGAATAGCCCTGCTGTTTTTTGTGCGGTCCTGATAGGTTTTAAACGTATCGAGCGTTTCAAAAATTTTGGATTCCAGATCATCCGTAATTTGTACCAAAGGTTGTTTTGTAATACGCCCAGAACCAATCGTCTGGTGCCCGACTTCGGAATTTCCCATCTGTCCGTCCGGCAAACCCACCGCGCGCCCATCTGTCCGAAGTTGGCTATGGGGGCTGTTCCGCAGAAGATTTTTGAGCGTTGGCGCATGGGCCCGTGTCACAGCATTGCTGATCTCATTGCCTGCCAAGCCCACGCCATCCAAAATGCACAATAAAAACGGTTCTTTACGCATAAATACTCCTGCCACTATTTTATATAAGAGGCTCCTTTGTAGCCAAAAAAATTACAGTATGTCAATAGATCACACAAAGAAAACCCTCTACCCTTTCATGGCCTCGATCTCCAGCCAGCGGGTTTCATAGCGCTCCAAGCGTGTTTTAGCGTCCTCCAGCAGGCGGACCGTCTCGTGGAAAGCATCCGGATCACGGCTGTAAAAATCCGCATCAGCCAGCGCTGTATTCAGGGCGGTAATTTCGGTTTCCTGTTTGGAGATTTTTTGCGGGAGCTGTTTGAGTTCATGTTCCAGCTTGTAGGTCAGTTTTTGCGCGGGCTTTTGAAGGGTTTTCCCCTCACCCCCAACCCTCTCCCCAGAGGGGAGAGGGGGCTTTGAGAGGGGTTTGCGCGCTTTGACTTCTGTTTTAACATCGTCCTCCGCCCCCACCCCTTCCCCACGCTTGAAATCCAGATAATCGGAATACCCGCCCACATGACTTTCCACCACGCCATTGCCCTCGAACGCCAGAATCTGCGTGACCGTCTGGTCCAGAAAATCCCGATCATGCGACACGACAATCAACGTCCCCTTATACGCCGATAAAATCTCCTCGAGCATATCCAGCGTATCCATGTCCAGATCATTGGTGGGTTCATCCAAAATCAGGCAGGTCTTGGGATTGGCCAGAATTTTCGCCAGCATGAGCCTGTTTTTCTGACCGCCCGAAAGCTGAGACACCTTATCTTGCGCCCGCGACGGGTCAAACAGAAAATCTTTCAGATAGCCGCACACATGGCGTTGTTTTCCCATGACGTCAATATAATCCCCGCCCGTAGGCGAAAGCGTCCGCCGGAGCGTATCGGCCGGATTCAGATCACTGCGCTTTTGATCAAAATAGGAAAATTCGAGTTCCTTGCGCCGTTTAATGCTTCCCTGATCGGGTTGTAATTCGCCGATCAACAGTTTCAAAAATGTTGATTTGCCCGAGCCGTTCTTGCCCAAAATCCCGATCCGGTCGCCGCGCTGAATTCTCATAGAGAATTTATTCAAAATCGGAATGGTTTTGTGATCTTCCTCAAAATGTTTATAGACGTTATAAAACTCTGCCACAATTTTGGAACCCATTTCCCCGTCTTTCATGGGTTTGAGCTCTATCTTCTTGGTAGCCCGCCGGTAGGCAATTTGATCGGCCTTGAGTTTATCCCGAGCGGCCTTCATATCTTCTAAGCGTTTTTGGTTACGCTTGCGCCGCGCCTTCACGCCGCGGCTGGCCCATTCGACCTCAAGTGCCACGGCCGATTTCCGGTTATGCAGTTCGCGGGCTTCTTGCTCCAGCAGGCCTTCGGACCAGCTATCGAAATCCCCGAAACCACGCGGGCAAACCCTAATCCCCCCACGATCAAGCCAGAAAATCTGGTTGGAGATATTAGCCAGAAACGTCCGGTCGTGGGAAATACACAAAAACGTCCCGCGATAGGATTTCAAATATTGCTCCAGCCATTCTATGGCCTCTAAATCCAGATGGTTTGTCGGCTCGTCCAGCAGAAGGATATCAGGCTCCTCCACCAGCGCGCGGGCCAGCCCCGCCCGCCGCAACTGCCCGCCGGACAGCATGGTCAGCTGGCTTTGCGGGTCGAGCTCAAGCGCCTGCGTCACGATATCCACCTTATAGGTGTATAGCTCTTTCTCCGCATCCTTGATCTCGGTGAAAATATAGTCAAACACCGTCTGGTTTTTTTCAGGCACGATTTCCTGATGCAGGTACCCGATCGTGAGGCCCGCTTGCTCCCAGCGCTCGCCCTCATCGAGATCCCGCGCGCCCGTGATGATGTTCATGAGTGTGGATTTGCCCGCGCCGTTCTTGCCTACCAGCGCAATCCGCGCCCCTTCGTGGATATTGAAGGACAGCTTTTCAAACACCGGAATTTCACTGTACCGGATCGTGGCATCTTTAACGGAGAGGAGAAGGGGTGGCGGCATTTAAACATGAACCTTTTTACAAATTTTTTCTGTCATCCTGAAGCGAATCTGAAGGATCTTGTCGCCATCCCAGAGATTCTTCGCTACGCTCAGAATGACAACAAACCCTAAACATTCAAGCCCGCAACATACCCCGAAGACCATGCCCATTGGAAGTTAAATCCACCCAAGTGGCCTGTCACGTCCACCACCTCGCCGATGAAGTACAACCCCTTGACGTTCACGGCTTCCATGGTTTTGGAGGAGAGATCCCGCGTATCCACCCCGCCCAGCGTGACTTCGGCCGTGCGATAGCCTTCCGTGCCGCTCGGTTTAATCCGCCAGCCATTCACCGCCAAACCCAATCCCTGAAGCGTTTTATCGCTCTGGTCCGCCAGCCGCCCCGCAATTTTCAAAGCCGCGCACAGATCATCCGCCAGCCGCTTGGGCAAAAATTCGGACAGCGCCGTCTGGATTTCCTGTTTGGGATGGGTCGTTTTTTTACCCTTCAACACGGCAAACACATCATGACCTTGCGCGAGATTTACCACAATCTCCTCCCCCTCCCGCCAGTACGAAGAAATCTGGAGGATCGAAGGACCACTGAGGCCCCGATGCGTAAAGAGCAAGCCTTCGGCAAAAGATTTCTTGCCGGCGCTCACCTGCGCCTCGACTGACAAGCCGCTCAACGCCTGACACCGCGCTAAAAACGCATCGCTGAACGTCAGAGGCACCAGTGCAGGGCGCGTCTGCACGACACGCAAGCCAAACTGCCGCGCCACATCGTAGCCAAATTTACTGGCCCCGATTTTGGGGATAGAGAGCCCGCCCGTGGCAATGACCAGAGAGTCACAGGAAAACGCCCCCCGCGTAGTGCGCAGATGATAGCCTGATGCAATAGTTTCAACGCTTGTGCCCATTTCAAGCCGCATGCCCGCGGCGCGCGCCTCCGTCAAGAGCATGTCTATAACATCCTGCGCACTGTTATCACAAAAAAGCTGGCCCAGTTTTTTCTCGTGCCATGCCATGTCATGTTTTTTAAGAAGCGCGATAAAATCCTGCGGCGTATACCGGCTCAGAGCCGATTTACAAAAATGGGGGTTTTCGGATAAAAAGTGCGCGGGGCTGGTATGAATATTGGTAAAATTACACCGCCCGCCGCCTGAAATCCGGATTTTCTCTGCCGTCTTGTGCGCGTGGTCCAGCACCAAAACCCGCCGCCCGCGCTTGCCCGCATGAATGGCACAAAACAACCCCCCAGCGCCCGCGCCTATCACGATCACATCATAGTGCTCCATACTCATTGCTTCAATCCTGTCGAATAGGCAAACCACACGGCCACCAGCGCCAATAAAACCGACAATATTTTACGAAGACGTGCTACAGAGCGTTCATCCTCTATAAAGCGCCGCACCCCGTCGGCCAATACAACAATCCCGCCATGAATAGCCGATGCTATGGCCACATACAGGCCAGTTAAAATCAAACCTTGCGATATAATCGGTGTGCTCATCGTAAAAAATCCGGGCAAAATGGCAATATAAAACACCGCCGCCTTGGGATTAAGGAGATTAGTCACAAGCCCGCGCGCAAAAAAACGCACATCCGCGTGATGCACAGACACGGCAGACATATCAGACAGATCATCTTCCTCATGCCAGCCGCTCCACGCGAGCCAAAGCAAATACAAAACACCGCCCCAACGTAGCATATGATATGCCAGCGGCGAGTTTTGAATAAGGGTAGCCAGACCCAGAGCAGACACACCGCCGACAATCAGCAAGCCCAGCGCCACACCCACCAGAGAAAACAAACCGGCCCGCCGCCCGCGCGATAGACTGATGATCGCCAGATACGCCATATTCGGCCCGGGCGTGAGTTCAATCAGCAAACTCGTCAGCGCGAATGAAAACACTGTTTCAAAATTCATGATGCAACAATCCGCCCATCCACAATATGAATCTGCCGGTCCGCGAGCTTCGCAAATTCGGTATCATGTGTCACCGCCACCACAGCCCTGTTTTGCGCATGGGCTATTTCCTGAAACATGTCCTGCACGCGTTTGCTGGAAACGGTGTCCAAATTGCCGGTAGGCTCATCGGCCAGTATTAAAATCGGGTCATTGGCCAGCGCGCGGGCCACCGCGACTCTCTGACATTGCCCGCCGGACATTTGCTTGGGCAGTTTATGAATTTGCTCCCCCATGCCGAGCTTTACGAGAATCTCCTCCGCTTGGGCCTTAATCTGCCTTTCCGGCAAACGACCGAGCCTTTGCATCGGGAGCATCACATTTTCCAGTGCAGAAAATTCAGGCAACAAAAAGTGAAACTGAAATACGAACCCCAGTTTTTCCAGCCGGATTTGCGCGACATCATTCTCAGGCAAGGTGCTGATATCCTGCCCTTGCAAAACAAGGCGGCCTTGGCTCGGTGTATCGAGTAGCCCCAGCAAATACAGCAAGGACGATTTCCCAGAGCCCGAAGGACCCGTAATCACAACGAACTCCCCCGCCTTGATCTGAACCGAAGCGTCCTTGACCAGCGTCACCGGAATATCGCTCGATAACATACGGCTTACATTTTGCGATTCGAGGAGAAATTCCGCCATCACATCCCCCCGCGCAAAATATCAACAGGCATGACCTGTGCGGCCTTGCGCGCCGGCAAATACGACGCCAGCAGGGCCGCAAAAAACGCAAACGCGCCCGCAATGGCAAACTGGGGAAAGCCCCAGTCAATCGGCATCTGGATCGGCTCGGATGCGCCAGGTGGTTTCAAGTGCACCTGCATCAGACCCAGCATCAACCCGCACCCCAGAGGAATACCGCCGATCACACCCGCTACGCCCAGCAAGGCGCCCTGCACCAGAAAAATTTTCTTGATATCCCCTGCCCTAAACCCCATGGATTTCAAAATGGCGATATCACGGTGTTTTTCCATCACAACGGTAGAAATAATATTATAAATCCCGAAAGCCGCAACCACCAGAACCGCACTCACCACCGAGTACATAATCATATTCCGGATCGCCAGCGTATTGGTGATATCCTCTGACGCTTCCTGCCACGACACACTTTTATAGCCGATTTCAGATTCCAGATTTTTAGCAAACACATCTGCCTCTTGGGGATGATCCATTTTGATCATGATGACGTTGGCCCTGTTGGAGCGATCCATCAGCGCCTGCACCCGTTTCAGGTCCACAAACGCCTGTTCCTCATCGTAATTGCGCCGTCCCGTGCGGAAAGTGCCGACAATCTTGAATGTACGGACTTGCCCCGTGGACGCCACCACCGTCATATTGTCACCGAAATTCATCGACAATTTCTTTAAAAGGGCGGTCCCGACAATAATGCCATTTCTGTTGCTGACCAGATCATCCAAAGTCCCCTGCACCATGTGTTCGTCAATCGTGGTGATAAAGCGGATATCCTGAGGGATCATCCCGTTCAGGGTCAGCGGCGTCTCCTTTCCGGCAAACCGCAGAAGAACCTGCCCGCTCAACACCGCAGAGGCCCGCACCCCGCTCTCCCGCATCAGACGCGCTACAATCTGCCGGTATCCCCTGATCCCGCGTGTTTCTGTTTGAGGCTGGACAGAGCGAAGTTCCACCACAGCCTCCGGATACCGCAGGGCCACAGGCTGGATTGTTCCATTGCGAAAGTCATCGGACACCGTGATATGCGGCGAATTATCAACCAGCCGCTTGATAAAATCATTCTGCGAGCCTTGCATCAGGGAGGAAATCGCGAGAAAAAACGCCACCCCGATCACAATACCGGACAACGATACCAGACTTTGCCGTTTACGGGAGAGCAAGTGCCGGAGCGCAATGGAAAGCAAAATCTTCATGGAGAAACAGTCTCGGGAACCGTCCCCACAAATTGCCCTTCCTGCAAGGAGGGCACGGGGGTTTTCACAATCTCCTCTTCCCCGCTCAGGCCCGAGAGAATCTGGATACGCTCCGGCCCCTTGATACCCGTTTCGACGGTTTTATGCACAAGCCGTCCCGCCTCCACCACCCACAGCGCCTGATCCTTCACGGCGCTGGCAGGCACCAACAGCGCGTTTTTCTGGGTTTGTACGATGATATTGGTCTCCGCCGTCATACCACTCATAAGGGGTGTTTTTCCGGTCAGCGCCATCCGCACACGGTAAGAGCGCGACACAGGATCCCCCTTGGGCGTGATGCTCTGTACCGTACCGTCAAAAACCTGATCCGGATAGGCATCAGCGCGAACGACGACAGCCTGCCCCACATCCACCAAAGGAATATCTTCTTCGTCCACCTCCACTGTCACGCGCAGGGAATCAGGGCGCTCGATCCAAAACACCGCCTGTCCCTGCCCAATAAACTCCCCGATTTCCCCGTCACGTCGGATAATCCGCCCCTCTTCAGGCGCAAAAAGCTTTGTGTAATCCTGCTGGGCCTTGGCCTGTTCCAGAGCGGCCAGAGCCGATTCTTCGGTGGTGCGGGCCTGATCCAGCGCTTGTTTGGACACCGCGCCCGATTTTCCCAATGCGCGCTTTCTCGTATATTCACTTTGCGCAAGGGTGTATTCTGCTTGAAGTTTATCAATCGCTTTTTGCATGTCGGCATCTTCCATGCGGGCCAGCAGTTCGCCCTTTTTCACCAGCGCGCCTTCATCTACCAGCAATTCCACCAGCCGTCCGCCCTGACGCGGCGCAATGGGAAGCATCACCGTGGGTTCGATCGTGCCTGTCGCATAGACGGCCTGCACGGCCTCGCCCCGCACAGGCCTGACAACCGCCAGCCGCTCCGCGCGGATTTTCCACGCCATGCCCGCCCCAGCGAGAAGGAGCCCTGCAAGAATCAAAAACCCTGTTTTTCTGCCGATCCGTTTCATACCAGTACCAATATGGGATTTTGCCTTCTTTTGTCCAGAAAAGCTTGCTGGAAAGCGTTTTAAAGTTATTCTTATTAAGAAAGAGAATTGCACTCTCAAGCGATTACACTATTATTCAAACACCTTCATGTCCTTAGGCCGGACAAACAACATGTCGCCTTTTTCAACCGCATGAGCCTTAAGAACGCTTTTGGGGATTTCGACCTGTATGATCTGGCCACTCGGGCGCTCCAGCTCCAGTTTCACGAGGGGACCCGCCGGATTGATATGCACCACCTGTGCATGGATATGCTCCTGCGCTTCGGGTGTTTTTGTGATGTGCATTTCATGGGGGCGCGCGAAGATTTTTACCGCTTTGCCCTGCCCTGTAACGGAAAAATGCTGTTTCTGATCGGCGGGCACCGTGATCTGCGGGGGTTCGTATAAAAGCCCCGTGGCCCTGCTGACCAAAGAAGACAGCATATCCGGATACAGCCCGCCCAGCCACGAACGGGGTTTTTCGGAAACGACGGCTCTTTCCGGTGTATGCGGCGTATCATTGTCCGCAAGATGAATCGTCCCGTCCGGATCTTTCCAGCCATCAAACTCATTATAATTCCCGAGAAAATCATACACAAACGCATTGGCAGGGCGTTGCCAGACCTCTTCGGGCGTCCCCATCTGTTCGACCTTGCCATGGCTCATCACGACAACACGGTCTGCAACCTCCATCGCCTCTTCCTGATCGTGGGTCACAAACACACTGGTGATCGGCATTTCATCGTGAAGCCGCCGCATCCAGCGCCTCAGCTCTTTTCTCACCTTTGCATCCAGTGCGCCGAACGGTTCGTCCAGCAACAAAACGCCAGGCTCCACCGCCAAAGCCCGCGCCAGCGCAACCCGCTGTCTCTGCCCGCCGGACAGTTCAGACGGGTAGCGATCATAAAACCGCTCCAGATGCACCAGCTTCAAGAGATCCATCACACGCGCCTTGATCTGTTCTTCCGGCAAACGGTCCTTGGCCTTGCGGACCCGCAGACCAAAAGCCACATTCTCAAAGACGCTCATATGCTTGAACAGAGCATAGTGCTGGAACACAAACCCGACATTGCGTTGCTGGATTCCCTTGTTCAGGACCGGCTTTCCGTTCAACAGGACCGTTCCGGCCTCGGGGCGTTCCAGCCCTGCGATAATGCGCATCAGTGTTGTCTTACCGGATCCCGAAGGGCCGAGCAACGCGACAAGCTCGCCGGACTTCACTTCAAGGCTTACATTGTCAAGGGCGACAAACCCTTTGAAATGTTTTGAAACATGGCGAACGCTGATACTCACGCGGGGGACTCCTGACGGGTTTCAAAAATTCTGTCATCCTGACGCTCCAGATACCGTTTCAGGAGCAATGTCATCAAAGCCAGAAGTGTTAATATAGATGCCACTGCAAAGGCCGCGACAAAATTATACTCATTGTAAAGCACTTCCACATGCAGGGGAATGGTATTGGTCTCGCCCTTGATATGGCCGGAGACCACAGACACCGCACCGAATTCTCCCATCGCACGGGCATTACACAGCAAAACCCCGTATAACAGCGCAAACCGGATATTGGGAAGTGTCACATGAAAAAAGGTCTGCCAGCCACTGGCCCCCAGAAGCAAGGCGGCCTCTTCCTCTTCCGTACCCTGCTCCTCCATAAAAGGGATCAGCTCCCGCGCCACAAAGGGAAAGGTTACAAAAATTGTCGCCAGCACGAGGCCCGGCACGGCAAAAATCACCTGCACATTATGGTCCATCAGCCACTCTCCCACAACAGAATGGGCGCCGAACAGCAACACATAGATCACACCCGATATCACAGGCGAGACCGAAAAGGGCAGATCAATCAGGGTAATCAAAAGCCGTTTGCCCCAGAACTCAAACTTGGAAATCGCCCAGCTCGCAGAAATCCCGAACACAATATTGAACGGCACGGCAATCATTGCCACCAGCAGAGTCAGGCGAATCGCAGACAGGGCATTTTCATCCAGAATACTGTCCTTGTAGGCCGCCCAGCCCTTGGAAAAGGCCTCGACGAATACCACCACCAGCGGCAACCCCACCACCAGAAACAAAAACAAAACCCCGATCCCGATCAGGCATCGTCTGGCAAAAACGGATTCACAACTGGCTTGAAAAGTTTCTGGCATTTCTATCCCTTATTCATCCTTTTCTGACCCCATTTCTGAAGCAGATTGATGAGGAGCAACATCACAAACGAGGCCAGCAACATCACAACCGCAATCGCCGTTGCACCGGCATAGTCGTACTGCTCCAGTTTTGTGATAATCAGGAGCGGTACGATTTCCGACACCATCGGCATATTCCCCGCGATAAAAATAACAGAGCCATATTCCCCAAGCGCTCTGGCGAAGGCCATCGCAAAACCGGTCATCAACGCAGGCGTGATATGTGGCAAAATCACCTTGGTAAAAATCTGCCAGCGCGTGGCGCCCAACGAAGCGGCGGCCTCTTCCAGCTCCTTTTCCGTTTCCTCCAGAATGGGCTGTACCGTCCGCACCACAAACGGCAGACCGATAAACACCAGCGCCATGACAATGCCATAAGGCGTAAAGGCGATTTGAATCCCAAGCGGTGTAAGAAACTGGCCAATCCAGCCCTGCGGCGCGTACAGCGCGGCCAGTGCTATCCCAGCGACAGCCGTTGGCAATGCAAACGGCAGATCCACCATGGCATCCAGAACCTTTTTGAACGGAAAGTCGTAACGTACCAAAATCCACACGACAATCAACCCGAAGACCGTATTGATCAGCGCGGCCAGAAACGAAGCCCCGAACGTCACATAATACGCATGCACCACACGCTCGGAGGCCACAGCCTCCCAGAATTCCGGCCAGCTCAGGGTCAATGTCCTGAAGAACAACCCTGAAAGCGGGAACAAAACGATCAGGGACAGATAAAACACGGTAAAACCCAATGCCAAGCCAAACCCTGGAATGACACTGGGCTTTTTGATCTGCCATGCTCCCAAACGCGCCATAGCCCTATCGCCTCATGATGCGGTCGAACAGCCCGCCATCTGCAAAATGCTTCTTGTGAACCGCCTGCCACCCACCAAAATCCTGAATAGTCATCCGCGTAACGGGAGGAAACTGTTTGAAAAACGCTTGCCCTGCCTTCTCGTCTTGCGGACGGAAATAGTGTTTTCCGGCAAGCAGTTGCGCCTCATCGCTGTATAAAAAGGCGAGATAGTCCTGCGCAACCGCCATCGTACCCCGATTCATCCGCTTCGCATTGCCCTCCACCACAGCCACCGGCGGTTCTGCCAGAATACTGATAGAGGGCATGACGCGCTCGAAGCGCGTCTCCCCCAGCTCATTTATGGCCAGAAAGGCCTCGTTTTCCCATGTCAAAAGCACATCACCCATGCCACGCTGGGCAAACGTTGTTGTAGAGCCCCGTGCCCCCGTATCCAGCACCGGCACATGAGCGTAGAGCGCCCGCATAAACGCTTCCGCTTTATCCTCGCGCCCGCCGTATTTTTTCAGGGCAAAGCCATAGGCCGCCAGATACACCCAGCGCGCCCCGCCCGACGTTTTGGGATTGGGCGCAATCACGGCCACATCCTCCCGCACCAGATCGGACCAGTCCCGAATATGTTTGGGGTTTCCCTTGCGAACCAGAAACACAATCGTGGACGTCATGGGGGTGGCATGATTCGGAAATTTTTTCTCCCAGTCCTTGGGAATCAAATCGCTTTTTTCGGCAATGGCATCAATATCGTACGCCAGCGCCAATGTCACCACATCGGCCTGCAGACCATCCAGCACACTGCGGGCCTGCTTGCCCGATCCCCCGTGGGATTGCTTGATCCTGATCTCCTGCCCTGTTTTGTCTTTCCAGTGTTTGACGAAGAGCGCATTGTAATCCTCGTAAAACTCCCGCGTGGGATCGTAGGAGACATTCAAAAGCGTGAGGACCTGCGGCTCTCCGCCACCACCCAGAACACCCGCGGCCCACGCACCCCAAACTAGGGCCACAAGCACTCCTGCCATTACAATCAAGGAATATAATTTCATAGGGCTTCAAGGTAGCACGCGATGCCACCCGTTGGAAGCCGGAACAATGAAAAAAGTCACGGGAAAATTACACAATGACACTGCCGTTGAAACTCAAACCCAGCTCTATATACAGCTCTGCGCCAGCGCTGGAATAGTGCGCAAATGTCGTGGCCCCCGAGACCACATCCGCACCCCGATGCGAAGCATCTATATTGCTGGAAACAACCGTATCCTGCCCCAGATCCCCTGTCACCCAAAGAGAATCTGTGTCGGATTTACTGATAATTCCGCTGACCGTCACCGTCAGTTCATTATCCGCGCCATTCTCCATATCTATAGACTCGATCCCGCTGTTAAAACGGACCTCGCTCAAACTCAAATCAAAGGAGAGCAGGTTTTCAATCCTGATGGTATCGTTATCCAGACCGCCCCGCACCGTGTCCGTCGCATCAAAATAGATCAGATCATCGCCAGCCCCGCCGCGCAGGTCATCCGCACCCGCCCCGCCATAGAGCGTATCGTTTTCTGTACTGCCATCCAGATAGTCATCCCCGTCCCCGCCATAGAGCGTATCATTCCCTCCACCGGATAACAGTCTATCATTCCCGTTTTCTCCGTAGAGAAGATCAGAATCCAGCCCGCCATTGATGGTATCCACCCCGTCTCCGCCATAGAGCACATCATCGCCCACATCACCGGTCAGGACATCATCCCCGCCTTCGCCGTAAATCACATCATTGCCCGCATCTCCATCCAGACGGGTATCGCCATCCGCGCCACCATATAGAATATCATCGCCGTTTCCGCCATTGATCTGATCCACACCGGCATTGCCGAAAATCACATCCTGATCATCCCCGCCATTGATCGCATCGCCGCCATCGCCGCCAAACATCACATCATCGCCCGCCACACCGGTCATCGTATCATTGCCACCAGCCCCGAACAGAATATCGTTTTCCGTCCCGCTCTGCATGTTGTTGGCGGACAGATCCGCCATCAGGGCTTCAGAGTCCCACTCTATGACATAGTGAAGCAGTGTCGCACCGTCTTCATCCAGCCAGCTGTCAAGGGCCACGCCGGACACAGACATAGCCAGAGCATTCTCGCTGGCACCGTTACCGGACTGGCCGACGCCAAAATTCTCGTACAGTTTGTTGACGGAGGCATCGTTGCTGGCAAATTCATACCCCCCCGCCAGACCCGATTCCCAGATCCAGTGCCCTTCGCTAGCGCCATCGGACGCCCCCAGCCACACAGCACTGCCACCGGCCTGCACCTGCGTGAAAATATAATCATTCTCCACCTGGGTTTCAATCGTGAGCAAGCGCCCCGCAACACCGTTCAACATCGTGGCCTGCGCCGCCGTATTGGCATCGGCCCAGCTTGCGCCTGTTGTAACAATTTTATAGAAGGACTGGGTCTTGGCATTAAAGATCACACCGGCATTGGCCTGAAGCATGGTATAAACGTCAAACCCGTCCATCCCGCCGCCATACAAAATATCGACACCCCCGTCGCCGCGCACAACATCGATCCCGAATCCTCCGATCAGGATATCATTTCCGCCATCGCCATCCACGGTATCATTACCATCCTCGCCCAGCATGATATCGTTTCCGGCACCACCATTGGCGGTATCGTTGCCATCCCCACTCGAGATATAATCATCATCATTCTCGCCGGCCAGCACATCATCGCCCGCATTGCCGTAGAGAAAATCATTCCCGTCAAAACCACGGAGCGTATCGGCACCATCAGCGCCATAGAGTTTATCGACGCCCGTCCCACCATAAAGATAATCGTTCCCCTCATCCCCGTTCATGGTATCATCGCCCGCCTGCCCGTAGAGCGTATCATTGCCGGCATAGCCCTTGATCACATCATTCCCGTTCCCGCCATCCAGAATATTGTCGCCCGTCCCGCCATAGATCTTGTCGTTGCCATTTTCCCCGTAGGCACGGTCATCCAACCCCTCGTTCACATAGAGGAAATCATCCCCGTCTCCGCCCCAAAGCCTGTCATTCCCGTTCCCGCCCTGAAGAATGTCAACTCCCGCCTTCCCGAACAGCGTATCGTTACCATCCTCGCCATAAATCTTGTCATTGCCGAGCCCGCCATCCAAAATGGCGTCATCCCCGATACCGCCCAGAATGGTGTCATTGCCGTCATCACCATAAATCCTGTCGTTTCCGCTTTCCCCATAGAGCGTGTCGTTTTCCGTTCCCCCATAGATGGTGTCGTTCCCTTCACGACCATACAAAATATCATTCCCTGCATTGCCGTGCATGGTATCATTGCCGGCGGCACCATACAGCTTGTCTGCCAGCGCCCCGCCATCAATCGACGCCGGCGCGAGCAGGATCGTGTCTGTGATCACACCGGAGACATCATAATCTGCGTAACTGCCTTCATGAAGCGTGAGGGTTGTCGCCGTGGCAATGGCCGCCTTGTTGGAAACGTAGCCAGACTCCACAAGGTCTGTTGTATCGATCTTGATATTGGAGATATCAACGGAGCGTCCCACCTCCATCCCGCCCCCCGCGAAAGAAAAGCGAAGCAAAGTATGCGAAAAAGTCAGCGCCGTATCAATGGTGAAGGTGACATGACCAGGCGTGGCGTTTACATACGCCGCCCCGATTTTTTTGCCCCCGTAATACATCTGGATGATGGGGCGCTCCAGAGAAAAAACCCCTTGTACATCAAGACTTAAAGAATAAATTGTCATCCCATACTCCCCACGCGGCACACACGCGTACAATACCAGTATACCCTGCCCTCCTTAAAATCCGGTAAATATGTATAGCCTCAATCAGATAAAATGATGTGCTCTTGCCTATACTGTCCCTTATAAAATAAGTCTGTATATCGCCTGATTGGAATGGGCGATCAAGCCGGAACGTGAAGAGTAAAATGGAGCGGGTGAAGGGAATCGAACCCTCATAGCTAGCTTGGAAGGCTAGTGCTTTACCACTAAGCTACACCCGCAAAGGAAGTGGACACCAGTGTTATAAGACCTTCCCGATAAAAATCAACATCTTTTCGGACCGCCCCCGCTTCCTTTGTAGCCCCCCCCTCAAAAAAGAGGGCTGGAAACTCTCATCGCCAGCCCTTCCCAGTTATCAAGACGCGACAAGACAACACAACCTGTCGCGCCTGCGTAAAAAATTCTTAATGCCGTCCGCCACGATGATGATGCTCAGCGCCCTCGATTTCCACACCGTGCTCGATTTCAACTTCAGGGCGTTCGACTTCTACACCGTGCTCGATTTCAACTTCAGGGCGTTCGATTTCCACACCATGCTCGATTTCAATCTCAGGGCGTTCGACTTTTTCTGTCTTTTCAACCTTCTCAGCCCGTTCTGGTCTTTCACCACGCGCCTGCACTGCCGAAGCCGAAAAGAGCGCCATACCTCCGATCAAAGCCATTACAACGAATTTTTTCATTTTTTAAGTCTCCATAATATAGGGTTAGAAATTTAAATGTGTGAAATATTCACACATAATTATTTGGGAGTATGGGTGTGATTTTTTCACACGTCAAGAAAAAAACATGTTATAAGTGAAAAATAGAATAACTTGAGTAAAAGCATGACTGAGGACATCGACAAAAAGGATCTTCTCAAACGCACGGTCTCCCGTGTGTTGCGTCCGCTTGTCCGCCTCATGATCGGCAACGGCCTTGGATACAGGGAATTTTGCGATATCGCCCGCATTTCCTATTACGATACAGGACGGGCGCTTTTGACAGAGCAACAGGAGAAAATCAATGGAAGCCGCCTTGCCGTGCTGACAGGATTGAACCGCAAGGAAATCAGCCATCTGGACGATATCCGCTTCCGCAATGACGGACACGTGCTGACAGCCCCCAAACCCCGCTCTCCCTCAGCCGCCGTCATCGGCACATGGGTCAGCGACCCCCGTTTTCTGGATGAAAACGAAAACCCGCTCCCCCTGCCCTATTCTCTCGAAGACCCCCAAGCCCTGAGTTTCGTGCACCTTGTCGAAAGCGTGTCCAAGGATATGCGGGCCAGAGCCTATCTGGACGAGCTTCAAAGGCTTGACCTTGTCACGATCACAGACGGTCCGCCCATGACCGTCACCCTCAAGCAGGACGCTTTCCTGCCCACGGCGGATTTCACAGAAAAACTGTCCTTTTTCACAAGCAACGTCCATGATCATATGGCGGCGGCCATGGCCAACATAGAGGGCCGGACTCCCCCGTTTTTTGAACGAAGCGCCTATCACGATGCCCTCAGCACCCAGGATATTCTCGCCTTGCAGAAGATTCTTCGGGTCAAGGGAATGCGTTTTTTGAAAAAAATGTACCACGAAACGGAGGAACGTTCTAAAAGGACTGAACCCGATTCACCCAAAAACCAGAGAATGACTCTGGGCCTGTATTTTTATGCGGAAGACAGCACACGCGATGACCTCTAAAACCCTTCTCCTCACGATCCTGATCGTTTTGCTCTCGACCCTGCCGGCCTTTGCAGACGGCGCGGATCCGTGCAGAATGGCCAATGGATACTCCGACAAGGGAATCGGCGGGACGGGGGCTTCCCTCGCGGCAGATGACGGGAAGGGAATTGGTGGCACAGGCGCCTCTCTTTCTGCAAATGACAGCAAAGGAATCGGCGGGACCGGCGCCCCCAGAAAACGACTGGCGGAGACCCTGTATATTTCCGGCACCATCTATGCGTATGGAAGCCTTTGTGTGAACGGTATCCGCGTGACCTATACCGATTCGACACCTGTACAAGATGGCAAGAAAACCATCAGCGCCCAACAGCTCCAGCTTGGGCAGGTAGTCCAGATCATCGCCGAGCGGCGCGCCGGAGAACGCACCGCCAAAGGCCAGCGCATCAGTCTCCAGCATGCGCTGGAAGGCACGGTTACAAAAGTCGACAGACTCCATAACATGATATATGTCATGGACCAGCCCGTTCATGTCATGCACCCCAATGCCCTGAACACAATCCGGCCCGGGCAGTCCCTGCGGATCAGCGGCCTGCGAAACCAGGCCGGAGATGTCGTGGCCAGTCACATTGCGCCCAAAGCCTCCTTTATATCTGACAGCATCACCGGCCCTGTCAAATTCCAGAAAAATGCCTCTCCCATGATCGGGAATACGCCCGTGCACGGACTCGGCGCCCTCAAGCCCAACAGCTTTGTGACCGTACAGGGTGTGTGGGACGGAACATCCCTGCAAGCGCAAAAGGTCACACCGGCGGGGGAAAACATACCGGCCAAGGCAACCGCCATCTCGATCGAGGGATACAGCACCAAGATCAAGGGACTCGCGGGGACAAGACTCCCTGTCCCGCAGGGCCGCCTCATCATCACCGGCACACTGGATCAAAAAGGGAATGTACAGCCCCAGCAAATCCTGACCGTTCCACGGGAAAATGCCCAGACGCATGTGGACAACAAGGGACACGGCCAAACCCGTAACAGTGGTAGCAACCATCAAAACAGCGCGCCTTCCGGCAAGACGTCCGGAAACGGGCAGTCCGGACAGGGTGATTCCGATCCCTCCTCCGGTGATGAAAACGACGAGAGCGAGAGCGAGAACGGACAGGCCTCTTCTGAAAATGAAGAGGAGGATCAGGGATCTTCGGATCACACCGGCAAATCGGAAAGCACGTCCCACAACAGCGGATCGTCTGACTCCCACGGGGGGAGCAACAATGCCGTGGAACACGAAAGACCTGATGACAACAGTGGCCACGGTTCAAGCGACAGCGTCGAACAACCCGAACATCTGGAAACACCGGAAAAAGCCGAAAAGATTGAATCACCCGAGAAAGTCGAACAACCCGAAAAAATTGAAAAAGTCGAAAAAGTAGAGAAGGTTGAAAAAATTGAAAAGCCCGAGACAGTAGAAAAAGTTGAAAAACCGGAAAAACCGGAAAAACCGGAAAAAATTGAAAAACCGGAAAAAATTGAAAAACCGGAAAAAATTGAAAAAGAAGATGATTAGGGTTCATCCATTGGCAAAAGCCCTGTAAAACGCTATAATTACCCCGAACAGAACTATCACGGATCATCAGGGAACGGCGGCGTATGGAATTCATGTTTTTGCTGGGCGGCATGTTATTTTTTGCCGCTTTTGCCGCTATTGTCATCACTTTTTACAATTTATACAGTGTGTTGTCCCTCAAAGGTGATCTCATCGCTCTGAGAAAAACCGTGTATGAGCTGACCAAAGAGCGTCATGCAAAAAGCGGGACACTCCCGCTCGAAACCCATATGCAGTCTCCTCCAGAACCGGCCCCGCCTGCAGAAACGCAACACCCACCCGAAGCCCCTATCAACTCGCCTTTTCCCGCGCCCCTCCCTGCTGGACC
>CAYGDY010000012.1:0-79527 GCA_964348795.1 uncultured Pseudobdellovibrionaceae bacterium | reverse complement strand
GGTGGAGAGGTAGCGGGCAAAAGTATCTTCAAATTGATCCCGCTCGTATCCCTTTGGCGTTGCCGTCCCGATACGCACGCCCTTGGGCTCGATACCATACCCCGAAAGACGTTTCGCCAATTGTCTGGGGGTCATCGGCTTGCCCCTGTTATAGGTTGACCATGGGCGCATGTCATCCTCACAGAGATAATCAATCAAATCCGCCGTTTTGACCTTACAAACATATTTCTCTTCAAAGACCGTTTTTATATCGGCTAAAAGCTCGGAGGAGAGAGAGCCCGAATCTTGCTCCCCGTCACCAGAGATTTGCAGGGCGGCCTCCCGTGCCCATCGTGGCCAGTCCCCGCCCACATAATCAGCAATCGCCAAAAGGGGCTCCCAATTATCCTGCGCACGGTCATTCAAGGCCTCGGGCAAGACGGGGCGGGCGTGTCCTATCGCATTTCCGTGATCTTGGGCATATCGCGCCAGCATAGAGGCCAGCCGTTCAAACAGCCTGTCATCGGCGTATCTCAGGCGTTCCACATGTTCATGTTTCATCTTGCGGCGTAGCTCCAGAACAATAGCCCTGTCCATCAAGGTGTCGGCCAGCGTGCCAATGCCTGAAATCGCCTTTGCGCCCCATGTACTGAATTGTTTTGGTTCATGGTCATCGCCCACAACCCGAATAACATACGCGGATTGTCTGGTGTGGCCTGAATTGAGAATGCCCCGCGCTTCCTCGTTGTCTTTCAAAAACGCATCGGCCTCATCTATCAGAAGGGTGGGGCGTTGTGCCTCGATCACCCGAAAGATCGCAGACGGCGAGATATTGGAGGCCACCAAAGGATTACGGGATAACAGGCCTATCAAGCTCAGGAATTGCGACTTGCCGCATCGTTTCTCGGGCGCGGTGATGATTGCCAGCGGGGCAACCTGTACGTTTTCAATAAACCATGTAAAGGCGATCCAGAGGGTCGCGGCAATCGCGGTTTTAGGATCACAGACAATAAATCGTTTGATCGTGTCGCGTATATCGGTCAAGAGCACCTCCCCATCCACAGACTCCCCACACGGGGCAATGCTTGGGGAGAGGGACGGTACAAGCGGATTGACTTGGCGGGTTTTTGCCACGTCCTTATCCAGCGTCCCGACACGCACCCCCATGGCCTCAGCTTCTTTTTCCCGTACCCTGTCATACTCCAATGTAGAAAGGAGCGAGAGGCGGTATATGCGTTGCTCGTCCGTTTCAAGGGGGAGCGCGGCGGATTCTATGGCCGATTGAACGGCGTGTACATTAGACATGAAAACTCCTTGTATATAAATCGTTGAAATCGCCAGATATAGGCGGCACGGCCAACAAAGCCCCCACCGCCAGCGCGGCTTCCCGTGCCTTGGTCAACCCCGTATTATGGGGTGCGTCAGCATCGTTATCGGCGCAAATGGTGAGGATCAGGCTAGGGTACTTTGCTCGAAGTGCCAGTGCCACGGGCGCAAGGTTCCCCGCATCAAACGCCACAGCCACGGCATACCCCGTGACCTCGTGCACGCTGGCGGCGGTGGCATACCCTTCCGCAATACACAGCCTGCCCGTGGGGGCACCTATCGCGAAATAGCAGCCCTTTTTCCGCCCACCAGAGAGGAACCGCTTTTGCCCGTCCCCGTCTATGAATTGCAGGGAATGCAGCACCCCCGCGCTATTACGTATCGGCACCACCAACGCCCCGCCAGACACGCGCAAGCCGTGATTGTGCACACGCTTTCTCACCAAATAGGGATGATTATCGGGCGCGGGGCTCAAATCCCGCCAAATTGACGCGGCCTTATCTCTGGCCGCCCTGCGCCGTGCCTCTTCCTCGGCCTCGCGGGCTTTTTGCACCTCTATCATGCGGCAACGGTTTTGTTCCCGCTACGCCTGTGTCAGCTCCCTGTCAGGCTTCGCGCACCATGTGTGCCGTTCACCCGTTTTCCAGTTCCCGAAGCACCCAGCCGGCACCCCGTCCCCATACAGGACATACCACCCGTTCTTGCTTTGGGGTTTGTCCCCCTCCACATGAAAGCGGTACAGCCGTCCATCCGCTATCACAGGATCACGGGTCACAAGCCCCGCCTGCGCCAATGCGTTCTTGAAAGCCTCACTCATGGGGTGCCTCGCTTTCAACAAACCCATGACGGGGCGGAACCTGCAAAGGGGGCATATATCGAATGGTATCGCACCCCATTTGATGCAATGCCCCATCTGGCAAGAGCGCGTGACGCTTGATTTCACGCTCTATTGGAGTGCCCAGCATGTATTGCTCCGCCAGTGTGTTCAATAATTCCAACACCATGCGCGAACCCTGCGCATAAATTTTATCCACAGCCCTTTGTATTACGGGATCATCGGCTATGCGCAAAACTTGCCTTTGGGGGAGTTTGTTGATACGCTCCAGTCTATCCAGCCTCAAAACATGGACATTCGGAGCCCCGCCGCCCAGCGGGCTTTCTTTTTGCTCTGTCATGACTACGCCCCCTGTCTTTTGGAGGGGTAGTTTTCCAGATTGGACAAAAACGCATCCAGATCATCTTTCAAAATGATCGTGCGCTTGCCGAATTTGCGGGCTTTCAGGGCTCCTGAACCGATATTTTCATAAATTTTTGTCCGCCCTAACCCTGTGACTTCGGACACTTCGTTGATGGATAGTGAAAGCTTTATCATAAAAAAACCTCTTATTTTGGTAGGTTCGCATACCCTTTGTCTGGGTACGTACGGATACACCAAGCATCCGCTTTGACCCATTAAAAGCCAGAGATTTAAAGGAAATGCACAGAACAGAAGCTTTCAAAAACCCTATGAAATCAAAGCTTTTCTTCCATGTTGTTGATTTTATTCGGAAATTTTTTTGATGGCCTTTAGCACAATTTTCATCAAAGCCTCATCACAGATCAAGGCCTCATCATAGACAGAAAGTTCGGCTGTATCCCTCACGTACCAACGCAGAATGGCGGCATATTGCATGAAAGCAGAATTGACTGAACTGGTCGGTCTGGCATCAAATAAACGTGAGTAGGAACTTGCCAGTGCATTGATCGCCGCTTGTGTGTTCTTTTCACGGGAATACCCACCATGATATTTTTGAAGGAAACGTTCCGCATCGGAATCACCATGCTCAAGAGCCTCGACAATGCGGCTGGACAGAGCAAAACAACGGGGCAGGCAATTTTCAATCGTATGCGCTTTGTGTGTTTTTGCCAGTTCATCCATCTGATGCTGAATGATTTGTTCTATGAAGTGATTCTCCATGCGGTCGCCGTCACGAAGTATGTTGTTTAACTCTTGAAGCTTTTTGAGAATCTTTTTCTTTTTGTTTTCATACCTTTTTTTCAGTTTCTGCCTGTCGGGGCGTGAAGTATGAAACTTTACATACCGCGCCAGATGGCAGATCACACGAAACTCGAATTTAAAGCATTCTGCGTTTTTTGAATTGGGTGGACGAATCTTGTCAAACTCATCCTCTATCATGGCGTTGAGCTCAGTGAACGCCTCGGAGTATTTAAAAATCTCGCTTGCAAGCTCACTGGGGAGTTCAAAAAAATCAAGGATGCGTAGGGGGACAATCGGTTCTTCGTTATCCATAGTCAAAAAATTAAGTGAATTTTCCCGTATCTTTGGCATGTTTGCTCCTTGTTGAATGTTTTCGTAATAAAGAAACGGGGTGCGGTTTCATGCTTTCGGCGATCAGCCTAGCCGTGCAAGCACACACTATGCCCTTTTTCTAAAGAATCAGGTTTGCATTGAAACTTTCAGGTTATCGGGCACTTTTACACCTTCGCTAGCCAAAAGGGTGTGGGTCACTTGATTGAGGTTGCTCAAGGAGGGGTTGCCTGAAGGGGAAAGCATCCGCATCAGGCTTTCCTTACGGATGCCTGTGTGCTGGGCAAGTGCCGTAAACCCGACCGTGGCGTTGATATAATCACGGATAACAGCTTTTCCCGTTTGCACGTCATCTCCGCCGCCCGCAATCAAAAGCGTGATCCCGCGTGTCAGCATGGCGCGGCGGAATTTGGAATCTGTCCTTGCCCGCTCTATGATCGTTTCTTTGAAATCCCGTGTTAGTGCCATAATCTTTGTCCTTTTACGTTTGCAAGTAATCGCTTACGTTCAATGATAACATATATGTTACCTCAAGGTACAGTGCAAATTCATTTCTCCTCTTTATAGCGCGCCCAAAGGGTCTGGGCTCTCTTTATATCTTTGCTCTGCGTGTTTTTTCCGCCGCCAGCCAATAAAATCACAAGCTCTTTGCCGTCCTTGGCGAAATAGACCCGAAGGGCAGGACTTCCAAAGATACGGCGTTCATAAACCCCTTCACCCACCGCTTTGTGGTCGCCCAAATTGCCTTGCTCCATACGATACAGAGCCTCTGTCACTCGTATGGCATGGGCGGCGGGTATTTTGACAAGCCATTCCCCGAAAGGGCTTTTTCCCTGCGCAGTGACATATTCTGCAATACGGATCATTTTGCCCCAAACTTCCCCTGAATAACCGTCCCGCCCGCCGCCAGAGCGGAAATATAATCCGCCCAGTCCTGCATCATTTTGATGCGTTCGGGGAGGAATTGGGTGCGGTCATAGGCTTCGCCCAAAGGGCCAGAGGCTTTATGCGCCAGTTGCCGTTCGATGATTTCGGAATCATAGCCCAGCTTTTCCCGTATAGTCGTGCGGGCGAGGGCGCGGAACCCATGCGCCACCATGTCATCCCCGAATCCCAAAAGCCGAATGGCTTTATTGACCGTCCCGTCACTCATGGGATTTTTAGGGCGTATGTGGGACGGAAACACCCACGGTGTATTAAAAACCTGGGATTCTTCTTGTTGCTCTTTTAGAAACGATACGGCTCGTTCACTTAATGGGACGAGATGATCCCGCCGCATTTTCATTTTATGGGCGGGGATGCTCCAAAGTTTTTCTTCAAAGTCTATTTCATCCCATCGCGCCGTGCGAATTTCTACGGGGCGGGTGAATGTGAGCAAGGAGAGCCAAACAGCGCGGCGGGTACGTTCAAACAGGCGGGCTTCGTTACGCTCCAGCGCGTGAATGAGCTTTGGGATTTCCTTTGCATCAATAGTCCGGAAATGTTCAGTTTTGCGGGTTTTGAGTGCCCCCCGCAGATCGGCGGCGGCATCGCGTTCACATTTCCCCGTTTGAATGCCATAGCGGAAAATCTGCCCGCATATTTGTTTTGTGCGGTTTGAAATATCAAAAGAGCCGCGCTTCTCTATTTTTCGGAGACATTCCAAAAGCTCGGGCGGGGTAATGTCCTTGATCGGACGATTTCCAATGTGCGGGAAGGCGTTTAATTCCAGTCCCTTTAAAACCTTATCGGCGTATGTATCCGTCCAGCGTTCCACATTCGTTTCATGCCATTCATGAGCAACGGCTTTAAAGGTGTTTGTCGCATTTTGAAGGGCTTGACGTTTATTCTCGCTTTTCTGCGAAACGGGGTCTATGGGCGGATCAAGGGACAACAGTTTTTTAGCCTTTTCGCGCCCCTCTCGGGCTTCTGCCAAAGTGACAAGGGGGTACGTCCCCAAGGCCAAGAGTTTTTCCTTGCCCAAAAAACGATATTTCAATCTCCAATGTCTTGTCCCATTGGCTTTGACCAAAAGATATAGCCCGCCACCATCCGCCAATTTATAGGGCTTTTCTTTAGCTTTTGCTTTCTCGCATGCAGTGTTTGTTAATACCATTGTGCCTGTACCCCCAAGCTTTTTTTGCCGTACCCCAGAATTGTACCCCATATTTTTGTGGTTGCCCGTGAATATATGCGAACGCCACAAGACAAAGATAAAATAAAAACCCTTGTTTTGCAAGGGTTTTGAGGTCATTAGCGAATGTCTGTGAATGCTGAAAAACAAGAGAATGGTGGGCGGTACAGGGATCGAACCTGTGACCCCTAGCGTGTCGAGCTAGTGCTCTACCCCTGAGCTAACCGCCCATTCGTAAAAAGATCGGGTTTATCTGTACCCAGTCCCGAGGGGTTTTTCAAGCGTTTTTTCCATGAGAGACAAATCATCACCCTGCACACATCACGCTAGAGGGGGTGACAATCCAAAGATGCGTAGAGGGGCTCTGCTCTGCTGAGTTTTGTGTAGTCGTGTGAATTGCACGGGCTTGTGGGAACGCCGGTGTCGATGACCATGCCATCCAGCTCGGGGAAGGCCGTTTCAGGGGTGAGGTGTGTCACTTCGACTTTTGAAGAATGACCTGCGTATTTCACGAAAACCGCAACGCTGTTCAGGGGTGTTGGCGCGTCCTGTGCGTACACTTCATCAAAGAGCTTGTACACGACCTGTACCAGTTCATCTCTGTTTGCATTCATTTGCATCAGGTTATTGAGACGGACGGCGCGCGTGTCCTCTTCCGGAGGATAAGCAACAGCCATTTGTTGTTGCATCAGCGTGGGGTTCAGGTAGCCGGTCAGGAGGATCACGCCTTTGCTGTGGAGCGCTTCCACTTTCTTCAGGATGTCGATTGTCGTAAGGGCCGATTCCTTTTCAGGAGGATGCGCAAGGATAGCCAGAAGATCGCCGGTATCCTTGTAAATATTGCTCACCCAATTGGAAATTTCTGCTTTGGTGGGTTCTTTTCCGTCTTTTTTCAGGTCATCCAGATGGTGTGTTTTGCAGAATCTCGCCGCTTCCAGAGACATGGCGGGGATGATAGCGGATTTGAAATGTTCGAGGGCGCTGTCCCGATCGGCTTTTTGTCCTGCGGCCTCTTGTTCGTGGATTGGCGAAAGCGTTGCGGCTGTCGCGGGGGCCGTGGATACAGCCTGAAACCCCAGCAGAAGAGCGGGAATAATGTATTGGTTTTTCAGAGCGCTGTTTTTCATGGTTTGTCCCTCTTATTTGCACTGATGCGGGAACGATACGCCTGTTTTTTCAAAAAAGCAAGTATTTTTATGAAAACAAGAAAGAAAATTACGTGGAGGTCAGGAGCGCTTCGATTCTCTGGACGAGGCTGTTGATATGAAACGGTTTTGCCAGAGTTTCCGCCTGCGCGGGCTGGGCCCCTTGTGTGTGGGCGGCCACGGCGGTAAAGCCGGTGATAAAGATCACCTTGATGGCGGGCATGCGGGCTACCGCTTTTTGGGAGAGCTCAATCCCATCCATGCCGGGCATGACGATATCCGTTACCAGCACATCGAAAGGATTTTCGCCCGCCGCTTCGAGCATGGCCAGCCCTTCCAGCCCGTCATGCGCGGTTTGTACCGTGTGCCCCGCGTTCTGGAGGGCCAGAGAGAGGATCTGGCACAGGCTGGTGTCGTCTTCGGCGATCAGGATATGGGCCATGGGTTTTATACTACCTTATTATACAACGCCTCTTCAAACTGTTTTCCGGCGCGCTCCCACGTGTAATGGGTCCGGACATAGGATTCCCGTTCTGCCGCTGTGCCGCAGGTGAGGGCCTTGCGGCCTGCAAGGCCCAGATCCGTCTCCTCGAGCGCGCCTAAAAAGGGCTGTGTGATAATGTCCTTCGGCCCTGTGACGTTATAGGCCGCCACAGGCAGGCCGCAGGCCATCGCCTCGATCAGCACCATACCGAACGTATCGGTGCGGGAGGGAAACACGAACAAATCGGCGGATTGATAATGTCGGGCCAGATCAGGGCCTGTTTTCTTTCCCACAAAGCGGGCTGTGGGGTATTTTTTTTCCAGCATTTTGCGGCTGGGTCCGTCACCCACTATAACTTTTGAACCCTCCCACGTCATGGTGAGAAAGGCTTCGATATTTTTCTCGATGGCGATGCGTCCCACATACAGCGCAACCGGACGGGGCAGATCTTCAAACAGGGTTGGCGGGGCACGGTGGAACAGCTCGAAATCCGCTCCCCGCGTGAGATCGTGCATCGGGTTTTCAAAACCCCAGCTTTTCAGGGTGTCTTTGAGGCTTTGTGTGGCCACATTCATGGAAGAGGAGGGGGCGTGGAAGGCCCGCATATAGCGGCGCCCGAAAGCATGGGCGGGCTCATACAGAAAGGGAAGGATTTTTTTGAGCCGTTTGGCCAGATAATCGGGGAGCTGGGTGTGGTAGGAAGTCGAAAAAGGGCGGTTGTGGGTCAGACAATACCGTCTGCCTGCCCAGCCCAGGGGTCCTTCGGTCGAGAGGTGGATTTTATCGGGTTGGTAATCCTCGATCAGCCTGCACAGCCGCCGATAGGGCAGGACGGCCAGTTTGATCTCGTAATAGCCAGGCATGGGAATACGAAAGGGGAATTGATCCGGCCCGATCACCTTGACCTCGTGACCCAGTTTCCGGAGCTCCGCGCCGATATGCTCGTAGGTCCTGACAACCCCGTTGACTTGGGGGAACCATGCATCTGTAATAATAAGCAGTTTCATAATCTCGTGTGTTCTTTACCTGCGCAGGCTTTTCTTTTCCGGCATTCTACATTAGAAAGGAGGAGAATTTCAAAGCGGCAAGTGACATGATTAACAGATTTCTTTTTCTTTTGGGGATAGCCGGAAGCCTCGGTATGCCTGTGATAGCGCAGGCCACAGAGAATTGTGCCATCTATACCGAAATGCGGATAGACCTGAAGGATCCCGAGATCGGGAGTTATCATCTCTGGGACACGGTGTACGGGGATCCGAAAACCGCTGAAGTGTTTAAAACCGGTCTGCCCCTTGCCTTGCCGTCTGTCCAGCTTATGGCTGTGGGAGAGCAGATCGTCTCCCCCGCAGGGGAGAAAATGCTGGTGCTGGCGCAGATCGGGAGAAACGGGCGCGTGATCAAGGATCGGGTCCACACGGTCGCGGGATTGACGGGAGTTGTGAAAATCCTGCCTTTGGGCGAGGACGTTCTGGTTTTTGCGAACCGGATGGTGCTGGAAACAGGCCGTCAGGTGATCTGGCGCGGGCGTTTTACCCTGCAGGGGGAAAAAGTCTCGGAGAGCGATTTGGAGGACAATACAGGGGATTTGCTCTTGTCCGATGTGGTGGAGACAAAAAAAACCGGAGAATATTTGCTCTCGGCTACAATCCGCAAAACATCTCTCCAGCAACCCGTTTCTGCGGTGCTGTACCGAACCGACAGTACGGGGCGTGTGTTGGCGGATCATGCTTTTGTCACAGGCACGGAGAACAGGCTCTCGGGCCTTAAAGTGCTGGAGGATTCCGGTGTGCTGGCGACAGGCTATGCTTATGGCGAGGACGGGCGGAAAAATGGCTGGATTGTAAGGCTGGATAATTCATTCAATATCGTATGGCAGAATATCTATCCCCGCGGGATGGGCGCGGAATTCGTAACGGGGGCTGGTATGGCAAACAATACGCTTGTCGTTGCAGGGCAGGCAGTGCCGGCGGGAAAGAAGACCCTTTCGGGCTGGGTGATGGTCGTGCAGGCGGATAACGGCGCTGTCGGCTGGCAACGGTTTTTTTCCAGCCCGCGCCTGCTTCGGGCGCAGGAGATCACGGTCAGTCCCGAAGGGCTGGTTTCGGTCTTGCTGGACGGCGAAGTGCCCCCCGCGTCGGTCACGGATGCGGAACAAAAGCCTGCCACATCGCAGGCGGCGTTGCTGACGTTGACTCCCCAAGGGAACCTGTTTTCGCAGGATACGCACGCAAACGCGAAGGGTGCCCGCGTGTATGATGTGGTCACAGGTATGAACGGAGACCGGTTTATTCTGGGGACCACCACGATTATGCGCCAGAGTGCACCGGAGTCCGGTGACGCGTCCGAACCGGATACGCAGGGTTGGATTATAGCGGTGCCACGGATGGAGACCTACGACGATCCCTGCCTGCGGGCCCCCGATCTGGTGCCATGATGCCGGAGCGGGAGATTCAGGAATTCGATATTGCAGACACATGGGCCGGACAGCGTGTGGACAAGGTACTGAGCGGCCTGTGTCCATCCTATTCCCGTGCCCGTATCCAGGGCATTCTGGCGGCAGGCGGGGTGTTTTTGAATGGTGTGCTTTTGGAGCAGGCCTCTCAGAAAGTGCGGGCGGGGGATCATATCCGTATGGTTTTGCCTGCACTTGTGGAGGCCACGCCGGCCCCTGAAAATATCCCGCTCAATGTGGTGTACGAGGACTCTGATTTGCTGGTCATTAACAAACCTGCGGGACTGGTGGTGCATCCCGGGGCCGGAAATCATACCGGCACGCTGGTCAATGCGTTGCTGTATCATTGTGCGGGGGCATTGTCGGGCATTGGCGGGGTCCTGCGGCCCGGTATTGTGCATCGCCTTGACAAGGAGACCAGCGGGCTCATGGTCGTGGCCAAAACCGATCAGGCCCATCAGGGGCTTTCCGCCCAGCTCGAAGACCGGAGTTTGAGCCGGATTTACGAAGCGCTGGTGCTCCATGTGCCTACCCCGCTCAAAGGACTGGTGGACAAGGCCATAGGCCGCGATCCGCGCAACCGCCTCAAAATGGCAATCAATGGGCAGGGGGCAAGAGAAGCCCGCACGCACTACCATGTGCAGGAGATTTACAAAAACGCGCTGGCGCGGGTGCTGTGCCAGCTGGAAACAGGCCGGACGCACCAGATTCGTGTCCATATGGCCAGCATCAAACATCCCTTGATCGGGGATCCTGTGTATGGGGCACAACCCACTGCGGTGGGCAGTGCTTTAAAAAAGGCAGGGTTTTCGCCGGAAACCGTGGAGGCTTGTCTGAAATTTCCCAGACAGGCTCTTCACGCAAGGGATATCGCCTTTATCCACCCCGTGCGCGGAGATCCCGTGGTCTTCGTGTCGCCGCTTCCGGTGGATTTGTACAATCTATTGAAATCATTAAAATAAAATAAAATATTTGTATTTACGTAAAATTTTAGTTATATTAGAAGAATAGGGTCTGTGATTGAGCACACAGAATCTAAAAAGAATGTAACAGAATTTTATGTGAGCAGGTCTAGCAGTATTGAAGACAGTTTCTTTATCCCCTGAGTGTACCGGAATATCAAGTTTACGCTTCATCCGATCTGGTACCACCTTCAAACCGCCCCCGTCAAACGGGGCGGCTTTTTTTAGTGTTCTGAAAAACGAAAGCCGATTTGTGGCTCGCACTACTGGATCTCCACTTTGTGTGCTTGGTTATAGCCAAGCAGTGGGGATAACCAAGTCTTATTTTCGTTGGAGGTGTCCTTGATTTCGCTCCAATGGTCTGCCAGATGGCGGGTGGAGAAAGCTTCTGTCAGGTCATACAGGGGAAGCGGGTTGTCAAGCCGCTGGCCGTTATCCCGCCCGAAGGGGGCCAGTTTTGCCTTAATGGTCGTATTGTGCGGGACATGGGGCAGGCCACCCAGCGGCACGCTCAGGCGCAGGCCATTATAGGGCGGGAGGGCCGTGGCGAATGCATCCGTATCTGTGGCATCGGTTAAGGTGACAAAGCCTTCCAGTTTTGCATCCAGCGCGTGGAGGCCAAAACGCTTTTCAAAGCCCAGCGACCCGCCTGTGTCGGTATTCAGGTATTGCCCCAAAGAGCCCTTGAGTGTGATATCCCATGCGGGCAGATCGTACCATCCGTTGAGATGACCTGTGAGGACGCGGTCCCCGTTAAAACCCGTGCCCAGCGCACTCAAGGGGTCGCGTTTCATAGCCAGCCAGCTTTCGGCCCCTACAGCAAAGCGGCTGTCAAAGGGGCGGTAGAGGAGTTCTCCGCCGAAGCCGCCATACATTTCTTCCAGATACCCGCCTATGAGCGAGAGGTGCAGATCCGGTCCGAAACTGTGGGTGTAGGCACTGAATGCGGTCTCGAGCATAACGGGGTTTTGGGCAAAGAACGCAGAATTGCTTCGCACTGGCAAGGCTGTAGGGGGGCGCAGGAGGGAAAGCGGTTCCAGGGTATCCTGCAGATTGAAGCGGAAGCTGAAAAAACCATCCACAGGCACCGGAAAGGCGCGTGTGTCTGTGCCAGCGACAAAGGCGGTGCGGGTGAGGGCGGGCAGGTCTGCTTCCGGCAGGCTGGTCTGGTTTTCAAGACTGAAATGAAAGAAATCCAGAAGAAATCCCGTAGAGGCCGTGCGGATAGAGGGGCCGGTTTCCGTGCGGGAATCAAAAAGAGTGTTGTGCCAGATCTCTTCCGCGCTGATGTCCGGTTGCTTGAAATTCTGCGCCAGGAAAGTCATCCGTGGCCCTTTCAGGCCGAGAATACCAAGGATGAGGCTCTGGGAGGGGGCCGTGGCAGGAGATTCTTGTACGAGGCGCTGGCCGATTTGTTTCGGGGTTGAAAGCCCTGCCTTAAGCGACAGAAAGGGACTGGCTGTCATGGACACTTTACGCCGCGCGCCTGTTTCAATCTCGAGGGGGCGCTCTCCCGCCCGTGCGGGAAAGGGCGTGCCTATCCCCCCTGAAAGCAGGAGGGTTACAAAAAGGACGGCGCGGAGATGGTGGAACAGGAATCGCACGCAGACAAGTCTGAAAGATATACGCCTGTATGTCAAAACACATAAGGCTTGCAGTAGCATAAAATCTGTTGGAAATTAACCTGAGGTTGTGCCTTTGCCTTTCTTTTTTGATCCTTATCTTTTTTCCTCCATGTGAATATGTGCTCCGGAAGGTGGTGGCTTTGTTGTTCGGTAGTCTTGTGATTCTGGCGGGTGTGTGTGTGCTGGGTATCTTGCTGTGGCGGGCTCTGAAGCGAGAAGCCGGAATACGAGGTCTGTACGGGATACTGGAAGGGGCGATTGAAACGTCCCGTTACGGCTTTATGTTTTTTGATGCACAGGGGAGGCTTGTACGGGCAAACGATCAAGCCCGCCACTATCTGCCACTCTTGTCATCTCAGACCCCCGCGCCTGTAATCCTGAATGAGGTGCTCGATTTTATCTATGATATGGCGGTGGAATATACCGATGACAGTATCCGCAACATGATGAATCGAACGGCCCAGCATATGAAACACAATTGTTTCAGGGAAGTGATTTATACCCTCGAAGGGCGGCTTGTTCTGGTCGAGGCGTATGAGTCCGGTGGGGCAACCATTCTGACGTTGCTGGATGTGAGTAAAATCCGGCTGTATGAGGAGGAGGTGATGAATCTGCACACCGCCAATTATCAGCTTCATCAGGCGGTGGATGTCGCGACAAACGGGATTATGGTGGTCCGTCTGGAAGAGGGGGCTGAAAAACTGGTCTTTGCAAACCATGCTTTTTGCGAGATGGTGCGCCTTTGCAGGCAGGCGGTGTGTGGTAGTACAATAGAGGCTGTGTTGCTGGCGTTGCAAGACCCCGAGATGGTGGAGCGCATTCAAGTCCATATTCAAGGCAGGGATTCTGTCGATGTGGCCGTGTGTTTTGAACAGCCGGAAGGTCCCCCACGGCATTACGCTTTGAAACTGACTCCGGTTTCGCAGGAACGGCGGCAGGAAAAACTGGTTATTGGCGTGTTCACCGACATGACAGCCTTGAAACAAAAAGAGGCCGAACGGTTCAAAGCCCAGAAACTCGAAGCGCTCGGGCACTTGGCGGCGGGTGTGGCGCATGATTTCAACAATGTACTTTCCATTATTGACGGGTATGCGCGGATGGCCGGAAAAAATATGCCCTCCGATGCTCCAGAACAGGAATATCTGGAGCGGGTCCATCAAGCCTCGAAACGGGGTTCCAGCCTTGTGAATCAGATGTTGACCTTTAGCCGGCACAAGATTGTTGTGGAAACAGTCATTGATCTGGCGCAGGTCGTGCGGGAACAGGAAACGCTTCTGGCTCCTTTGTTGGATGCCTCTATCAAGTACATGGTATTTTGTGAAAATGCCGATGCTTTTGTAGAGTGTCAGGCTGACTCGATTGTCCGGATTTTGATGAATCTGGTGGTCAATGCGCGGGACGCGATGCCCCATGGTGGGCGGCTTTTGGTAGAGGTGCGGAAAATTCCACGTACAGCGTTGCCCGTGGCCTCTCAGGGGCTTCCACGGGATGCGGAATATGCCTGCCTTTCGGTTTCCGATAGCGGGATGGGGATGCCCCAGCACGTCATAGAACAAATCTTTGATCCGTTCTATACGACAAAGTCGCAAGGCAAGGGCACAGGCCTCGGGCTTTCGATGGTCTATGGTCTGGTCAAGCAGATGGATGGCATGATTGATGTACATTCTGTCGAAGGGCAGGGCACGATGATGCGGGTCTTTCTGCCCCTGACAGAAAGAAAACCCAATAAGAGGGTTTCCGGTGATGCACGGGATGTCGGTCATATCCGGTTTGATGGCTATACGGTGCTGGTGGCAGAAGACGAGCCGGACTTGTTGTTTTTGGTCTCCGGCATGCTGGAAAAACTGGGGATGCATGTTTTGCAGGCCACCCATGGAAACGAAGCGCTGGCAGTACAGGACGCGTATGAGGGAAAGATTGATCTTCTGCTGACAGACGTTGTGATGCCCGAACTCAACGGCGTGGCGCTTGCCGAGCTTGTTCAGGAAGTCCGCGAAGATATTGCGGTGATTTTTATGAGCGGGTATCCGGCACGGGGGGATATGGCGCGGGTCTCGATTCCTGAATCGTCATATTTTATGGCAAAACCTGTGGAGTATGGCGCATTGGCCCTGTTGATTTACGAGAGACTTCAAGGACAGAAAAGGCCGGTGGCTGAGGGGCCATTTTTTAGAGGGGGAATTTGGGAAAATCAACGTGAAATCATGCTGAAAGAATAGAGAGGATCGTCATGGCGACAAGTACAGGATTTAACGAGTTGAAAGTATTGCTGGTGGATGACCAGAGCGAGGCACGGGCGATGCTCCGCAATATGTTGATTGAAATGGGAGTGAATCAGATTTTCGAGGCATCCAACGGAAAAGAGGCTCTGAAATTCATGGATTCAGCGTTCGGCTTAATCAATCTGATTGTGTGTGACTGGAATATGCCTTCGATGACGGGGGTGGCGTTACTCCGTCAATTGCGCACTGTGGAGCCCCACATGCCGTTTTTGATGGTCACGGGCCGCAGTGATGTGGAGTCGGTGGTAGAGGCCAGAGCCTCGGGTGTGACAGCCTATATCCGCAAGCCTTTTTCCGTGAAACAGCTGGAGGCCAAATTACGGATTATCTTGTACCGGATGATGGCATAGCATACGTCTTCAACGCGATCTTGGGGTTTTTCTCGGGGAAAAGCGGGTTCTGATCCAAGGTGATGCTTTGCAGGCGCTTGAAACATGTTGTACGCTGTCCGATATGACGGATGTGGATTACGACCTGTGTGTGATTGGTGGCGGGATTAATGGCGCGGGCATTGCCAGAGACGCGGCAGGGCGGGGCTTGTCTGTCTTGTTGCTGGAGGCACGGGATCTGGCGTGTGCGACATCTTCGGCCAGTACGAAACTCATCCACGGGGGGTTGCGGTATCTCGAATTTCTGGAATTCCGTCTGGTGCGAGATTCCTTACAGGAGCGTGAAACACTTCTGGCGATGGCGCCCCATGTGATCCATCCGATGGAATTTATCCTGCCGCATGCGCGGGGGCAAAGACCATTCTGGATGATCCGTCTGGGGATGTTTTTGTATGATCATCTGGCACCGCTTCATCGTTTGCGTCCCTCATGGCGGGTTGATTTTCACGGGCACGCGCTCGGGGGGCCTTTGGTCTCGACCTATGAGAAAGGTTTTTGCTATACGGATTGTCAGGGGGACGATTCCCGTCTGGTGGTGTTGAACGCGATGGATGCGTTTGCGCGGGGTGCTACGATTCTCACACAGACGGCCTGCACGAAACTCGTGCCCCAGCCCGATCACTGGCGGGTGGAAATTCAGGATAAAAAAACGGGAGAGCGCCGGAGTATCCGTGCGGGCATGGTGGCCAATGCCGCAGGGCCGTGGGTGCGCAACATCATAGAAGAATCGGGTTTGGGGACGCTGGATAATCCTGCGCCAAAGGTACGGCTCGTCAAGGGATCCCATATTATTATCCCGAAGATGTATGACGGAGAGCAGGCCTATGTCGTGCAACAACAGGACAGACGGATCGTTTTTGTCATGCCCTATCAGCAGGATTTTACCTTGATCGGCACCACGGAAGAGGCCTTTGAAGGTGATCCCTATGCCCCGATGATTTCAGAGCCGGAGATGCTGTATCTTGTCGAGGCGTTCAATACTCATTTCCGGCGCGATATCACACGCGATGATGTGATATGGACCTTCAGCGGTGTGCGGCCTTTGTTCGAGAAAGACGGCAAGCCCTCCAAACAGGAAACACGGGTGATGTCCCGTGATTATTATTTTTACGACCATACGGACTCCAAGGCGCCGATGATTTCCGTGTTTGGCGGGAAGCTCACCACGTACCGGATTCTGGCCGAGCAGGTCGTAGACCAGTTTCTGGAGAGGTGTAACCGTGTGTCCGTTCCGTGGACGGCGCAATCCTGTTTGCCTGGGGGCGATATGCCGGATGCGGATTTTGACGCTTTCACTGAAAGCAAGCGGGCGGAATATCCTTGGCTCCCTCCGGAGATTCTCCTGCGCTATGCCAGGGCCTATGGGACGCGGATGGACCGTTTTCTGGAAGGGACGCAAAGCCTGAGCGATCTGGGGCAGAATTTTGGCGCTGGCTTGTACGAGGCGGAATTGATGTATTTGGTCCGGTATGAATTTGTGCGGGAGGCCGAAGATCTCCTCTGGCGGCGCTCGAAGCTGGGGATGTGGATGACGGAAGAGGAAACGAGTGTGCTGGAGAAGGTCCTGCCCGCAATTGTGGCGGAGATTGCACGGCAATGAACAGGGATGTGTGTTTGCTCGCGATTGATCAGGGCACCACCAGCACCCGTGCGATGTGTTTTTCTCCGGACGGTACCATTCTGGACATGGCGCAAAAACCGCTCACGCTTTTTTATCCGCACAAGGGCTGGGTGGAGCAGGACCCTGCGCAGATCTGGGCCGATACGCTGGCGGTGACACGGACGGTTCTGGTGCATTGTCGGAGGACCGTGGCGGGGATCGGTATCACGAACCAGCGCGAAACCACGATTGTCTGGGACCGGAAAACGGGCGCACCTGTCTATAATGCCATCGTCTGGCAGGATCGCCGGACGGCAGAGCGCTGTGAGACCCTCAAAGCGCAAGGGCATGAGAACACTATTATAGAAAAAACGGGCTTGTTGCTGGATCCGTATTTTTCCGCCACAAAGCTGGCATGGATTTTGGAGCATGTTTCGGGTGCGCGGGCACGGGCGGAGGCGGGTGACTTGGCTTTTGGCACGGTGGAGTGTTTTGTGCTCTGGCATCTGACGGGCGGCCGTGTGCATGCCACGGACGCCACCAATGCATCCCGCACCCTGCTGTACAATATCAGGGACGGGGGATGGGATGAGGTGCTGTTGAAGCTGTTTGATATTCCCCGTGCCCTTTTGCCTGAGGTGCGGGACAATGTTTCGGATTTCGGGATGACGGATCCCGCCCTTGTCGGTGGATCGTACCGGATCGGGGGAATGGCAGGGGATCAGCAGGCGGCGCTGGTCGGACAGGCCTGTTTTCAGGAAGGTATGGGCAAGGCCACGTACGGGACAGGCTGTTTTGCGCTGATGAATATCGGGGAGACGTTCAGGGCGTCCCGTCACAGGCTTTTGACCACGATCGGGTATCAATGCGCTGGAAAGCCTGTATACGCGCTGGAGGGGTCTATCTTTATGGCGGGGGCGGCGGTGCAATGGCTCCGTGACGGGCTTGGGGTCATTGAATCGGCGGGAGAAACCGAGGCGCTGGCCCGTAGTGTGCCGGACAACAACGAAGTGTACATGGTGCCCGCCTTTGCCGGATTGGGTGCCCCGTACTGGCGGCCTGAGGCGCGGGGGATGATTACCGGTCTGTCACGGGACAGTACAAAGGCGCATATCGTGCGGGCTACGTTGGAGGCGCAGGCCTATCAGACCTATGATCTCATGCGGGCGATGGCGGAAGATTCAGGGCGTTTGCCCGATGTCCTGCGTGCTGATGGCGGGCTGGTGGCCAATAATTTTGTGTGTCAGTTTCTGGCCGATATTCTGGACCGGCCCGTGGAAATCCCCGAGCATGTCGAGGCTACGGCTTGGGGTGCCGGAGTGCTGGCAGGGCTTCAGGCGGGGATTTTTAGCTCTTTTTCAGAGATTGCAGAGGGTTGGCGCTGTGCCAGACGCTATAACCCCGCCATGGATGCGCCAGAAAGAACCCGTCTTCTGGAGGGATGGCAGGGGGCTGTGCGAAAGAGTTTGATATAAATTCCCCTTGACAGGGGTAGGGTATGGTTATAGAAAAGCGTTGGAATATGACCATTTGTGTTAAAGGAACATCATATGAAACTCGGTTTTAATAAAGAATCAAGAGTGGTTACTGCTCTTTCTCTGGTCCTTGCGGCCCCTGCTGTTGATGCGGCGACGATATCGATCCACAACAGTAATTTTTCTTCTACCAGTACGGTGACGGGGTATAGTCCGAATTCTGCAAAGGCAGAGATCTCGGCGCCGGAAATTACAATTCCGGGCGTGACTGTGTTTGTAAACAACAGCAATACATCCATAAACTCTGTGATCTCATCGGCCTATGCGAGCGCGTCTTCCCACTCAGAGAGCCATGGGCATGGTGATTATTGTCCACCCCCAGCGGAAACACCCTTGCCGCCAGCGGCTGGCTTGTTCGCGGCTGGTGCGGCGGCGCTCCTTCTAGCGCGCCGGAAGAAGGAAGAGCCAGCACCTTCTCTGGATATTTAATACGCCTGATTGTGTTACAAAAACCGCCGGAAGGAGATTCTTCTGGCGGTTTTTTTGTGTTGAGGGGGGTATGCTTTGAATTATATAGCCAAACCAAATAATTTTGATTCAAAAATCCATTCTACACTGGCAGGCCTGTCACGGTGGCGCCATTCTCTTGCACCAGCAAGGTGACATTCCCGTCGGTGTATATGTCGAAATTGACGTTCGTAGCGGTGCCCTCGTACCCGTCATCCACCACCACGTTGTCAGCCAGTTTGGTGAAGGCCGAAAACTTCCCGTCCGTATTGTCAAAGACAAGAGAGTCGCCGCTATCCACTCGGAAAATCAGGGTGTTTTTATAGTCTGTCATGTTCAGAACATCATTGTAATTGACAGTTACAGTGGCATTGAGACCGGCACTTGTAGCATCAATGCGCTCAATCCCTCTGAGATAGTTGTTGTCGATGGCCTGAAAATCAATGCTGTGCCCGCCTGTGCCTGTTAGTTTGAGTGTGTCTCCAAAGGCCGTAGTCGAATCCGTATAGGTATAGTTGGCATTCAGGGCCTTGATGATGGCGCCGTATTTAAAGGCGCTGTCTCCGGTATCCATCAGGATACCGTTGTTTCCTGTTGTATTGAGGGCGCTCATCAGGCTGGTGCTTGCCAGATTGATTTTGACGATATCGTCCCCATCCATCCCGAAGAATTGGTTCTGGGCCACAGAGGGATTATAGATATCGTGGTTTATCCCTCCGACAATCGTATTGTCCGTACCGCTTGTGATCGTTACGGTGTTATCGCCCTTCCCGAGATTGATAATATTTCCGTTTCCGCTTAGAGAACTGATCGTATCGTTGCCTTGCCCCATAAACAGGGTGTTGTTGCTTCCTATAACGGTGATCGCATTATTGCTGGGGGCGGAGAGATCGGCGTAAAGCGTGTTGGAGGCACTCAAGACCGAGGCTGGAATATCTGTCGGGGTATCAAACACCGTGAAGGTGTAGTTGTGGAAGCCCGAGCTGTTTCCAGCATTATCAAGGGCCTGAATTTCAATCTGGAAGGTTTGTGTCGTGGCGACCGTGCCAAAGGTGATATCGAGTTTCCCGTTGGCGGTATTAAAGGTCCATGATCCTCCCGCCGTGACAGTATCGGCGAGGGCTCCTAGCGTTGTCGTGCTGAGCTGGTAATGCAGAGCATCGCCGTGATCGGAGTCCAGATTGACAAATTCATTGTGAAACCCGTAGGACCATTCATGCCCTTCTGCTGCTTTGAAGTAAACATCCGGTGCCAGATTGCTATTTTGGATCATGTTGGCCACGCCGGTCGTTTTGATGTGTATGGGCGCGTGATCCACAAAATTTGTCCCCGTTGTGTCCCCGTTCAGGAAGGGGGGCGGGGGGAGGATGTTCAAAGGTGGTAGCGGCAAGTGCGTTCCATCCGCTAATACCGTATTGACTGCCGAGGCGAGGGGCTGGGGTCCCATGTCAAAGAAGGCGCCACCATTGGGCGGCGGCAAAGTCCCTGCCATGCCCTGCGGGGAGAGCCCCATGCCGTGCCCTATCTGGGGCATGCCGTTCATCATGGCTTGCCCGCCTGTCATGGGATCTGTTCCGAGCATGCCCTGAGGGCCTATGGGGGGAAGTGCCGGCTTGGCAGGCTCTGCGCCAGCCGGTCCGTCCTGTGCTGGCTGGTGGGACAAGGTACCATCCACCTGATGGTCACCGTTTTTGTCCACCGTGCCATTTGCATCGAATTTTTCCTGTTTGTCGGCGGGTGTGTCAGGCGTTTGCTCCGGTGCGGGGTCTTTGGACTCTCCGTTTTCCGTGGCGTGGGCGGGATCGGCATTTTTTTGTTCTGCCGCAGAATCGTTGACAGAGGAGAACAGGTCCGGTGCCACGTCCGAGATACTCGAAAAACGGCTTGAAAGGTCATGGGCCGAGATCTGCCCCATGTTATGGACGCCTTCGCCTGGGACGATTTTGGCTGTTTCATATTGTGTGGCCAAAGTCATCTCATGGCCCGCCAGATCCCGTACGACAATGGCCCCTTCCAGAACGGTGATCTGTCCGGCGTTGACATCGCCCGCGATCACGGTTCCGCGAATCCCGATCGAGCCTGTGGGGGTGTCGATTTTTACATCATCGGGGTCATCGCGGCCGATCAAGCCCGAGGTAAAGACGAAGACGCCTTTGAGGACCGAGAAATTTTGCGCGCCGGACTCTGTTTCCGGATCATAGACATATTCGTCAATTGCCAGTTTGGCATTTTCCGATACGGCAAAGGACGTGTCATCGTTGAAATGGATATTGACCGCGCCATCTGCGCTGGTCTCCACGATATCTCCCTGATAGATGGCCGTGCCTTTCGCAACATGTTCCACGGTCCCATCGGAGTGGGTCACGGTGGCCTGACCCGAGAATTCCTGCACTGCGCCCACGGGGCTTTCATCGCTGGCGGTGGTATTGGCGGCGTATTCCGGCGCACTTTTGGTAAAGGACTCGACCAGTGCAGGGGTCAGGGTTGCCCCATCAGGGCTGGTCAGGTGGGGCGGGGTTTCTTGTGCAAAATATCCTTCGATGGTGGCGGTGCCATGCGGTCCTTGCAAAACCAGATCAGCTCCGTCTCGGCTGAAATCCGCGTCACGGATATAAGTGGAGTCGGGGAGGGTGATGGGGCCGTTATCGGCTTGAAAAGTGTGTGTGTCGGTGTGTAATGGTGTGTGTCCGGCTGTGGTGTGTGTACCAAAATCGCTGTAAGCCATGTGAAATTCCCCGTTTTTGCTATGCCTATCATCCCATAAGGGAGGATAGGGGTGCAATGCCCAATATTCTCTATTCTAGCCCAGAAAAGCTTAAGAAAGCGTAATTTTTATGTAAATTTTTTAGAGGCGTGTCATAGTCGTTTGAAATCGTAATTCGTCTGTACGAAGGGGTTGGCTCCCCGCCGCGTGAGCCAGAAGAACTGGCGCTTTAAGCCGCGGTCCAGCCACCGTCAATCGACAGGCTGGTGCCTGTGATATTCTGCGCGGAATCGGTGCACAGGAACAGGGCCAGCCCCGTGATTTCATCTGTGGTCACAAATTTCTTGGTCCATTGGGCTTTGAGGAGCACGTCATTGACGACCTGTTCGGGGGTCATGTTCCGCGCCTTGGCGGTATCGGCGATCTGGTTTTCCACGAGAGGGGTTTTCACATAGCCCGGGCAAATGGCATTGACGGTGATATTATGCTCGGCCACCTCCAGCGCGATAGCTTTGGTGAACCCTAAAACGCCATGCTTGGCGGCGACATAGGCGGATTTGAACGGGGAGGCCACGAGCGCATGCGCGGAGGCGATATTGATGATGCGCCCCCATTTTTGCGCCTTCATCAGGGGCACGGTCAAACGGGTGGTATGAAAAGCCGATGACAGGTTAATCGCCAGTATCGCATCCCATTTTTCAGGTGGAAAATCCTCGATCGGGCTGACATGCTGGATACCCGCGTTGTTCACAAGGATATCAAGGGTGCCAAAGGTGCTGTGCGCTGTTCCGATCATATCCGCAATTTCGGCTGGTTTTGTCATGTCGGCCTTGTGATATAGGGCCTTCACGCCGTGCGCCTCTATGGCTTTGCGCGTGGTTTCAATCTCGTCCGGTTGGCCCAAGCCGTTCAGGACGATATGCGCGCCGGCCTGTGCCAGCCCGTGCGCGAGCGCGAGGCCAATGCCGCTGGTGGAGCCTGTGATGAGGGCGGTTTTTCCGGTGAGGGGGGGCATCTGTAAGGGTCCTTAGGTTAGACGAGATCTAAATCCATAAATTCGCGGGTTTCGCTTTTGAGAAGGGCTTGGTTGGTGGCTTGCAGGCGCTGGGTGAGCATGCGCAGGAGCGCTTGCAAGGTCGGGTCGGCCTGTGCCAGTAACGCTTGAAAGGTTTCGGGGGTGATGATCTGGAGTGTACAATCCTCCAGCGCGGAGACGCTGGCGCTAAACGGTTCTCCCGACGAGAGCAGGGCGGTTTCGCCGAAAATTTCTTGCGGGCCCAGTTGCGCCAGTTCGATCGTGCGGGAACCTTCCTCCAGATAGACCCGTACGCGGCCTTGCAGGACAAGGTAGGCCTGCAAGGCCGGTGCGCCCTTGCGGAGGATCATGTCGCCTGTTTTATAAGTCTTGATAGCAGAGCTCATGACGGTGAGCTTACACCACTTCAGGCACTTCGTCTTACACGATCAAGGAAGGAATCCACAGCATTTTTCAATGTTGTGGTTTGGGTTGCAAGATTTCCCGCTGAATCCAGTACCATGCCTGCGGAAGTCCGTGTTTCGGACGCCGAGGCATTGACCTGCAGGATACTGCGTGTGACATCGGTGGTGCCCTGAGAGGCTTGCTGGATATTACGGGAGATTTCACTGGTGGCGGCGCCTTGTTCTTCGACAGCCGCAGATAGAATGGTGGAAGAATCCTGAATGGCGTTGATGACATTGACGATCTCGTGCAGTGCGGTATTGGAAGTGTGAATCGCTGATTGAATTTCTGTGATCTGCTTGGAGATTTCATCCGTGGCAGTGCGGGTCTGTCCGGCGAGTGTTTTGACTTCATTGGCAACAACGGCAAATCCTTTTCCGGCTTCACCAGCGCGTGCGGCCTCAATGGTGGCGTTGAGGGCCAGCAGGTTGGTCTGCTCTGCAATGTCGGTGATGAGTTCGATGACTTTTCCAATGCGCTCTGATGCGGTGACAAGTTCCGTCATCTGTTCCGTGGTGTGGTGGGCCTTGCCTTGCGCATCCCCCGCCATCCGTGAGGAACGGGACACCTGCTGGTTGATCTCGCTGATGGAGGCGCTCAGCTCTTCTGTGGCGCCGGCAACGGCGTTGACGCTGGCAGAAGACTCCTCTGCCGCCGCCGCAACAACGGTTGCATTTTCACTCGACTGGTCCGCGCTGGAAACGAGTGTTTCTGCCGCCGATTCCAATTGACCTGCCGCTGTGGACAGAGACATGATGACACCGCTCACTTCGTTCTCGAAGCTTCGGGCCAGATTGTTCATGGTTTCGCGTTTGTCCTGCAGGGCGAGTTCTTCCAGTTTTTTCTGTTCTTCGCGCATGCGTTCCGTTTCAATAGCATTGTCTTTGAAGACCTGAAGGGCTGAGGCCATTGCACCGATTTCATCTGTGCGTTCCGTTCCGGCAATGACAATGTTCAGGTTTCCGTCGGCAAGAGTCCGCATGGAATCTGTAATTTTGGAAACGGGTTCTATGATTTTATTGCGCGTGGTATACCAGCTGATCAGGATCATCACAAGCGCCAGAAGCACGGACACAGATATCAGAATTGTAATAAAACGCTCCTGTGATTTGACCTTGTTTTCCACCTGTGCCAATTCGTCTTCTATGACATCGGAGAAATCACTCATCGCGCCTTCGAGATACTCGAAGTCCGCCTCGAAGGATACGTATTTCGTTTCGATACCCAAAGGATCGGTAAAGGCATCGCGCGTAATGTTTTCAGCGCTGGTCGTATAGCGGATCAGGGGGGCTTTCAGGGATAAAAGGGTCTCGTTCACCTTGGGAGAGATGTTCATCTGTTCGACTTTGGAAATCAGATGGTTGAAGTTCTCCACATGCTCTTTGGTGGCGGCTACAGCATCCTCCTGTTGCGCGATTTTCCCATCCCGCGCCAGTTTAATAGCATACAGGACATCGGCGCGCAGACCATCATGCATCATATCGGCTTCGATCTGGTCCCTGAGCGCTGTTGTGATCGTTTTGGAGTTCTGGATAATGTGGTCAAACGCGGTAAACTGATACAGGGAGATCCCAGACAGCAAAAGGACAACAGCTAAAATCGAAAGATTGTTCAAAAAGGCTTTGGTTTTGATTTTCATGGGAAAGATCCTGTGTTGATGGTAAGGTCCAGATCACTGGTGATATCATCGACAGGCGTGATGATCCGCATTGTTGCCTGCTGAATTTGTAAAACCGATTACACAGAAAAAGCATTCTCATAAAATACAATTCTGGCATCTTAAATGATTTTTGGAGTTTTGTAGAGCGAAATGATCAAGTTGTGCATATAAAAAGGCGCATATTTAGGCTTTTGAGATGATCGGGGATTCTTGGAAAGATACGGAAATGGTGCCCGGGGGCGGGATTGAACCACCGACACGGGGATTTTCAGTCCCCTGCTCTACCACTGAGCTACCCGGGCCTTTGGAAAAAGGAGACGGTACGACAACCATGCTCCGAAAGGTTGGAAGGGTTATAGGAAAAAGGGGTGGAAATGTCCAGCCCTAAAATAGAAGAGGGGGGGATTTATTCGATCACTATATGTCATTAGATGTCATCCTGAGTGAAACGAAGGATCTTGTTTGGTTTTGAGATTCTTCGCCTCTCGGCTCAGAATGACATGGCAGGGGCTCCTCAATGCAGGGCGCTTTGTAGGGCTTTGCGGGAAATGCGCTCCGTCAGGGCGGGGGTCCGGCGTTTGCGGGTGATTTCCAGCAGGCCCAGCTTGGTAAAGCCGTGAATCTGGACGGTGCAGGGGTCGTCCTGTACGGCCCGTTCCAGCGCGGAGAGGACGTGGGGTTCATCCTGTTTATTCTGGGATTTCAGGAAATCAATCACGATGATCCCGCCTGTGTTGCGCAGGCGGATTTGCCGTGCAATTTCCTTGGCCGCCGCTAGATTGAGCGTGAGATGACTGGTCTTGGAGGCCCCCTTGTTCACGTCAATGGCGGTGAGGGCTGATGTGTTCTGGATAATGAGGTTTCCGCCATGGGGCAGGGTGGCGTAAGACTGGAACAGGCTTTCGATCTGCCCCACAATATCGCGGTAGTGGAACAGGGCCAGATCCTCTGTCGCGTTTTTCAGGGTCACGGGCTGGATTTTGGGCACAAGGTCGGGGGCGAAAATCGCACACCAGTCCTCGACTTCATGGAAATGGGACATGGTGACCACCTCGATTCGTTCGATCCGCTGGCTGGCATGATCGCTCAGGGCCCGCTGGATGGCATTAGGGCCGAGCGCAATGAGGGCGGGTTCCTCGCCCGTGAAGTAACTGCTGATGTCCTCCCACGCGCCGCTCAGGATTTTCCCCTCCCGCCTCAGCATGTCGGTCTGGGTGCCAGCGGCCGAAGCCCGCAGGATACAGCCCTTGATGTCTTCCAGTGCGTTTTGCATGTCTGTGAGCTGTTTGCGCAGGGCCTTGTCGCGGATGCGCTGGGAAATCCGGTTTTCGCCGAGCATATTGCCGAAGATCAGGTAGCGGCCGGGCAGGGTGATATCCATGCTCATTTGGGGGATTTTACGCTCTGGCGCACCAAAACTGTCCTGTTCCTGCGGCAGGTAGGCGCTTTTGGCCTGTACCGCCACAAACGATCCCCCGCGAAAGCGCTTGCCGATGGCTTGATCTCCGCCTTTGTGGATGGTGCCGGCCTCGTCGACCCAGCGCACATCGGCGTTATAGAGGATTCCCGTATTCTCTCCGTCCAGATCAAGAAACACCGCATCCAACGCGGAATCAATGGTTTTGACTTTGGCCCAGTAGATCGAGCCCCAGCGCACCTGTTCATTCACAGGGTCTATCTCAAGCCCCTCCAGACGGCCTTCCAGCAAGGCCGCCACCCACAGACTTTCTTCCAGTTCTTCAATCAGAATGTCCAGCGGGTGTCTCCTGTTATGTTAATGTAACAATTGTTCCGGATTCCCGCTTTCGCGGGAATGACAGGAAGGCGAAGTGGCGGGCTTAATACCCCGCGCCGTCCAGCATGTTCATTGTATCATAAAGGGACAGGCCTACGACATTGGAATATGAACCACCCAGAAATTTGACGAACGCGCCGGCCCTGCCTTGAATGGCGTAGCCGCCGGCTTTGCCCTCCCACTCACCCGTTTCCAGATAGAGTGCGATTTGCGCAGACGTGAGGCCCTTGAACTGTACCATCGTATCGCAGATGCGCTGGCGCACAGCGCCCGTGGGCGTGATGAGGGTGATGCCGCCGTACACGTGATGCCGCCGCCCCGAGAGCAGGGTCAGGCAATCCCGCGCTTGTTCAAGGGTTTCGGCCTTGGGCAGGATGCGCCGCCCGCAGGCCACAACGGTGTCGGCGGCCAGAATGAAAGAGTGGGGGTGCTGGACGGCCACGGCTTGTGCCTTGGCCAGAGAAAGGCGCCCCGCCAGCGCGCGGGGGAGTTCGCCTTTCAATGGCGTTTCATCAAGATCAGCGGGGGCGATATGATCGGGGGTTATACCGATCTGTTCGAGGAGATCCCGCCTGCGCGGGGAGGCCGAAGCCAGAACGAGCTTATTTTTCACGGTAAATAATACGGCCCTTTGTCAGGTCATACGGTGTCATTTCTACCACAACGGAATCGCCCTGCAGGACGCGAATGCGGTTTTTCCGCATTTTTCCGGCGGTATGGGCCAGAATGACATGCTCGTTTTCCAGCGTCACCCGAAACATCGCGTTGGGCAGAATTTCGGTGACAACGCCTTTGAATTCAATAAGATCTTCTTTTGCCATGTTCTGTTGTATTACCTTTAAAAAACCACAATAATGTTTGTGCAAGGCCCCTTGTATAATCTTTTTGAGAAAAAAAGCAAGGATTTCACGCTTTTGCCCCCCGTTTATTCTGCGGATTTATCGGTAAGCGTGCGTTTTTGTCGCATGGAGCGCGCAGATCAGGGTAAAAAGCCGTCGCGCCGTATCCTGATCCATCTGGATTTTATCACCCAGACGCTCGATCAGCAGGCCTGCGCCTTCGTTGTGCAGGCCCCGCCGCCCCATGTCGATTGCTTCGATCCGCGACGGGCTACCGTTTTGGAGGGCCGCATCATAGCTTTGTACGATCATGAAATAGTCTTTGATCAAGCGGGCGTAAGGCTTCAGGGAGAGAACGAGCAGGGGTAGGGCCGTCCCTTGCACGTTTTTGATATCAAACACCAGACGATTTTCTGTCACGGACAGGGTGAGGGTATAGGGCCCTTGCGTATCGTTCAGGGGCTGGAAGACGCTGTTGGCCTTGAGATCTTTCAGGGCAATCGTTTGATCGCGGGCTACGAGGGAACCTTCCATCTGGATCTGCAGGGATTCCAGTGTAATATGCGTGATGCGGCCAGTCGAGGGTGTCATGGGCGTGTCACGGCCCCGCGAAAGCGGTTGATCCAGACATTCAGGGCCGCAGGGTTCGTTTTGAGCGCGGTGCGGTTCACAATCAGGCGAGCGGAGACCTCCAGAATGGTTTCCACTTCTGTCAGACCATTGGCCTTGAGGGTAGAACCGGTGGAAACCAGATCCACGATATGGTTGCACAGCCCCAGTGCGGGGGCGATTTCCATTGCCCCGTTGAGCTTGATGCACTCGGCCTGAATGCCCTGTTTTTCGTAGTGCCGTGCGGTCAGATGGGGGTATTTGGTGGCAATCCGGAGATGGCTGTGATGGGTGCCGTCTGCTGTGTCGGCCTGCTGTGTTGGCATGGCCACCGAAAGACGGCACCGCCCGATCCCCAGATCCACGGGTGCGATGAGGGCATGATAGGCAAATTCCTCCAGCACATCCGAACCCGCAATTCCCAGATGCGCGCCGCCATAGGCCACAAAGGTTGCGGAATCAAAGGCCCGTACGCGGATCATGTCGAGCAGGGGATGGTTGGTGGCAAAGCGCAGTTTCCGGCTTTTTTCATCAAAGAAATCTGGCTCTGGCACGATATCACAGGCTAGGAGCAGGGGGGCGAGTTCTTCGAGAATCCGGCCCTTAGGTAGCGCGAAAATGAGTTTTTGCGGGTTTGTCTGCGTCATGCTTGCATTATTCACGAACTACAAAAGAGAACAAGCGTTGTTCACGCTACTTTAGAAAAAAACTGGCTGGAATTCGTTTGTCACGTGTGGTGTACGAGAAGGCGTGATGGTCTTTGTGTAGGGCCCCAGATTCTCAAAGCGTTTGATATCACGGATCTTGATCTGGGAGTCCTGAAAGACCTGTACGGGAAGCCCTGTCTTGTCTGCGATGAGGGCTCCCATTCTGTCCCCGTCTTTTGCGTTGTGCAGGACGAAGATATGGGGTTGAGGGGTGTTCGGCGCGGCGTGTCTTTGGTGGGTCTGGATCAATGCGATGGCATAACCGATAAACTGCATGTCTTCGTTGTGCGCCTTGGAAAAAGCCCCGCCGAGTGTTGTTTCGATGGCTGAAGGTCCCTCATAGTGTTTCGGGAAAATAGACAGATCGAGGAAAAAGGCTTCCGGCAGGACGGTCTCTTCATCATTCAGTTGCGCAAGTCCCTCTTTGTGTACAGAAACATATGTGACACGTCCTTGTGGGACTACGGTTTCAAGGGTATAGCTGAACATGGGATAATCATTCCAGGGAGAATACACAAAAATTTCCGGAGCAAAAATATCAGGCAGGGGAGAAAATATCATAGGGTGTTCCTTATTTTTTATAATACGAGGACGGACTATTAACATAAGTGTTTTGTGTGTGCAAGTGTTTTTTGGGGAGGTCTCTAGCCTTTTCTCTGAAAAATCACCAAAAGAATTGAGCGCCGTGATGTAGACCTCTGCGGGAATTGTTTCCTGCATGACCCTGAAATCATTGCACAGGCGGGTGTAGATGGTGGCGGTGCTTCGGTTTGGAAAACTTGATTTTTCTGTGGTTTATGATATATGTAACAGCATCTGAATACAAATGAGGGAGGATTTCATGTCCGTATCCAATGTTAAGGAATTTAACGAAACCGGCTCTGCCGTGCAGACAGAGGGTCGCAAGAGAACATGGGAAGAAGAAAAGCAATGGCAGAAAAGAATTGCTGAAATAGCAAGGCAAGCATGCATAAAACATAATGTGTATGACGACGAAGGAAATCCTTTTTTAAAAGGATTTCCTTATTAACTGTTAATCCTTCACATATTGGGAGAGATATTATCCTTGTCGGGTCCGTACGTCTGTGCCTGCTCAGGACGGAGGAAATCTGGCAGGATTATTCTGAGTGCTTCATCTGCCATTTCCAAGATGTTGCGTTGTCCTTCCGTGAAAACATGTTTTTTCTTCTGGCCGTGATTTTTTGCAATGCCGTTATCCTGCGCCTGTTCAGGGTCTTCGAGCAGATCGTTTATTTCGCTTTTAATTCTCCATAAAAATTCCTGATCCGCCTTGTCCCCTCTTAAAGAACGAATAAAAACGGCATTGTAAATACTAAAAACATACAATTCCTTATCATACTCCACCTTATCGCCGTTTATGCGCACCGGTAGGAAAATAGTTTCGTAGTTGTTTTTTGCCGCATCGAAACTCATCGCTGAAAATTCACAAAAGGCATTGCGCATCATGTCATAGAGCTCTGGCGACAATATTTCCTGCATGACCCTGAAATCATTGCACAGGCGGGTGTAGATGGTGGCGGTGCTTCGGTCGAGGATGCGGTTGGATATATCATTTGTGTAGGATCGCATGGATTTAAACTCTTCATCGGCCTTGCGCATCATGTCCGTGAGCCGCGCCGCAGTCTCTTCCGCCTTTACTGTGCTGGATTTATTGAGTTCGTTTGTGGCGTTTTCCAGTTCCTCCTTGAATTTATCCTTCGCGTTTTTCAAGCTCCAGACCCCAGAGCCGAAGAATACGCCGGAGATCAGGGTTGTCAGCAGTCCTACAATCTTTATATGTTCTATCGGCTCAGATCCCTCGACTGCGCTCGGGATGACAGGAAAGGAGGCGGGATGACAGGAAAGGGGGCGAGGGTTTACGCCCGCCGGATCTGCGCACCGCAGGCTTCGAGTTTCTCTACAATCCGCTCGTATCCCCGCTCCAGATGATAGATCCGGTTGATGGTGGTTTCGCCTTCGGCAACCAGGCCTGCCAGAACCAGTGCAACAGAGGCCCGCAGGTCCGTGGCCATGACTTCCGCGCCCTTCAATCCCTTGACCCCGCGCACAATGGCGGAGTGCCCGTGGACCGTAATATCCGCCCCCATCCGCGCCAGCTCTGGCACATGCATGAAGCGGTTTTCAAAGATGGTTTCTGTGACCATCCCCGCGCCCTCGCACAGGGTGAGCATCGCCATGAACTGGGCTTGGAGGTCTGTGGGGAAGCCCGGGTGGGGCTCCGTCATGATGTCGATGCCTTTGAGCCGCAGATCCCGCTCGCGGCTCACGATAATATCCTCGCCGTCCTGTTCGATATCCACGCCGGTTTGGGACAAATGTCCTGCGGCGGCGCTGAGATGCTCCAGCCTTGCGTTCTTGAGGCGCACCGTCCCGCCCGTCATGGCGGCGGCAACCATATAAGTGCCGGTTTCGATCCGGTCTGGCAGGATAGAATGCCGCGCCCCGTGCAAATGTTTTACACCCTCGATCCGGATAGTATCAGTGCCGAGGCCCTCGATTTTGGCGCCCATTTTGATCAGGCATTCGCCCAGATCCGTAATTTCAGGCTCCCGCGCCGCATTAGCCAGAATGGTCGCGCCCTTGGCCAGCGTAGCCGCCATCATCAGGTTTTCGGTTGCGCCCACGGACACTTTGGGGAACAAGATGCGGGTACCTTGTAATCCCCCTTGCGGGGCACGGGCGTTGATATAGCCTTCTTCCAGCGTGATGGTCGCGCCCAGCTCTTCCAGCCCCTTGAGGTGCAGATCCACAGGGCGCGTACCAATGGCACACCCGCCGGGCAGGGAGACTCTCGCTTCCCCAAAACGGGCCAGCAACGGCCCCAGCACCAGAATGGAGCCGCGCATCTTGCGCACGATATCATAGGGCGCGGTGAAGGTTTTGACAGGGCCCGCATTGAGCGCCATCAAATCATTCTCGCGCTGGATGGTACAACCCAGATGTTCCAGCAGTTCGGTTTGTGAAGCAATGTCACGCAAGCTATTGGGTACGTTTTCAAAATATAGCGATTGGTCTGTCAAAAGGCCTGCGCACATATGCTTGAGCGCGGCATTTTTTGCGCCGCTGATCGGGATATCGCCATAGAGTGCCTGTCCGCCGATCACCTTGATTTTATCAAGGGTGGCGGGCCTTAGACTTCCCTCGCCCTGAGGGGCGGGGGGATGTTCCAGATGTTTCAATAGCGTTTCCATGAGGCCTTCGATGTTTCAAATTTTAATAGTCTTGTTTTTTTTATCGTCATTCCCGCGAAAGCGGGAATCCAAAAAAGTCTGTTCCGCGCCCTTTTCATCTGGATGCCCGCCTCCGCGGGCATGACGTGCCAGAGTAAGGGAGAGGGAAAGACACGAAGCGGTTAGGGAGAGGGTACCTCTACAACTTCGGCAATGTCACCCCGCGCTGTCCCATGTATTTTCCAGATCGGTCGGCGTAGGTTGTCTCACAAGGCATACTCCCCTTAAAAAATAAAAACTGTGCAATCCCCTCATTCGCGTAAACGCGGGCGGGCAGGGGGGTTGTATTCGAGATTTCCAACGTCACATGACCTTCCCATTCTGGCTCAAGCGGTGTGACGTTTACAATCAGGCCGCACCGCGCGTAGGTGCTTTTTCCCAGACAAATCACCAGAACATCTTTTGGAATACGGAAATACTCCACAGTGTGCGTCAAAGCAAAACTGTTGGGAGGTATTACGCAAATATCGGTGTGTCTGTCAACAAAACTTTGTGCGGAAAAGTCCTTGGGGTCGACAAGGGCGTTGTCCACATTCGTAAAAATCTTGAAATCGGGCGCACAGCGGGCATCATAGCCATAAGAGGACAGCCCATAAGAAATCACGCCGTCCCGCGTTTGTTTCTCCACAAAGGGGTCGATCATCCCCTCGTTTTGGGCCAGCGTGCGGATTTGATGGTCTGCCAGAAGGCCAGGCGCATAAGACATGGGATGGTTATGTTTCTTTTTCAGGTGTTTTTTTTAGGGCTTTGCGTTTGCGTAGGTTGGCCCGCAAAGCCTCAGCGCGGATATCGAGCTTTGTTTTGGGCTTTTTGGGCGCTGTTGTTTTCTTTACGGGCGGTCTTTCCTGCATGGTGTTCATTTTAAGCAAAAACAGACGTGACAGGCTAGAAAAATTATTGTAGCGTCCCTTTCCAGCTGGGGACAAAAGGAAAGTCCTTTTTGTTCTTGTGCAAACGGCGCGCTGTTGTAGCTCAGTGGTAGAGCACACCCTTGGTAAGGGTGAGGTCGAGAGTTCAATCCTCTTCAACAGCACCATCTTGTTTTTGGAGGGCAAAAAACCCTCTAACATACTGAAAGGTAAGGACGTTTTTGGGGTTCTATATCCTGAATTTCGGTCATAGACCAAACGCTCCGAAAACGCCAGTTTCAGCACTGTTCTTTGCAAAGAAAATCTTAATGCCCTGTATGGGCAAGCAAGGGGTATAGCACTTGCTGGGTATCCTGTTCAACGAAGCCTTTGGCCTCTTCCAGTTCCCAGTTTTTTATGTGAACGGTCAGGAGCGGGGCGTGTTTACCCCAGATTTTTGCAAGAGCGGGCGCGCCAACCAGTTTGTGCTGGAGCTCCATAGGCCAGATATCCCGTATGACGGCATGCCCGTTATGCCCTGTGGTTTGGGTCACTTTTCCATCAATGGTCACATCTATACGGGTGGCTGTTGTTTCGCGGCCATTTTCGCATACAGGCACATCATACGTGAAGTGGACATCAATGTCGTTGGTTCCAACATTGAATTTTTCCTTGAGGGTCCCTTCTATAAACGCTTCTGTGCTTTCTTCTTTCCGGAAATGATCTTTTTGAGACATGCGAAGGCACCCTTTTGGTTTTTATTGTCATATGGCTGACTTGTTTAGCAAGGGCAGAGGCGTGGTGTCAATGCTTTATTGTTTTTTGTTATGATAATAATTCGGGTGTGAGGCTTTGCGCCAGTGCAAGCGCTTCGGCGTAGGTTCCGGCCCGATACAAGGTACGGGAATCGGGCCCCAGCCCTGCACGGGCGAGGAGACCCGCCGGTTGATCCTGCAGGGCGGAGAGAATCAGGCGCGTGCCGGAAGATTCGCACCGTTTTTTCAAGGCTTTGAGGGCATTCACGCCCGCAGAGTCCAGCAAAGGCACATGCCGCAGACGCAAAATCAAGACACGGGGCATTTGCCCCATGCGCTGGAGTGTGTCGGTCAGTTCGCCCGCCATTCCGAAAAACAGGGGGCCGTTGATCTCGAAAACTTCCACGCCTGCGGGCAGGTCCTGACGCTGGTAGCGTTCTTCTTGGTCTGTCAGGGCCTGGTCCGGTGCCATGATTTCAACAGATTCACTCATTTTTTTGACAAAAAGGAGAGAAGCCAGCGTGACCCCGACTCCAATAGCAACCGTCAGATCCACGAGGACGGTCAGGAAAAAGGTAAGAAGCAAGACTGTCCGTTCACTGGCCGAGAGTTTGAAAATCTGGATAAAATGCGGCATTTCGCTCATGCCCCATGCGACAACAAATAAAATAGCGGCCAGAGCGCTCATCGGGATAAAAGCCATTAAATCCATCCCCGCGAGCAGGAACAGCAATAAAAACAGGGCATGAAAAATACCCGCCATTGGGGTTTGTCCGCCGGATTTGACGTTTGTGGCCGTGCGTGCGATGGCGCCCGTTGCGGGCAGGCCCCCGAATAAGGCCGAAGCGATATTGGCCACGCCTTGCCCGACTAACTCCTGATTGGGGCGATGTTTATAACCTGTCATACCATCGGCGACAACGGCGGACAGGAGCGCTTCAATCCCCGCCAGAAAGGCGATGGTGAAGCTGGCCGGTAGGACTGCCCGCAGTTTTTCAAAGCTGAATACGGGCATGTGCGGCATTGGCAAACCATGCGGGAGGGCAGGAAAACGCGAACCAATCGTTTCGACAGGCAGATGGAAGAGGGTTGTGATCAGGGCGCTCAAAGCTACGGCAATCAGGTATCCGGGCAAGCGCGGCGTGTGCTTGCGCAAAATCAGGATCAGGAGCAAAGACATCACGCCCAGACACAGGGCCAGAGGATTGAGGGTCTGTAGGGCTTCAAAATAGCTGGCCCATTTCGGAAGGAAATCCGCCGGCACTTTGTCAATACGAAGCCCAAAAAAATCCTTCACCTGACTGGTGGCGATGATCACGGCGATGCCTGCGGTAAACCCTGTAATGACAGGGTGGGGGATATAGCGGATGACCTGCCCCAGCCGTGCAAAACCCGCGATCAGGAGAATAATTCCCGCCATCAGGGTCGCAAGAACGAGACCGTCATAGCCGTGCTGGGCGATGATGTTGAAAATGACAACCACAAAGGCCCCTGTGGGCCCGCCGACTTGCACGCGGGAACCCCCGAGAAAGGAAATCAGAAAACCGGCAATAACGGCTGTTATGAGCCCTTTGTCCGGTGAAGCCCCGCTTGCAATCCCGAGCGCCATGGCCAGCGGTAGGGCAACAATGGCCACGGTTAGGCCAGCCACGAGATCCTGTTTGAGGTGCCGGCCCACGGCCCCGTTCTTGAGCAGGGTCAGAAATTTGGGCGTGAAGGCGGTTCTGAAAAGCGCCCCTGCGTTGTACCCCGATACAGGATGTCTGCTCTGCATGGGGCCCGTCATTTCTTGAAATCTTCGATTCTGCGTGGGGCGTAAACCGGTTTGGGACGGGGTGCAGGGTCATCCGGCGGCGGCATGGTGCAGGTCGGGAGCGGGCTTTCAAGGAGTTCAGGCCATTTTTCAACCCAACCCTTTTCATGTTCGGCTTCCTGAATGAGTGTCGTTTCAACACAGGCGGTATTGCCAAGCGCCTGAATGTAGGTGTTCAGATGTGCCGGCGGGGTGATGGTATCCGCACCGCCGACAAAATGGTGTTGAGGCACAAAGCGCAAGGACGAAAGCTGGGGCTTGAGCGGCACCATGTCAAAACGGCCTGAAACGGTCCGCAGGGTGAGGACATCCTTGCGTTCTGCCGCCAGAAGCGCCGCCAGAGTTGCCCCGCCATCATAGCCGACCAGATTGAAGAGAGTCACGCCATAGCGGCGTCTCATATCATCCATGATATCGTTGTAAACTTTGAGCACCTCGGGGCTGTATTCCTTGCCGGTCCAGTATTCTCCGCCGCAAAAAATCTGGGGTAGTGGATGCTCGAATTCCTCGGTGTACTGGCACGGGCGCGCCAGATAGCCCACATTCTGGCTGTTGTCCCGTGTGGCCAGGTGCAGGGAGACCGGATTGACGGGGGTGGCATTGAACAGGGCCCGTGTTCGTGAGGTATGGGCCTTGCCATCGCCCTCGATATAGAGGGTGACGGGCGCCACGTGCTCGTGCATCCGCTCGAACGCGATCAGATTGAACGGGCTGGAATGAATTTCCCTTTTGATCAGTTGGGCCGGTGTGCCCACACGCATCGACACTTCCTTGCGGAACACATCTCTGGCACAAGCCCCCAGACCCAGAGCGGAGAGGAGCATTAGGCTCAGGAGACTATATTTTACTCGACGTTTCATAAATCCATCTTCTCAATACATGCAATCATACCCACGCGGCAGAATCAGCGCGCACGCCGAAAACGTAGCATGCCTATAACCACGATTCACCTATGTTTTTCGGTTTCCATCCGTCTTTCCACTGTTTTAAGGGGACAATATCGGCGGGCGCGCCATTGTTGCGGAACCACGAATCCACGGCATAGGGTGCGCTGGTTTTGGTTTCTCGCAGAACGGCAGTCTGGTGCGGCCAGTGTCCCGCATTGATGAGGGGCAGGCGCATCATCGGGGGGGCAATATCATGAAAATGGATTAGGCCGCGCTGTTTCATGACGCTGAGATACACCGTGGTGTTCGTGCTTTCATCCACGCAGTCGAGCTGGGTGTCGCCCAGCTTGCGGAACGTCCCTGCGATATCGTGCGCGGTGTTTGTCTTTGGGCCGACCAGCTCTTCAAATAACCCAATAGCGCGGGAGAGAAGGGCGCGCTCGGCCTCTGGTGTTTCGGGCGCGGGCTGGAACAGCGCCTCAAGGCGCTCCCATTCCCCAGATGTCAGGGAAACGGTCTTTATGAATTTGCACCCGTACCCGTGGCACTGCTGGAAGGCGGTTTGCGTTTGTACGCCGAGCCCTTTATGTGCCAAATACGTTTGTGGAGAAAGTTCTGTTTGTGCGCAGGATGTTAAAAGAAAGAACGAAAGTAAAATCGGAAAGAGTTTGAAAGGTTTCATGCGGCGATCTCCAAACTGATCGGGGTGTGGTCCGAGGGTTTTTCCCAGCTTCGGGGGGCGGTGTCGATGGTGCAGGTGAAAAGCCGGTCGGCAATTTCAGGAGAGAGCAGGAAATGATCAATCCGGATTCCGGTGTTGTTTTGCCATGCGCCCGCCTGATAATCCCAGAACGTGTATTGTCCTGCGCTTTTGTTATATACGCGGAAAGCGTCATAGAGGCCCAGATTTTGAATCCGGCGAAAGACAGACCGTGTTTCGGGGCAGAACAGGGCATCACCCTCCCAGGCCTTGGGGTCGTGGCAGTCTTTGCCTTCGGGGATCACGTTGAAATCCCCGCCGATGAGAAAGGGAATACGGGCGGCCCTGAGTTCGTGGAGAACCCTGTAAAGGCGCTCCATCCATTTGAGTTTGTAGGGGAATTTTTCAGTGTCGATGGGGTTGCCGTTTGGTGCATAGATATTGAGGAGGTGCACACCGTTTATTTCAATATGCAGAAAACGGGCTTGTTCGTCCGTATCATCGCCTGCCAGTTTCGTACAGCAAAGCTGAAACGGAATCTTCGAGAGGATTGCCACGCCATTATAGGCTTTTTGCGGCACGGCAGTAGCCTGATACCCCATGTTCTCGAACGCGCTGGCTGGAAAGTCCAGTGTTTTGAGTTCCTGAAGCAGGAGCACATCGGGCTGGTATTCGCTGAGGTAACGTTTGACATGCTCCAGCCGCGCATTGATCGAATTGACATTCCACGAGGTGATTTTCATGGGCAAGGATCACACTGCAAAAGAGGTGCCGCACCCGCATCCCGAGACTGCATTGGGATTGGTGATTTTGAATTCCGAACCGATCAGGTCCTCTACGAAGGTAATTCGCGCGCCTTCCAGAAAAGGCAGGGAGACAGGGTCCGTGACAACGCAGTCCGCCCCGTACAGCAGATCCCCGTCTTTTGAGTCCTCTGCCAGATCCAGCAGATATTGAAACCCCGAACATCCGCCACCATCGACCGTGATTCGCAAGCGAAGCGCAGGCGCATTGCGCTGGGTTCTCAAATTTTGGATGCGTTTGATGGCGCTCTCGTCTATGATCAGGCTCATACGTGACACTATATAGTTCAGGAGCCATCATGGGCAATACCGGATTACACAATACCGCTATAAATGAATCTTCGTATAATTATTGTGCTTTGCCGTTGAAACACTATGCGTGCCGGCCAGACCAGAGCAGGGGGCGGCTCTATGAAGAGCCGGAAAGCCGCCACAGAAGCGCCTTCCAGCGGGATAGGGACCGGATCATCCATGCCAGCGCGTTTCGCAGGCTGAAATACAAGACACAGGTGTTTGTGTATGATGAGGGGGATCACTACCGCACCCGCCTGACCCATACGCTGGAGGTGGCGCAGGTGGCGCGGTCTCTGGCGCGGTCCCTGATGGTGAACGAGGATCTGGCCGAAGGCGTGGCGCTGGCGCATGATCTGGGACATACGCCGTTTGCCCATATCGGGGAGGAGCATCTGAGCCGATGCATGGCCCCCTATGGCGGGTTTGACCATAATGACCAGTCCTTGCGAGTTCTTACGACTCTGGAGCGCAGATATCCGGCGTGGAACGGGCTGAACCTGACATGGGAGACGCTGGAGGGTGTGGTCAAGCACAACGGGCCCCATCACGACGCTATCGGGCCCGGGACGCCCAACGTGGCGATTGCAGAACTCCAGACACAGATGGATCTGCAACTGGAAACCCATGCGAGTTTGGAGGCGCAGATTGCCGCGCTCTCTGATGATATTGCTTATAACAACCATGATGTCGAGGACGGTTTACGGGCGGGATTGTTTCATTTGCAGGATCTGGCCGAGATTCCCTTGCTTGGCGAAGTGATGCATGCGGTGCGGGTCCAGCATGGAACTCTTGCCGAACGGTATCAGGTACAGGAAATGATCCGGCATATGTTCGGGGCTATGGTGGAAGATGTATTGATCGAGACCGAATCGCGTCTGGCGGAGATCAATCCACGGGAAGCCGATGATGTCAGGGCGGCGGGGGTCCAGATTGTCGCATTTTCCGAAGAGATGCAGGAAAAAATTGATGAATTGCGGGAGTTTTTGTTCACCCGCATGTACAAGCATTTCACCATCAATCGTATCGGGCTCAAGGTCGAGCGCATCATAACGGACTTATTCACAGCTTTTACGAAAAACTACCGTATCTTGCCCGAGAACTGGCAAATGCGTGTGGAAGAGGGCGGCGGGGCAAAGGACGAGCGGCTCAGGGCCCGCATCGTGGCGGATTATATCGCGGGGATGACGGATCGTTTTGCCATCCGTGAGCATGAACGGCTATTTGATCTTTATTGGGATTTGAAATAGACTGGCCTGCATCTACATCAAATTTTATTTGCGTAACCTATGTCACACACAGGCATAAAAAAATCGAAGAGGTAAAACCCAATGAATCAGGACAGGCACCAGAGACACACGCCATACGGACAGCAACAACAGCAATATAGTTTCGACCATTATGATTTGCCGTCAGGGCGGTCTGGTCTGCTTGAAAAAGTTGTAGGAGAATCTCTGGCCTCCAAAATGCGCAGTCCGTTTTTTGCCACGGCGGCGCTGTTGGTGACCGGCGCGGCGCTGGCGGGGATTATTGTGGCCAGTTACCCTTCGCAGGATAATGGAACGGGGACGATTCCCGTGATTCAGGCGGATACAACGGCGTATAAAGAAACACCGGAGGATAAGGGGGGGATGGATATTCCCAATCGGGATACCACGATTTTTTCTGCGATGGGAGAGAATGCGGCTTCCGAAGCGCCGCCTGTTGAAAATCTGCTGGATTCTGATGACTCTTCGCAAAAGCTTTCTGATTTTGCGCGGGGTGCAGAGCAAGTGCCCATGACTCCGGCACCGGCTGAAATGGCTTCTGCGGCGCCAGCCGTACCGCCCGTCCAGTTCCAGAAAATTGAAAAAACACCTGATCCGTCCGCGCCTGCCACAGCGGCTGGCGTTACGCCTTTGGCTATCCCTGCGCCTGTTGCGCCTGCCGTGGAAGGGGCTGATGCGGCAGAGGCCGGAAAACTCCCCAAAATCCACAAGGCGGGAGAGAATCCGGAAACGCTGAAATTTGTCCGCTCCGTTCTGGAGAATCAGGAGCAGGCGCAGGCCGGACAAGCGGAGAATAAAACGGCACAGGACATCGTGGCACAGGAAACCAAGACGGCTTTTGTCTCTCCGGAAAAAACCATGCCGTCTGCTCCGGTTCCTGCGAAGGTTGAGCCTTCTTCGGGAACCCCTGTGACGGCAGGGAATTACTATATCCAGCTTGGCAGTGTAACCTCCGAAGGGGGCGCGCAAACGGAATGGGGCAAACTGAAAGTCGCTTACGGGGCCCAGTTGCAGGGACTGGATTATCGGGTACAGAAAGCAGATATCGCCGGAAAAGGGGTGTTCTACCGGATTCAGGCGGGCCCAATCAGCAAGGAAAGCGCCGCAAGCCTGTGCAATGCGATCAAGGCGCAAAAGCCTGGGGGATGCCTTGTTACCCGATAAAATCGTTCGACCTGTGATTCTTTCGCTGGCCGGACCTGTGTTCACCGATGATGAGCAGGCCTTGTTTCGGGAGTTTTCTCCGCTGGGTGTTATTCTTTTTGCCAGAAATTGTGAATCGCCGGACCAGCTCCGGCGTTTGACGGATGCGGTGCATGAAGCCGCAGGGTGGCAGTGTCCGGTTTTGATTGATCAGGAAGGGGGGCGGGTGCAACGCCTCAAGCCCCCCATCTGGCGCAAATATCCGCCGATGAAGGCTTTCGGGGATGAGGTGGACACTGCGGAGGAAAGACTGCGTTTTACCATTCTGCAAATGGCGGAAGAGCTTTTGGAATGCGGGATTACTGTGAATTGTGCGCCAGTATTGGATGTGTTGACGGATCAAACGCATGAGGCGATCGGGGATCGGGCTTTTTCGGTGGATCCGGCCATTGTGGCCCGACTGGGGCAGGTTGTCTGTGAGGCATTTTTATCGGCAGGGGTTACCCCTGTCATGAAACACTTGCCAGGCCATGGGCGGGCGCGGTCAGATTCTCACAAGGACCTGCCGCATGTGGAGACGGAATGGGTCATGCTCGACGCAACCGATTTTGCGCCATTTCGGGCAGTGTCTCACGCGCTGGCGGGGCGGGGCGTGTGGGGCATGGTGGCTCATGTCGTGTATGACGCGATAGACCCCGTGCATCCGGCGTCTGTTTCGCCTGATGTCATTCAAGGTGTTATACGGGAGAGGATCGGTTTTGACGGGCTGTTGCTGAGTGATGATCTGGATATGGCGGCGCTGGCCGGCTATGGTGATGTGGCAGAGCGGGCAAGGCTGACACTGGGCGCGGGCTGTGATGTGGCGCTGTATTGTTCGGGCCGGAGGGATGATATGGTCAAAATCATGGAATATGTGCCTAAGATGACAGAAAAAACGCGGGAACGCTTGCAAAATACTGCGGAATTGTCGAGACTGCGGGCATGACAGCCCACAATACCCTTGCTCAGCCTTTTCAGGAAGACCCGCCGCGTGCAATGGTGGTAGCGCGTGAGTCCGATTCTTTGTTGTTGAACATTGACGGGTACGAAGGCCCGATGGATGTTCTGTTGGAGTTGGCGCGCAACCAGAAGGTGGATCTGGCGAAAATCTCGATTCTCCAGCTTGTGCGGCAATATCTGGAATTTGTCGAGCAGGCCAAGGCGCTTCATTTAGCGCTGGCGGCGGAATATCTGGTGATGGCCGCTTGGCTCGCGTATTTGAAATCCCGTTTGCTTTTGCCCAGAGAATCCGAAAGCGGTGCGGAGCCCAATGCCGAAGCCATGGCCGAAGCCCTGCAATTCCAGCTCAGGCGTCTGGAAGCCATGCGGCAGGCGGCAGAGCGGCTTGAATCCCGTCCGCAACTGGGGCGCGAGGTGTTTGCACGGGGTGCGCCCGAGGGCTTGCCTGTCCGTACAACGGCGCGCTGGAATGTGAATTTGTATGAACTGCTCAAGGCGTATGGCGATATCAAAAAACGCGAGGCCGAAAGCCATTACGATTTACCGATCTTCCATGTGATGTCCACCGAGGATGCGATGGTGCGCCTCACCCGCATGCTGGGGCAATTGCCGAAAAAGGGCGCCCAATCGGTCTGGGCCACGCTGGAGAGTTTTTTGCCCGAGAAAATAAAGGACCCGCTTTATGCGCGGTCGGCGAGAGCCTCTCTTTTTACGGCCAGTCTGGAGCTGGTCAAACAAGGGGCGCTGGAGATCAAGCAGGATGGATTGTTTCGCCCGATTTACATGCGGGCGCTGGAACAGGAAATGAAGCAAGAGGAGAGACCCTAAATGAATGCCATGGCGATGCCTGCCCCACAGTCTTTGAGTGTTTTGCCCGAGCATATCCGCGTTTTGGAGGCACTGTTATTTGCGTCTTCGGCCCCGCTCAACATCAAAGAGATTCACGAACGCATGCCCGCCGGTGCGGATGTTGGCGGCGCTCTCATGGCCCTGCAGGAGATGTATCAGGGGCGCGGGGTCGCTTTGGTGCAAGTGGAGGGCGCGTGGGCGTTCCGGACGGCGGCAGATCTGGCCGAGTCTTTGGCGCTGGAAAAAGAGGTGCAGAAAAAGCTCTCCCGCGCCGCGCTAGAGACTCTGGCGATTGTGGCGTATCATCAGCCTGTGACGCGCGCGGAAATTGAAAATATCAGGGGCGTGGCCACCCATCGCGGGACGCTGGATGCCTTGATTGAAGCCGGATGGGTCAAGCCAGGTCGTCGGCGTGAAGTGGTGGGTCGCCCCCTCACATGGGTGACGACACAGGATTTTCTGGATCAGTTCCAGCTCGAAACCATCATGGACCTGCCCGGGCTGGATGATTTGAAAGCCTCTGGTTTGCTTGATCGCAGGCCCGCGATTGAGACGATCCCTGAAAGCGGCGACTTGTTTTCTGGACAGCGCGGGCCAGAGGATGTAGAAGAAGCGGATGAAATGATTATTTAGAAGATTTTTACGGAAGAGGGAAGGAACACCATGCTCAGTTTGCCACATTTGATTGTTGTGCTGGTTCTCGTCATGTTGCTGTTCGGGGCGGGCCGCGTGCCCAGTATCGCTGAAAATCTTGCCAAGGGGATCAAGAGCTTTAAAAAGGGCCTGAAGGATGAGGATGTACCCCCCGCGCCCAAGGCCATTGAAAAAAAAGATGATTAGTCGTGCTCGACGTAAGCTGGTCTGAAATATTTCTGATTGTGGTGATTGCTATTTTGGTGATCGGACCCGAGGACATGCCCAAGGTCATGCATACGCTCGGGCGGATTGTCCGGCGCTTACAGTATATTCGCTATGTTTTTTCCCAGCAATTCGAGGATTTTATGCAGGAGGCCGATCTGGACGACATCCGCAAGCAGGTGAATTTCGAGGCCAAGGAGATTGACGAGGTGGAGGAGATCACCGCAGAGCAGGCGCAGGCAAATCAAATGCCGCAGGATGATGTTCCATGAAACCAGAGCCCAAACCTTTGCTTTCGCATCTGGTGGAATTGCGCAGGCGCTTGTTGTGGGCGTTCGGGGCTATGGCCATCGGGATGGGCATTTGTTTTTATTTCTCTGCGCCGATTTACGGGTTTTTGGTCCAGCCTCTGGCGCAGGCGATGGGGGAGGGGGACAGTCAGCGTTTGATTTATACGGGCCTCACAGAAGCGTTTTTCACCTATATGAAGGTGGCGTTTTTTGCAGGCGTGTTTTTGACCTTTCCGATCCTGTTGTGGCAGGTCTGGATTTTTATTGCCCCTGGCCTGTATAAAAACGAACGGCAGGTATTTTTACCATTTTTGATTGCCACGCCCGTTTTATTTTTTATCGGAGGGGCGTTTGTATATTTTCTTGTTTTGCCAATAGCATGGCCATTTTTTCTGAGTTTTCAAACGAATGCAGAACAAACAGCCCTGCCCATCCGCCTTGAGGCTCGCGTGAGTGAGTATCTGGATCTGATTATGACCCTGATTTTTGCGTTCGGGCTGTGTTTTCAGCTCCCCGTTTTTCTCACTCTGTTGGCGCAGGCGGGGTTTGTGACGGCCGATGGTCTTTGTCGTGTGCGCAAATACGCAGTGATTGCGGTCTTTACCGTATCGGCCTTTTTGACTCCGCCTGATGTGATGAGCCAGTTTTTGCTGGCTTTGCCGTTGATGGCGCTTTATGAAATCTCTATTGTTGTGATCCGGTATGTCCAGCCCCGCTCTACCCAGTCTGATTGAGTCTTATCAAAGCGGCCTGTCCGCCGGAACGCTTCGGTTTGATCCGGTGCAGGAGCGGGCGTTGTTGTCCCTGCAGAGGCTTTATGATGATTTGCGCGTCAGCTCGTTTTGGGATGGAGGAAAAAAACGAAAAAAAATATTATTTTTTAATAACTTAAAGCAATCTATTCGGGGAATTTATCTGCATGGCGGTGTCGGGCGCGGGAAATCCATGCTGATGGACCTGTTCTATGCGGCCCTGCCGGAAACGCTCCCGAAGTGGCGTGTGCATTTCCATGACTTTATGATCGGGGTGCATGATTACCTGCATACGCGGCGGGAAAGTCAGGAAACCGGCGAGGGGGTAGATGCGACTTTGCCTTTGTTTGCGGCGCGGATTGCGGAAAAAGCCCGCGTCCTGTGTTTTGATGAGTTTCATGTGACCGATGTGGCTGATGCCATGATTTTAGGCCGTCTGTTCCGGTGTTTGTTCGAGCAGGGTGTGGTAGTGGTGGCGACGAGCAACTGGCCTCCTGACACGCTTTACGAGGGAGGCTTGCAAAGGGACCGCTTCCTGCCCTTTATTGCCCTGCTGAAAGAAAAAATGGAAACGGTGTTTCTGGACAGTCCGACCGACTACCGGAAGGTTGCCCAAGGGCGGGGTGGGGTGTATCTCTCGCCGCTGTGTCCCGAAACAGATGAAAAGCTGGAGCGGGTGTTCGAGGCCTTCGCGGGCCATAAAATACAATACGAAACGGATCGTATTGAAATAAAGGGACGGGAAATCCAGATAGAGCGGGCGATGGATGGTATGGCGCGATTCAGCTTTGCCGCGCTCTGTGAAAAACCCCATGGCGCGGAGGATTACGGCGCGATTGCGCAGAAATACCACACAATTTTTCTGGAAAATATCCCGCGTCTGGGCTATGATCGCCGGAACGAAGCCAAGCGCCTGATGATCCTGATTGATACGCTGTACGAGCATAAAACACGGCTGGTGATATCTGCGGAATGCCCGCCGGACAAACTGTATCGAGGACATGACCATGCCTTCGAGTTCGACCGCACCATTTCCCGCCTGTGTGAAATGCAGGGGCAGGGGCAATAAAAATCCTGCATGATTTTTGTGGTTTGATCGGTTAGAGTGACGCGCATGTTCGGTTTCTTGCAAAACATAGTCCTGCGGAAGAAAAAATCCTACGAGGCACAACGCGAGTCCTTGAAATCTGTAGATTTTAAGGCGCGGTTGAAGCTGGCCAAAAGCCGTTCCACGAGTAAGGAAATGCTGTATTACATGGCGGAAAAAGACCCTGATTCCAAAGTACGCAGGGCGGTGGCACGCAATGAGGCTTTGCCGGTGCAGGCCTCTTTGTTTCTGGCGCGTGATATCGATCAGGATGTGCGGTTGGCACTGGCGGGGCGTCTGGTGGCCTTGTTGCCCGATCTGTCCCAAGACAGGCACAGCCAGCTTTACGCCTATGCCGTGCAGGCGATGGGGACACTGGCGTTGGACGAGGTGCTCAAAATCCGGATCGCATTGGCCAATACACTCAAGGACCATGCCCTGACCCCGCCCAAGGTGGCGGTGCAACTGGCGCGGGATGTTGAGCGACAAGTCTCGGAGCCGGTCCTGCGGTTTTGTGCCGCGCTGTCGGACGCGGATTTGCTCGATATCCTCGAAGGGCATCCGGAAAGCTGGGTTGTGGAGGCGATTGCCCGCCGGAAAGAGGTTAGCGCGGCCCTGTCGGAAGCCGTGATCCGCACGCAAGATCCCCCTGGTGGACGAGCCCTGATTGAGAACGAGGGGGCGCATTTGAGTGAAGGGCTCCTGCATACGATTGTAGAGATGGCCCGCCGGTTGCCGGAATGGCAGGCCCCCATTGCAGTGCGTAAGTCTCTCCCTGCTTCGATTGCGCGGGAACTGGCCGTGTTTGTCGATGCTTCGGTGCGGGATTTGCTCCTTCAGCGTAAGGATTTCGATGAACACACAACAGAGGAAATTTCAGCGGCCTTCCGCCGGCGGGTGGATTTCGCAGGGGCAGATGACGGTGCAGGGACGGCGCAGGCGGAAACGCCCCATGCGCGCCTGACGCGGCTGGTCAAGGCAGGGGCGCTGGATGAGCAGGTTGTGTCCGATGCGCTGGCCATGCGGGATCACGAGTTTGTCCTGCTGGCGCTGGCCTCTTTCCTGAAAACGGATTCCGAGAGCATCAAGCGGGTGTTTGCGTTGCGCGCCGCCAAGCCTATCATTGCCATGACGTGGCGGGCGGGCTTGTCCATGCGGCTGGCCCTTCAGCTCCAAAAGGAAATAGGGCGCGTGGAAATGAAAGCCCTGATATACCCTAAAGGCGGGACGGATTACCCTCTTTCATCCGATGAAATGCGCTGGCAATTGGAATTTTTGGGCTTTCCGGTTTAAAGTCCAGAGGGTATCACCCCATCGCGTCACAAGATATGCCTCTTGCGCAACCCAGACCTGTTCATTTTTTCCTTGTCTCTAAAAAAATTTTCATATATTAAGTTATTCGGGTTTTATTATACATATTTTTAAAAAGGTTGATTCTGATGTCTGTTTCTGTTGTCCCTTGGGGTTCCGAACATAAAAAACCTGTCCATGTCGCAGTAACGGGGGCTTCTGGCAGTATCGCCTACCCCCTTGTCTTTAATATTGCTTCGGGCCAGATGCTGGGGCCGGATCAGCCTGTGATCCTGCATCTTCAGGAATCCCGTGAGAAGGAGACAGTCAAAGGCTTGGCGATGGAGCTGGAAGATATCGCAGAGCCCTTGCTGAAGGATATTGTTGTGACGCGGGATCTGGATACCTTGTTTCGGGACGTGAAATACGCCCTTTTGATTGGTGCCAAGCCACGGGGTAAAGGGATGGAACGCAAGGATTTGCTGGAACAAAATGCCGAGATTTTTGTGGAGCAGGGCAGAGCGTTGAACGCGCAGGCGGACCAGGATGTGCGGATTGTGGTGGTTGGGAATCCGGCTAATACGAATGCCTTGATTTTGAAGGAGAATGCACCGGATATTGATCCGCGTCATATCACAGCCCTGATGCGTCTGGATCATAATCGTGCGAAGGGGATGTTGTCTAAGAATCTGGATGTGGCTGTGAACGCTCTGACAGGGGTGACCGTCTGGGGAAATCATTCTCCAAAACAGTTTCCAGATTACCATTATGTCCAGCTGGAGGGAAAGCCGTTGGGGTCCCGTCTTCAGGAAGAATGGTACAGGAGTGTTGCCATTCCGGCTATTCAAAAACGCGGGTCGTGTATTATAGAGGCACGGGGAGCCTCTTCGGCGGCCAGTGCCGCCAAAGCCACGATTGATCATATGCACGACTGGGCTTTGGGCACACCCGAGAATGATTGGACTTCCATGGGCGTGGTGTCTGATGGTTCTTACGGCATTGAGGAAGGCCTTGTGTACGGGTATCCGGTGAAGTGCAGGGACGGAGAGTGGGAGATCGTCCAAGGACTGGAGGTGAATACATTTTCTCGGGGTTGTATGAATATATCCGAAAAAGAATTGCAAGAGGAATACGAAGCCGTTCAGGCCTTTTTGCCTCAGTTGGCGGCGGCATAAAGCCGCTTTGATTATACGTTTGTATTGGGAGCAAAACGCCCCTCGACAACTTCCGGTTCTATAGGGTATAGTATTTTCCAGACTCCGCTGTTCTTGCGGGGTTGTTCGTTTTCGATGTCCCTCTCCCACGAAAGGTTTTCCTGCTATGAAATCTCCTGTTAGAATCGCTGTGACCGGTGCGGCTGGTCAGATTGGTTATGCCCTGTTGTTCCGGATTGCCTCGGGTGCGATGTTAGGGGCCGATCAGCCTGTGATCCTGCACCTGCTGGAAATTACGCCGGCCTTGCCTGCGCTGGAAGGGGTGGTGATGGAACTCAATGACTGTGCCTTCCCGCTCTTGAAGGGGGTTGTTATGACCGATGATGCGAACGTGGCGTTCAAGGATGTCGAGTACGCTTTGCTGGTGGGGTCCCGCCCGCGCGGACCAGGCATGGAGCGTAAAGACCTGCTGGAGGCCAATGGCGCGATTTTTGCGCCGCAGGGCTCTGCGCTCAATGCGCACGCCAGACGGAATGTGAAGGTACTGGTTGTTGGGAATCCGGCCAATACAAACGCCCTGATTGCCCAGCAGAACGCGCCGGATCTGGACCCCAAATGCTTTACAGCAATGGTGCGGCTGGATCATAATCGCGCTATGAGCCAGCTGGCGGAAAAAACCGGCGTACATTCCAGCGAGATCAAAAAGATGACCATCTGGGGGAACCATTCCTCGACCCAGTATCCCGACCTGCATCATGCGGTGGTGCAGGGCGCACCGGCCTTGTCAAAGGTTGATCAATCATGGTATGCGGACTCCTTTATTCCGCTGGTTCAGCAACGCGGTGCCGCGATTATCAAGGCGCGAGGCGCATCTTCAGCCGCCAGCGCGGCTAGCGCGGCGATTGACCATATGCGCTCTTGGGCGCTCGGGACGGTGGAGGGGGACTGGGTCTCCATGGCCGTGCCATCGGATGGGTCTTACGGCATTTCTGCGGGTGTGATTTACGGTTACCCTTGTGTGTGCAAAAACGGGCAGTACGAAATCGTGCAGGGGCTGGAGATCAATGCGTTTTCCCGTGCGCGGATGGAGGCTACGGACACCGAACTGCGTGAGGAGCGGGCAGGGGTCGAGCATTTGTTCCGCAAAAGCAAGGCGGCTTAGGCGACTTACATCGCCGTCCCGCCAGGCATGAAGTTCAGGGCTTTGCCCAGATCGTGGTTTTTTTGGTAGTCGGCTTTGGCTTTTTCGAGCGCATCTTCCATGCTTTGGGCGTCTTGTCCCGAGAACGGCACCTTGTTGGGCGCCTCGGGGTGGAAATTGTCCCAGACTCCTTTGAGGTTTTGAATGACCTCTTGCGCGTTTTTGTTTCCATTGAGGTACTCTTCCACGCCAGCGGTTTTCAACAGCGTGGCGATCTGGTCTTTTGCCAGTGCCTGAAAATTATTGCCTGAAACAGCATTGAACGCAGGCGGAAGGTACACAGTCTTGACCATATCGCCTGCGAGGGGATCGGGTTCTTCCGCAGGGTCCACATAGGTATCTTCGTTAAACGGATTTCTGCTACTCAGAATTTCTCCTTTTTCATAGTCTCCCTTGAAATAGGACAGCACTTTTTCAAGAAATCCCATGACGGTATCACCCATACTCACCTGAGGTGCGGATTGTATATGCATTCTTTGCCCGTTTTCATCAAGTGTGTAGGTTGTCCCGAGCACCACTTCGTTCTGAAAGGTTGTTTTCAAAGGAGGTTTGTGTGTGTTGTGTGAAGCCATGGAGGACACCGCCTTTCTTCTTGGGGGTTACGCGGTGAGCGCTGTGATTTTGGGTTCGTTTTTCAAAGCCACAGCCGGTATGTCTTTGGGGGTATCCGCAGAGGCAGTCTTGAAGTCTTTATTGAATTTTTCGCTGGCATCTGCCAGAGTTTTGCTGTCACCTTCTTTATTTCTGTTCGGATCAATCTTGATATTGTTGGGAGAATCCGATGTGGCCTGAATGGCGGCCATCATATCGCCTGTTTTCTGATAAGTTTCCTTGGCCTGATCCAGTGCGTCCGAGAAATCCCGCACCCGTTGCAGGGGCACCTTATAAGGGTTACCGGCCTTGCCGCCATAGGCCGCATCGCCGTTGAAATTGGTAGGCATGGAGGCCCATTCATGGGCCAGAGCACTCATCATCTCTTGTTTGCTGATTTTCCCTGTCAGGAAATCATCCAGTCCCCGCTTTTCGACCATCAGATGGAGCGCAATTTTATCTTGCGTGGCCTTGTCAAATTTCGTGGTGTTGGGGTCCAGATGCATTTGCTTGACGGCAGATTCCAAGGTGTTCGGCATCATTTGCCACGCGCCCATGGCGGAGGATGTTGCCCCTGGCATGCCGTCGCCGTTTTTATGGGATTTTTGGAAATCCAGAACCTCGGCAATGCTCCATTCCGTCAGTTTTCTGCCATCCTTGACGTTGACGGGGTTTGAACCGCCATTGGCGATGTTGTAATCGCCGCCGTTGGATTCATGTTTTTGAATTACGCTGATCAAAGAGCCGTTAAATCCGGTAGTCAGTTGTTGGGCCCGTTCAAAATTGACATTATCATACTGATCAAAGCGCCGGGCGGCTTCCTTTGGAGTCCAGCCGTTTGTTTTGGCATTGTCGCGGAAGGTGGTGAATTCGGTTTCGCTGACTCCAAGGATGCCGGAAAACAAGCCGTTCAAATCCTTGTTGTCTCCAAACAGCATGGCCAGAACCATGAACAGGGTCATCAGGCCTTGTTGTTCCTGAGGGAGCTGGGCGTAGTGGGTGGTATTTGTTTTTTGTCCTTTGTCTTCCCGTGTCGGTGTGAGGTTCGCGGCGGCGACAGAGTTGAGATTTTGAAATCCATTGGCTTCCACCAGATCGATTGCATACATCTGGTCATTGGCATTTTTCTGGAGCCAGTCACTGGCCTTGAGAGCGTTCACGCCCTTGCCGTCTGACGAACTCTGGGCGATCATCAATTCGCCTGTCTTCTGGTCTGTGTAGGTTGTTACAACGTGATCAATCCCCATAGCCCGACCGGCATCAAAGCCTTTTTGGCCATTGTCTATCCCGATCACCATGCCGGCTTTGAGTTTGGGAAGCATTTCGTTGCCTCGCCCTTCCAGCACGGTGCCACCCTGTGCCTTGATATTGGCAATCTGGGCTTCGGAGGAGGCATTGAGAAGAGTCGGGATGCGTGTGTCGAGTAAGCCTTCGGAGGCGAGCTGTCGTGTCGCGGCAAAAATAAAACCACTGCAATCTACGCCGCCTGTCTCACAATCTTTGGAGCCAAAGGCATACTTCACGTGGTCCTGAGACCGTGTGAAGGCCTCTATGGAGCGGCTGATTTCTTCTCTGCTACTGGAAACAGTCATGGGCCTCTCTTATGGTTGTCAGGACCCCATTCCAAAACCAGGAACAGTGGGTTTTATGAGGTTCGCGGCGAGATTGATATCTACGGCCTCTTTCACGAGGCCCATACCAGGCGCGTTGGTCACGCCGAGTTCGTCTGTCACTGTCGGTTTTTGAACTTGTACGCCGTTGGCTTCCAGTTTGGCTGTGAAAGATTCCAGCGCACTGGGCGGAATGCCACGTGCTTCTGCGATATGCTCGATCTCTTCAGGATTGAGGGGCTGGTTTCCGACTTCCTTTTTGACTTCTTCGGCCAGTTTTTCGAGTTTTGTTTGATCCCACTCACTAGGTTTGGGCGCGGGCGCCTTGGCTCTTTGCAACAACAGCATATCATCCAGTGCAGAACGGGTTTGCGGGCTGGCTTGGGGAAAGAGCCCCTGCATGACCTCGTTTTTCGCGGTGACGGGGTCCATGCCGCCATCCAGCCGTCTTTGAAGGGACTCGTTGATCTGGTTCAGGACCGCGATCCGGTCGGCTTGGGGAAGAGTCCCGAACGCATTGTTATTGACAGCGTCAAGTGCGTCATACAGATGGGGCGGGACTTTTTCCTGCAGAAAAAATTCCCGTGTCCCGCCTGTTGCTTCCAGAAGCGGTGTTCTGAGGGTGTTTCCGGATTCTGTGGGTCCTATGCTCATGGCACCGTCTCTTCATTTTTTTGGTTTTTAGTTCACACACACTTTATTTTTTACCGGCTTTTTGTCCGTTACCCCTATTCTATTGATGAAAGGTTAATAAGTGCTTAACAGGGCGTTAATGTGTCTGTGTTGCGGCGGGTGTGTGAATGGCAGGCGTATTCTCGGGTTTTTGTTCCTGTTCAGGGAGCGGAGAGTGGGGTAGAGGCGCGGCTTTGTTAAAAGGATCCTTCGGTTGAAGGAGGCCTTGAAGTGGGTTGGAAAGGCCGTATTTATCCGCCGCGCTTCCTGTCCCTGTATCGGGGAGGGGAGAGCTGTTTTTGGCGGCTTCCTGAACGATTCTTGCGCGTTCCCTGTTTTCGGGGAGCAGACTCTCGATAAAATCAAACAAGGTGGGGTTGATGATGGCCTTGAGTTTTTCTGCAAGGCTCGTGTCATTGTTGTTTTGTGCTTCTTTATAGTCATAGTAGAGTTTGACCTTGCTTCCTGAGTCCTGGAACAAGGCTTGGGTTTCCTTGTTGTTGCGGATTTCCGTTTGTGTTTCTGCCAAGGCGCGTTCTTTTTCCAGAATTTTTTCTTCGAGGGCTTTTTGTCGTGCTTCAATGTCCTGCTGGTCTGACTTGTATTCCTCCAGCCGTTTATCGGCTGTTCTGATCCGGTTTCGGATATCGTCTTCCTGGCGCGCGCGTGGGGCAAGTTGCCGCGCAATATCGTCACGTTCCTCGTAAAGTGTTTTCAATTCCGATTCGATTTTGAGCAATTTGGGATCGGATTGCATTTTTTCAACGATGAGTGCTTCTTCCCTGTCTTTCAAATCCAGAGAAACCCCGTGGCTTTCATACGCCCTTTGGACAACCTTGTCATCGGGGTTTGCGGCTACCAGTGCGTCGTAGCGTGTTTTGGCCTTCTTGACGTTGCTCTCGAAAGCGTCAACGGTGGCTTCATCGGCGAAGGTGCGTAGGCCCGCTTTTTTGGCAGTTTCAATGTTTTTCAGCAATTCCTCGCTATGGGGTAAATCCTTGATATTGATTTTTTCGCCTGTTTTGGGACTTTTGACGAAATATTCCCCGTTTTCCTCTAAAACCAGCCTGTGGCGTTCCCAGTTCTCTTCCCCGGGCAGGGCGGTGTAGATGTTGATATGGCTCAGGGTAAGAGGATCGAGCTTCTCTCTTACAAGGGCCACCAATACAGGATCTTTTCTCTGCAGGGCTTCCAACGTGTCCTGATGTGTGGCGTCTTGCGTGGTCTGGTCAGTTTTGTTGTCTTTTTGATCCTGCACGATTTCTGCGTTGAGGGTTTTTTCCCCTTGGTATTCTTTCGTTTTGGTTTCAAGGTGCTGGTTTTTATCCTGTAACCTGTTTTGCAAGAGTTGTGTTTCTTGCTGGAATGCGACAAGGCTCGCGTTCAACTGACGGAGATTATTTTCCTCGAAGGCGATTTTTTCTTTGTTCTTTCGGGAGTCTTCTTGAATGCGCGCCAGATCCCTTTGAAGTGTGGCGATGTCCCGCGCAAGCTGGGCCGCCTGGTTTTCCAGAGCCAGAAGAGTTCTGTAGCGTTCCTCTTCTTTGGCCTTTTCTTTTTCTTGTTCTTTTTCGTCCAAATCGGTCGGGCCTGCAATCATATCCCCCGATCCGGTGCGGAGCATATTGAGAATTTTGAGGGCTCTTGCGGGGTTGTCGGCACTCCCGCTGAACAGATCCTCTGCCATCTGGCGCGCCGTGTCTTCCTGCCCGTCATTGAACTTTTCTGAAATCTCAAAAAGTCTTTCCAGCAAAGCCCTGTCGGTCAGGGGAGGCGGTGTGTCGGTATGATGAAATGACATTTCTACATCCTTGGCGCTCTGGCGGCGCGTCCTTGTATCTTTCTTGCATTATGGTATAGAAAATTTAAGAAACCGTTAATTGTGTGTTTTTGAGATCCTTCGCCTCTTGCCTCGGGATGACAGGAAAAAACTTCGGGGTTGCAAATCACGGTCAGCGTGGTAAATGTGAAATGTCATTTTATTGTTTACCCTCTGCCGGAGAATGAATTCGCATGAATATCCATGAATATCAGGCCAAAGAATTGTTGAAAAAATACGGTGTGGCGGTGCCTGCCGGCATTCCCGCGATGAGCGTGGCCGAAGCTGTCGAGGCCGCCAGCCAATTACCTGGCCCCTTGTATGTCGTGAAGGCCCAGATTCATGCGGGCGGACGCGGCGCGGGGAAATTCACGGATAACCCGACTGGCAAGGGCGGTGTGCGCCTGTGCAAAACGTTGGAGGATGTGAAGGCCTCTGCAGAAGCCATGCTCGGCAAGGTGCTGGTTACGAAACAGACAGGACCAGAGGGCAAGGAAGTCCAGCGCTTGTATGTCACGGACGGTGTGGATATTGAAAAAGAATACTACTGCTCTGTGGTGCTGGACCGTGCCACCAGCCGCGTGACTTTTATGGTCTCTACAGAAGGCGGGATGGATATCGAGGACGTGGCCCACAACAACCCTGAAAAAATCATGAAGGTGTCTGTGGACCCTGCTTCGGGGATTTCTGGGTTTCATGCCCGTAAACTGGCGTTCGGGCTGGGGCTCAAGGACGCACAACTCAAAAGCGCCACAAAATTCTTCATGAATTTGTACAAGGCGTTTGTGGATCTGGATGCCTCGATTGTCGAAATCAACCCGATGATTGTGGTGGGGAACGAGGTCATGGCGCTCGATGCCAAAATGAATTTCGATGACAATGCGCTGTTTCGTCATGCGGATGTGGCCGCCATGCGCGATGAAACCGAAGAAGACGAAAAAGAGCGTCAGGCACATAAATACGATCTGTCCTATGTCTCGCTGGATGGGAATATCGGCTGTATGGTCAATGGCGCGGGGCTGGCCATGGCAACGATGGATATTATCAAGCTCTATGGCGGGGAGCCCGCGAATTTTCTAGATGTTGGCGGTGGCGCGAACGAGGAAAAAGTCACGGCGGCGTTCAAGATTATTCTCTCCGATCCCAATGTCAAAGGTGTTTTGGTCAATATTTTCGGTGGGATCATGAAGTGCGATATTATTGCCAAGGGGATTATTGCGGCGGCGAGGGAAGTCAAGCTGTCCGTGCCGTTGGTTGTACGTCTTGAAGGGACCAACGTGGCAGAGGGCAAGCAAATTCTGAGCACCTCTGGACTTGATATTATCGCCGCCAACGATCTGGCCGATGCGGCGGAAAAAGTCGTCAAAGCCACGAAAGACGCGATGAGCAGGGCGGCTTAGGGGGTTGTAAGCCGTTCTTTCATCACCCCCGCCGCGTGCGTAGCATGCGTGATGTGGGGGGGGTATGAGTAGATTCAAACAATCGCAAAAGGATCCCCGATGAATCTCTCTCCTCTTATCATTGAAGATATCGTCAAGGCCGCTTTGCGGGAGGATCTCGGGCATGGTTTTGATGTGACATCCGTGCTCCTCATTCCTGCGGGGGCTTCAGCGCGGGCTGTTTTGAAAACGCGCCAAGCTGGCCGGCTGGCGGGCCTGATTGTGGCGCTTTCGGCATTCTCTCTCACTGATTCCGATCTGGAACTCACGGTTATGGCGCAGGACGGGGATGATCTGGCGCAAGGCGATGTGGTGGCGGAGATTGAAGGGTCTGCCCGTGCTATCCTTCAGGCTGAGCGGGTGGCGCTCAATTTCCTGTGCCATATGAGCGGGGTGGCCACGCTCACGCGGGACTATGTGCAGGAGATCGCCGGTACAGGCGCGCAAATCTGCGATACCCGCAAAACGATCCCGAACTTGCGGCTGTTTCAAAAATATGCCGTTTGGATGGGCGGCGGCACGAATCACCGTTTCGGGCTGGACGATGCTATTTTGATCAAGGACAACCATATTGCCGTGTGTGGTGGCGTAACAGAGGCGCTCAATCAGGCCCGCATGCTGGCGGGGCATACACGCACGATTGAAATCGAGGTGGATACGCTGGCGCAACTTGAAGCTGTATTGGAAGCCGGCGGCGCGGATTGCGTGTTACTGGATAATTTTACGCTTTCTGATATTAAGGCCGGTGTGAAAATGGCGCAAGGACAGGTGCCTTTGGAGGTTTCAGGTGGTGTAACCCTGAAAACTGTCCGGAAAATCGCGGAAACGGGTGTGGATTATATTGCTGTGGGCGCGCTTACCCACAGTGCCCCGCAACTGGATTACGGACTGGATATGGTTGTGGATAATGCGTCCTGAGGGTGCGTCTTGGTATGCCCGTCGATGTCTGTTGGTGTGGGGCCTTTGTGTTTGACAGGATGGGTGGCCTCGTAATGTTCCAGCGCACCCCAAGCGAGCAGAATTGCACCGATTATCACAGGCTTGGTACAGAGGTTGTTAAACAATTTTTTCAAATCATGGGGCATGACACAGCCGTTTCATAGCAAGGCATATGGTTCAAAATACGCAAATTGTTAACATAAAACTTCAGCCTTCCGCAAGAAAAAACGCGGTGACAGGCTGGGAAAAAGGTGCAGACGGTCAAGATATTTTGAAAGTTCAGATTACAACGGCACCGGAGAAGGGCAAAGCCAACAAGGCGCTGACGGCCTTGCTGGCAAAACACTGGGGCATTCCCAAGAGCGCGATTACTCTGATACGCGGGGAAACCAGCCGTTTGAAGGTTCTTGAAGTGCGAGGGCTTTCAGAAGACGCGCTTATTGCCGCGCCACCATCAGCTTCTTGATTTCTGCAATCGCCTTGGCCGGATTCAAGCCCTTTGGGCAAGTATTCGTGCAGTTCATAATCGTATGGCACCGGTACAGGCGGAACGGATCTTCCAGCGCATCCAGACGCTCTCCAGTGGCTTCATCGCGGGTGTCGGCAATCCAGCGATAGGCCTGAAGCAGAATGGCGGGCCCCAAAAAGCGGTCACTATTCCACCAGTAAGACGGGCAGGAGGTCGAACAGCAAAAACACAAAATACAGCCCGCAGGGCCCCGTCCGTCTTCCCCGTTCAGGATATTGGAATCCCCTGACGATTGCAGGCGTTCGCGGTTCGGGGCGGGGCTGTCGGTTTTCAGCCACGGTTGAATGCTGGTGTACTGGGCGTACACATGATTGAGATCCGGCACCAGATCTTTAACCACCGGCATATGGGGCAGGGGCGTAATCTTGGTTTCCGTGCTCTTGCAATCGGCAATCGCCTTGGTGCAGGCCAGTGTATTCGTACCGTCAATATTCATCGCGCAGGAACCGCAAATGCCCTCTCTGCAGGAACGGCGGAACGTCAAGGTCTGGTCCACATTGTTTTTGATATGGATGAGGGCATCCAGTACCATAGGCCCGCATTGATCAAGATCAATCACATATTCATCCAGCCGCGGATTTTCGGCGTCATCGGGGGACCAGCGGTAAATTTTGAAAGTCTTTGTCCGCGCCGCATTTTGGGCGGTCTCGAAACGCGTGCCTTGTTTGATTTTGGAATTTGGGGGAAGGGTAAATTCAGCCATAAGGGTTTGATCTCTTGAATTTGTAAGCTCAGTCCCCAAGCCTACTCTTTCAAGCCGGAAAAGTGAAGCGTGTCTCCAAGAAAAATTTCCGCCGTGGATTCTGGGGTAGACCTTATGGATCAGGATGTGTTTCAGGGGGAATGGGGGTGTTTTTCTTTATAATGGCTTCGATACGGCGTGTTTCGAGCCTCTTTTCCTTGGGAGGAAGGTGCGGTTTTACACAGGGCCAGCGGAGGTTGTCGAACAGTGCGGAGAGAACAGAAGGGGGCGTTTTTTCTTGCGGAGTATTTTTGCCGTGCTTGTCCTTGTACATACGCGCGTCGGCAAGGGGGAGGAGGTCCGAGACAGATCTGTTATTGTCACTGACCGCGATGCCGATGCTGGCGCTGACGGGATAGGGGATATCCTTTTTCCAGAGTGCCAGTCCCTCGAGAGAATCCCTGAGGTGCTGTTTGATTGTGATTTTAGAAAAATTCTCTTTGTCTTTGACCGGCATCAAAATGACAAACTCATCGCCGCCATAGCGGAAGATCATGTCTTCTTGTCTGGTTTTCCCCCGAAGCCGCTGGGCGGCTTCTTGCAGAACATGGTTGCCTGCCTCGTGGGAGAATGTGTCGTTAATAGCTTTGAAACCATCCAGATCCATGAAGACGAGTGCAAAATTGTGCATGTCATTCCGTTTGAGGGCGGCCCATTTTGTATCGAGGGCTTGATCAAAAGCCCGCCGGTTTGGCAGGCCTGTCAGAGAATCGATGGTCGAATCCTGCAATACGGATTGGAGTGCCGAGACTGTCCGGTACAGGATGGCAAGACCCTGCTGGTGTTCTTCTGCTGTGGGAAGAGTGTCCTGCGCCTCTAGGGCCACAGCCATTGTCTTGACCGCTTCTGCAAGGGCCTGCGGGTCCAAAGAGCTGACTGCTGTCTCAACCTGATTGAAAATATTTGAGCAGGATGTGTCCATGGGAATACCATATAGCACACATGATACAATAAATTCAACATATTTATGGTAATTTTATTAGGGTGTCCCCTTTAATTGGCCTGTCGTCTTAAAAACGCTGGAATATCAAGTTCATCTCCGGCGCTTTGTGAAGGGCGGGCGGGTGATTCGATGTTCAGTGTCCCTTGCGAGGGGGCCGAGATCATAGGGCGCATTGCGGGTGTTTCCCTGTATGCGGGGGCGCTTCGTTCCCGCGCCGTTGCGGAATCCACACGACTGACCAGATGCCCCAGATGCTCCTGAACGGTCCCGCTGATTCGCTCGAACAGGGAAGGGGCCCGTCTTTGCTCCAAAGGTGCGGGTTGTTTCGGGGGATTGAGTTTCAACGAAGAGGATGTCAGGGGGGGGGCAGAATCCGGTACGTGCTCGCCACGAAATCCCGCAATATAGGGTCGTGTGCCGGAGGCCGGATCATACGTGGGTTCTGCGGGGCGCGGTGGGATAAAGGCATTGTTATACAGCATGCCGCGCAAGGGGCCGGAAGAAGCCGTTTGTTCTGCAGAGAGGGCCGATGCCCCTGCGGAGATTTCAAATTCTTGTTGCTCGAAGAGCTCGGCTTCGGGCTCTTTGAACAGGGAAGGTTCCACCATTTTAGGAGAGGGTGTATGGTTCCTGGCTGATTGCGGGATGAATACAGGCTTTTGTGCGGCTGGCGCGAGGGCATAGCCAGAGGGCTCAAGGGGAGAGCGGACTCCTGTGAAGGCTTTTGGCCCAATCTGGGCATTATTCAGAGCTTTTTGGTCCTGAGATCCTTGCCGGCGCTGTTTTTCCAGTTCCTTTTCAATGCCCGTGGCCACGATGGACACGCGGATCCGGCCCTCCATGGCGGGGTCAAAGGTCGCGCCGAATATAATGTTGGCATCAGGGTCCACTTCATCGCGGATCCGGTTACAGGCTTCATCGGCCTCGAACAAGGTCATGTCGTTGCCACCTGTGACATTGATAATGACGCCGTGTGCCCCCTTCATCGAAACATCATCGAGGAGTGGGTTGTTGATTGCTGATTCTGCGGCTTCAATGGCGCGTTTGTCACCACTGGCCTCGCCGGTGCCCATCATGGCCTTGCCCATTTCCTGCATCGCGGTGCGGATATCGGCAAAGTCCAGATTGACAAGGCCGGGCCGGACCATCAGGTCCGTGACGCCGCGCACGCCGGACTGCAAAACACTGTCGGCCATCTGGAAAGCTTCGGAGAAGGTTGTGTTTTCATTGGCGATGCGGAATAAGTTCTGATTCGGAATAACGATCAGTGTGTCCACATAATCCTGAATCTCCTCGATTCCCGATTCAGCAGAACGCATCCGGTGCGAGCCTTCAAAATGAAACGGTTTTGTGACAACACCCACGGTCAGAATGCCCCGTTCACGGCAGGCGCGGGCGATCACGGGCGCGGCCCCTGTGCCTGTACCGCCGCCCATACCGGCGGTAATAAAAGCCATGTTTGCACCTTCAAAATAGCGCATGACATCTTCGAGTGATTCTTCTGCGGCGGCGCGTCCGATCTCGGGCTTTGATCCGGCCCCCAGACCGCCCGTCACATGGACCCCCAACTGGACACGGTTCCGGCACAGGGAGTTTTCAAGCGCCTGCGCATCGGCGTTGCACACCAGAAACTCGCACCCTTCCAGATTTTGCGAGATCATGTTGTTTACCGCATTGCCCCCTGCGCCACCAATCCCAGCCACGATGATCTTGGGTGAGAGTTTTTGAACTTCTGTCGGTTGCATTTTGATATTTATCATGGCGTCTGGTTCCCCGAAGGTTGCTCGTTTTTTTAAATTGTGGCCTGAAACGCTGGCCGGACAGTGTGAAAAAATCTTGAAGTTTTCCGGTGTATTGTCTGGAAGACTACGTCAGTCCGGAGGGGCTGAAAAGAAAAATGTCAAAAGAATCCACAGGTCATACCGTAAAAAACAGGAATTTAAAAAAACAGGTGTTGCGATCGGGCTTGAAAGGCGCCTGACAAGTCTTTCATATAGTATGGGTTTCGTGCAAGGGAAGGGTTGTTTTTGTTTTATTCAGCGCCTATACACAAAGTTATACACAGGGTGCTGGGGATAAGCGGACATAAGGTGCGGGAACGGAGGAAAAAACTCGGGATTTTTTCGCTTCTCCTGCTTGTAATTCCATACAGGCACTTTATAGTCCGGTCGTGTTTGTACAAGAGGACCTTGAAGTTTGAGGATATGGAACGGAAAAAATGTTGATATCACACGCCTATGCCCAGAGTGTCGCAGTCGTTGGAAAAGCCGCAGAGGCTGGTCTTTCTCCTGTGGAAGCCCCTGACTCCAGTGAGTTTTTTTTTAAAAACGTGATGTTTGTGGCCGTGATGGTGGGGCTTTTTTACGTGCTCCTGATCCGCCCCCAGAAAAAGCGCTTCGAGGAACATGCGCAGGCTTTGAAGCGGATGAAAAAGGGAGACACGGTGATCACTGGCGGTGGTCTGGTCGGGGTCATTGACAAAATCGAGGACGGGAATGAAGAGGTCATCGTGGATCTGGGGAATGGTCTGAACGTCACGGCCTTGCGGTCGACATTGCAGAGCAGAAACGAGCCTCTGCTGAAGCCCAAAGCGGCCAACGATGAAAAAAACAAGGGCGGGGCGTCCGGTGTAAAATCCGGAAAAAATGACAAGAAAAAATAGGAACTGTTGCATATGATCGTGCTCCCGCGTTGGAAAATCTGGATGATTGTGTCCGTCTGTCTGGTCGGGGGGCTCTTTGCTTTACCCAATATGGTGGGGGAGAAAGGGCGTGAAACGCTGGGCGCGATTTCAGGCGGGATATTGCCCGTCAAAACAGTGAATTTGGGGCTCGATTTGCGGGGCGGGGCGCATTTGCTGTACGAGATCGATGTGCCGCTGGTCCTGAAGGAACGGGCCGATTCCCTGCTTCAGGAAGCCCGCAAAACCTTACGCGAGGAAAAAATCGGATACAGCGCAATCGGCACAATAGAAAACGGCGTGCGGGTTGTTTTGCGGGAAAAAGCGGATGGCGAAACGGCCCGCAAATTTTTGCGCCGGCTGGATGATGCGCTGGATATCCAGACACGCGCGGACGGGGTCACGCTCGAGGGGGCTTTGAGTGACGCTGGTATCCGACAAATCTATGACCAGACAATTTCCCAGTCTATCGAGATTGTTCGCAGGCGGGTGGACGAGCTGGGCACGACGGAGCCCTTGATCCAGCGGCAGGGAGAAAACCGGATTTTGGTGCAGGCGCCAGGGGGGGATGCGGAAAGCCTGAAAGCGATTATAGGGACCACGGCCAAATTGAATTTCCATCTGGTAAAAGATGCGGCTGAAGCCGGCGCAGGCGGCGTGAAGGCCTTTCCCATGGCGGAGCATCCGGCGCAAAAACTGTCTGTCGAGCGTCGGCCCCTGATTACAGGGGACATGCTGGAGACGGCGCAACAAACCTTTCAGGACGGCACGCCTGTGATCAGCTTTCGTCTGAACACCGCTGGTACGCGGCGCTTTTGCGAGGTAACAAAGAAAAATCTGAAGAAGCCCTTTGCGATTGTTCTGGATAATAAAATTTTAAGTGCCCCTGTCATCCAGAGTATTATATGTGGCGGGCAAGGGCAAATTTCCGGTAATTTTACGGTGGAGGAAGCCAGTGATCTGGCCTTGCTCTTGCGGGCAGGGGCGTTGCCTGCCCCGATGCAGGTGGTGGAGGAACGCACTGTGGGCCCCACGCTGGGGTCTGATTCGATTGCGGCAGGCCTCAAAGCGTGCCTGATGGCGCTGTTGTTTGTTGTGGTGTTCAGTTGTCTGTCCTATGGGCTGTTCGGTGTGTTTGCCTCTGTCGGGATTTTGGTCAATATGACGTTGATTTTGGCGGTGATGTCGGCGCTTCAGGCGACTTTGACCCTGCCTGGAATTGCGGGGATCGTGCTGACGATCGGACTGGCTGTGGATGGAAACGTGCTGGTATTCGAGCGGATCAAGGAGGAATTGCGTGAAGGGCGTTCCGTGTTGTCCGCCATCGATACAGGCTACACGCGGGCGCGGACCACGATCACGGATTCGAACCTGACATCCCTGATTGCCGCATTGATTTTGTTTTCTTTTGGAACAGGCCCCATCAAGGGCTTTGCCGTGACGATGTGTATCGGGGTGGCGACATCGTATTTTTGCGCCATGATGCTCACGCGGGTGATGGTTCTGACATGGGTGCGCTGGAAAAAACCCAAAGCGATTGCGGCGTAACAGGATATTTTGAGAGGTCGGAGTTTTATGATTATTAAATGGTTGCAACTGGTTCCGCCGCATACGAAGATTGATTTTTTCGGGCACCGTTATTACGCGTTTCTGGCCAGTATCGTGATTTTGGGGGGCTCGTTTTTATCCCTGTCGTTGCATGGCCTCAATTTCGGGATTGATTTTACCGGCGGGACAGTGATCGAGATCAAAACGCAGGAACGCGCAGATCTTCCCCATTTGCGTGAACAGCTCAACGGGTTGAAGTTGGGGGAGGTGTCGATTCAGGAATTCGGCGCGCCGGATAATCTTCTGGTTCGCATGCGCGAACAAGCGGGCGGGCCCGAGGCCCAAAAGGTCGCGATTGAAACCGTGCAGGAGGCGCTGGACAAGACATTTGGCGTGGGAAAGGTAGAGTACCGCCGGACAGAATTTGTCGGGCCTCAGGTCGGAAGCGAACTCAAACGGGCCGGCTTGATGGCGGTGCTCACCGCCATGGCGGGTATCATGGCGTATATCTGGTTCCGGTTTAACTGGCAGTACGGCATTGGGGCGATGCTGGCACTGATCCACGATGTGGTGGGGATTTTGGGTTTGTTTTCGATCACGCAGATGCATTTCGATCTGTCCACGCTGGCCGCGATTTTGCTGGTGGCGGGGTATTCCATCAATGAAACCGTGATTATTTTTGATCGTGTGCGGGAAACCTTGCGGAAATACAAAAAAATGCCGATGCAAGACGTGATCAATGCCTCGATCAATTCCACATTGTCGCGGACCCTGATGACGTCCGGTTCGACATTGTTGGCGCTGTTGGCGTTGTGGCTGTTCGGCGGGGAAGTGATTCGCAGTTTCGTGTCGGCCCTGTTTTTAGGGATCCTGATCGGGACGCATTCGTCCTATTTCGTCTCTGCGCCGTCCTTGTATTACCTGAAATTAAGGAAGAGTTCCGGAAAATCTGCGCTGGAAGGGGCGCACTAGAATGGGCATGACCCCTCTCGTCAAAGCGGGGCACCAGATCATTCAGGGCTACGGTGCGCGCGGGATCACGGTCAATAGTGTCCTGTATACGGGCGCGGTGATTGTGAGGCCTGAAAGCGCGATGCTCTGGGCGGCCCCGCGTAATGTTTCCGAACTCACACCCGCGCATTTCCAAGGGCTGGAAGGTCTTTCCATCGCCATGTTGTTGCTCGGGACGGGGAAATTTTTTGCCTTTGTGCCGCCAGATGTGCGGACGGCTCTGAAAGCGCAGGGGATCACCATCGACAGCATGGATACCGGCGCGGCGTGCCGGACGTATAACGTTCTGATGGCTGAAGGGCGGCGCGTGGCGGCGGCATTGTTGCCGGTTTAGGGGGCGCCAGATCCCAAGAGCGTATGGATGATCACGTATAACATCAAAAAACAGATCAGGCTTTGCACACCAAAGGCGAGGGCAAAAAGCGCAGGATTTTTTCGCCAGCTATAACGCACGCCATGCCTGATACGGATTTCTTTTTTGTAAACAGCTTCCTTCAGGGTTCTGAGAAGATGCAACAACAAAGCACTGGCCAAAAGAAGAATCACGGCCACTCTTAGAGTGTAAAGCATCATGTGGGCGCCTCGTTTTGGTTACAGTAGCTTTTCAATGCGTTGATCCGGCACGAGCCATAACAGCGCCACCAGCGCGTACAAAATCTGTGACCCCCACGGATAGTAAGCGGACAGAGCGATGGCCAGCAGGTAAAGCGCAAGAGAGGCTTTACCTTTTCTATCTTTTCCAATCGCCCGCGCAAGCACGGATTCTTCAGGATGCGCGCGGACGATGGTGGTTTGAAGCACGGTATAAGAGAGCGCAGACATCAGAAGGACAACACCGTACAGGGCTGTGGGGGCTGTAGCGAAATGATTTTCTCCCATCCAGCCGGTCGTGAACGGCACAAGCGACAACCAGAACAATAAGTGCAGATTGGCCAGCAACATGACACCGTTCACCTTGTGGATGGTGTGCAACATGTGATGATGGTTGTTCCAGTAAATACCGATATAGGCAAAACTCAATACATAGCTGAGCAGTACGGGTACAAGCGGCAGGAGCGCCGACAACTCGCCACTGTGGGGGACTTTCAGTTCCAGCACCATGATGGTGAGAATGATGGCTAGGACCCCATCACTAAAAGCTTCGAGCCGGTTTTTATGCATGGGCATGCTCATCGCAATCTGTTTAAACTCTATTCAAATTTTTACAGTCCCATCAGAATCCGGAGCACGCTTCTCCATGGAGAATGATGTGCTTCAGGCCGCCAATTTCATCGGGCCTTTTTCAAACAGTTGCGCGACATAGTCCCAGTTCACAAGGTGATCCAAAAAGGCCTCCAGATATTTCTGGCGGGCATTGCGGTAGTCGATATAATAGCTGTGCTCCCACACGTCTACGCCCAAAATCGCGGTCTTGCCGTGGGCCAGAGGATTTTCCCCGTTCGGCGTTTTCATGATCTCCAGCATGCCTTCGCTGTTGAGAATAAGCCAGGCCCAGCCAGAGCCGAATTGCGTCAGGCCGGCCTCAATGAATTTTCCACGAAAATCGGCAAAGCTTCCGAAACCGGACATCAAAGCCTGTTCCAGCTTGCTGTCCATTTTTGTGCCGCCTCCGTTCGGTCTCATCCAGTTCCAGAAATGGATGTGGTTCCAGTGCTGTCCCGCATTGTTGAACAATCCTGTCTGCGCAGGGTTTTTGAAAGACGTGATAACGATCTCTTCAAGGGATTTGCCTGACAAGCCCGCAGACTCGGCCAATTCGTTACCTTTCAGCACATAGGCATTGTGGTGCTTGTCGTGGTGGAATTCCAGCGTCTCGGCGGACATGTAGGGCCCCAGCGCGTCGTAGGCATAAGGGAGTTCGGGAAGTTTGAATGTCATTGGTGTGGCCTCTTCGTTTTTTTGGGGTCCTCTAAAATACCCTAAGAGGCACTGTATACGGTTTTCAAACAGTTTCAAGTAAAAAAAGAGCATTTTGATCTTATTTTGTTCCTATGTGTTCCATTTTGTTCTTGACTCCGGTTTTTTGTTTTGCTAGGGTGTGTTTGCTTTGTGAGGAAAATCTGGAGGATTTCAAGGAAAGGAGTATGTTTTGGGTGGTTTTTTTGCTACACAAGAAGAGCGTTTTTTACACGAAAGAGTAATGGAAAGTCTGGTGTTATATGTCTGATGTTACGCTCAAGGAACCTGAATATTTTCCGACCATCGCGCTGGAAGAGGAAATGCGGCAGTCTTATCTCGACTACGCGATGAGTGTCATTGTGAGCAGGGCCCTGCCGGATGTGCGGGATGGTCTCAAGCCGGTGCATCGCCGGATTTTGTTTGCGATGCGTGAGGGGGGGTATGCGTCCGACAAACCCTATAAAAAATCCGCCAGAATTGTCGGGGATGTGATGGGGAAATACCATCCGCACGGGGATCAGGCGATTTATGATTCTCTGGTCCGGATGGCCCAGCCGTGGTCCTTGCGCCTACCGTTGATTGACGGGCAGGGGAATTTTGGCTCGATGGACGGGGATTCGCCCGCCGCGATGCGTTATACCGAAGCGCGCCTCAACAGGGCCGCCGAGACCTTGCTGGAGGATATCGACAAGGATACGGTTGATTTCCGGCCCAACTATGACGAATCAATGGTGGAGCCTGCGGTGCTTCCGTCCCGCATCCCCAATTTGCTGGTGAATGGCGCGGGCGGGATTGCCGTGGGGATGGCCACTAATATTCCGCCGCATAATCTGGGTGAGGTCATTGAGGCCTGTGTGGCGATGGTCGCCAATCCCGATCTCACGACCGATGAGGTGAATGAAATCATCCCCGGGCCGGATTTTCCGACAGGCGCGTATATTCTGGGCCGCAACGGAATTCGCGGGGCTTATCATACGGGGCACGGCTCTGTGGTGATGCGGGCCAAAACCTCTCTGGAGGAGATCGGCAAGCGGGAAGCGATTATCGTGCACGAGGTGCCCTATCAGGTCAATAAGGGCAAGTTGCTGGAGCGGCTCGGAGAAGTAGGCCGTGAGAAAATCGTGGAGGATATCCATGAAATCCGTGATGAATCCGACCGTGAGGGTGTGCGAATCGTCATTGAACTGAAAAACAACGCCAACGCCGATGTGGTGTTGAACCAGCTTTACAAACATACCGCGCTTCAGAGTAATTTTGCCTGCAACATGGTTGCGCTTCACAATGGCAAGCCGCAAACCATGTTGATCAAGGATATGATCAAGGCCTTTGTAAAATTTCGGGAAGAGGTGATCACCCGCCGGACCATTTTCGAACTCGGCAAGGCGCGGGATCGGGCCCATGTATTGGCGGGGCTGGCGGTGGCGGTGGCCAATATCGATGAAATTATTGCTCTGATCCGGCATGCGCCGGACCCTGCGGCGGCGCGGGAAGGGCTCATGGCCAAGCGCTGGCCTGCTAGGGATGTTGCCCCGCTGATCGCCCTGATTGATGATCCGGAATATATGGTCACGGAAGAGGGGACATACCAGATGTCCGAAGTGCAGGCCCGTGCCATTCTGGAGTTGCGTCTGCACCGGCTGACAGGGCTGGAGCGGGACAAGATCGGGGATGAATTGCGCGAAATTACAGACCGGATTGCGGAATATCTGGCGATTTTGGGAAGCCGTGAAAAATTGCTCGCCGTGCTGGTGATGGAGCTGGAGGAGGTCAAGGCCAAGTACAACACGCCGCGCCGGACGGAAATTCGCAATGCCGAATTTGAGATGGATATCGAAGATCTGATCCAGCGTGAGGATATGGTCGTGACCATCACGCATGGCGGTTATGTGAAGAGGGTGCCGCTGGATGCCTATCGGGCCCAGCGGCGCGGGGGCAAGGGCCGCTCCGGCATGGCGACCAAGGACGAGGATTTTGTCTCTGATCTGTTTGTGGCCAGTACGCATACCCCTATTTTGTTCTTTACCTCGCGGGGGATTGTCCACCGGATGAAGGTCTACCAGATTCCGCTCGGAAATCCGCAAAGTCGCGGGAAGGCCCTCGTGAATCTTCTGCCGCTTGAAAAAGATGAAAGTGTTTCTGTTTACCTGCGGTTGCCGGAGGAAGAAGACAAGTGGGATACGCTGGATATTATGTTTGCGACCTCCCATGGATCTGTACGCCGGAACAAGCTGACGGATTTCAAGAGTATTCGTGCCAATGGGCTGATTGCCATGAAACTGGAAGGAGAAGAAAAGCTGGTGTCTGTCAAAATCTGTCGAGAGGACGAGGATGTCTTGCTGGCCACGCGGCTGGGGAAAGCCATTCGCTTCCCTGTCACAGATATTCGGGTATTTTCAGGCCGGACCTCGACCGGTGTGCGCGGGGTAAAGCTGGCGCGTGAAGGCGATGAGGTCATTTCCATGTCTGTCCTGAAACATATCGATGTATCGCCGGACGAACGCAATGCGTATTTGAAAGCGGCCAGTCAGATTGTCGGCACCGAAGAAGAGGGGTTTGAATACGAGGATACGGCCCTTGAGCTGTCGCAGGAGCGTTTCCGCGAGATGCTGGACAAGGAACAGCTTTTGCTGACGGTGACGAACAAGGGCTTTGGAAAGCGAACCTCGGCGTACGAATATCGCTTGTCGGGCCGTGGCGGAATGGGTGTCACGAATATGGCTCTGACCGCGAAGAATGGCGGAGAAGTCGTGGCAACATTCCCTGTGACGGATTCCCATCATATCATGCTGGTCACGGATAGCGGCCAGTTGATCCGGACTCCGGTCGAAAATATCCGTGTGACGGGCCGTTCCGCACAAGGCGTGACGATCTTTAAGGTGGCAGATGGCGAGAATGTGGTTTCTGTGGCGTGGCTGATTCAGGAGGACGGGGACGAAGCCCTTGAAGCCACGCCGGAAGAATCCGGGTACAGTGCAGACGCAACGTCGCTGGCTTCCGGTTTGGAAATGGATTCCGCATCAGAGGAAGAGGCGGTATCGTTCGGTGACGATCTGCCCGAGGACGAGAATGGGGAAGAGTAACGTATCCGGCAAGGGTGTATTGTTTGAAGGGGTGGGCATGACAGAAGGATGTAACGCGGAGAAACAGAGGAAGGGAGCTCTTCTCCCCTATCATCCTGCGTGAAACGAAGGATCTGTGTGTTTTGTGTCGGAAGATTCTTCGCGTTGCTCAGAATGACAGAAAAGGGGGCGCGGGATGACAAAGAATGTGCAGGGATGACAGAAGGGCGGGGTGAAAGGGATGTGACAAGGGGCGATGTGCATGAGATATTGTGTTTTTTCAACAAAAGCATACGGATGTATAGCCCTTTCAAATAAGTATGCACCACACAACAGCTATCGCCCCCGCCGCTTGCGTCAGCAGGCTCAGAGTGCGGGGGTCCATAAGGTGAGTCGTTTCACGGCTCTCTTTCCTGGATCCCGTTTGTGTGACTTTTGCTTCGCAAAAGACCAACGGGATGACGAAGGGGAGTGCTTTCTGATTTGAAATGACTAGAGAATGGAATATCCCATGATGTTATATACACTGTTCAAGACACTCTTATCTGCTGTTTTGATTACTGTTGTGTCCGAGACGGCGAAGCGGAGTCCTGCACTGGGGGCTTTGGTGGCTTCTTTGCCTCTGGTGTCTGTGCTCGCGATGCTCTGGATGTGGCGGGAGACGGGCGATACAGCGCGCATCGCAGATCATGCCGAGGCGACTTTCTGGTATGTGTTGCCATCTTTGCCGATGTTTCTGGTTCTGCCTGCCCTGTTGCGTGGCGGGGTGCATTTTTACCCCGCGTTACTGGCTTCGTGCGGGTTAACGGTTTTGCTTTATCTGGTCACGATCTGGGTGTGCAACCGGTTTGGCATGCAGTTGTAACGCGGTTGTTTACACTTTTCCCATCGCAGTGACTTTGAAACCTGCGGCTTTGAGTGTGTCGACCAATTCGCGGACATGATGTTTGTCCCGTGCCTCGATCACGACATCGAGCTCGGCTTTTTTCAGTGAAATGGTCTGCATCAGGCGCTGGTGGATGACTTCGATGACGTTGGCTCCGCTTTCCCCGATGAGGCGGGAGATGTCGGAAAGCTGACCAGGCGTATCGTCAATTTCAAAGCGCAGGCGCGTAATGCGTCCGTCCCGCACAAGGCCCCGCATAATCAGGGTCGAGAGCAGGCGGGAATCGATGTTGCCGCCGCAGACCACAAGCCCAACTTTTTTCTTTTTGAAATGCGCCTTGTTTTTCTGGATCACGGCCAGCCCCGCGCCCGCCGCGCCTTCGGCCACCAGTTTTTCGCTGGACAGGAAATCAAAGACGGCTTCTTCGATTTCCTCTTCCGTGGCGGTCCAGATATCGCCGACCAGTGTGTTGATGATTTTAAGATTGGCTTTGGAGGGTGCCTTCACGGCAATGCCTTCGGCGAGTGTTGATCCGCCGGTGCAGGGTCCCGTCCGGCCCTCATGGTTGGTTTTGACCGCGTCATAGAGTTCGGCCTGCGCGCCGATCACCTCTATGGAAGGTTTTACCCCTTTTACGGCGGTGGCCACACCCGCAATCAGCCCGCCGCCGCCGATCGGCACTACAATGCAATCCAGGCTCGGTTGTTGTTCCAGCATCTCAAGCCCCAGCGTGCCTTGCCCTGCCACGACGGCGACATCATCGAAGGGGTGGATAAAAGTGTAGCCCTTGTCCTTGGCCATTTGCAGGGTGAAATCCACGGATTCATCGAAGTTGCGCCCGTGGAGGATCACTTTTGCGCCAAAATCTTCTGTTTTCTGGATTTTATTAAAAGGCGTGCCCTTGGGCATGACGATCACGGCGGGAATACCGAGACGCTGGGCGTGGTAGGCGACCCCTTGCGCGTGGTTGCCCGCGCTACAGGCGATGACGCCGTTTTCCCGTTGTTCAGTGTTCAGTGTCAAAAGCTTGTTGAGTGCCCCCCGTGCCTTAAACGCATTGGTGTGCTGAAGGTTTTCAAGCTTCAAATACAGGTCGATCCCCATGTGGAGCGACAGGCGCGGGGCCTTCACGCACGGCGTGCGCATGGTGTAATCCTTGATAGCGGCATAGGCGCTCTGGACGTGGTCAAAGGTCAGTGACATCGGGGGGCCTCTTTTTTTCTCTTTTGCAATAAACACTATATGCCTGCAAAAGGCAAGGTGCGCCCTGAAGCCTTAGGGTCTCCCCTCATTGATATTGTCAGAAGGCTTATTTGAAAGATTTTGGGGCTGTTTTCTCTCCTGTCATCCTGCGTGAAACGAAGGATCTCATCCCGAAACACACCAGATCCTTCGCGTTGCTCAGGATGACAAAAAAAGGGCGCAGGGATAACAGGGGCGGGGAGGACGGTTTTTACAGGCGTCATCGCGAGGCTTCGTAAGAGGCCGTGGCGATCCAGAAAATTAAAAAGAACTGGATTGCTTCGTCAGCCCAAAGGCTTCCTCGCAATGACGAAAAAGGCGGCTCGCGGGTGACGGAAAACTTGCGCGCTATTATGCCATGCCGGAACCGAGCACAAGAACGGGTTCTCTGATGCTCTGAGCGGGGCCCAGTCTGGTTTCCGTGAGAGGTTTTTTGCCTACCACGTCCTTGACCTCGACAATATCGGAGCCGTGATCCGTGACGATGGCAAAGACAGGCGTTTCGGACACTTCTGGATGAAAAGCGTTCAGTTTCAAAAGGCTCTGGGCGGCCTGATGAATGGCGTCTGCCGCATTGTTGTATTGTTCGGTAATGAGATCGCGTGTGTAGCCGATTTTTGCCTCGATTTTTGGTTCCTTGGCTTGAAACAGGGTGACAACTGTGGTCATGGGGGCACCTCCTTTTTATGATTTCCCAGATTTTATTAAATCTATCCTTTCAAGAAACACTTTCATGGCGCAAGAAAAAAATATAATTATCCACAATAAGAAATAAAATTACGCTGTAGGAGGCGGCGCGGGAGGCTCTTGCTTTTCTGGCTCGGGCCCGCCATGATGCCTGCATGACGGACCTGCCCGATGATCCCCGACAAACCCTGCCGGACCCTGCGCCCCTCTCTTACAAGGCACGGTTCGGGGCGCGCCTGCGCGGGTATTTTCTGGCGGGCATACTGGTCACGGCCCCCATTACGATTACAGTCTATCTGACCTACCTGTTTGTGACGGCGATTGATCGCAATGTGGTGGGGCTGTTGCCCGTCCAGTTTTATGAAACGCCGTTCGGGCGCGCCACGTTTCCGGGCCTTGGTCTGATTGTGGCCCTTGTGTTTTTTGTGGTGGCCGGCTGGTTTGCCACGAACATTCTGGGGCGTTTTTTTATCAGGGTCGCCGAGTTTTTTGTCCAGCGCATGCCTGTGATCCGTACGCTGTACCGCGCGATCAAGCAGATTTTCGAGACGGTCATGACATCGCAGTCCGAAGCGTTTCGGGAATGTGTGCTGGTGGAGTACCCGAAAGCCGGAGTCTGGGCGCTGGGCTTTGTGACGGGCCGGACGGAAGGGGAAATCAAAAGCCGTCTTGCGGGGGCTTGGCTCAATGTGTTTGTCCCCACTTCTCCGAACCCGACTTCGGGCTATTTGCTGTTTGTGCCGGAAGCGGACGTGAAAAAACTGGAGATGAGTGTGGAAGAGGGCTTGAAAATGGTGGTGTCTGCGGGGATTTTGACACCGTAGAGGGCGCTTGGGGTGATAGTAAAAACTTGAACCACGAAGATCACGAAGTTTTCTTCCCCTGTCATCCTGAGTGAAACGAAGGATCTGTTTTGATGAGATCCTTCACTTTCGTTCAGGATGACAAAGAAGGGGGGGGAGATGACAGCAAGAAAGAGTATGAAGAGGTATAAAAAGGAGAAACTATGTCATTGCTAGACGATATCAGAGCCATTCAAAAACGGGACCCTGCCAGCCCGACCTTTATGGAGGTCTGTCTGGCGTATAACGGCTTTCATGCGGTGGTGATCCACCGGTTGTCGCAAGCACTGTGGGAGATGGGCCTGCGGGCACTGGCCCGTGGTCTGGCCAATTTCGGGCGTTTTTTGACAGGTGTGGAGATCCATCCGCAGGCCACGATCGGTCAACGGCTGTTTATTGACCACGGCACGGGCGTGGTGATCGGGCAGACGGCCATCATCGGCGATGATGTCACGATCTATCATGGGGTCACGCTGGGCGGGGTCGGGCGTTCTGACCAGAAGGGACAAAAGCGCCATCCCACGATCGGCAATGGCGCGATGATCGGGGCGGGCGCGCAGGTTCTGGGCGATATTACGGTGGGCGCACATGCCAAGGTGGGCTCGAACTCGGTTGTGACCAGCGATATTCCGGACGGGCGCACGGCTCTGGGGATTCCCGCCCGTGTCATCGGCGGGGACGAGGAAGCCCGCGCCTACGGGATGCCCAGCCGTGAGGAAATGGAGAGCGTGACCTTCACGATTGATTGCATCGTGCGGGAGATGGGGCATATCAAGCGGGAGCTGAATATTGTCACGTCCGCGCCGTGCGAGGAGACGGTGGCGCCGGTCCTCAAAAAGCCCCGCGCACGGAAGAAAAAAATCGAAGGGTAGGCGGGGCGTGTTTTCCCCCTTGTGCCCTGCCCCGAAACAAGGTTCAATGAAGGGCGGGTGTGGCGGCAGGCGGCCTGTGTCCCGAGAGCAAGGAAGGGGTTCCCCATGCAAAAGCCTTTGATTACCCGTAGTCAGTTTTACATGTGGCGGACCCTGTTTGCGCTGGCGCATGTGGACAGCATTGTCAGCGCGGAGGAAGTGCGCTTTATGGCCGAGGCGCTGGAGGATATCCCCTTTTCTCCCGAACAGCGGTTGATTTTGGAAGACGATATCAAGCACGGGCAGGATGTCGAGGGTATGTTTTTCCAGATTACTGACCTGCAGGACCAGTCTGCCTTCTTCCGCTTTGCGCGGAATCTCGTGCATGTGGATGGTGATTTCGGTCCGGAGGAACAAAAGATCATGCTCCGCCTGCAGGAAATGCACCTCAAGCGCGCCAATGTGGATGATCTGGTCGGGGCGGTCGGGCTGGAGCTGGAGGACGATGCCGTGGAAGGCGGCGGGCATGGGCCCCATCCGCTTGATGCTTCGGACTGGGGGAAGGGCCGCTCCCGTTTCAAAAATGCGGTGTATTCCTTCCGGCAAGCCTTTTTGACGGGTCGTTTCGGGAAATAAAATTTCTTTTTTTCATTTTCCTATGCTTTTTTTGCAATGCAGGAATGTTTTTTTTTGACAGCTCCAAAAAACAGGCGCAGGTTTAAGACTGTGGTGCGGTTGATGCGATGCATTCATGGCACCCCGAAAATGTATGTTGTGACAGTTTAAATTTATTGGAAATGGTTGGACTATGAGTGCAGATGTTGCCGCCGTCGCGGGATCGGGCCTGTCGAGTATTTTTGGTTTTGCCGCCCTTCATCTGGCGGCTGAGGTGGGATTTGCCATGGCGGGGATTCCCAGTCCCTTTGCGGCGGTCTCTGCCGCGTTCGCGCCGCTGTAGGGCGCGGCCCCTTTTTTATCCGTTTTGTGGATTCGGGGAAGACCGGAAAGCCTTCGCGTGTTCGCGGTTCAAAAAATGTAAACCAGCAAGGCGCTAAGACACCAAGGTTTTTATGCATTGTCACCCTGACGCGGAGCGGAAGGATCTGGCGTGTTTTGAGATTCTTCGCTTCGCTCAGAATGACAGGGAAGGGGCGTGGGAAGACGAAAAAGGCGGGGCGGTGGTGACAGGGGGGGATTATGGTTCGTCCAGCAGGGATTTGAGCGTGTAGAGCGCCCCTTGCGCGTCCCGCGGGGAAAGGGAATCCGGATCGATCTGCCGGAGCATCTCAAGAAGTGCGGACGGCGCAGTTGACCGAGACGCCGGCGGGGACGAGAACAGCGGGAGATCATCGGTCAGGCGGGACAGGGCTTCGGATTTCTCCCCCGTCTGGAGGAGGGCCAGAATGGCGCTGGCGCGGTCGATCACGGGGCGCGGCAGGCCCGCCAGTCTGGCCACATGAATGCCGTAAGAACGATCGGCCCCGCCTTCCGCCACCGTGTGCAAAAACACGATATCGCCTTTCCATTCCTTCACCTGCAGGGCGCAGGACGCCAGAGAGTCCAGCGTGGCGGTGAGCGCCGTCAGCTCGTGGTAATGCGTCGCAAACAGAGCCCTGCACCGGTTCACATTGTGCAGGTGCTCCACGCAGGCCCAGGCGATGGACAGCCCGTCAAAGGTCGCCGTGCCGCGCCCGATTTCATCTAAAATTACGAGGGAGCGGGGCGTGGACTGGTTCAGGATCGCAGAGGTCTCCACCATCTCCACCATGAAGGTGGACTGTCCCCGCGCCAGATCATCGGACGCCCCCACCCGCGAAAAGATGCGGTCGATCAATCCGATATGGGCGCGCTCCGCCGGCACAAAAGACCCGATATGCGCCAGCAGGGCAATCAGCGCATTCTGCCGCAGGTAGGTCGATTTCCCCGCCATGTTGGGACCTGTGAGAAGCCAGAGGCGTTGGGGGTCCATGAGCCGGCAATCGTTGGGGACAAAGGCGGTGTGCTGTTTTTTAAGCGCGTGTTCCACCACGGGATGCCGTCCGCCTGCGATGTCAAAGGCCATGGACTCATCGAGCAGGGGGCGTGTGTAGGCGTTCTCCATAGCCAGTTCCGCCAGCGCGCTGTGAAGATCAAGCGCAGAAATGGCCCGCGCCCGTGCCCCGATTTCGTGCGACAACGACAGGCCGGTGGCCAGAAGCTGTTCAAAAATTTCCAGCTCCAGCGCCTGCGCCTTGTCTCCTGCCGAGGCAATATCTCGCTCCAGCTCTGCCAGTTCTGTCGTAGTAAAGCGCACGGCATTGGCCAGCGTCTGGCGGTGGATAAAGGGCTGGTCAGGCGCATCCTTCCGGAGGAGGAGCGCATCGGCCCTGCGGGCGGGCACCTCGATAAAATAGCCCAGCATGTTGTTGTAGGTGATTTTGAGCGTGTCGATTCCGGTCTGTGCCTTATAACGGGCCTGAAGCGCGGCTATCAGGCGCTTGCCATCGCCCTGCAGGGCCTTGAGTTCATCCAGACGCGGATGGTAGCCTGTGGCGACAAACCCGCCGTCCCGCGTCATGGCGGGGGGGTCAGGGGTCAGGGCCTGCGCCAGTGTGTTCTGGAAGGCGGACAGCGCGGGATGATCGCGCAGAGGGTCCAACAGGTCCGAAAGAACCGTTTTTGCCTCATCATGACCCTGTAACGCGCTTCGGATCCGTTCGGCCTGCGTCAGGCCCGTGACCAGCGCCAGCAGATCGCGGGGGCCGCCCCGCAGGGCGCTGAGCCGGCCCAGTGCGCGCTCCATATCGGTCATCTCCCCGAGTGCAGACCGGAGCATGCCCCGCAGGGCATGTTCCTGCGTCAGGAAGGCCACATATCCCAGTCGGGTGTTGAGTGTGTGCAGATCGGTGAGCGGCGTGGACAGGGTGGCCTGCAGGAGCCGCGCCCCCGCGCCCGTCACGGTCCGGTCGATGGTGTCCAGCAGGCTTCCCTTGCGTTCACCCGAGAGCGTGCGGGTGAGTTCGAGATTTCTGCGCGTGGCAGGGTCAATCTCCACATGCCCGCCCTGAGAGAGCTGGCGGGGTTTTTCGAGATAGGGCATGTGCCCCAGCTGGGTCCGGCGGATATAATCCACGAGCGCGCCGGAGGCGGAAATCTCGGCCCGACTGAACGCCCCGAACCCCTCCAGTGTTTCCACGCCGAACAGTGTTTCCAGACGCGCCCGCCCGTTTTCGCTGTCGAACATCGTGGGGGGCTGGAAGGTCAGGCGCGGGTCAGGGGGAAAGAGCGCCCGCAAGGGCTCCGGCAGGACGATTTCGCGGGGATTGATGCGCGCCAGCGCCGACTGAAGATGATCTTTGAGCAAGGGTTGCACCCAAAAGGCGCCTGTGGACAGATCCGCCCACGCCAGCCCGTACTGCCCGCCGATTTCAGTCAGGGTGCTGATATAATTGTTTTCCCGTGGTTCCAGCAGGGAGTCTTCTGTCAGGGTGCCTTGCGTCACGATCCGCACCACGCCCCGTTGCATGAGCGCCTTGGAGGCGGGTTTGCCCTCGCGCTTCATACGGGCTTTGGCCTCGTCCGGTGTTTCGGTCTGCTCGCAGATGGCAACCTTGAATCCGGCCTTGATGAGTCGTGCCAGATAGGGCTCGCAGGCGTGATACGGTACCCCGCACATGGGGATGTCCTCTCCGCCCGACTTGCCGCGTTTGGTAAGCGTGATGTCCAGTGCCCGCGCTGACTGCACTGCATCGTCGTAAAACATCTCGTAGAAATCCCCCATCCGGTAGAACAGGAGCGTGTCCGGATACTGGCTTTTGAGCGCGTGGTATTGCGCCATCATGGGCGTGTGGCCTTCGGCCATACACTCTTCTGTTGTTGGCGTGCGCTGTGGTGTGGCAGTCATGCCTCGCCCCTGTCCCAATGCGCCGTGATGGTCTGGACCAGACGCTCTGCCACAGCCTGTTTGGTTTGCGGGCCCCAGTCCTCGGTCGTGCCGGCGGTGAAGCGGATGATATGGGTCGTGTCCTGCCCGAAGACTTCCTGTCCAGAAGGCTGTCCGGTCCCGACCTGATTGGCCAGAAGCCAGTCACACCCTTTGCGGGCCAGTTTTTCGCGGGTGTGAGTGTGCAGATCCTGTGTTTCCGCAGAAAAGCCGATGACAAGGCGCGGGCGGTGTTCGTGATGGGACAGCGTCTTCAGGATATCCGGATTTTCTTTCAGCGCCAGAACGGGCGGGGTGTGCGCAGAGCGTTTTTTGATTTTGTGATCCTGTGGATCCTGCGCGGACCAGTCGCTGACCGCCGCTGTGCACACGGCGATATCGGCAGGCAGGGCGGAAAGGCTGGCTTCCAGCATCTGCTGGGCGGTCTCGACATGACAGGTGTGCACCCCGACAGGGTCAGGCAGGGTCACAGGGCCGCAAATCAGGGTCACGTGCGCCCCCGCCTTATGGAGCGCCCGTGCGATTGCGTACCCTTGCTTGCCAGAAGAACGGTTCCCGATAAAACGCACGGGGTCCAGTGGCTCGAAGGTCGGGCCGGCGGTGACAAGCGCCCTGAGGCCTTTCAAGGGCTGGTGGGGGTGGAGCATATCATGGATAGTCTGCATAATGGTTTCGGGTTCCGCCATGCGGCCCATGCCCGTTTCCCCGCAGGCCATATCGCCCGCTGTGGGAGGGAGAACCGCTACGCCGCGCGCCTGCAGAAGGGCAAGGTTGGCCTGTGTCGCCGGATGCGCCCACATGCGGTGGTTCATGGCCGGCGCCAGCAAAACGGGTTTATCCGCCGCCAGCAGGGTGGTGGTGGCCAGATCCCCCGCCAGCCCGTGGGCCATCTGCGCGATGATATGGGCACTGGCGGGCGCCACAACGATGAGGTCTGCTTCCCGCGAGAGCCGGATATGCCCCATGTCCGTCTCGTCCTTGAGGGACCACAGATCGGTGTAAACGGGCGCACCGGAAAGGGCCGAGACGCTGAAAGGGGTCACGAATTTCTCCCCCCCCTGCGTCAGGATGCACCGGACTGTGCCCCCCTGTTTTTTGAGAAGGCGGATCAGCTCCAGCGATTTATACGCCGCAATCCCGCCCGAAATGACGAGCAAAATCCGCGGAGTGTTCAAGGCATCAGGCATCGCGTCCACCGTTGTGTGTGCATGGCTGTGATCTTATGGTGCGCCGGCGTTTCGTGCAAGCGCGAAGTTTTTTTTTGGGATCCTTCGCCTGCGGCGCGGGTGACAGGGAAGGGGCGGGGAGAACGGTTTCTTCACCCGTCATCGCGAGGCTCCGCATGGAGCCGTGGCGATCCAGAAAAAAAGAACTGGATTGCTTCGCTATGCTCGCAATGACGAGAAACCTTGGTGTAAGGGTGCGCGAAACAAGACAAAAAAAGCCCCGCTTGCATAAGCGGGGCTTTTGAACAAGGCGGAAAGACAGCAGATTATTGATCTGCTGTTTCAGGGGCTGTCTCAGCCGGTGTGGCTTCTTCAGCGGGAGGTGCAGAGGCATCAGCTGGTGCGGCTTCACCGGACGCAGAAGGTGCAACGCCTTCTACAGCCTGTGCGGCGGCATCACTGGCTTCGGAAGCGGCTTGCGCGGCTTCTTCTGTCGCTTGAGCGGCTGTTTCAGCGGCTTGTGCGGCTTCGTCTGTGGCTTGCGCGGCTGTGTCAGCGGCTTCAGCAGAGGCTTCGCCCGCTTGTGCGGCGGCATCGGTTGTTGCATCAATCGCTTGTTCCATACCGGAAGCAGGCTCGATCGAGGAAACAGGCGCACTGCCGTTCATGTTGTTGTAGATCGCAAAGATTGCGACCAGACCAGCGGCCAAAACAACGCCGGAGTATACGATAGATTTTGTAAAGTTATTCATGTCAAAGTGTCCTTTTTCTCTTCGTCAATATAGCGTTCTGAATTCCTTTTTACGCAACAGTCCTGCTCAAAACAAATTCATGCAACCATAAAAATGTTGTCAATGATGCGTAGGTTTTGCCGTGAAATGCCCCCCTTGTCAACAAAAATTTACAAGATGTTGAAAATTATGAAAATTTAAAGACTGTCTTTTGTGCCGGTATGAAGCGCAACAATCCCGCCAGACAGGTTGGAAACGCCCGCATTCCGGAAGCCTGCCTGTGCAAGACGCCCCACGAGCTCGGCTTGTGCGGGGAATTTCCGAATACTTTCAACGAGGTATTGGTAACTGTTCCGGTCATGTGTAACCAGCCCCCCCACCGTGGGAATGATATGGGTGGAATACAGGTCGTATGCCTTGGCCAGCACGGGGTTCTCCACATGGCTGAACTCCAAGCAAAAAAATCGCCCGCCGGATTTGAGCACGCGGTGGGCCTCGGCCAACGCCTTATCGATATGCGTCACATTTCGCAGGCCAAAGGCGATGGTGTAGATGTCAAAGCTGTTATCCGGAAAGGGCAGATCCTCGGCATTGCCGGTGATCCACTCAAATTCCGAAAGCCAGCCCTGATTAGCGGCGCGGTCCCGCCCGACTTCGAGCATATGGGGGTTGAGGTCAAAAACCGTGATAGGGGGCGTTGGCGTTGTTGACCTTTGCGCGGTGATTTTCCGGTGCAGGCGAAAGGCGATATCGCCCGTCCCGCCGGCTACATCGAGCAGGGCCATACCCGCTCGAGGCCGGATGCGCCGGACGAAATGATCCTTCCACAGCCGGTGAAGCCCACCGGACATGAGGTCATTCATGAGATCGTATTTCTCTGCCACCGAATCAAACACCCCGCGCACACGGGCGGTTTTTTCCTCCGGCGTGACTTGCGTATCGCCGAACCAGCGGCTTTCTGGGTTTGGGTCGTGTGAGGCGGATGGGGTCATGCTCGCGAGTGTAGCGGAGCACAGGGGAGGGTTCAAGGGGGGAAGGG
>CAYGDY010000011.1:0-80078 GCA_964348795.1 uncultured Pseudobdellovibrionaceae bacterium | reverse complement strand
ATTTTGGGCGGGGCAGGGGGCGACGCTGAAAACTCTGCAGGGCCCTGCGCAGACTGGAATGCGGCTTCAAGCGCATCCAGCTCGGCTTGCGTGAGAACCCCGCCGCCTTCTGCGGGCACAAAATCTTTTTCTTCTGTTTTTGGTGCAGGCGGTGGTGGCGCCGCAACAACACTGCCGGAAGAATCTGCCCCGCCGCTTCGGGCCTTGCCTTCATACACTTCGTCCAGCTTGGCAATCAAGGTGGTATCATCCCCCTGAGGTTCCTTGCCCTGTTCGCCGAGTTTTTCAACGATGAGCTTGATTCGGTCGATCGATTCAAAAATCAGGGTCACATATTCCGGCGTGACTTCCAGATCGCCGTCCCTGAAACGTCCCAGAACATTTTCGGCGTGGTGCGCAACCTTTTCAAGGCGCGGTAGACCCAAAAAGCCGCACGTCCCCTTGATCGTGTGCATCAGGCGAAAAATCTTGGACAGCAGATCCTTGTCGTTAGGGTTTTGTTCGAGATTGACAAGATCCTGATCAAGCGCCTCCAGACTCTCGTTGGTTTCGGTCAGGAATTCTGAAATCAAATCGTCCATAGCGCGCGTGCCCTGCTGGCGGGACGTGTCCCTGCCGTAACATCATGTTCAAACCATCCCTGTGCACACAAAAGACTGTCCTCTCAGCAGAAAAAAGCCTTTTGAAACGCAGGAACACCGGAAATACGAAGTAATAAGACGCAGAAAAATATCACGCAGAGGGGTGTGCGACCGTGATTATAACAGAATTGTCCTTCGAGTCACGCAGAGAAATTTTATATCCATAGGTGTGTGCAAGAAGGCCGGTGACATACGGGTGAATATATTTGGGCTCCAGCACATCGCGGTGCAGTGTCAAAGACAGGGCTTTTTCTGTTTGTCCTCTGATATTGGCGTCTGGCCCTCTTGCTGTGACGCATGTTTCGCCAGTCTGGGATCCGGCGGTGACGTTCAGGGTCCCTCCCTTGGGCAGGCATTCCATGCCCAGCAAAAGTGCGCACAAGAGCATCTTGGAAAAGGCTTTCGGGCGGTCTTCGTAGCCCAAATTGCCGTAAGGATCCCAGTCCTGTTTGATCTTATTATCGGGTGCAATCATGGCCTGAAGGGTTTTATGCACGTCTTCGGGCTTGATGGTGTCATCTGCGCCGCCCGCGCCATACGCCATACGGTAGGCCTGAAGCTTGGCCGAGGCTTGCTGGGCGCTGTAGGCAATCAGGCCTGTGACCTCTTCGCCGGCCTCCGCCCCCATATCCTCCAGAAACTCCACCCCGTTGCACACCGCGCCAATCGGGCTGATGAGATCATGGCAGATTTTCGAGGCCAGAAGCTCTAAAATACCAGTGTCTATAGGGGGAGGGTGGGGCATGGGGCGGCTTTTCAAGGAGGTTGCGTAACCCACACACCCTGCCATGTTTGGGGCGGAATTTCAAGAGGGACGTGGCGATCCAGAAAAAGACTGGACTGCCGCGTCAGCCTAAAGGCTTCCTCTCAGTGAAGGATTTTTTACTACAGAGCACGCAGAGTGCGCAGAGTTTTTTTCTTGTCATTCTGAACGAAAGTGAAGAATCCTTCTGAAGTTTTATGAGATCCTTCGCCATGCGGCTCAGGATGACAAAGAAGTTTGAAAGAGCTTGGTGTTTTGGTGGTAAAAAGGCTTAGATCCCTGCTTTCGCAGGGATCACAAGGGAGGGGCAGGGCATATCAATGGTTACAGAAATTAAATCATGAAAAATAAAAGGGGTGTCAAGACACGGGCTGGGCATAGCCCCTGATTTTCTCGGGGCCGATGGCGGTGATAAGGTGGCGGACTTCCTGCCGTGCCGCGACTTGGGACAGCGTCATCGGGGTTTCGGGGTCATTTTTGATATCCAGATGCGTCAGGCCCTTGGGGAAGAGTTCACGGAATGTCACACGCTCCCCAAAGCCAGGCGCAATGTCAAAGCCGTAGAGGCCGCTCATGCGTTCCAGCAAAACCCCGATTTTCTGTTTGTTCTTGGCATCCAGATGCGACAGGCGGTTGCGCATGACGATCCAGTGGATATCCGAGTTGTCACGCAGGCGTTTGCGGGTTTTTTGTTCTTCTACCATCTTGGTATAGATCGAAGGGCCTTTGATCTGGAGGGTGAGGGCATCAATATCGGCCAGCAGATCCAGATCCACAAAGCTGTCATTGAGCGGCGTGACAAGGGTCTGGGCATAGCTGTGTGCGAGGCGGCTGAGGTAACTGTCCGTGCCTGGTGTGTCGATCACGATAAAATCACACGGGACGGAGAGCTCGTTGAGCGCCATGAACAAAAACTCCCGCTCCTCGGTTTCCCGTTCCTGTAAGGTCGCCGCAGTGCTCCGGTCAATCGCCATATGAAGCGGGGAGGGGAGCATCTTGCGGGTCTGGCAGATAAATTCAAAGCGGTTGCGCATGTAGCGGGTCAGCGTGCCCTGCCGTGCGTCCAGATCAATGGTGCCGACCTGATACCCCAGCCGCAACAGGGCAATCGCGGTATGCATGGCTGCCGTGGATTTCCCCGATCCGCCTTTCTCATTACCAAAAACAATAATGTGCGCAGGGCCCGATTTTTTCGGTTTGGTTTGTATCGTTTCGGCGTTAAACTGCTTCATCTTGTACTCTATTTAGCAAAGAAGGGCTGGATATGCCAGAAAAACCCCGTTCATATAACGAAAAACTTTCTGCCTTGCGCGCCGAAATGGCACGCAACGGGGTGGATGCTTTTCTCGTGCCGCGCGGAGATGAGTTTCAGGGTGAGTTTGTTGCCCCCTGTGCGGAGCGTCTGGCGTGGCTCACGGGTTTTACGGGATCTGCGGGCATGGCTATTGTGCTGGCGGATCGGGCTGTGGTGATGAGTGACGGGCGCTATACAATTCAGCTCGGGCAACAATGTGATCCGGCGCTCTTTGAAACGGCAGATTCCATGGTAACGGGCGTGGGGCGCTGGCTGGGCGATGTGGCGCCAAGGGGCGCGGTGATCGGATATGATCCCTGGCTTCATACGCCGGACCATCTCGCAAAAATAGATCAGGAGCGCGCGGCGCAGGAATCTGGAGCCGAAAAGCAGATTGTTTTAAAAGCGTTGGAGTCCAATCTTGTGGATGTCGTGTGGCGGGATCGCCCCGAAAAACCCTTGGGATTTGTTGAGATTTTCCCTGAAAGCATTGCGGGCATCTCCTTTCAGAATAAGAAAAAAATTGTTGCGGAAAAAATTGCGGAGGTCGGTGCGCAAGCGTGTTTTTTCAGTCTGCCCGATTCCATCAGCTGGCTTTTGAATGTGCGGGGGGCGGATCTGGAATGCCTGCCTGTGGTGCAATCCTTTGCGCTGGTTTTTGCCGATCCGTGCCAGCCGGTGCGGTGGTTTGTGGACGCCCGAAAAATATCATCCGCTGTCAAAGCGCATCTGGGGACGGATGTTGAAATGTCTCCGCCCGACAACATGTTGGAGGACTTTCTGGTTCTGTTGAAAGCGCATGGCACCCGAAACGTCACAATACAACTTGATTTTTCATCTGTTCCCCAGAGAGTTAAGGCGTTTTGTGAAGAATCCGGTTGGTCTGTTCTCAATAAAAAGGACCCTTGTATTGCGCTGAAAGCGCTAAAAACACAGACAGAAAAGCGGGCCATAGAACGGGCCCACCTGCAGGACTCTGTGGCGCTGGCGCATTTTTTATACTGGTTGGATCGGGAAGCGCCACGCGGCACGCTGACCGAATGCGACGTCGAGGCGCGTCTTCTGGCGTTTCGGCAGGAAAGCCCTGCCTTTCGGGATCAAAGTTTCAGCACGATTGCAGGCTTTGCAGAGCATGGCGCGATTGTGCATTATCGGGCCACACCGGACAGTAACGCACAGATTATTCCGTCCGGCCTTTTGCTGGTGGATAGCGGGGCGCAGTATGGCCACGGAGACATTTGGGGCACAACGGATATTACGCGGACGGTAGCCATTGGTGCGCCTACGCGGGAAATGCAGGAGAATTTCACGCGGGTGCTGAAGGGGCATATCGCCGTGGCGCGGGCGCGTTTTCCTGCGGGAACGTGCGGGCAGGAAATTGATGCACTGGCACGCAAAGCCCTGCAGGCTGTAGGGCTGGATTATACCCACGGCACGGGGCATGGCGTGGGGTGTTACCTGTCCGTGCATGAAGAAGCGGCCAGCCTTTCGCCCCGTGGAAAAACGCCGCTTGAAGCGGGGATGCTCCTGTCCAACGAGCCTGGCTATTACAAGGAAGGGGCATACGGGATCCGGATTGAAAATCTAGTGTTTGTGGTGGAGGCAGGGGACGGGCTTCTCGGATTTGAAACCGTGAGCTACGCCCCGATCGACCAGACGTTGATTGTAAAAGAAATGCTGGAGGCAGACGAGGCGGTCTGGCTGGATTCCTACCACCATGCGGTCTATGAACGCCTAGCCCCCCTTCTGGGGAGCCCTGAGAAGCAGTGGCTTCTTACGGCGACTTCTGTTTTCTAGCCTCTTCTTCTGCCATTCTTTTGCGTTTTTCTTTCTGGAGACGGAGCAATCGGGCATCGTTGGGCGTAAATTGGGCGAGGTCTATAATGGAATCGATCAGGGACGTATTCTTCAGTCTTTTGGAGCTTCTCACTTCAAAAACCATCATGTAGTTCAGCCTGAAAATTGCGTGAAGTCTAACCGTATCAATATAGGAGTACCCATCCGGTGGGATGATGGAATACATACACCCCACGGTGTACGCCCCGCCCTTTTTGTCCTGGACAAAGCCAATACCATCGGCGGTGAATCGTTGTTTCTTGATAAAATTTTCTTTCAGAAAAGCCACGGTGTTGGGGTAGTCCAGCGCCCTGTCCAGTTCGAAGCCATAGACTCTGAGCAGAATATCCTGATTCCAGATCGGATCGTGAAAGGTAAACCAGATTCGCTCTGTTTTTTCTGTGCTACGGGTTTTCGGGGATTCTTCCATGTAGGGCGGGGATGGTTTGGGGAAGTACAGGGTAAACAGATCCATGGGCGGGCGCATCAGATCCCATTGTTTGAGTATACTGTCTGTCGTCCCGACATATCCGTAACCCACATCAAGAGAATCAAAGAAGTCATTGGTTGTAAAGGTATTCATGGAGGATTCTTTGCCGATAATAATCTGTTGGAATTTTGACATATCGGAATAGGTGATACGGACCCTGATATCCTGCCGCCCCAGTTTGGGATCTTGATAAAACAGGTGAATTTCTCCGGTCGGGGCTTTTATGTTTGGAAAGGAGTCAATCACTGAAGCGACTTGGCCACCGAGGGGGCTGTAAAGTTCGGTGTAGCTTTCCAGATCATGTGCCAGAAGCGCTGTTGTTTCTTCTTTTGTCAGCGGGCTTCCGAGTGTTTGGTCGTATTTCAAGGCGAGCGTATTCAGAATGCTTTTTAAAACGGTCTTGTCGACTTTGGCTTTAACCTCTCCTGCGACGGCTTTGACTTTCGGAGCGACCATCAGGGTGGTTTCCGTTTGTTGGGGATTGTCCGGAAAATTGACCGTAAACAATCTTTCCTCATGCGTCAGGGGCTTGTAGGCATCTGCGTGCGCGCTTGTGACGGAACAACAGAAAAACAACGAACAAAGACTCAGGCCTGCCAGAGTTACAAAAAGGGTCTTGCATTGAAAGGTCATGTGCTGAGAAAATTCCCTCAAAGAGAAGCCTGAACGAGTTGTCGGAGCAGTATAGACGAAAAAAAAACCGCTGGGAAGTTTTCCTGCGGTTTTTATGATTTTGAAGAGAGAAAGGGATTCCTAGAACCCGTCCCGATCCTTGCGCTTTCTGTCCATTTTCCGGCAACGGCGAATGGATTCGGCTTGTTCGCGGGCCTTACGCTCGGAGGGTTTTTCAAAATGCTTGCGCATTTTCATTTCCCGAAACAGGCCTTCCCGTTGCATTTTCTTCTTGAGGGCTCTCAAGGCCTGCTCAATGTTGTTATCGCGTACGCTGACACTGACCACAGTGTTCACCTCTTTCTAAAAGGGTAGAATGGTTAAAACAGCCGCCTTTTTAGCAGGTTTTTCAGAGATTGCAAGGGGAAAATAGTCTTTTATGCGCGCGTCTTCAAATTCAACGCCGCTTCCAGCAACGCCTTGGTGTAATCCTCTTGCGGGTTTGCAAAAATCGCCGCCGCCGCGCCGGATTCCACCACGTGCCCGTTTTTCATGACGATCAGATGATGCGCCATGGCCTTGACCACCCGCAGGTCATGGCTGATAAACAGGTAGGAAATCTGGTGTTTGTGCTGGAGTTCCCGTAAAAGGTCCACGATCTGGGCCTGTACAGACACATCCAGCGCCGAGGTGGGCTCGTCCAGCACCATAAATTCAGGTTCCAGCACCAACGCGCGGGCAATGGCAATCCGCTGGCGCTGGCCGCCGGAAAATTCATGCGGGTAGCGGTGGCGCGTGGCAGGGTCCATATGAACATCTTCTAGCGCCTTGATGATCAAGGCCTCCCGTGCCTCCTGTGACAGGGCGCTCCGGTGAATCGCGAGCCCTTCGCCGATAATCCCGCTGATGCTCATGCGGGGAGAGAGGGAGCCGAACGGGTCCTGAAAGACAATCTGCATATGCTGGCGCAAGGGCCGCATCTGTCGGGGCGTATAGCCTGCAACATCCTGCCCCTGAAACACAATGGTTCCTTGGGCTTTCAGGAGTTTGAGGAGCCCCAGTCCCAGCGTGGTCTTGCCGGAGCCTGATTCTCCCACCACACCCACGGTCTGGCCTTTGTGGGCCGTCAAATCTATACCGTCTACGGCCTTGATCCAGCTTTGTGGTGTGCCAAACAGGTTCTTGGTTTTCGGGAAGAAAATTTTGATATCCCGTCCTTCCAGCACCACGGGCGCATCCGTTTGCGCGGGGATAGCAGAGCCCTTGGGCTGGGCGGAGAGGAGCATTTTCGTGTAGTCATGCGCAGGCGTGGAAAATAGCGTATGGGTGGCGGCTTGCTCCACGATTTTGCCCTTTTGCATGACGCAGGTCATGTCGGCCATCTTCTCGACAATCGACAAATCATGCGTAATCATCAATAGCGCCATGTTCAGGCGGGTTTTAAGATCTTGCAGGAGCTCTAAAATCTGCGCCTGAATGGTCACGTCCAGCGCGGTGGTGGGCTCATCGGCAATCAAAAGCGCGGGATTATTAGCCAGTGCCATGGCAATCATGACTCGCTGGCGTTGCCCGCCTGAGAGCGCGTGCGGATAGGCGTTCAGGCGGTCTTTGAGTTGCTCTAATTGTACAAGATCGAGTAATTCCATGACGCGGGTGCGGGCCTGTTGGCGGGTCATGTTTTGGTGCAAAATCAGCACCTCGGCAATTTGTTTTTCAACCGTATGAAGGGGGTTCAGGGCCGTGAGGGGTTCTTGGAAAATCATCCCGATTTCGCGCCCGCGAATGGTGCGCAAGGCAGATTCGGGCTTACCGAGCAATTCTTGCCCGTTGAACAGGATGGACGAGCGCGGGTTGTATATGGCGCTGGGCGGCAAAAGGCCGAGGATAGACAGGGCGCTCACCGACTTGCCAGAGCCCGATTCCCCGACCAAGGCCACCGTCTGCCCGCGTTTAATAGAAAATGACACATCATCCACGGCCTGAAACACGCCGTTTTCTGTCTGAAAACCGACGGAGAGATGGTTAACGGTGAGGAGGGGGGCTGTGCTCATTCTCGCACTCTACAATGTCATCCCGACCAAGGCAACGCCGCGTGGAGGGTTCTTTTCGGGTTTTGTCATTGTATCGTGTGTCGTTTCGTTCTAGATTTCCACGAAACGTTGAACGCTATAGTGATAAAAGGACCGCCCCCGTGAGTGAACTTCCCCCATGCCCCAAATGTCAATCGACTTATACCTATGAAGATGGCGCGCTGTATAATTGCCCCGAGTGCGGCCATGAATGGAGCGCGGGCGGCGGGCAAGAGGAAGAGGGCGCAAACCTTGTGATCCGCGATGCCAACGGGGTAGAGCTCAAAGACGGGGATACCGTGACGGTCATCAAGGACTTAAAGGTCAAGGGCTCCTCCGCCGTGGTGAAGGTCGGCACGAAGGTGAAAAACATCCGCCTCGTCGGTGGAGATCACGATATTGACTGTAAAATCCCGGGCATCGGCCCGATGGGGTTGAAATCGGAATTCGTGAAGAAGGTTGTGGAGTAGGTCGAATCTCGTCATCGCGAGCCGCATTTAAGCGGCGCGGCGATCCAGAAAACAAAAAGACTGGATTGCTTCGGCTTTGCTCGCAATGACGGGAGGGGGTATAACCTACCGCACCGACAGAACCCGAAACACATCATCCGTGATGCGGGGTTCGACGGATTGCAAATCGGTCAATGACAGCGCGTCCAGCTTCATCCCTTGGGTTTCCGCCATTTTCACGATAGTGCCCGTCACGTGGTGGGCTTCGCGGAAGGGCAGAGCCAAATTCATCACGAGCCAGTCGGCCAACGCGGTGGCGGTGGTGTAGCCATCCTCGGCGGCGGCCCGCATACGGTCCGTGTTAAACTGCGCGGTGGCGAGCATCCCGTTCATGGCCTCCAGACACAGCTGGAGTGTATCGAAACTGTCGAACAGGCATTCTTTATCTTCTTGCAAGTCCTTGTTATAGGCGAGCGGGAGCCCCTTCAAAATAGTCAGCATCTGGATCAAATTCCCGTTCAGCCGTCCTGTTTTTCCGCGTACCAGCTCGGCCGCATCGGGGTTTTTCTTCTGTGGCATGATGGAGCTTCCCGTGCTCCACTGGTCGGACAGGCGGATAAAACCGAATTGTGGCGTGGACCAGAGAATAATCTCCTCTGCCAATCGCGAGAGGTGAATCCCGCAAAGGGACGCGCAAAACAGGAACTCGGCGGCGAAATCGCGGTCGGATACGCCGTCCAGCGTGCTCAGCGTTGGGCCATCAAACCCCAGTTTTTGCGCGGTATATTCGCGGTCGATGGGGTAGGGCGTGCCCGCCAGCGCGGCAGAGCCCAAAGGACACGTATTGAGGCGTTTTTGGCAATCGGCAAAGCGGCCCGCATCACGGGACAGCATTTCATCATAGGCCGCCAGATGCTCTGCCAATGTAATGGGCTGGGCTGGCTGAAGATGCGTAAAGCCCGGCATGACATCGCTCGCATGTTTGGCCTTGAGCGCGCGCAAGGTGGCCCGCAGGGACTCAATCTGGTCTAACGTCTGGTCAATGGCCTCGCGCACCCACATTTTAAAATCCGTTGCCACTTGGTCATTGCGGGAACGGGCCGTGTGGAGCCTTCCGGCAGACTCGCCTATGATCTCCTTCAGCCGGTGTTCGATATTCATGTGAATGTCCTCAAGGCTCCGCTTGAATTCAAACGTGCCAGAGGCAATTTCTTCGTGGATCTGGTCGAGTCCCTTCAAAATAGCCGCGCCATCGTCTGCGGGGATGATATTCTGGCGCACCAGCATTTCGCAATGCGCCTTGGAGCCCGCGATGTCCTGCTCCCACAGGCGTCTGTCCACGTCAATGGAGGCGTTGATTTGCTCCATCACGCTGGCGGGCTGCTCGGTGAAGCGTCCGCCCCACATGGTGTTGGTGGTGTTTTTGGTCATGGGCTGTGCTCTTGCTCGGTTTTCAATTTAAGGGGAAATATAGGGTATTGCGGTGGACTGCGCAATGTTTTCGGAGCGCGAAAATTTCTTGTTGTCATCCCGACCAAGCGTAGCGCGTGGAGGGATCTGTCTTATGTGATCGTTGTTGAGATCCCTCGACTGCGCTCGGGATGACAGTATGTCCTCAAAAGATCCCCGCTTTCGCGGGGAAGGCAAGAAAGGGGCGGGGAAGACAGGTCTGGGGATTTTTCTGGATCGCCGCGCTGCTTGAAAGCGGCTCGCGCGATGACGGTTGTTAATGCCCCCCATCCAGCGGGCTTTGGGAATTGAGCTGGATATAGTTTTGAATGCCCATGGTTTCGATGAGGTTCAGCTCCGTCTCCAGATAGTCGATATGGCCTTCCTCATCGCTTAAAATCTTGGCGAACAGGTCGCGGGAGACGTAATCCTTCACGGACTCGGCATACGCGATGGCTTCCTTGTAATGCGCCGCGCCGTCGAGTTCGAGCGCGAGATTGTTTTGCAGGATGGATTTGACATCCTTCCCGATTTTGAGCTTTTCAGGGCCCGTCATATCGGGCGCACCTTCGAGGAACAAGATGCGCTTCAAGAGGGCATCGGCGTGGTGCATTTCCTCGATCGATTCCTTGTATTCATGCTTGGCGAGTTTCGACACGCCCCAATCGTCCAGCATACGGGAATGCAGGAAATACTGGTTGATGGCGGTGAGCTCGTTTTTCAGCGCGGTGTTCAGATGCGCTATGATTTTGGTGTCGCCTTTCATGGTGGTGTGTCCTTTTTTTGTTGTCTTTATATATAAACCGTCATCGCGAGGCTCCTTCAGGAGCCGTGGCGATCCAGAAAAAACTGGATTGCTTCGCTTTGCTCGCAATGACGAGTCTAAAAAACTTTGTCCAAAATGCTCTCAATATGCTTCGTGTAGGCCTTATAGTCAAAGATAGTGTCGAGCGCGGCTTTGTCAAGTTTTGCCGTGACGTGGGGGTCGTTTTCCAGTGCGGAACGCAAGGTCAATTTCCCCTTGCCCTTCCAGACCTCCATCGCATTGCGCTGGACGATCCGGTAGGCATCCTCGCGGGAAATCCCCGCTTGGGTCAGAGCCAAAAGCGTGCGCTGGGAGAAGACCAGCCCGCCCGTGCGCTCCAGATTCTCTTTCATCGTATCCGGATAGACCAGAAACTTATCAATCACGCCCGCCATCCGCGCCAGCGCAAAATCGAGCGTCACGCAGGCATCGGGGCCGATATTGCGCTCGACAGAGGAATGGGAAATATCCCGCTCGTGCCACAGCGCCACGTTTTCCATCGCGGGGATGACCATAGAGCGGACGAGCCGCGCCAACCCCGTGATGTTTTCCGTCAAAATCGGGTTGCGTTTGTGCGGCATGGCGGATGAGCCCTTTTGCCCCGCACTGAAAAATTCCTCGGCCTCGCGCACTTCGGTGCGTTGGAGGTGGCGGATTTCAATGGCGAGATTTTCAAGAGACGAAGCAATCACGCCTAGCGTCGCAAAAAACATCGCGTGGCGATCGCGGGGAATGACCTGCGTGGCAATCGTTTCGGGGACAAGGCCCATTTTTTCCGCCACATACGCCTCGACAGACGGATCAATGGTGGCGTATGTCCCCACCGCGCCCGAAATGGTGCAGACGGCGATTTCGCCCCTAGCCGCCATCAGCCGCGCCCGCGCCCGTTTGAACGCCGCGTAATGCCCCGCGAGTTTCAGGCCAAAGGTTGTGGGCTCCGCGTGAATCCCGTGTGAGCGGCCAATGCAGAGCGTATTCTTATGCTCCAGCGCGCGTTTTTTGAGCGCGCCCAAGAGGGCATCCAGATCCTCCAGCAAAATATCAGCCGCCTGCGTGAGTTGCTTGGAAAAACAGGTATCCACAACGTCCGAGCTGGTCATGCCCTGATGGATATAGCGGGAGTCTGGCCCTACGAATTCCGCCAGAGACGTCAAAAAAGCAATCACGTCATGTTTAACCTCGGCTTCAATCTCGTCAATGCGGGCGACGTCAAAATTCCCGTTTTCCCGAATGGCATCCGCCGCGCTTTGTGGTACAACCCCCAGATCCGCCATTTTCTGTGTGGCGTGGGTTTCGATCTCCAGCCAGATTTTGAAGCGGTTCTGGGCCTCGAAAATATCGGCCATGGGTTTGCGGGTATAGCGGGGGATCATTGTGCCATTGCCTTGTAGTCGTTGTGAATGAATATTAAGGCAGGACTATAAAACAGGGAGAAAAAAAAGCAATCTATCTATTACTTTGTGAAGATGGATTGTTATTTATGCATGAGCCCGAAATCAATTGTTTGAGGGAGGAGCCTGAATCCTTCTTCATTGGCCAAGGCTTCCACTTCTTTTCTTGCTACCTCATTATCAATTTGTATGGATAGGACATCATTCTGTTCCCATGCTACGACACCAGAAATTTTATTAAATTTTACCCTAGCTTCCACTGCCTCCACGTAGCTTAAACCTAAAATTTCACAATTAAAATCTTTCATCTCTTTCCACTTTTTTTGTTGTGTTGAGGGACTGTATACTATGAAAAATTATATGTCAATATAATTTGGGGGCATACATCCGTAGGAAATCAGGCTTTTCTTTTGATTCTTGTCAAAAAACTCAGACTTTTTTAAGAGATTTTTTGCTACACTGGTGAGGTCATTGTAGAGTGCAGGACTGGCGGGGTTATTTTATGTCTATTCAAAACAAGGCCCAGCCTCAGGAAGAGGCCCATCCGGAGCAATTATTCGGCGCTGTGAACCATATGGCCGATCAGCTGAACGCCATTGAACGATTTATAGCTCGCCGGTTTGACGAAATTTCCATGGAAATCAATGCCACGTCCCAGCAGGTCGATATGGCGGAAGAGGGGATCGTCAAGCGCTTTACCGAGATTCTCGAGATTCTCAAGGCGGTTTCCTATAGCGGTGACGGTACAACGGCCGCCAATGCAGGGGTGGAGCTGGACGCGGTGGTGGAAATGACCGATGTAGCGGCCAACCGCATTTTGGATGCCGCCGATCATATTGCCCAGCGGATTCAAGCGGGCAAGGAAACAGGCAACGCAGAGACCCGCAAGGTGCTGGACGAGATCGACAAGGATGTCGAGGACATTTTCATGGCATGCTCGTTTCAGGATATTACGGGCCAGAGAATCAAAAAAACGCTGGATAACCTGCGTATGGTGGAGGAGCGTCTGGGCACCGCGCTGGATAAAATGGGGATTAAGGTGGACGCCAGAGCCGAAGATCATTCTGCGATCCGGAACAAGCTGTCCTCGCAGAGGGATATTGATTCCTTTTTTCAATCCCAGACCGAAGGCCGGAAATCATAGATTTTTCAGGATCAGAACGGATCGAGATGTGGCGCGGCGGCTTGGGCGAGCTCCCCGACTGTTATGTCATGGCCGGTGTTGTTCTCGATGTTTGGAAGCCAGTCTCCGACGCCGGGCAAGGCAACAAAAATAGCTTCCCCGTCATGTACGATGGTATTGGTGTTGTTGCAACTGAGGGTGTAGGCTTTTGCATCCGTCAGTGTGGGGGCGGGGAAGACGTGGCAAATACGTGAATCCTTGGCCGCCTGCAGGGAATGTTCGGTGACCCCGTGAAATGTGTATTGTGCGTATCCTTTCAAGAGATGTCGGGCCTCGATATCTCCCTTCTGGGCCAGAGCGCCCTTTGCCTTTGCCCAGTCATCCCAGCCGTGCATGTCGTAGGTCGTATCCGCATCCGCGATGACAGTGGTGATCCGCTCTACGCCAGATTCAGGAGACCCTGTGGTTGTTTGTTCGATAGTGTCGTAGGGGATCTCCGTGTGTGGCGCCGTGACCTGCTCGGGGTCTATGGTGATCAGGCCCGCATTCTCAAGGTTTTTTAGCACGACCGGATTGGGCCGGATTGTTGTGACGTCCTCAGATGCGCTGAGGGTGTCGTGTACAGGGGGATGTGACAGGGGGTGATCCGCGCCGGAAATTTTATCCAGATCAGCCAGAAAGCGGGCGGAAAGCTTGTTCCCCAGGCTTTGGGCTTTTTCTGCCAGTGTATGCGCGTGCGCCAGATTTTTCTCCATGCCGTGCAGGCCGTTGGCCTCATAATGGGCTAAATTCTGTATGGCCCACGCATGCCCTTCCTTGGCCAGTGTCAAATCATGCAGGGCTTTTTGATCCCAGCCCGTTGTGTCGAGCGTTTCGAGGGAAAAGGGTTCTGGCGGTGTCGCGGGTGGGGGTTCAGCGCCTGTGGCACCTTCGGGCGTGGGCGCTTCCGCAGGGATTTCCGGCAGGGGTCCAAGAGTTTCAAGGTTATATTGTAAAATACCGTTTGTCGTGAGTTCTTTGAAATCGTCTTCCGCCAGAGCCGGAGAAACCAGATGCTCTCCGATTTCCGCCGCAGAAAACGCAATCGCGGCATTTTTGGCCAAGGTTTTGGCGTATGTGCCTTTGTGTTGTCCGGCAAAGGATGCAAGCCCCAAGGTCTTTTGGAAGAGAGTGCGGGGCGGCTGGTTTTGCGTGCTGGCGCTGTAATCCTGATGGAGTGTGCGGGCGGTCAGGGCGAGCGCCGCCGTGCTTGCGAGTATATTTTTCGGGGTCACATAGTGTTTGATCGTATCCCAATGTTCGGCCACTTCCGCGCCCACGACCGCAAATCCGGTGTTGAAGGCCAGTTTTTTGGCGTATTTCTTTTTGTTTTCTTGTGTGTTTACAAACCCGAACAGGCTTTTGAGCGTGTTTAAAAACCCTTTGGGCTTGTCCTCTTGTGTGGCACGGAAGGCGTTGTAATCCTTGTATATTTCATATCCTGTGACGGTCAGGCCGCCGACTCCGGCCGCAAGTCCTACAACGGCAGAGCTTCCCAGAGCTGTCGGTGCAAGCACTGCAGTGGTTGCCCCCACGGCGGCGGCACGAAATGCGCCGGTCAGGGCCATGTTCTTTGCGACGGCTTTGAATTTCTGGGACAAAGAAGGCACAGACGGGGGCGGGGCGGATAAAACGGTGTTCAGGGCAAGGGCTTCCGTCATGGGTGAGGCGCTTTCGTGTTATACATAGTGTTTTTGAATTTCCGCTTTATGTATAGTATTTTTTTGTTCTATGCAAATAAAAAATATTCTTGACATATTTTTTTATCAGGGGTAAAGACGGGCATCTCTTAAATGATTATGTGTAAACAAAAAGAAGGTCCCGCACGATGAAACCCACAACGAAATTAGCTATTGCACTCCCTCTGATCTTTTCTGCGTATACAGCGCAAGCCACCTGTCCAAAGGGTCATTGCGGCACAAACGCAACCGCCGATGCCACAGCCACTGCTGATGCAAATGCCACAGCCACCCAAACGAACAACCAAAGCACGGATGTTGCGGTGACAACGGGCGATAACGTAGCCAAAGGCGGAAACGCCACGGCGAACGGCGGTCAAGGTGGAAGCGTAGGTCCTGTGACTCAGACAGGCGGCACGCAAAGTCTGGTGGTCAATGGTTCCAAGCCTGCCGCTAGCGGCGTAAGTCTGGGTTCTAATTTCATTCAGGCCTCCAATGATGAGTGCGGATGGTCTATGGGCATCGGTGGGGCAGTTGGGACAGTTACTGCAACGGCTGGTCTCAATGTCAATCTGATTTTGCCATCCGGTACGGCAATTGCTGAGTCTCCGTTCGAGATTTTGGATATGACCGCCAAGCAAAGAGAAGTTGAAATCTTCCAAAAATATGACCTGTCTAACAGTGAAATTGAAGATATCAACTGCAATATAAAAGTGGCTGAGCGGACAAAACGGACTCTTGAAAGCGCGGAAAGAATTGCACATATTAACGGAGAATATCACTTGAAGGCCACTGTTGCGCAACAGTTTGGCCAAAACATGTTGATCACAACAGAGCATGCTTGCCATGGCCGCGTCAGAGTGGCAGAAAACCATGATGAATGCCACACCCGTGGAAAGGATCTCTTGGGATCCTTGAAAGAGCTCGGTGGTGTCCGGTATCGGGGGAATGAAAACCTGAGTGGCGACATTCAGCATTCGGGTCCGACAATTGGTCCCGAGTGATCTTTCAAGAATGATTGTTTCAAAAAGCCGCCTTGTACCCTATGCAAGGGGGCTTTTTTATTGGAAATATATTGTTGACATAAGATTTTTGATTCTCTATATTCTTCCGGATTAAGTGAAATAAAAAAGGACATTATGATGCCCGTACAAGAGACTTTCGGAAAAACCATGCCTTTAAAGACCATCGTTTTTGCGGCGTTTTTGTCTGGCTGTGCTACGCAGGATGTAAACCTGAAACATCAATTGACAGATGAATGTTTACATACGGTGGCCGTGACGGATCCCAATAAAAAAACGGAAACCACAACGCGTGTGGAGTTTGACAAGGCCTGCGGGGATCATAAAGTCGAATTGGCGCAAGAGGGTGTCAAAACCAAGGTCAAGGAAGCGTTATGGGAGTCTTTGAAGTTGACAATCCCCCATGAGCTTGCGCGTCCTGATTCAGATCCTGTTTACACAAAAGAATTGTTGAATTTGATCAAGAGCGAAATGCCGGAAATTCAGCAACAGGCCGTTCAGACTCTGGCTGATCTTAAGATCAAAGAATCCGATCTCTGGAACCGGTTTGTACAGGATGAGGTGAAAGCCATTGTAGCGAAAATGCCTGCGCCGGAACAGGGCGCGCCGGATTGGGCCGTGGTGGAGGTTTTACGCGAGATCTATGACGGGGAAACCTATCCCCGTGCAGAGCGCTCCGTTGTGCAAAAGACAATTGACGAGGCCCTGCGTGCCAGAGGCACGCAGATGGCGCAGTTGCGGGCGCAGACCAAAACGCCCGTGCACAGTGTTGTATGCCGGCAAGAGGTCGACAGCGGGGCTTTGCACTGTACCCATCCGTAAAGGGGTCGTCCCGAGAGGCTGTCATGACGGGTCACAGGTTTTTTATGGCTTGGGTTTTCCATGGGACTTCTCTATGATGTGTTCAACAGGCGCAACACAATACCGGAAGTCCGATGACACAGTTACAAAAAAAATCCAATAGTTTTACCCGCGAGGGAATTGAGCTTCACGGGCCGGAAGATTTTGCAGGGATGCGGTCTGCCGGAAAATTGGCCGCTGAAGTGCTTGATATGATCACAGAGCATGTGCAGGTGGGCGTCACGACAGAGCATCTTGACCAGCTTTGCCGAAAAATGACGGAGCAGGCGGGGGCGATCCCCGCGCCGCTGGGCTATGGCGGGGCGCATGACCGCGTGCCGTTCCCAAAATCCATTTGTACCTCGATCAACCATGTGGTCTGCCACGGGATTCCGTCTGATAAAAAGCTGATGGACGGGGATATTGTGAATATCGATGTGACGGTGATTTTGAATGGTTGGCACGGCGATACCTCCCGCATGTATGGCGTGGGGAAAGTGCCCGTGAAGGCCAAACGCCTGATCGATGTGACGTATGATTGCCTGATGCGCGGGATCGAGGTTGTCAAACCGGGCGCGACGCTGGGCGATATTGGCTATGCCATTCAAAGCTATGCGGAGGCCGAGCGGTTTTCGGTGGTCACCGATTTTTGCGGGCATGGGCTGGGCAAGGTGTTTCACGCGCCGCCCTCTGTCATGCATATCGGGCAAAAAGGGCGCGGTACCGTGCTGGAGCCTGGCATGTTTTTCACTATAGAGCCGATGATCAATGCGGGGTCCGATCACCGTACAAAAGTGCTGAATGACGGGTGGACAGCCGTAACGCGGGACCGTTCGCTCTCCGCGCAGTTCGAGCATTCGCTTGCCGTCACGGAAACAGGTTTTGAAATTTTTACGCTTTCGCCCAAGGGGTATACCAAGCCGCCTTATGGGGGTTAAAATACGCTGTCATCCCGAGCGTAGTCGAGGGATCTTTTTTAACGCGAAGAAACGAAGATACGAAGTTTTTTCCCGTCGTCATCGCGAGCCGAAGGCAACGCGGCAATCCAGCCTTACTTTTCTGGATCGCCACGACCGCTTACGCAGTCTCGCGATGACGAAAAAGAATTGGAAAATGAAGTACAAAACATGACACAAACCGCGCAACAGACCAAATCTGAAGAACCCCATTATCACGGGCATCGTGACCGCCTGCGGGCGCGGTTTTTGGAGAACGGGCCGGAGGCCCTGCAGGACTACGAATTGCTGGAGCTGGTTTTGTTTATGGCGATTCCCCGCAGGGATGTCAAACCGCTCGCCAAAACCTTGCTGGCGCGGTTCGGGGATTTACCCAGTCTGCTCGGGGCCAGTGCCGAGGAGCTGATGAAGGTGGACGGCGTGAGCGAGAATACCGCCATTGCCCTCAAAGCCATCACCGCCACCGCGCACCGGATGATGAAGCGGGAGCTCCTTCTCAAACCCGTGATGAGTTCATGGGACAAGCTCATGGATTACTGCATGACCACCATGGCGCACGAAACGCGGGAGCATTTCCGCGTGCTGTTCCTGAACCGGAAAAACCAGCTGATCGCCGATGAAATCCAGCACTCCGGCACAGTGGACCAGACGGCGGCCTATCCGCGCGAAATCTTCAAACGTGCGCTGGATCTGGGCGCTACCGCCCTGATTTTGGTGCATAATCACCCCAGCGGCGAAGCCAAGCCCTCGCAGGCCGATATTGACATGACGCGCCAGATTGTACGGGCCGGCGAGCCGTTCGGGATTGTCATTCACGATCATGTGATAGTTTCACGCGGCGGGACTTCAAGTTTCAAAAGTCTCGGGTTATTATAATGAATGATTCGAGTCGTTTTTCTGTTGTGTCTTGTGTTTCTGGCCTCTTGCACGTCTTTTATGCCGACCTCCCGTGTTTTGGAGCAGGTGCGGGCGCTCAGGCAAATGTTTCTGGCACGTGAGCTGGAAACCCATGATTTTAGGCTGGGTCAGCCCGTATATTTCCGGATTTTCAAGGAAGAAAATGTGCTGGAGGTCTGGTTAAAAGCCAATCATTCTGGGCAATATGCCCTTTTTAAAACCTACCCCATCTGTAATTTTTCTGGTCATCTTGGACCCAAACTCGCCGAAGGGGACAAACAGGCGCCTGAAGGATTTTACGCCATTGCACCCGAACAGATGAACCCCAATAGTGGACATCATCTGGCATTCAATCTGGGCTATCCCAATGCCTATGACAAGGCGCACGGTTATACGGGGAGCGCGCTGATGATCCATGGCGGCTGTGCGTCCATCGGGTGTTACGCCATGACGGACGAGTCAGTCGAGCAGATTTATCTGATTGCGGATAATGCCATGCGGCATGGGCAAAAAACCGTGCCGGTGCATATTTTCCCGTTCCAGATGACGCCTGAGAAAATGGCCGCCCATGCGGACAGTGAATGGGCCTCTTTCTGGCAATCCCTCAAGATCGGGTATGATCTGTTCGAGGAAACCAAAGTCCCGCCCATTGTGCGGGTGGACGGGATAAGCTATCACTTTTTCCCCGCTGGCCCGCCGGTGAAGATGGCGGAAAAAACGCAGTCTTCTTTCCTTGGGTTTTCGCTTTGAAAAAAAAACCACCCCTTGCACTCCGGCACGGGCTCTCGTACTCTGTGGGGGAGGAATGTTACGGCACGGGGAGCGCGCGCAATGAGTAAAAGCAGGATTTTTCTGTGTCTGGTCTGTGTGTTGAGCGTGGCCGCATGCAAGACGATGGAGGGCGTGATAGGGGATCTGGATTCTCTGGATCTGGCGCCCGTGTCTCTGGATGGCGAACCCGCGCCGGAGGATCTGGGATATAACACCCTGTGTCCACAGGTCAAGGTGGTGGAAGAGCTCGGCACCTATAGCGAATTTTCCGATTCCGGCAGTACGGACCGTGAGGATCTGGTCTCCGAAGTCAAGATTGCCCGCGTCAAAAGTGCCTGCAATACCGACACCAAAAACGTGACGATGGATCTTAAAATGTCATTTCAGGGGACGCTGGGGCCCGAAGGGCGCTCGATGTCGTCCTCCGAACCGTTTTTCTCCTACCCCTTCTTTGTGGCGGTGACCGATGGCAGAGGCAAAATTCTGGCCAAGGAGATCTTCTCGGCCAATATGAATTACGCAGGGGGGACGCAGACCCAAACCTACACGGAAAACATGCGCCAGATTTTACCCATTGATCCACGGGATCGGGGGGAGCGTTTCAAGATTTTACTAGGATTCCAGCTGGGGGCAGATCAGCTCGACTATAACCGTCAGCAAATCAAGATCCAGAAAAAACGGGCCAAGGAACGGGCCAAAGCGCAAGCGCGGGCGATCAAGGACACTCCGCAGAAGGAGCCCGCTGATTCTTCGGGGGCTTCGCCTGTGCCACAGGTGGAAAAGCCTAAACCACATGCGGGGTTCCAGTATGACCCGTTTTGATCTTGAGAGTTTTTGGGCCAGTGAACGGGCGGAACATCAGGCGGCCTTGGATGCGACATTTTCGCAGTTACAGCCGGTGTTTTCTGGGTTAGTCGAGCGATGCGTGGTGTGTGTGCAGTCGGGCGGCAAGATTTTGTTTTTCGGCAATGGCGGGAGCGCGAGCGATGCCCAGCATCTGGCGACCGAGCTGACCGTGCGGTATAAGGCCGACCGTAAGCCCATTCCAGCCCTTGCTTTGACGACTGATACCTCCGCGTTGACGGCCATTGGCAATGACTATGATTTTACGCATTTGTTTAGCCGGCAGGTGGAGGCTCTGGGCCGCGCGGGGGACGTGGCCATTGGAATTTCGACCTCTGGCAATAGCCCCAATGTGCTGAAGGCGCTGGAAACGGCCCGCGTCATGGGGCTTGTCACTGTGGGGTTTTCGGGGCGCGATGGTGGGAAAATGCCCGCGCTCTGTGATGTGCTCCTCACCGTACCGTCCCCCGTCACCGCCCGCATTCAGGAAATGCATATCACGCTGGGGCATATGCTCTGCGCCGCGCTGGAGCAGAGCTTGGGGTGGGTGTGATGTTTCGAAAAATAGATGGTTACAAAATAGCGCTATGGCTTGTAATGGGGTTTTTTGCCTTTATTGCTTTAGGTATCGCGTTACTTGTTTATGAGTATAATCAATTAGGTCCTGCAAGCGATGAAATTTTGATACAATCTGTTCCAGAAAAAATTGAAGTAGTGGAGGTTCTTGATAAAGACTCTGACAAATGGGATGCTTCGTGCTTGGCGTTTGTCATGAAAATTTCTGACAAAACAGCCTTTGAAATTCAAAAGCAGGGATTGACGTTTTTTGATGAAACAACCTTAACGCCAAGAAACGCAGAATATCACCCTATTGGAACCCAGTCTTGGAAGAAGGTACCTATTGTTGAAATGGAATTGAACCGTCCTTTAAGCGAAATTTTTGAGGATGCTGTATCATGTTCTCACATTGACGAAAATCTTAAAAACAAAGCATATGTTGCTGTAAGTGATAAGGGTAACTACTACACGTATCATGAAAGATTTAGACGGGTATATGTATTGTCCCCTAGAGAAAAGTTACTTTTTATCGCGCATCTTGATTAGGGTGGGTGTGAGGGAGCGCTTCTTCTCCCCTGTCATCCTGACGCGAAGCGGAAGGATCTCTTTTTATGGTTTTTGGGACTCTTCGGCGTTGCCTCAGAATGACAGAAGAGGCGCGGGATGAGACAGTGAAGGCGGGCGAGATCTTCTTGTGTTGCTGTACGTTAACCCCCCACCTGCATATATCGCACGCTGTTTCCCTGCAAGACAGCGGCGGTGAGAATTCCGGTCTTGTAAAGCCCTGTATCCACGCCGATCCGGTGCGGGAGGTTTGAGGGCTCTTTCTCCACCGAATGGCCGTGCACCACTTTCTTTTCAAGCGGTTTATATTCTGCGTGCTTATGCCATGACAAAAACGGTTCGCGGATGGCGGTGAAATCCTTCTGCGTCTGGGCGTGCAGGGGCTTAAATGGGTCCACGCCCGCATGGGTGAACAGGTAATCCCCGATGGTGTGGGTCAGGGAGAGCTCTTCCAGAAAGGTTCTGTGACGGGCGGGGAACAGGGCACGGAAATTCTCGGCAATCAGGGCATATTCATGGGGTGTAAATTCCCGTTTTTCAAGAGAAATACCATAGTTGCGCAAGGTATCCAGCCCCCCCCATTTCAGCCAGTCATGCCCTTCGGGCCTGTGATCCATAAATTCAAACAGGGCCAGCTCGTGATTGCCGCGCAGGAAGGTCTTGGGGATTCCGTCTCCGCGCGCCTGACGGGCTATCAGAATATCAATGACAGCATCATTTTCAGGGCCACGATCAATATAATCGCCCAGATACACAATATGGGCGTGTTCCGGCGGGGCCACCAGCAAATCTGTGGAAATGGCCTCGTGCATTTTATGGAGCGCATCCGCATGGCCGTGGATATCGCCAATGGCATAGACACGTAAGTTTGAGGGGACGGAGGGGCCTTTCATCATTCCTGTCTATAACATGTATTAAGCACTTGAGCCAGAGCCTGCTCTGGCATACACTCTGGGTTCAAATTTCAAGTGTCGTCCCGAACGCGAGTGAAGGATCTTTTTGAGATTCTTCGGCTTTGCCTCGGAATGACATGTGTTGAACGGCGGGTTGAAGATAAAAACAGCGTGATGGAAAAATTAAAGCCCATTGAATCCCTCAGCTTCGAGGAGGCCCTGTCCGAGCTCGAAACCATTGTCCGGTCCTTGGAGACAGGGCAAACCGCGCTGGAGCAGTCCATCACGGCCTATGAACGGGGCGTAGCGCTCAAAAAACATTGCGAATCAAAACTGCGTGACGCGCAGGCCAAGATCGAAAAAATTACGGTGGATAAAGACGGTCAGATTTCCACTCAACCCTTAGACGCAACGGAGTAAACCGCCCATGGCCCCATCCCCCAGAGACGCCAGTCCCGAACTGCAACATGCCATGGCGGAAGTGGCGCAGGCGGTGAACCTGACCATGGAACGTCTGTTGCCCGAGACGGAAACGCTGGCCGAGACGAAATTGTTCGAGGCCATGCGCCACGGGACACTCGGCGGCGGAAAGCGGATGCGGCCCTTTATGGCGGTGCAGTCGGCCTTTTTGTTCAATGTGCCTTCTGCGCGCGCGCGGCGGGTGGCGGCGGCGATTGAGTTTGTCCACTGCTATTCTTTGATCCATGATGATCTGCCCGCGATGGATGATGCGGCGCTTCGCAGGAACAAGCCCACGGTGCACAGACAATATGGCGAGGCCACGGCAATTCTGGCCGGAGATGCGCTGTTGACGCTGGCGTTTGAGGTGCTGGCAGATCCGGAAACCCATGAAGACCCGCGCGTGCGGTGCGAACTGGTGCGGGCGCTGGCCTCGGCTTCGGGCGGGCACGGTATGGTGGGCGGGCAGATGCTGGATTTGATCGGGGAGAAAGAAGCCTTCGATCTGGGCACTATTTCCCGTTTGCAACGGATGAAAACCGGCAAACTCATGGCCTTTGCCTGTGAGGCAGGGGCGATTTTGGGGAAAGCCGGAGAGCACCAAAGAAAAGCCCTGTGCAATTATGCGCATGATCTGGGGCTCGCGTTTCAGGTCACAGATGATATTTTGGACGTGGAATCCTCGACGCAGGATACTGGCAAGGATACCCGCAAGGACGAAGCCGCCGGCAAGGCCACATTCGTGTCCACCATGGGGATTGAGCAAGCCCGCGAGCGGGCGGAAATGCTAGCCGATCAGGCTATCGCGCATCTTAAAATATTTGAAGGGCGCGCGGATATGCTGAAGGAGCTGGCCTATTACGTGCTGTCGAGACGGGCTTAGGGTTTTTTGGGTTGTACGTTTGATATTATTGAATGGCACGAGGAGCAAAGCGTAGCAAAAAAGAGGTGCAAGCGGCTTTTCTTGAGCAGAGGCATATGCTTCATGATTCAGGCCAAGCCTACGATAGTGGAAAGATTTGGGAGGCCAAGCGGCTTGCAACCACTGTCTATACCCTCCTGCATGATGGAAAGCGTAGGACATGCTCTGTTTTGACGCAATTGGGAAGGCGAAGAGCTATACAATATTTTAGCACCTCAAGAGGATTGGAGGCGTATCCAAGAGTTGCTTTGTGTCAGATTAAGATGTCTCAGGATAAGAAAGAATATGTGCCTCATTGTCATTTGAATATGGACTTTCCTTGGTTCTCTTGGAAAAGCTTTGATGATTGGTGGGAAGAGAAAGTATTTGAAACTACAGACGGTAGAATATTAACTCGAAAAAATGTTGTTTTTTCTATAAGGGATACAGATGGGGGTTCTCATTTCGATTCTGAATGGGGTGATGAGGCTTATCAAATACTGGCTACGGTAAATGACTCTCAAGTAACGTGTGCCAACAAGCCAATACCCTTTGCTCATTTAGCAACAATGCGTCAAATTGCTTGGGAATTAGAGAGAAGTCTTCAGTTTTTTTTCGGTGTGTTGCACAAATTATGATGTTTTTGAATTGCCACATTCCAGATTATAGCTCATTTTGTATAGGGTGATTGTCTAAAACGTCCTTCCTGCCCTCCCGAGGCGGGGTTAATAAAAGTTTGAACCACGAAGCGCACGAATATACACGAAGTTTTTTAATCGTCATCGCGAGGCTCCGTGAGGAGCCGTGGCGATCCAGAAAAAAGGAACTGGATTGCTTCGTCAGCCTCAAGGCCTCCTCGCAATGACGAGGCTGAGGGCGCTTCGTGTGACTTCGTGATCTTCGTGGTGAATTTTTATAGATCCGTTTTTCAACGGGATGACAAAGGAGGGGATGGGACGACAATCAGGGCGTGGAGGTCATGTTGTGTGTATGACAACGCCCTTTAAACATGCAATTCGTCATAATAGGCTTTGATGGTGTCGAGGATTTTTGGGAAGTCATTTTCGGGAGTCATCCAATCTTTGTCTACTCCTGCAATGCGGTGAAATTCTGTTCCCAGCGCACTGAAATTGTCCGGAAGTTCAGAGGAATACCCGATCACCAGTGTGGGGCGTTCTAGGGTCGCGGCGGCTTTGGCAAATTGTTCGCCGAAGGTGCAATTACTCTCTAATTTTTTTAAATTTTTGAGAGAAAGAAGACCAGCCTGTGCTTTTGTTATCATACATGTGGCCTCCAATAAATCAATGTTAGGACCAATGATGCTTGGGATAAAAACCACAGGTTTGTCTGTTGGCTCTTCTTCTTTCAAAAGCTCTATAAGGTCTTTGGCTTCGCTGGTTTCCCATGCGGTGGCGTCCAGACCGTTGTCTGTTAAGTACTCGGCTAAAGGATCACCATGTATGTCTTTATAGCTTTGCAAAATATGAACGGTTGGCATGGTCTATACTTCATCATAGGGCTTGAAAGATGTATTTATAGAAACAAATTTTTGTTCTGTCAATTTTTTTGTCCTTCTTAAATGTCATTCGGGCCAAGGCAACGCCGCGTGGAGGGATCTGATCTTGTAGTTATGGGTAATATCCCTCGACTTCGCTCGGGATGACAGGGGGGCGGCACAAAAAACCCCTTGACAAACTAGGAATAATATCCTATATATGAGATGTGACGTTACCGGTAACAACGTCCTAGAATCGGCAGAGGGGCCAGAGCGTTTCGTGATCGAAACAGACAAGGATGAGCCTTGTACAAGACCCGCGCCCCCTTCGGACCGAAGGACGTCAAACAACGACAGGAAAACCAAAGCATGCGCGCATGTCTTTACTTCTTTCAACCCCATTTTTTATAAGGCCACCCACGAAACACACCGCACATAGAAACCTTTTGCCTTTTGGGTCTTTTTTGCGTTACAACGGAGGCACGATGAAACAGGCCCAGAAAACAGATGCGCTGGAAGCTTCTCCGCCGGAGAGCGCGCCTCCTATGGAAGCCGTTCCCTCGCCAAAAGAGTCCTGTATGCTGGACCGCATTCATACGCCGGATGATCTGAAATCCCTGACGGATGAGGATTTGAAAGCACTGGCCGATGACGTGCGCCAGACGATGATCTCTGCCGTGTCCAAAACAGGCGGGCATTTGGGCGCGGGGCTGGGCGTGGTGGAGCTCACCGTGGCGCTTCATGCCGTGTTCGATACGCCCCATGACCGCCTGATCTGGGATGTAGGACACCAATCCTATCCGCATAAAATCCTGACGGGCCGTAAGGACCGTATTCATACCCTCCGGCAAGGGGGCGGGTTATCAGGTTTTACCAAGCGTTCGGAGTCGCAATATGATCCGTTTGGCGCGGCGCACAGTTCAACCTCGATTTCCGCAGGGCTGGGCATGGCGGTGGCGCGGGATTTGTCCGGCGGGCAGAACCACGTGATTGCCGTGATCGGCGATGGGGCGATGAGCGCCGGTATGGCCTATGAGGCCCTGAACAATGCGGGCTCTCTTAAATTCCATGATAAAAAAACACGCTTGATTGTCATTTTGAATGACAATGAAATGTCGATTGCCCCGCCCGTAGGTGCGATGAGCCGATATCTGACCAAGCTGGTGTCTTCGCGGCCCTATATTAATGCACGGGAAATCGGGAAAAGAATTACGGAGAATTTACCCTCCCCCTTCCGCCATGCGGCTAAGCGGGCGGAGGAACATGCACGGCTCGCGCTTTCTGCGCCGTATGGTGGTTCGATGTTCGAGGAAATGGGGTTTTATTATATCGGCCCCGTGGACGGACATAATCTGGACCATCTCCTGCCTGTCCTGCGCAATGTGCGCGACTCCGACAATCACGGTCCCGTTCTGATCCACGTCATGACTCAAAAGGGCAAAGGCTATACGCCGGCCGAGCAATCGCCGGATAAAATGCATGGTGTGCGCACCTTTGATGTTATAACAGGGGAGCAGGCGAAAGCTTCTCTAGGCCCTCCATCCTATACAAAAGTGTTTGCGCAAAGCCTGATCCGGCAGGCGCAAACCGATCCCAAAATTGTTGGCATCACGGCGGCCATGCCGGATGGTACGGGGATGGATCTGTTTGCAAAAGAATTTCCGGACCGGATGTTTGATGTTGGCATTGCCGAACAACATGCTGTGACCTTTGCCGCAGGGTTGGCGACGGAAGGATACAAGCCGTTTGTGGCGATTTACTCCACGTTTTTGCAACGCGGGTATGATCAAGTTGTGCATGATGTGGCGATTCAAAATCTGCCTGTGCGCTTTGCGATGGATCGGGCAGGGCTGGTTGGCGCGGACGGACAAACCCATGCGGGGGCATTTGATACGGCGTATCTCGGGTGTTTGCCCAATTTTGTGTTGATGGCGCCATCGGACGAAGCTGAACTGGTGCATATGGTGGCAACAGCCTGCGCGTACGATAACGGGCCGATTGCGTTTCGGTATCCGCGCGGAAACGGAACGGGCGTAACCTTGCCCGAAGCCGGAGAGGTTCTGGAGATCGGCAAGGGCCGGATCGTACGGGAAGGGTCTGATGTAGCGATAGTGTCTTATGGTACGCGGCTGGCAGAAGCCTTGAAAGCGGCAGAGATGTTGGAGCACCAACATGGCGTGTCTGTGACCGTGGCCGATGCCCGCTTTGCCAAGCCGCTGGATACGGTGTTGATTGAGCGCTTAGTGAAAAATCACAAGATGTTGATCACGATCGAGGAAGGTTCACGTGGCGGGTTTGGCGCTTTTGTGCTGGAGCATCTGTCTGCGCAGGATCTGTTACAAACCGGATGTAAAATCCGCACCTTATGTCTGCCCGATGTGTTTCAGGATCATGACGTGCCCGAGCGTCAGTATGCGCAAGCGGGGCTCGATGCGGCGGGGATTGTGGCATGTGTCTTAAAATAAACAGGTCATTCTGAGCGAAGCGAAGAATCTCAATGAATAGAACAAGATCCTTCACTGCGTTCAGGATGACCCGAAATGAAAAATGGTTGCTAAATACATGCCCCTCCCCAAACCCACCATCGTGATTTTTGATATGGATGGCACAACCGTGCGGCATTTGAACCCTCGTATGCTGGGGGTGATGGAGTGGCTGGATGATACGGCCTTTAAAATCGGTCAGGTCTGGCACTGGGTTTTTCATCGCAAGGCTCAGGGCCCCGTTTTGCTGGAACAAGACGCTGACCCCGAGCGCCCGATCCGCAAAGCCAAATCTATCATTGTGCATCGTGTTATTCACAAGCTGAGGCGCAAGCCCGTGGAGTTATTGGTAGAGCCATGCCCTGGCATTTACGCCGTGCTGGCGTTTTTGAAGGCACAGAATATTCCGGTGGCGCTGGTCAGTAATGGGCTGGGCAAGGGCTATGGCGAGGATGTCCTGCAGAAATTCGGGCTGGATGAATATTTCGGTGTGACGATTTTTCGGGAAGATATTTTGAAATCCAAACCCGATCCGGAATCGCTTGTTCTCGCGCTTCAGCAAATGAAGGAGCGTGTCGATGAGTCCGATGTGGTCTGGTTTATCGGAGATCGTCATAAGGACGTAACGGCCGCACAAGCCGCCGCCCGGATTTTACCGTGTAAAATCGTGCCTATTGCCTACGGGGTCAATGCGGCGGTGGCGGTGATCGAACGGGGGTTCAGCCCCCAGCATATCCTGATGAGCTACCGCGATATTCTGGCGCTTCTTAAAACCCTTTGTGTGCCTGAAGAGCCCGCTAGCGTACGCGCAAGGGCTCGTACGTAACGTAATCCGCTGGATGATCCTGCCGGTCCAGAATGTGCAGGAGTGGTCCCAGACGCGCCGTGATCCGGCTGTCCAGATGCTGGAGCCCGAGCCCGATGGCGGGTTCGTTCTCGAACAGGGAGAGCGCTTCTTCAAACGGGGTTTTGGGTTTGGGTTCTATGGCGATGTCCACATCGCGTCTGCTGGTCTGGCCGAGGCGTTTGGCCGCGTAATCCAGCGCCTCGTTCAGGCCGCCGATCTCGTCCACCAGCCCCACGTTTTTGGCCCGCACACCCGTCCAGACACGGCCACGTGCAACGGCTTCAACAGCGTCCGGTTTCATTTTACGGCCCTTGGCCACGCGGGCGATAAAGCTGTCATACACTTGGTCCATCATGGCGTTCATGCGTTCGGCCTCGCTGTCGGAGAAGGGCGTATTCATGGACCACAGGCCAGCATTTTTCCCCCATGAGATTTTCTCCCACCGGACACCGAGTTTTTGTGACAGATCTCCGATGGCGAATTTCCCGCCGACCACGCCGATGGAGCCTGTCAGGGTGGTGGGCAGGGCAAAGATCCGGTCCGCAGAACTGGCAATCCAGTATCCGCCTGAAGCCGCCAAAGGTCCCATGGAGACAATCACTGGCTTTTTGTTTTTCCGGATATGTTCGAGCGCATGGAGAATACTTTCCGAGGCGCTGGGCGAGCCGCCCGGACTGTCGATCCGCAGGACCACCGCCTTGACGCTGGCATCATCTGCCAGATCATGCAGGACAGGCGCCAGAGTATCCGCAGAAACAATTTGCCCATCCCCCAGTCCGCCGCCATTGTCTGATGGCATAATCGTGCCCACGGCGTAAACCAGCGCAACTTTAGGTTTTTTGTGCGGCGAGAGGGAGAGGTGGTTTTTTTCGCCCCCATGTTCTGTGGTCTTGATGTAATCCGTGATATCCACCAGATGGAGAGTGCTGGAATCAGGGACATGCGTCAGGGTGTTCGCTACACTGTCCAGCATGGTGTCGCCATAGCCGATTTGTGTCACCAGCTTGAATTTTTTGGCTTCCTGCGCCGTGATCAGGCCCATATTCACGAAGGACTCGAACTGCGCGGGGGTCATGCCGCGCTCTTTGGGGATCGTGCGGAGAATTTCGGCGCGAATGTCTGTGACAAGGGCGGTCATTTCTTCCTTGTTGGCGGGGGACATGGTTTTGTTGGTCAGGCTTTCATAGGCGCTTTTATATTCCTTGCGCTGGAAAAACTGTGGCGCAAGGCCGATTTTATCCAGTGTATCGCGCAGGAACGGAATCTCGGCGCTCACGCCCGTGATCGAGACAATGCCGAGCGGTTGCATCCAGATCTCGTCAAAGGCCGATGCGATAAAATATCGCCCCAGTCCGCCACCGCCCTCACCATAGGAATTGGAGTAAATGTAGGCCTTCTTGCCACTGGCCCGAAAATGTTTCAAAGCGGCGCGAAATTCTGTGGCATGCGCCATATCGAAATCTCCGTCATCCATGCGCACGACAAGCGCCTGCACCCGCTTGTCTGTGGCGGCATTCTCCAGCGCATCCACCAGTTGTTTGAGGGGGGGCGGCTGTTCCTCGAACAGGGCTGAAAGCCCTTGTTCGCTGGGGATTTCAAACAGGCCGTTTTCGAGTGTGAAAAACAGCACCATTTCACGTGGCAGAGGCGGTGTTTTTGTTTTTTTTATCAAGGGGGGGATAACGATCAGAAGCATTATGAAGCTGAACAACACCATAAAGCCCAGGCCTGTCGCGATCCGGCGCGTGGTGCGCCACACAAAGGGGAGGATAAACCACCGGTTTTTTGCGGGGGTCGTCTTTTGAGGTGTTGTGGCAAAAAGCGGGCGTTTGCGGGGCCAGTTCTTTTGTATCATGGCGTATTTGAAATCCCTCTGAACAATATATGCGGTGCCACTCTAGAACAAAGAGGGCAGGGGGAAAAGAGGGCGGCGATATTTTTTTGTGTGTCTATCGCCCTATATATACAGTCCTTTCAAATCAGAACCATCCATTCCCCGTCAGCCCTTCAGGCTTCCTCGCAGTGACGAAGAGGCTCATCCCCCTTGCATTGCCGGCTCTCCATGGCTATATAAAGGGCACCATGGACAAAAAGCCCCTCACCATCTTATTGGCCGCGCCGCGCGGGTTTTGCGCAGGGGTAGACCGCGCGATCCAGATTGTCGAGCGGGCGCTGGAGAAATACGGTCCGCCGGTCTATGTCCGTCACGAGATCGTTCATAATGCCTATGTTGTCAATAGCTTGCGGGAAAAGGGTGCGGTGTTTGTCGAGGAACTCTCCGAAATCCCTCCTGATCGGGACGATGACCGCCGGCCTGTCATCTTTTCCGCCCATGGTGTGCCAAAATCCGTGCCCGAAGCCGCCAAAGACCGCAACATGTTCTATATTGATGCCACGTGCCCGCTGGTCAGCAAGGTGCACAAGGAGGCCGAGCGCTATCACAAACAAGGCCATATCATTGTGCTGATCGGGCATGCGGGCCACCCCGAGGTGGTGGGCACAATGGGCCAGCTTCCGCAAGGGGCGGTCTATCTGGTGGAGACTCTGGCCGATATTGCCGGTTTGACTATGGGCGAGGGTACGCCTTTGGCGTATTGTACCCAGACCACCTTGTCTGTCGATGATACGGCGGAGATTGTTGCGGCGCTGAAAAGCCGTTATCCACATATTCAGGGCCCGCCGAAGGAAGATATCTGCTATGCTACGACCAACCGGCAGGCGGCGGTCAAGACCATCGCGCCGCAATGTGAGGGCATGATTGTGATCGGCGCGCCCAATTCGTCCAATTCCAACCGGCTGGTGGAGGTCGCGTTGTTACACGGGTGCGCGAAGGCGATTTTGTTGCAACGGGCGGATGAAATGGCGTGGGACTGGCTGGACGGGGTGCAGGTGCTCGGGATTACGGCGGGGGCCTCCGCGCCGGAAGTGCTGGTGGATGAAGTGATGACCGCGCTCAAAAGCCGTTTTGCCGTGACCATCCGCGAAGTAGCCATCACGCAGGAAGATGTGAATTTCAAAATCCCCAAAATGCTGGAGGCTGTATGAGGCGCGCAGAGTGTGTGAACGCCCCGCGCAGGGCGATGACGCTTTTGGGGATGTCCGGTGTGGGCAAAACCTATATTTCAGCAATGCTGGAGCGCGATGGATGGGCGCGCGTATCATGTGATTACGAAATTGGAACCAAGTATCTCAAAACGGGGCTTCAAAATCCTGATGATATTGGCGCGCTTGCGGAGTTTATCGGCAAGCTGGGGAATCCGGCAGGTGGTGGTTTACCGATGGCGGAATTTCAAAACCGTCAGAGACTGTATTATGAAGCCGAGTGTCGGGCGGTGGCTGGCGCGCTGGACACGCTGGCGGTCACACAAGGGGATTTTGTCCATGATTCCACGGGAAGCCTGTGCGAAATCCGCGATGAGGATTTGATGGCGCGGCTCGGCGCGCAGACGGTGTTTGTCTATCTGAAGGCCTCGCCAGAGGAAGAGCGGGCCGTGCTGGAACGTGCCCACATGCATCCCAAGCCGCTGTTTTTCCCGCCGGATTTGTTGCAAGGCTGGCTGGTGGAATATCTGTCGCAAGAGGGCTTAAGCAGGCCCGAAGAAATCGAACCCGATGAATTTTCCCGCTGGGTGTTCCCTAGACTTTTTTCTGCGCGCCTGCCGAAATATCAGGCTCTGGCGGATCGGTATGGTGTGACGGTTTCCACGCAGGCTTTGCGGGGGGTGTCTTCTGCCGAGGATTTTTGGGAGCGGGTGATGCATGAAAACCATTGAAATCTATACAGACGGGGCATGTAGCGGTAATCCGGGCCCGGGCGGCTGGGGCGCGATTTTGCGCTCTGCGGGCCATGAAAAGGAGCTGTATGGTGGAGAGGCTGATACGACCAACAACCGCATGGAGATGATGGCGGTCATCAAGGCGCTGGAGGCGTTGAAAACCCGTTCCAAAGTCGCGCTGTATACCGACAGCAAATATGTGATGGATGGCGCAACGCAGTGGCTGAAAGGCTGGAAGGCCAAAAAATGGAAAACGGCCTCGAACCATCCGGTCAAAAATCAGGATTTGTGGAGGCAGATTGATGCGCTCTTGAACGCGCATGATGTGACGTTTCACTGGGTCAAGGGCCATGCGGGCCATCCTGAAAACGAACGGGCGGATGCACTGGCACGGGCGGGAATAGAATTTATCCCCAGATAAAAGACTCGTTTTCTGCCGGAAATTTAAACCTTAATCCTTTCTTAAGGTTTGCCTGTGAGGCTGGAGGTACGACACGAAAGGAGTCTTGCCATGATCCACACAGAAAGCCTTAAATCTTCGGGTATTTTGTTTCCTCTTTCTCCTGCTCTCGAAGGGTCGCAGGAGGAGGAGATTTATGTCTGTTTCATGCGGTATGTCCGGCAGGTCCCCAATTCCCGCATGGCGATCAAAATTTTATCCGCGATTCAATTCACGGCTGACACTTTGTCCTGTAGCGATGCGCATGTCTCAAAGGTTCTGGTAGAGCTGGGATTGCGGGCCCCGCGTCTGGCCTTCCCCATAGAGTTCCTGCTGTATGTGGACCGGTTGTTTGAACGGGCCAGCGGAAACGGTTTCGGGCCGTCCGAGGGCCTGCGCGCGCTCAGGAAAAATTGGGATGTGCAGGGCTTGATTTCCGAGGTTCTTGCAGAGATGCCCGCCGGATGGGTACAGGCTTCGCTGTTTGACTCAGTCGTTGTACCGCGCTGATTCAGGGATACTGATGGTGTTGTTCTCCTCTGCCGGACCATCGCCGACATGGCCTTCGAGTGGTGTGCCGGTGACAGGACGCGGTGCGGGGGGCATGCCCTCCTCGTCCAGCGGGGGAGGGGAGGAAAACAGCCCGTTCAGCATGTTCTGGAATGAAGAATCAGGCGCAAAATCCCGTGGGTTCATGGCGGGGTACTGTCCGGCGGCCTTGCGCATGACTTCCCGCCAGATGGTGGCTGGATAGCTCCCGCCCGTCACACCTTTCATCGGAGCGTTGTTGTCGTTGCCGATCCAGACTGCGCCGACCAGCTCGCGTGTGAAGCCGATAAACAGGGCGTCCCTGCTGTCATCGCTGGTGCCGGTCTTGCCGGCCATCGGCATGCCGAAATACGCGCCCTGACCCGTGCCGTATTGGATGACGCTGTTCATCATGGAGGTCAGGTTCTGGATATCGCTTTCACGAAACACGCGGGGCAGTGTTTTTTCTTTGGAGCGTTCATAGTAGAGATCCCCCTTCTCGGAGGTGATTTTTGTAATGGCGTATGGTGTCATGGCCAGCCCGCCATTGGCAATGGTGCCGTAGGCGCCCGCCATTTCCAGAAGGGAAATCCCGTTACTGCCCAGCGCAAGCGACAGATTGGGTTCCAGATCCGCCGTAATACCCATGCGCCGCGCCGTGTCAATCACGGCAGAGGGCCCCACGGATTTGATCAACTGGTAGGACACGGTATTGAGGGAGTAGGTGAGCGCCTGCTCCAGAGTGACAGGCCCCAGATATTTCCCCCCGAAATTTTTTGGGCGGTATTTACCGGTGGTGATGGGTTCATCCACGATAATATCCTGCGTCCCCCAACCATTTTCCAGCGCGGTCAGATATACAAGAGGCTTGAAGGAAGAGCCAGGCGGGCGCTTGCCTTGCGTGGCGCGGTTGAACTGGCTGTCATTGTAATTTTTACCCCCGACAAGGGCCACGACCTGCCCGTCGGGACGCAAAACGACCATGGCGCCTTCGGAGATATGTTTCTTTTCGCCGGCCTCTGTGATGACGTCATTGATGGCGGTTTCGATCGTGGTCTGGATGTTCGGGTTGAGGGTGGTTTCCACGATGAGGTCCTCATCCGGCGTACCGATCAGCTCGTCCAGTGAATCCACAACCCAGTCCGTGTAATACCGCATGGCATCGTTGCTGGCAGTGGTGTTGTCCGCAGGTTTTTCCGTGATATTGGCTGTGCTGGCCTGTCGTTTTGTGAGGTATCCGGCCTCTTGCATGGCAGAAATGACAAGATCGGTCCGCTCTTTGGAGAGTTTTGGATTCCGCAGGGGGGAATAGCGGGAGGGGGCCTTGAGCATACCGGCCAGTGTTGCCGATTCCCGCAAGGAGATGTTCTGCACAGGTTTGTCGAAATACAGATGCGCGGCCGCATCCACACCATAGGTGCCTGTCCCCAGATAGACCCTGTTGAGATAGGCGCTCAGGATTTCATCCTTGCTCATGGTGTATTCTAGCCACACGGCCAGCATGGCCTCCTGAATTTTGCGCTTGAAGGTGCGTTCCTGCGACAGGAAGAGATTCTTGGCCAACTGCTGGGTGATGGTGGAACCCCCTTGCGAGACCTTTCCATCTCTGAAATTCACCACAACAGCGCGGGCCAGACCCAGCGGATCAAGCCCGAAATGATAATAAAACCGGCGATCCTCTGTGGCCAGTACCGCATGGATCAGGTCCGGTGGCAGGTCCTTTACCGTGACGCTGTTGCCGATGATCTCCCCGTAGCGGGCGACAATCTGTCCGTCTATTGCTTTGACGATAATGGCGCGTTTGCGGTCGAAACTGGCATTTTTTGTGAGGTTGGGGAGATCCTGTGCATACCATGCAAACAGCCCTGCGATAAAAATACCCCCCCACAGCCCCAGTACAAAAAGCCATTTGAACGTCCAGCCGAGGACGGAACGCTTTCTGGTTTTTTTCTGGGGCTTTGCTTTGGAGACCCTGTTGCTGGCCCGCGTGCCACGAGAAACGGGCGCTTGACCGCGCGTGCGTTTGGGGACGTTGGGGTGTGTGGGTTTGCTCGACATAGGCTCTTAATAGTCATTTTCATTTGTGTTCGGACATTGTTGCTTGTTGCTCATGGCCACTTCGCGCCGCGCACCTTGCCCGAATACAAAGCAAAGCGACTATATACAAAACTTTCAGGTGCAATCAAGCCAATAGCGTTTCCTAGACGGAAATTTATCGGTTTTGGGGGTTTCATCGCTGAAAACCCCGCCGCAAAACTCCACGATATGCGCGGCGGTCTTATTTTCCGGTGTGATGGTAATCAGGGCTTTGTCAATCCCCAGATGATAGATATAGGGGATGGCTTTTTGGAGCAGTTTTTTGCCAAAGCCCTTGCCACGCATGGACGGACGGATGATGAAATGCATATGTCCGCCCCATTTTTCCAGATGCCAGTTCAGGCGGTGGCGAATGGTGATCTGGCCGATATACTCGTCCTCTTTCACAAACCACAATATCGTTTCGGGGACGGGCTCCATCCAGTCCACATAGGGTTTGTGCATGGGACGCTTGCCGGTGGAGATATCGGACAGAAAGGCATCAAAGCAGGACTGGAGCGTGATTTTATCCAGAAACAGATAACGCCCTTCAGTATGAAATTCATCCAGCGCCTCAAGGAAGCTGTTCTGGCAGTACGCGGCGGGTTTGATAAGTTTGGAGGCTGACATGGGACAGGTTCGTTGCAATAATGGTGTAAAACAGTATTTTAAAATGGTGAAAGGGCGGTTTTGAATCTAGAGTAGAGTGGTGGTATCCGGAACATCCAACAGAATTGCGGTTTTAGACGGGTTGCGGGCTCTGGCGATCACGCTGGTTCTCCTGCGGCACTCTGTTCAGTTGTTCTGGTCCGATCTTTCGGTTCCTTATATACCAGTTGGGCCGTTTGATCTAGGGGCCTTTTTTCTGAACGGCTGGATGGGGGTGGACTTGTTTTTTGTCCTGAGCGGCTTTTTACTGGCCTCGCAGTTGATCGGGCAATCGGAACGACAGGCTCCTTTTTCTGAAACTTTTTTCCGTTATATCCGGCTGAGATTTTTCAGGATAGCACCGGCGTATTATCTTGTGCTGACGCTTGCTGTGCTGGGGCTGATCCCTTATCACCATCCCATAGAAAAACCGGAGTCCCTGTGGGGACGGTACGGGTATCATCTCGTGTTTCTACAGGATTTTTATCCGTCCGATATTGTCGTGGCGTTTTGGTCACTGGCCGTGGAAATGAAGTTTTATCTGTGTCTGCCGTTTGTCGTCTTTGCCGTTTTGAACATGAAAGCGCCTTTTTATAGATGGACGGGGCTTTTGTGTTGTGTGCTGTTGTCCCCTGTCTTGCGGAGTGTGTTTGGCGGTCACTTCACGGAAAACGGGGATTATTTCTGGTACATTCGCTCAGTGTTTTACTATTCTCTGGATGGATTGTTTGTCGGCGTTTTTTGCGCATTTTTATGGCGGGATGTGCTCTGCCAGCGTATCATTCAAAAACGTGTGGTGGCCAATCTGCTCTTTTTTTCTGGCGCGGTGATGGTGTGGTGTCTGGGCAGTCTTGCGCCTTTGCTGGACACGGGTGTTAGTGTTTTCGATCGTACGGCGCTGGCGGGTGTGCTGTCGTTTTCTTTCGGTGCCATGATGCTGGGGTTGTTGGGGCAATGCGCCGGATACAGGATTTTTGAACACCCCGTGTTGCGGTTTATCGCCTTGATATCCTATGCGCTGTATCTGGTGCATATGCCTTTGCGAAGCCTTGCGATTGTGGCGATGTTTCAGGTGGTCGATATCACGGGGCTGAGTGACCAGATCTCGTATCTGATTTATATGCCTTTTTTTCTGAGTCTCTCGGTCTTGAGCGCGACACTGCTTTATGTGTGTGTCGAGCGGCCTTGTATTGCGTGGTCGAAAAAAACCTCAGATCAAAAAGAGCGTGGCCAGTCCTAAAAACGCAAAAAATCCTACAATATCTGTCACGGTTGTCAGAAAAATGGAAGAGGAAATGGCGGGATCATACCCCAGACGATTGAGAAGAACGGGGATGCAGGCCCCGAAGAGTCCTGCGGCCATGAGATTGATAATCATGGCGATGGCAATCACCCCGCCCAGCCAGAGATCATGGAACCACAGGGCAATCACCCCGCCCGTTACAATGGCGAAAATCAGACCGTTGAGAAAACCCACTGCGGCTTCCTTGTATATGGCGCGCGGGGTGTTCGCGCCGGAGAGTTCCCGCACGGCAATGGCCCGCACAATGACGGCCAGCGTTTGCGTGCCGGCATTCCCGCCCATACCTGCCACAATCGGCATCAGGACGGCCAGCGCGACAATTTTGTCTATGGTGTCGCTGAAGGCTCCCACAACCGCAGAAGCCAGAAAGGCCGTCAACAGATTGATTCCCAGCCACTGGGAGCGCACCAGAGAGGTGGTCAGGGCCGGACGGTAAATGTCACTGACTCCCACCCCCCCCATTTTGAGGATATCTTCCTGCGCCTTGTCATCAATCACGTCCACGATATCGTCAATTGTGATGACCCCGAGCAAACGGCCATTGGTATCGACCACGGGCGAGGATACGATGTTTTCCCGCCGGAACAGGTGGGTGACTTCCTCCTGATCCATATCGGCAGGAATGGGCTGGATTTCTTCAGAGATGAGGGATTCAATTTTTTGTACGCGTCCCGCACGCACCAGCCTGTTCAACGGAATCTGGCCTTTGAAATGATAGGCGGGATCCACCACAAAAATATCGAAAAAATCTTCTGGCAAATCGGGTGCGGCGGCGCGCAGGTAATCGAGTGTTTTGCCCACCGTCCAAAATTGCGGAATCACGACAAGTTCCCGTTGCATCAGACGGCCTGCGCTGTCCTCTGGGAAACTCAAACCTTCCTCCACCGCCATGCGGGTTTTGGCCGAAAGTTTACGGATAATATCGCGCTGGAGATCATCATCAAGCAAATCGATCAGCAGGAGCGCATCATCGCTTTCCAGCGCGGTGATGATACTGGCGATGCGGGCAGAGGGCATGGCGGTCAGCGTTTTGCGCGCCAGCTCCGTATCCATTTCCGTAAAGGCTTCCGGATTGATGACTTCCGCATACATGGCCAACAGCTCTGTCCGGATGTCATCGCCGACTTTTCCTATCAATTCTGCGGTGTCTGCGGCGTTGAGGTCGTCCAGAAACGCATAGACCGTATCGGAATCCTGCGCGAGGATCGCGGCCGAGACCTGATGAATTTCTTCATCCGTCAGGGTAAAGCTGAGATCTTCTGGCGCGGGCGGCAGGAAGTCGGCGGCTGTGCGGGGGCTGTTCAGATCATCATCCTGCATGGCGCGGCCCTCCTGCACGTTAAAGAGTCAAAATATTTTGAAATATCAAAATGCCGCCCACAGTACGCCAAATTCCAAGCACTGTCACCTCACAAATTGATAAACTGTGTGGGGTGAGCGGAGTGATTTTTTTATTGAAAACAAACGGGGTGTTTGCTATTTATGTCATTATTCTTAGCCTGCACTGCGTCCATTAGGGGGAACCCGTGAAAAAGTCACTGTCCACGATATTTTTGCTCTATACATTGGCACACAGTGCCGAGTCCCATGCGCCATGTCACCCGCCTAAAGGCATTCGTCCCGCTGGCTCTGCCCTGTCTACGACCATGATTCCAAAAACCCTAGAACAAAAGGCAGGAGATCAAAAGCCTCTATCGACCGCCGATCTAGAGCAGATCAAGGCCGAGATCAAAAACGATCACGCCGCTTTCCGCATAAGTCTGCAAGAGGAGTTCGAGGCCAAAAAATGGGATTTTGCCAATACGGGGCTGGCATTGTTGGGATTGATTGCCGCGCTGGGTATTCCTATTGGGGGCGCGTTTTTGAAGCTTTATACGGACAAAAAGGACAGAGAACTCCAAGCCACCATCGATGCAATGAAAAAAGAGCATGATCAGATGTCATGGCGTTCACTACGTCGTTCTGCGGCGTTTATTTATATTTCCTTAGGCAGGGATACCGAAAAATTGTACCGCTATCTGGATGCCCCACAGATTGGACAATCGGAAACATCCCTGACCTCCGAGCAACGATTGTACAAAAATTATTTGAATACGGCTTGTGATTTGTCAGAAAAAGCGTTCAGTGAAGCCTCCCTGCTTTCCACCACCTTTCCAAGTCGAAAAGGTGGTTCCATGATGCCCTATGATCAGGCAATTTATAACAGTGCCCTACACAATTATGTGTTTTATTTAAGCTCTCGGAATACACCAGAGGATCAAGAGAAGGTTTTGGCTGTTTTGGGAAGTTTCAAAGCACTCGTGGAACAATTTGACGTAGATCGAAGACAGGAGCCAGAAGGCGCAGAGAGAATCCGAAAAAACGACCTGTATCATTCGTTTTATTCTACCTTGGTTTGTGCGCAACTACAATTAGGGAGTGTGCCAGTCTCAGTCGCACAAAACACTATACAGACATTGTTAAATACAAAAAAAGTAAATGAGAATGCAAAAGAGGGGCTCCTCTTATATGTATCAAGATACAATATGTTGCATGGGTTTGTGGATGAAAACGGAGAAGTAACAGATAAAGGTATAAAGGTATACATCAGAAAGACGTTTGCTGAAGCGTTTTTGCCGCCTGTCCCTTGACGGATACCGCAGGCACTAGGTTTATTAATGAAAGTCTGGGTCTGGAATGGGGGGCTCATCTCCTGGGAAAATCATACAATCGTTGCTCTTTTTGATGAAAGGCCCGTGTTCTGCGATATCGGCTACGTGTTGAAAAATACTGTTGAGTGTCATGGGGTTCCTCCATTGTTTGGATGGCCCCACTTTAGCCGATCGGGCTAAAAAAAGCAAATTTTCTTAGTTATAGTCGTTTCAAATAAGACTCCGTCATTGCGAGCGACCGGAGGGGAGCGCGGCAATCCAGTTTTTTTAAATCTTTCTGGATCGCCACGGCCCTTTGCAGGGCCTCGCGATGACGATGTGAAATGTCGGATTTTTAACTGAAACGATTATAAGCAGTTGTTTTTTCTGTGATAAATTCGCAGAAGCGTTTCCGCCTCTATCTGTGGAATGATGAAATTAGAGTGAATACTCAGAGGTCAAGGGCGCGGTATTGGCGGATATATAGGCGGCGGTGCATCATGAGGAAAAAGTTTGCAACTCGTGTCCCTCTGTATAAAGGTACGACCTTCCAAAGCATCGGCTACATCTTGAAAAATACTGTTGAGTGTCATGGGGGCCCTCCATTGCTTGGATGGCTCCACTCTAGCCGATCTGGTTCAAAAAAGCAAATCTCTGTACAGAGCTTTGAAAAACAAAGGGGGCGTGAGGCTGTTTGCCCTACGCCCGCTTTGCAACTTTGGACGTTTTGGCTATGGTTTTAACCGTTTTCTCTTCCTCTGCAACCTGAGCGCCCACGGATGCAATCGCCGTGACATTCACGATTCCCCGCGCTGACACGTAAGGCGTGACGATATGCACAGGTTGCGCCATGCCGAGCAAAAGCGGCCCGATGCTGATCCCCTCCCCGAAAATTTTCACCATATTAAAGGCAATATTGGCGGCATCGATATTGGGCATGACAAAGAGATTGGCATCGTCCTTCAGTGTAGAGTTTGGCATCACAAGGGCGCGGACTTTTTCGGACAGCGCCGCATCGGCATGCATTTCCCCGTCTATTTCCAGATCCGGATCGCGTGCGCGGATATCTTGATAGGCGGCCCGCATTTTAAGGGCGCTTTCGGAGTCGCCGCTCCCGAAGTTGGAGTGGGAGAGAAGCGCCACTTTGGGGTCCAGACCAAAGCGCTTGATTTCTTCTGCGGCCAGAAGGGTCATCTCGGAAATCTGCGCCACGGACGGATTCGGGTTGATTTGTGTATCGCAGAAGAAATAAGACCCCTTGGCCACCAGCAGGACATTCATCGCAGATGGCGTTTCCACACCGGCTTTGAGGCCGATAATATCAATCACGTCCTTGACGTGGTCCTTGTATAGCCCGACAGAGCCGCAAATCATGGAATCGGCTTCGCCGCGCTTGACCATCAGTGCCCCGATCACAGTCGTATTCGTGCGGACAATCGCTTTGGCGACTGGCGGGGTCACACCCTTGCGCTCCATGATTTGGTGGTAGTATTCCCAGTAATCGCGGTAGCGTGGATCATCCTCAGGATCGACCAGATCAAAATCAACACCCTTTTTCATGCGCAGACCCAGACGTTTGATCCGTGTTTCGACAACCTTTTCCCGTCCGATGATGATCGGCTTGACGATTTGCTCATCCAGTGCCAACTGCGCGGCTTGCAGGACTTGTGTTTCTTCACCCTCGCAATAAACGATGCGCTGAGGGGCTTCCTTGGCTTTGGCATAGACAGGCCGCATGATAAGCTGGGACCGGACATAAAAGCCCTTGAGTCGCTGTTCATAGGCTGTGAAATCCGTGATAGGGCGCGTGGCAACCCCTGTGGCCATCGCGGCTTTGGCTACGGCAATGGGTAGGTCCACAATCAAGCGCGGGTCAAAGGGCTTGGGGATCAGGTAATCAGCTCCGAACTCCAGATGCTCATCCCCGTAGACATTTGTGACTTCGGCGGTGACTTCCTTGCGGGCGAGCGCGGCAATGGCCTCTACGCAGGCCAGTTTCATTTCCTCGTTGATAGTGGTTGCACCCACATCGAGCGCGCCGCGAAAGATAAACGGGAAACATAAAACATTGTTGACCTGATTGGTGTAGTCAGAGCGCCCCGTACAGACGATACAATCGGGTTTGGCTTCCTTGGCTTCTTCCGGCATGATTTCAGGGGTTGGGTTGGCCAGCGCCAGAATAAGCGGCGCCTTGCCCATGGATTTGACCATGTCCTTTTTGAGCGCCTTGGCGGCGGAGAGCCCCAAAAACACATCCGCATCCTTGATCGCATCGGCCAGAGTCCGCATATTGGTTTTGATCGCGAATTTGGCTTTTTCCTCGTCCAGATCCTTGCGTCCGTCATGGACCACACCTTCGCGGTCGCACACCACGATGTTTTCCCTGCGCAGTCCCGCGCCAATCAACAGATTGAGGCAGGCAATCGCCGCCGCGCCCGCACCAGAGGCCACAAGACGGATCTTGGAAATATCGCGGCCCGAATAGGCAATCCAGTTTTTGAACGCCGCCGTGACGATAATGGCTGTGCCGTGCTGGTCGTCGTGGAAAACGGGAATATTCATGCGGGCCTTGAGCTTGCGCTCAATCTCGAAACATTCGGGGGCCTTAATGTCTTCGAGGTTAATTCCGCCGAAGGTGGGCTCCATGGAAGCCACAATATCCACAAATTTATCAACATCCAGTTCGTCGATTTCAATATCAATCGAATCAATGTTGGAGAATTTCTTGAACAGGACGGATTTCCCCTCCATCACCGGTTTGGCGGCCAGAGCGCCAATCGCGCCCAGACCCAGCACAGCGGTGCCGTTTGTAATCACCGCGACAAGGTTCCCCTTGGAGGTATAGTCATAGGCCTTGGAGGGGTCTTTTTCGATTTCCTCACACGGTGCGGCCACGCCAGGCGAATAGGCCAAAGACAGATCGCGCTGGGTTGCCATCGGCGTGGTGGCTCTGATCGCGATTTTCCCAGGCTCGGGGAAGCGGTGGTATTCGAGCGCGTCGGCCCACAGGGCGTCTTTGGAATTTTTGCTGATGGTGTCTGTCATGGCGTTTTCAGAAGGCTCGCATTCTATCTCTTGTTGTGTTTGGAAGGTTAAGGGCCATCCCTTATGGGTCGAACCTCAAACCGAAGTGCTATGAGGGAGTTAGCAGATTGAAAGCCTGAACTCAAGTCCTTTGACGCAGATCATGGGGGTATAAAATGTTGTGCAGTGCGGCGTAAGGCCGAGAAGAACCTCTGTTTAGGCGTTCGGGCAAGGCCAGCGTTTTGTAATTTCTCTCTGCCGCCTCCAGACTTCTTTCGGAAAGCGTACAAAACTTGATTTTTTTGTGATGTGTGGTATAGGATGACGGCATCTGAATACAAATGAGGGAGGATTCCATGCCAGAGTCAAATGTTCAAAAATTTAATGGTGCCGGTCAGACGGAAGAGGAACGGCAAGCCTATCTGGCTCAAGTCGCAAAAAATCGCGCAGAAAGAAATGAGATTTCAAGAAAAATAGACGAAAGACATGGCTTGAAGCACAACAGCAGGGATTTGGGGGGGGGGTTTTACTTCATCTTTATCCCCCCTTAAGATAGTCGTTTATCGTTCATGTGGGGGAATTTCCCGTAACATGTTGGGGTGCATTATCCACCTTAGTTTCATAACTGCGCAGGGTTTCCTGTGCGCTTTCCCAAGAAGAGTGTAACATTTCAAGCTGTTTTTCTGTAAAGGTGTGTTGTTGCCTTTGTTCTTCGGTCGCATCGTGGATGCGTGATTGCAGGCTCTCTGATTCATGGAGTACCGCACAAATTTCCTTTATGACCCTTTTTATTTTGTCCTTGTCTTCGGGATTGTTCCTTAAATTATAGAGTTTGGCACAATTATAAAGGCAGTTTATATACAGATCCTTATCATGTTTCACCTTGTCGCCGTTGAGGCGTTCCTTCAGGGCAATGGTGTCGAAATTTTTTCGAGCCTCCTCCAGACTTCTTTCGGAAAATTCACAGAAGGCATTGAGTGTAGCCTCATAGAGCTCTGGCGGTAAGGCCTCATTGGCTTCCCTGTCCTTTGCGGCGGTCTCTCGCGCGGTTTGAAGGTGGTCCATGATCTCCGTTTCCAGACGCATCATCTTATTGTCAAAGCGTTCCTCAAGGAGGGTGGTTTTTTCCTGTGAATTTGTCAAACCTTGCGCTCTGGAGACAGTGTGTGTGGAGGGTGTTTTTGTGGTGCATGCGGCGTGCGGAGAATGCGCCCCCTCTATCATGGTGGAAGAGCCCGTTAAGAGCCCGCTTAAAAACACAATGGATAAGGCGCGCGCCATAACGCTTTTTGTCCTTTTGATCTGTGGATTTTTTTACCATAGCGCAAATCCATAAAAAGGCAAGTTTTTAGTGAAAATGGATTATGTGTCATTCTCGTTTAGTCTCTGTCATCCTGAAGGCGAAGCCGAAGGATCTTGCTTGTTTTGAGATCCTTCGCGTTGCTCAGGATGACAATTTGAGGTATGTCATATCCTCTCAAAAATGGTGCGGCCGAGAGGACTTGAACCTCCACAGGATTGCTCCCACAGCGACCTCAACGCTGCGCGTCTACCGTTCCGCCACGGCCGCAGAACATTTTCATTGGGGGTGGTGATAGCAAATCCAAGGCCTCCGCGCAAGAGGCGTTCGTCATTGCAGTGCGGTAAAAATGCTGTATGGTATTTTTGTTATGACTTTAGAATGGAAAATATCCCAAGACCCTGTGGCCTACCCTGACGCGCTGGATTTTATGGACCGGCGGGTGGCGGGGGTTCACGCCGGTACAGCGCCGGAATGTGTCTGGCTTTTGGAGCATCCGCCGCTTTATACGGCGGGGACGAGTGCGAAGCCTCAGGATTTGATGGAGTCCCGTTTTCCTGTTTTTCCATCGGGTCGTGGTGGTCAATATACCTATCACGGGCCGGGCCAGCGTGTGGCCTATGTTATGCTGGACCTTAAAAAACGGCAAGGGCATCCCGATATCAAAAAATATGTCTGGTCATTGGAGGAATGGATCATCCGCGCGCTTGCAGTGCTTGGGGTCAAGGGCGAACGGCGGTGCGGACGGGTGGGGATCTGGGTGATCATGCCGGATGGTTCGGAAAAGAAAATCGCCGCCATTGGCGTACGGGTCCGGCACTGGATCACGCTTCACGGGGTGTCGATCAATATCAATCCGGATCTGTCGCATTTTGGTGGTATTGTCCCTTGCGGGATTGCCGAATACGGCGTGACCAGTCTGGCGGAATGGGGTGTGTCTTGCCCTGTCCATACGCTGGACAGGGTGCTTCAGGAGATGTTTTTAGAAGTATTTCACGTCTGAACGCTTGTGTGCTTGATGTTATGGATACGTAAGATCTGGAGGTTGTGCAGGTGTCTCAACGGCATATGTTTTGCTGAGGTGAGTTAAGGCCTGAAAGGCCAGATCCTTGTCTCCATCTGCCAGTTCCAGTGCGATTTTTTCGAGGCGCCGTGCAAGCATCGCGCAATCGGGTTTGGAAAGAGTTTGGGACGGTGTGGAGGACCAGCCCACAGTTTCCAAGACCTTTTTGTAACTGTCGGCAATGGTGTTAACATCATGAATATCAGGTGAAAAACTAAAACCCACAACATGGTTCTTGAGAAAATCCTGACCTCTGGCTTGATCTTCAGCTTTGACGGTTCCGAACACTTCACTATACTGATTTTCAAATATTTTTTCCTGCATGGTGCTGTAAGGGGTGGTGGGGTATGTGCCCTTGACCCATGCTTGTTTTGTATAGGAATCCTCGATGATGAGGCCCTGTTTTTCAAGCTCGTGCGCCAGCGCGATTTTGACTTCTTCCGCAGGCGGGGGCGTGCCGAATTCCCGCAAAGACACATGCAGGCGCAGAGTGCCGCCTTCTGGCCCGCTGTCAGTCGTGATGTTGAAGCGTCCGGCGTACTGCGCCACGATGACATTCGAGTATTGCTCGGCATATGCAATGAGGTCTTCATGCGCTTCAAAGGCCTGAACATGGGAGTCGTGGAGGGCGCTGTCTGTAAAATTGTCCTGCAGTGTTGTCATGGAATCACCTTTTTATTTTTTATGACAACATTATATACTAAAGAAACACAGACAATGTCAAATTTATTTTTACTATGTTAAAAAACAAGGGGTTAATCCGCCGCCAGCGGGATCAGGCGGGCGCGGACAAAGGCGGCGCAAAATACCATGAGATCCACAATATCGGCTTTGAGGGCGGGATAACGGGCGGAGCGGGCACCGGTTTCCTCATCCATATAGAGCGCCTTGTTGATCTCGATCTGGAGCGCGTGATACCCCAGCGCTGGGTTGGCATAGCGCTGGATCAGCTCTGCGCCCTTGAAGGGGTCGTTGACAGTCACGGTATAGCCCTTTTGCTGGAGGAAGTGCCGCAAAACCTGCGTGAATTCGTGGGAACAGCTTGTCCCGTCGCGATCACCCAGCGTGAAATCCGCCGCTTTGGGTTTGTGTCCTGCCAGCCCGATATGGTTTTTCGGGTATGCGGTGGCGTGGGGCATGGCGTGGCAGTTAATATGCCAGACCGCCCCGAAGGTGTAGTGGAGATCTGCGATTTCCTCTGCTAATGCGGTGTGATAGGGGGTGTAATATTTGGTGATCCGGTCTGAAATGTCCTCCGTTGAAAGGGGGCGGTCATAGACCGGAAGGCCGGGCCGGACCAGCCGCCGGATCAGGCCTATCCCTGCGTGGGAGCGGGGTGTGGGCGCAATCGGCGTGGGTCCCGTCCATGTTTTGTGTTCCAGCAATTCAGGGTCGATATCATCCACCGCGCGGTTGGGGTCGATATAACTGCGCGGGAATTCGGCGCACAGGAGCGTCGCGCCATGCTCCGGCGCGGTGGAAAACAGGTCATCCACGAAATGATCTTCCGCCGTTTTCAGTATGGAAAAGTCACAGGCATAGCCAAAATCTGCCGGATAATACGTCCCGCTATGGGGGGAGTCGAAGATCAAAGGCAGAGAGGTATAAGGCTTGTGCAGGGAGAGAACGCGTTTCATGTGAGGGATTTTATCGTTATTTGCACGGAGATACCAGTTTTATCCTGCGTCATTGCGAGGCGAAGCCGAAGCCATCCAGTTTTTTCTGGATCGCCACGGTCATTTCATGACCTCGCGATGACGTGTGATGTAATCCGCATTGCTTTTTTGCGCCGTTTTGGGTAGGGGTAGGACTCAAAATGCGTTGTCATTCTGAGGCGAAGCCGAAGAATCTTGAGTAAGATCCTTCGCGTTGCTCAGGATGACATTAAAAAACGGAAGACAAGACCATGCACGACATTAAAACCATTCGCGAGAACCCCACGGCCTTTGATGCGGCGATGGCGCGGCGGAAATTGCCCGCGCAAAGCCCCGCCATTTTGGGGCTGGACGAGGCACGGCGCGGCGTGCAGACGCGGTTGCAGGAACTCCAAGCCACGCGCAATGCGCAATCCCAGAAAATCGGCGAGATTAAAAAAGCGGGCGGGGATGCCAGCGAGGCGATGGCGCAGGTGGCGGCGCTCAAGGACGAGATGACCGCGCTCGAAGAACAAGACCGCACGCTCGGCGAAAGTCTTAATCAACATTTGGCGAGCCTGCCCAATATTTTGCGGGATGACGTGCCCGATGGCGCGGATGAAGATGATAACGTGGTCTTGCGGAGCTGGGGGAGCTTGGGCACCGCCAAAACGCCCGAGCATTTTGAAATCGGTGAAGCCTTGGGGCTGATGGATTTTGAAACGGCGGCGAAAATGTCGGGTGCACGGTTCACGATGCTGAGCGGGGGCTTGGCGCGGTTGGAACGAGCCTTGGGTATGTTTTTTCTGGATGTGCATTGCCAAGAGCATGGCTACACCGAAGTTTCTCCGCCGTTGATGATTAAAGATCAGGCAATGTTCGGTACGGGGCAACTCCCGAAATTTGCGGAGGATCAATTTTTAACCACGCGGGGGGATTGGCTTTTACCGACCGCAGAAGTCCCGCTGACGAATATTGTGGCGGATAGGGTTGTGGAGCTGGACACGCTCCCGCGTCGTTACACCGCCTTTACGCCGTGTTTCCGCCAAGAAGCGGGGGCGGCGGGGCGCGATACGCGCGGCATGATCCGCCAGCACCAATTTTACAAGGTCGAGATGGTGAGCATCACGAGACCTGAGGATTCCGAGGCCGAGCATGAACGCATGACGGGCTGTGCGGAGGCTGTGTTAAAAAAACTGAACCTGCCGTTCCGCACGATGGTGCTGTGTAGCGGGGACACGGGCTTTGGCGCGCGCAAGACCTATGACATCGAGGTTTGGCTACCGGGGCAGGGACGTTACCGCGAAATTTCCAGTTGCTCGAACTGCGGGGATTTCCAAGCGCGGCGGATGAATGCCCGTACCCGCGCGGGGGAAAAAGACATTCGATACGTCCATACACTCAATGGCTCGGGCGTGGCAGTGGGCCGTGCGTTGATTGCGGTCCTTGAAAATTACTATGACCCCGCTGATGGCGGCGTGTTCGTGCCCGATGTCCTGAAACCCTATATGGGCGGGCTAGAGAAGATTGTGAAGGGGTAGGTGGGGGTAGAGTAAAAACATCCTTGTTCTGTCATCCCCGTCGCCTACGTCAGCAGGCTTGTGGAGCGGGGGTCCATAAGGTGAGCCGTTTCACGGCTCTCTTTTCTGGATCCCGTTCGTGTGACTTTTGCTTCGCAAAAGACCAACGGGATGACGGACGAGGGCTCATAAAATAAAAGGGCCGCTTTTTGAAAGGGGCCCTCTTGTAGGAATCTGGCAATGAAGGGCTTTGTTTAAGCCATTTGGTCAGGCTCAAAGGTTTGTGCCTGTTGCTGTTGAACGTTGCCTTTGATAAGGCCGCTATCAATTTCACGTTGAATTTTTGCGGCGGCAAGTGCCATGAGGCTGTCGGCTGTTTTGTTGAAGTCTCCGAGTTGTACGGCGGTCGTGATAGGATTTCTTGTGATGTCATTCATGATGTTTCTCCTTAAATGTTACCGTTGTTTGCAAACTTTTTGTATCTTTCAGAAGAGCCCCTGATGGGTGAGAACTAAAAGATCACAAAAAGTACACTTGTTTAGCAACTGGCAATAAACCGTGTCAATAAAATAATTTATTCAAAATAAAACATCTGTATAAGTTAATTTTATGAAATAATAGTTTAAAAATTAACATGTTAATTTTTGCGGTGCAGTAAAATAAGTGCAAAAAAAGAGCCAGCGGTCGCCCGTGGCTCTTGTGTGATTCGTGTGTATGACTCGCGCGTTCTAGCCTTGTTGCTGTGAGCAATATGAAAATTCATTGCTCTGGGGTTTGTCTGTAAAGCCGTATGTTATGCGTTTTGGCATCTTGTGTGCGGTGATGTGATCTTGATGCTGGGGTTTGTGGCCGCCACGGGATTGCCCGAGAAAATCATTTCTCACGCTTGGCGTGTTTTGAAAGGGGTTTGTCATGGTTTGTATCCGCTGTAATAGATGAGGTTTTTTATGGGGGGGAAGTCTCTATGCAGTTAAAAATTATCCGCCTTATAGTGTGGAATTTTCTTTGTGTCAATACTTTTTTAAAATTATCCAGAAGTTTTCTTTTTCAGGCAAGCGGAGACGTAAGATGACAGAATCCCGTTTCTGGGATAGAATCAGGCCCTGATGGATACACTCAGGAAAACACAGGATCAGAACAAGCGAATCCGTTTGATTATGGAGCTTCGTAACAAGGGAATCACCGACACAAAGGTGCTGTCCGCCATGGAGCGCGTGGCGCGGGATGTGTTTGTACCACCCGCCGTCCAGACGCAGGCGTGGGAGGATATTGCCCTGCCGATCGGGCGGGGGCAGACCATCAGCCAGCCCTTTGTCGTGGCCACGATGACGGCGGCATTGGGACTCACGGATCGGGACAAGGTGCTGGAAATCGGGACGGGATGCGGGTACCAGACCGCGATTTTGGCGAAGCTCTGCCGGCGGGTCTATACGATCGAGCGGCACAAGGTCTTGCTGGAACGGGCAGAAGCGGTGTTTCATCAGCTAAAAATCCGTAATGTGACCGTGCTGGCGGGGGATGGCATGAAGGGCTGGCCCACCATGCACGGGATTGATCAGGCCCCGTTCGACAAAATCATCTGTACGGCGGCGGCACGGGAAAAACCGCCCGATGCCCTGATATCCCAGCTCAGGATTGGCGGGGTTCTGGTGATCCCTGTGGGGGAGAATGGTCAGCAACGCCTGAAGCGCTATGTCAAGGAAACACCGGAGAGTCTCGTGATTCGGGATTTGATGCCCGTGCGGTTTGTGCCACTCCTGCCGGATGTCGCGCTGGCAGGCCCCGCACCGGAGGACGACGATGACTTTGAAACGCTATGGGAACGGGGACGGACTCTCACGGAAAGGGTCGTGTAATCACTGATGATGCCGTATGTGAGGGGAATTTTTTTGTTACTGCTTCTGCCGCTTTCGGGATGTCTGGACCCGCAGGCGCCTGCGCCCGTGACGTTTTACGGACGGAGCGACGGCGCGGGGAGCGCGGGTGTGCATACGGTCTCCAGAGGCGAAACGATCTACACAATTTCCCGCAGGTATGATCTGGTGATGCAGGATATTGTCGCGGTGAACCATCTGGTCGCGCCGTTTGCACTCCATGCCGGCCAGCGAATCAAGCTTCCGCCGCCGCAGACCTATCGGGCTCGTGCGGGCGATACGGTTTACAGTATTTCCCGCCTGTTCGGGGTGAGCAGTACCGATGTGGTGCGTCTCAATCACTGGCAGGCGCCCTATCGGGTTTCGGCAGGGCAAAGTGTCAAACTGCCTTCGGTCGGGGCCGGATCGGGATCGTTCGTGGAACGGACCGTGTCTGCTTTGGTGGGCAGAAGGGATGGGGACAGACATTCAAAGGATCCGGCTTTCCCGTTCCCCAAAGGCCCGCAACAGGACGGGACTGGCAAAACAGACGGTGCGCTGGCGGGAACACTGGGCACGTTGCGTATCGCACGGCACACGCCGCCGCAGGGGCAGGCTCATATTCTGCGCCTGCCGGAAGGGTACGCGCTCCCATCCGAAACAGCGCCGATACTGCCGGAGAAAAAACCGCCGCTTGCGGCACAGGGTCTGAGGGAGACACAGGACATTGCGCGGGCTGAATCGGTGCCTGTGGCCCCCCGTGTAAAGATTTCCTCCCAGACTCCCCAGCGGGCGTCCTCCCGTTTCCTGAGGCCTGTCGCGGGGAAGGTGATTTCCGCCTATGGAAGCAAGCCCGATGGCCTGCATAATGACGGAATCAATATCAAAGCCCCCAAGGGCACAACGGTCAAAGCCGCCGAAAACGGCGTGGTGGTGTATGCAGGCAATGAACTCAAGGGCACGGGAAATTTGATCCTGATCCGGCATGACGGGCGCTGGATGACGGCCTATGCGCATCTGGACCAGATCACAATCAAGCGCGGAGACGTCATCAAGCGGGGGCAGACGATCGGCACTGTGGGCTCAACGGGATCAGTCGATTCACCGCAGTTGCATTTTGAAGTCCGGCGCGGGACGGAAGCGATCAATCCCGTGCGGTATCTGGAGAGTTGAGAAGATCCTTGTATTCTGTCATCCTGAGCCAACGGCGAAGGATCTCTGTTAAAAAAGATTCTTCGGCTTCGCCTCAGAATGACGTATTTAAAATAAAAACTGGATTGTGGGATAATGTTGGACACCATACTTCTCTTCCTCTCTGCTCTGCCTGCCCTGTGGGGGGTGTATCTGATCGGGGAGTTTTTGTTCGGACGCTTTGCCGGAAAAATCGTGGAGGCGGAGGTGGTTGGTTTTTCGGAAAAGAAAAGCAAGGGGGTCTTCCTTCCGCTGGTGCTACTGGATGAAAAGACAGTTGTGGTGCATAGGATCGACCAGTTATCTTATCTCATCAATCCCCCGATTGTGCGGCAAATGATCCGGATAGTGACTCTGAAAAACGGTCAGCGCCGTGTCTTTGGCTATGCGCATGTTTTGGTGGGGGTGGTGTGCCTCCTGCCGTTTTTTGTGGCGCTGGCGTGGCGTTTACAGGAAGATCTGATGATGGCACAGGTGATGTATATCCTGATTTTTATCGGTATGAGTGTGGGTGGCTGGGCGATTTTGAAGTTGATCCCCAAGGGGTATTAGGGGGATTTATAACCGTCATTGCGAGCCCACCGCAGGAGGGGCGAAGCAATCCAGTCTTTTAGAATTTTCTGGATTGCCACGTCGGGACGTTGTCCCTCCTCGTGGGTGACGATGTGGGACATCAAGCGAAAAGTTCTTTGTGTCTTTGTGTCTTGGTGGTTATAGTTTCTCCGTAATAAAACCCCTTGAACCTAAGAGATGTACTATGCGTGGAATGCCTCAGGATATCGGACCGCTTCATTTTATCGGGATTGGCGGAATCGGGATGAGCGGGATTGCCGAAGTCCTGCATTCGCTGGGCTATACGGTACAGGGCTCGGACCAGGCCGAAAGCGCGAATGTCAAACGCCTGCGCGCGGGCGGGATCGCAGTTGCGGTGGGGCATGCGCCCGAACATCTGGAGATGGGCGGGAAAAAACCGTTTGCCGTTGTAATATCCTCTGCCGTCAAACCCCAAAATGTGGAGCTTCAGGCGGCGCGGGCGGCGCAGATCCCTATCGTCCGGCGGGCGGAGATGTTGGCGGAGTTGATGCGCCTCAAATGGGCGGTGGCGATTGGCGGCACGCATGGCAAGACAACTACCACCGCCATGGTGGGGCAGATGCTGGAATCCGCGGGCTTTGACCCGACCGTGATCAATGGCGGGATTGTCCATGCCTATGGCACGAATACGCGGCTGGGGCAGAGTGATATGATGGTGGTCGAGGCCGATGAGAGCGACGGGACATTTACGCGCCTGCCCGCCTCCGTTGCCGTGGTCACCAATATCGATCCCGAGCATATGGAGCATTACGGCAGTTTTGAAAAGGTCAAAGAAGCCTACCTGCAGTTCATCCACAACGTGCCGTTTTACGGCTATGCGGTGCTGTGTCTGGATCATCCCGAGGTGCAGGCGTTGATCCCGTCCATCAAGGATCGGCGTGTGATTACCTACGGGTTTAACCCGCAGGCCGATGTCAAGGCCGTGAATATCCGCTCTGACGCGCGGGGCAGTGTGTTCGATGTGGTCTTTGCGGGGGAAAAGGGTTTTACGCTGGAGGAGATTCACTTGCCGATGCTGGGGCTTCATAATGTGCAAAACGCGCTGGTATCTTTGGCGATTGCGCATGATGCGGGCGTAAGCGCAGAGGGGATGAAGCGCGGTTTGGCGAGTTTTACGGGGGTCAAACGCCGCTTCACGAGAACGGGCGAGGCGGGCGGCGTGACCGTGATTGACGATTACGCGCATCATCCGGTCGAGATTTCCGTGGTGCTGAAAACGGCGCGCCAAGCTGTGGCGGAGACAGGCGGGCGGATCATCGCTGTGATGCAACCGCATCGCTATACAAGGCTTCATGATCTGTTCGAGGAATTTTGTAAATGCTTTAACGAGGCCGATGTTGTCTTGATCGCCGATGTGTACGAGGCGGGCGAAACACCGATTGATGGCGCGAACAAGACTGCGCTGGTCGATGGCATCGCAGGCCACGGGCATAAGGATGTGCGCGCGTTGGAGTCCAAAGATGCCCTGCCGCACGTGATTGCCGAACTGGCCAAGGCGGGGGATCTGGTGGTCTGTCTTGGCGCGGGGGATATAACGGCGTGGGCGTATGCGTTGCCGGAGCAGTTGGAAAAGCATTCTTCATCCGTTATGTTTGCGCAGGCGTGCGCCCAGTAATGTATAGTTGTTTGAAGGATAAATCCGACACTTTGGCATCGTCATCGCGAGACCGCGTAAGCGGTTGTGGCGATCCAGAAAAAACTGGATTGCTTCGTCAGCCCAAGAGCTTCCTCGCAATGACGAAAAATAAAGGTGGTAAGTGATGGAGATATGTCAATTCATTATGAATTCTATATGTCAGATTTTGAATAGTGACTTTTTCACACAAATTTTTGCGACTTTAATCGGTGCTCTCTTGGCTTTTTTCTTTGGTTTAAAATTATACACGCACCAGAAAAGCCAAGAAAATCATGCCACCTTGCATTTCTTCATTGCTGGCTTGACCTCATTATCCAACCATCTCTATGCGCTTAAAGAGCAAATAGTCCAACATCGTTATAAAGAATGCTTAGAATGCAAAAAAATTCTGGAGACAGAACAGGCGCCTAAGCTCCAGATACAGCACATGTCAAAATATATTTACACCAATCATTTTGAATGGCCAATAGCACAAGAGAAGCTTGAATTTCTGGCTTCCCCTGATCCTAACGTAATTGTTCTTGCTGGTGTTTTAGACGGATCGATAAAAACACTAAACACCATGATTAATGATATCAACGCCGATGTTGACGGATTTTTGCGGGGCAAAGAACAGTTCGAGCCGAACGCGCTCTTCATGATGATTATCAAAAACGAGCTTTTATACGAGCAATTAGATAGTGCGCTCTATCTAATAAATAAACTTATAGATGTGCTGATTAGATTTGGCAGTGTTAAATTCGGCAAAAATATGAAGATCAAAACAATCGAGCTGACCCACGAAAAATATATAGCCATTCGACCTAAACCTATAGAAAGCTGGGAAGGGTACGAGTGGTTTCCACAAAAGAAAAAGTGGTGGCAAAGGATTTTCCAAACAGATAAAAAAAGTGCTAACCGAGGTCTTTAAAAGACCGTGGCTCGCGCGTGCAAACCAACTCCCAGCTAGCAACTTCAGTGTATACAGGATACGCACAGAAAGTCAACATTTATCTTATGAAAAACAGAAACATAACCCATAACGCCCCGATCGGGAAGGAAAGCTGGTTTGGCTGTGGCGGGTCTGCGGATCTGCTGTTTCGCCCCAATGATGCCGAAGAACTTTCCGTTTTTCTCCAAAACTGGCCGCTGAAGGAGCCGCTCACCATCATCGGTGGGCTGGCCAATACCATTATCCGCGACGGGGGTTTGCGCGGCGCGACGGTGCAGTTGGGGAAGGGGTTTTCGGAAATTGTCATCCTTTCAAAGTCCCCTCTCCCCTCTGGGGAGAGGGCTAGGGTGAGGGGAGAAAATATTGTGCAAGAACCCCTCACCCCGACCCTCTCCCCAGAGGGGAGAGGGGGCTATATTTTGGCCGGATGTTCTGCGCTCAATGGCTCGGTGGCGGCGTCTGCGATGAAGGCGGGGATCGGCGGGCTGGAATTTCTGTCTGGTATTCCTGGCACGCTGGGCGGGGCGATCCGCATGAATGCGGGGGCGTATGGAGCGGAGATGAAGGATGTTCTGATCGGTGTGAATGCGCTGAACCGAAGCGGGCAGGCGGTGCGCCTGACGGTGGAGGACCTCAAAATGTCCTATCGCCGCACCGAAATGCCAGAGGATATGATTTTCCTCAGCGCGATTCTGAAAGGTACGCCTGAAAGCTATGACACTGTGAAGGCGCGGATGACGGAGATCAAGGAGAAGCGCAACGCCACACAACCGATCAAGGAGTTTACAGGTGGTTCGACCTTTGCCAACCCCACGGCGGAGGAACTGCGCCGGGCGGGATTACCAGAGGGCACGCGGGCGTGGCAACTGGTAGAGATGGTCGGCGGGCGCGGCCTCACCATCGGCGGCGCGCAGATGAGCGAAAAACATTGTAATTTTATGATTAACACAGGGAACGCCACGGCGCGGGATCTGGAAACGCTCGGTGATACGCTGATTGATGAAATCCAGTACCGATACGGGGTTTTGCTCCATTGGGAGATCAAGCGAGTGGGGGAGAAAAGGTAAACCGTCATCGCGAGGCCACGTAAGGGGCCGTGGCGATCCAGAAAAACTGGATTGCTTCGTCAGCCCTTAAGGCTTCCTCGCAATGACGTGTCCCTTATATTCTGAGCATGGCCTCATACACATCCGGCAGATCGTTTTCCAGCAAGATGACATCGCCCGCCTGTTTATGGGTGAGGAGCCATTCTTGCGCGGTGGAAAAATTCGGGAAGGTGTGAAGGGGCTTGTCTCCGCCTGTTTCCTTAAAGCCCTTGATAAAGCTCGGGATGCGGTCAGAGGCCACAAGGAGCACGATGTCGCATATGGCCCCCGCCTTGCGGCCCATGGCTTCATGCGCGGTGTCATGTGCTTCTCCCAGCTCCACCATGCCAGGGGTCACCAGAATTTTACGGCCCCGTTCACCCGCCAGTACGGGCAAAAGCTCCAGCGCAGACGCAAACCCCACGGGGTTGGAATTATACGCATCGTCGATGAGGGTTGTGCCATCGGCCTGCGGCTTGACCTCCAGACGGTGCTGGATCTGGGGCAGGGACAACAGCGCCGTCTGGATATCCGCCGCAGGCAGGCCCAGCGTCATCGCAGTCGCAAAAGCCAGTGCGATATTCCCGCCGTGATGCGTGCCATAAAGCGGCGCGGTCAGGGTATAGGGCGCGCCGTGCCAGTCCAGCGCAATGTCGAGTCCCTTGGCGTTTTGGGTGACGGACACGATGGTGAGCGCATCGCCCGCATTTTCGCCGCACAGCACGAAGGCTTCGGGGTGTTGGGTGATAAGGCTTTGCGCGGCGGGAAAGCCCGTGGTGGTGTCATGGACGATCATTTTTCCTGCGCGGGAGAACACATCTTCGGCCAGTTCGTATTTAGCCTCGGCCACGGTGTCCAGCGTTTTAAAACGCTCGTAATGGGCCTGTCCGATCGCGGTTATGATCCCGATCCGAGGCGGGGTTAACGCGCAGAGCCGCGCAATAGAACCTTTCCCGTATGCGCCCATTTCCACTACGAAGTACCGGTGGCGGGATTCGAGGCGTTCACGGATGATGCGGGTAATGCCCATGGGGGTGTTGACACTGCCCGGGGTGATAAGGGTCGGGGCCTGCATATTCAATATATGCCCTAAAATATGTTTGACGGATGTTTTGCCGAAGGATCCTGTGATGCCCATGATGACGGGTTTGATGTCTCGTACTTTGTCGTGCGCCTCTTGCCAGAATTTTTTCTGGGTGCGGGCCTCGTGGGGTGCAAGCAGGGCATTGGCAACCATCAGCCAGACGGGTATGAGGTGGATGTTGACCAGATAGACCAAGAGCAGGGTGGGAGTGAAAAATACCCAGAGTGCGCTCAGGGTTGAGAGACCCCATGCGATAAAAAAGATGCGTTTGGCGCGCGCTGTCATCACCAGTTTTTTCTTGGAGGCCTTGCGCGGGTCTTTTTCCCGAAGGGCCACAACCAGAAACCCCAAACCTGTTGCGCACAGGACGAGCCAGAGCGGAAGAATTTTGACGGTCAGTGCCGCAAGGACAAGATGAAGGCTCAGGCGCTTATCAAACGCCTTTTTGGCCCAGAGCCAGCGGGCGAATCGGGGGCTGTCGTACTCTTCCTGCTGATAGATATGCAGGTACGTCAAAAGCCGTTTTCCGGCGAAGAGGATAAAGGGGAGGAGCAGGAGAAGGGCGTTTATAAACATTCAAGGTCTCGCATGGCGGAAGTTTTGTGGATCCCTGCTTTCGCAGAGATGACAGGAGGGGTCAGGATGACATTTTTATATTCGTCATCGCGAGGCCTCGTCAAGAGGCCGTGGCGATCCAGAAAGTTAAAAAAACTGGATTGCTTCGGCCTTGCCTCGCAATGACAAGAAAAGCTTGCTGGTGAGGTTTCATGGACTCCCGCCTGCGCGGGAGTGACGGGAGAGGGGGTGACAGGACACAGAATGTTCAAGAGACCGTATCCTTCTTACTTATAAACTCTTTGATCCTGTGGAGCACCTGATGTTGGGCTTCGCGCAAGATACTGTAATGATCGAATCCCTTGAGGACAATCCGTTCCGATTGTGGGATCAGGGCGTGCAGGCGTTCTCCGATCTCGGGCGGGGTTTCGGTGTCTTCGGACCCGTAGAGCAAGAGCACAGGGCAGGTGATGGTGCGGGCCTGCGCGGAGAGGTCTTCGTTTACCACGCGGGTCAGAATTTTTCGCAAAGGGCCGGCATTTTGATAGTCAGGGCTGGCGAATCTTTTTATCAGCCAACTTTCCGGCAGGCCGAAGGGGATCAGTTTTTTCAAAAATTTATAGAGCCGGATTCGGGATTTGATATATGTTTTTTTGAGGAAAGGGCGCTTGGGTGGGAGGCCTGCCGCCGCGATCAGGCACAGCCCCTTCACCAGATCGGGATAACGGGCGGCCAGTTGAATGCCCACTCTGCATCCGAAAGAATGGCCGATCCAAAGTACGGGTTGATTTGTTCGGCTTTTTATAAAGCATGCAATATGGTCGGCATATTCAGCGCTTCCCCATGAATCGGGCGGGGGCGGTGTCTGCCCAAAACCTGGAAAATCAACGATGGTATGCTGGCCGTCCTGATTCAAGGCATTTGCCAAAGGCGCAAAAGCATGATGGCTTTGTCCCCAGCCATGTCCCCAGACAAAGGGTATAGAACCCGTCCCGCAAGTGATAAAATAAAGAGCGGGATCTAAAGAAAGCTCGGATGCCATGCCTGTTTGCCTGTTAATCGCGTGCGACATTTTTCTGTCGTGTGGCGATCATTTTGCTGATTTTCTCGCGCGGGGACAAGGGCAAGACATTTTTCTTGATGAGGCCAGCGTTAAATTCATTGATAGTTTCCCCGTGCAAGGCCACGTCCAGTCCGTGATATTCGACACGCGGATTGACCCGTAGGCCGCCTAGCAACAATTTTATAAACAGCAACAACACAGCGGTTGCCACAGCAGAATATCCCGCAACGACTGCAATAGAGAGTGCTTGGGCAATGAGCTGGTTTTCGCCGCCATACAATGTGCCGGCCGCGCCGTTAATCGCCGGATTGGCCAGAACGCCTGTCAGCAAGGCGCCGACAATGCCGCCGATCCCGTGAATGCCAAACACGTCCAGCGCATCATCCAGCCGGATGAGAGTCTTGAGGTAGGTGACAGTGATGTAGCAGAACATTCCTGCGACCATCCCGATGATGAGGGAGCCACTGAAATCCACGAAACCCGCCGCCGGTGTAATGGCGACGAGCCCCGCTACAACGCCCGATGTGGCTCCTTGCACGCTGGCCTTGCCTTTGTGCAGGAGTTCGATCAGCATCCAGATACTGGCCGCCATACCGGCGGCGGTGTTGGTGACCAGCATGGCATGGCCCGCCAGTCCGCCCGCCGTCAGGGCCGAACCCGCATTGAAGCCAAACCAGCCTACCCATAAAAAGCCCGTCCCGATCACGCTCAAGGTGAGGTTGTTGGAGGTGGAATGATCTTTGTGCGCCTTGATACTGCGCCCTAAAATCAGCGCAGAGACCAGCCCCGCCACACCGGAATTGATATGCACCACGGTGCCGCCTGCAAAATCCAGCGCGGACCCTTTTCCGAGAAAACCGGTGTAGCCTTCGAGGCCCACACCGCCCAGAAACCCGCCGGATCCCCAGACCCAGTGGGTAATCGGTGCATACACGCAGATGACCCAGAGCGGGGTAAAGAGCAAAAGCGCCGTGAATTTGATCCGGTCCGCTACGGCCCCGATCAACAGCGCAGTGGTGATAATGGCAAAGGTCATTTGAAAGACGATGAAAACGCTTTCGGGGATGGTGCCGCTGGCGGATGTGGGCATGACGCCGCGCAACATGAATTTATCCAGTCCGCCCGCAAAGCCCGTGCCATCTGCAAAAGCCAGTGTATAGCCGATGATGGGCCACACGATGCTGACGATTGCGCAGACTGCGAGGGATTGCATCAATGTCGCAAGGACGTTGTCTTTTTTGACAAGGCCGCCGTAAAAGAGCGCGAGGCCCGGAATGGTCATCATCAGCACCAGCAGAGAGGACACCAGCATCCACGCCGTATCACCGGAATCAAACGCAGGGGCGGGCGGTGCCGGTGGTGTTGCTGTGGCTTCGGGCGCGTTTTGTGCCAAGGCCAGCTGAATCGTCAGTATAAGAAAAGTCAACAAAAGTCCGGAGAGTTTGGAAAACAACATGGCATCATCCTTTGTGTTGTAAAGGTTGGCGTTTTTCTGAAAATGGTGTGTTTCCATCTTTGCGGTTTTTACAAAAAATTCAAGTGCAAAATGGAGAATTGCGAAAGGATTCACAAATTGAGAGGGAGGGAAGGGCGCTTACCTCGAAATATCCAAAAACCCGCCGCGCGCTGACAGGGAAGTTTTGAGGGTGCTTTGTTTTTCAGCCAGAAAATTCTGGAAGTTCTCTTCCACATGTCTGGCGGAATCCAGATCATTCACCAGCTGTGCGGCTTTGGAGAGGATGTTTTGTCCGATCAGGTGATTGTGATAGTCCTTGAAGGATGTCGTATAGGCATTGCCAAACCGCAACGGGTTCCGGTTGCCCGCATACAGGGCGGTCATGGTCCTGAGCTGGGCGGACAGGCTGGTTGTGGCAGGCATGGGCATTTTCTCTCTTTCTCCCTTCATTGTACCATTTTCAGGGCCGGAAAGGCAAACGGGCCGGTTAGTCGGGCGTTTTGCGGCCGTTCAGCGCCAATTCCTCCACCAGAAGGGTCAGGCGCTTGATTTCCTGCTCCCGCATCATGTCGATTTTCTGGTGCAGGAGCTCGATTTCCAGCTCGGCCTTCAGGTTAATGTCATAGTCCTTTTCCGCCTTGGCACGGTCAAGGTCATTCTGGCGGTTCTGCGACATCATGATGATCGGCGCGGTATAGGCCGCCTGAAAGGACAGCATCAGGTTCAGCAAAATAAAGGGGTAAGGGTCCCACGCATTGAACCAGCCTAGCACATTCGCCACAATCCACAAAATCAGCAAGGTAGACTGGATCACGATAAAAGGCCAGGACCCCACCGTACCCGCCACGGTATCGGAAATTTTCTCCCCCAGCGTGGAGCTCGTTGTGGGGGGCTTGTGGTGTGCGGGCTTTTTATGCCGGAGCTTGCGCAGGGTTTCATGCTCCTGCGGGGAGAGTTCTTTTTTATGGGGATGGTGTTCTGTCGTCTGTGTCATGGCTGGTATCCGTTCGCTCTGGCGGACAGCTTAGCATAAAGCGGGCAAAGATTCATTTTTTTAGGGGGGCGTTTTTTGACACGAAGATCACGAAGCTAAGGCAGGAAGAACGCGAAGGGGTGAAATTATATATTACCCGTCATTGCGAGGAGGCCTTTAGGCGGACGAAGCAATCCAGTGTTTTATTGTGCTATTTTCTGGATCGCCACGCTCACTGTGTTCGCTCGCGATGACGATGATTATCAGAACTTCGTGTTTTTCGTGTGCTTCGTGGTTAAAAACGGATGTTGGGGGGATTGGGCTTGCCGTTTTACCGTAGATGTAAATTTTTGATCTTCTGGATACCGCAACACTTTTTAATTTTTTTTCCACTTCCACAAAGACATTTGTCGTTTGGTCCTAAATATTTTTTATAAATATTCACAAGTGCGCTAGCTGATTGCTCATTTAATTCGCGTAGTTTTTTTTCTGTGTCTTGCTCAAGGTGTATCTCTCTACCTACTGATTTTGATTCTATTAATTGAAAAATCTTATCGGAGAGGGAGAAAAATTTTCTTAATAGAGGATCATCGACCAGTTCAACTTTAATGTTGTTAAGGCGTTTATTGTTTTCGTAGTCATATACACTTTCGCTGTCTGGGAGAAAGAGTATTTTCTTCTCATTGTCTTCTTTGGGGGTGATGTCAACTAATTCCTCATTTAGCGTTTTCCAAACAGCGTGATGCTCGGCTTCGATATAGACATTTTTCCAAATCCAGATACTCCATCCGTATATTATATTTCCGCCGTTTTTTTCTGTATGGTTTCTGACGTTATAAAAGCATTCATTTTTTTTAGCTTCAAACGTGGGTGCTACATTTATAAAGACAGGGTTTTTGTTTTTGTTAATTTTTTTACAAAAATCTTCAATGGTTTTGTCAATTTTATCGGGAGTACTAACTGGCATTTTATATTTCCATAGTATGTAAAATCTAATCACCCATCCTTATGACGTGCGGCGTATTCCTCGATGAGGTTGCGGATCATGCGTTGATAGGGCACGCCGAGTTCCTTGGCCTTGCGCTTGAAAAAATCAAGGCTTTTGGTTTCGAGCGCGATGGTGACCTTTTGCGTGTCCTCCCGAAACACCAATTGATCGGGCGGGGGCAAAAAATCTGCCACGATCACAGCGTTTTCGCTGGGGCCATCCCCCAGATCATCGCTATAGCCGTCTTCGTCAAAACCCTTGAATGTCATTTTGTTGTTTTTCTTCATAGCGTTGTTTTCCTTGTCTCCAATATCCCGCACCGATAATGCGTATGGTGTTTTCTCGCCCTGTCATCCCGAGCGCAGTCGAGGGATCTATTCTATTAAACCACAAGATCAGATCCCTCCACTCCCCTGCGGGTCGGTCGGGATGACGGGGGAAGTATTGCTCTACTGTCCTTTGATCACCTTTGCGTATTTCTTATTCTTTTGTTTTTTCAATTTTTAAGCGACGATAAACGGGGTTGCTTGAAAATGAATGAAATAGTTGTACGTAGAGGTATTGTTTGGACATCGTTTCAAGTTCTGGAGTTTGTAAGATAAAACCAGTCCATTTCTTTCCTACCTCAAGTAACTGAGGTAATTCGCCCACTGGATTGGACGGCATTGTGGTTGACACAACAACTAGTTGTTTCAGTTTTTTTCCAAAAAACCTTTACCGAAAGTTTGGCCAATAAAACATATACAACCCTTCTAGGGTAGTTGGTTTTGATCCATTATTTTTTACATTTACAACAACAAAGAGTCTTTGAGTGACATCATTACTGAAAACCATATTTGGTGAGGTAATCATTTGAATTTTTGGACCACTTTTTAGAAACACTACAATATTCCAAAGCAAGGCGGATGTAGCTACAACTGCCGCGTAAAGTGAAATAGGGTCAAGTTCTGTCTTTAAAGTGAGAGAAAACACGCCTCAATCATCCCCCATCTTCAGCGCGGCGATGAAGGCGCTTTGCGGGATTTCGACCGAGCCGTACTGCCGCATTTTGGCTTTGCCTTTTTTCTGCTTTTCCAGCAGTTTTTTCTTTCTGGAAACGTCCCCGCCGTAACATTTCGCCGTCACGTCCTTGCGGAGTGCGGAGACATCTTCGCGGGCGATGATTTTTCCGCCAATCGCGGCCTGAATGGCGATTTTGAACATCTGTCGCGGGATCAGCTCCTTCAGTCGCTCGCACATATGCCGTCCGCGATATGGGGCGTTATCGCGGTGGACAATCATGGCCAGCGCGTCCACGGGCTCGTCATTCACGCGGACATCAAGCTTCACAAGATCATTTTCCGCATAGCCGTCCAGCTCGTAATCAAAGCTGGCATAGCCCTTGGAAAGGGATTTGAGGCGGTCATAGAAATCAAACACCACTTCGTTGAGCGGCAGGCGATAGACGAGCATCGCCCTGCTCCCCGCATAGGTCAGTTCGATCTGTACGCCGCGCCGTTCCTGACACAGTTGCAAAAGGCTTCCCAGATATTCGTCGGGCACGAGGATCGTGGCCTTGATCCATGGTTCCTCTATGGATTTTATGCGCACGACATCGGGCATATCCACAGGGTTGTAGAGTTCTTTCACGGTTCCGTCTGTCATGTTGATGCGGTACACCACGGACGGGGCGGTGGGGATAAGATCCAGATCAAATTCCCGCTCCAGCCGCTCTTGAATGATCTCCATATGCAATAAACCAAGGAATCCACAGCGAAAACCAAGGCCGAGCGCTTGAGAGGTTTCCATTTCAAAATGCAGGCTGGCGTCATTCAGGCGGACTTTGCCCAGAGAATCCCGTAATTTTTCAAAATCGCTGGCGTCCGCAGGATAAAAGGAACAAAACACCATAGGAATAGAAGGTTTAAAGCCCTTGAGCGGTGCATCACAGGGTTTTCGGTCATCGGTGATGGTGTCGCCCACTTTGGTTTCGGAGATATCCTTGATGGCGGCGGTGATAAAGCCCATTTCGCCTGGTCCGAGCTCATCGAGCAAAACATGTTTGGGCGTAAACATCCCCACGCGGTCGATCTCCCGCGTGGCGCCGTTGGCCATGAATTTGATTTTCTGCCCCTTGCGGAGCGTGCCGTCAATGACGCGCACCAGAACCACCACACCGAGGTAAATATCGTACCATGAATCAACCAACAGGGCTTTGGTGGGCTTGGTGATATCACCCTCCAGCGGGCAGGGCAGGCGTTTGACAATGGCCTCCAGCAGATCATGAATGCCAAGGCCCGATTTGCCGGAGCATAAAATCGCGTCCGAGGCATCGAGCCCGATCACATCCTCGACCTGTTTTTTTGCATTGTCGGGGTCGGCGGCTGGCAGGTCGATTTTATTGATGGCCGGAATAATTTCGTGATTGTTTTCGAGGGCCTGATACACGTTGGCCAGAGTCTGGGCCTCCACCCCTTGGGACGCATCGACGACAAGGATGGAGCCCTCGCAGGAGGCCAAAGAGCGGCTGACTTCATAGGCAAAATCGACATGGCCCGGCGTGTCCATCAAATTGAGCTGGTATTCTATGCCGTCATCGGCGGTGTAGGAGAGGCGCACCGTCTGGGCCTTGATGGTAATACCGCGCTCGCGCTCGATATCCATGCTATCGAGGACTTGCGCTTTCATTTCGCGTTCCTCAAGTCCGCCGCAGGTCTGGATCAAACGGTCGGCCAGCGTGGATTTCCCGTGGTCGATATGGGCGATAATGGCAAAATTCCGGATATGTTCTATTTTGTGCGACATGGAGGAAATGAATAGGGTTTATAAGGGCTTATTGCAAGGATTTATTTTTGAGAGCTTTCATCGTCTCCGTTCGGACGGCGTTGTCTCCCGCTTCCTTAGAATCTAAAAATTTTGTGTTCCTGTGGTTGTTTGAGGTAGGATGGTAAGATAACGGTCCGTATTGCCACAGGAGAATGTCTATGTCCCATACACTGAAAAAACGAATTTTTTTGAAAATGGCGGCGTTAGCCCTGTTCGTATTGTGTGGGATCAGCATGACAGGCTTTGTACAAAGCGCACAGGCGCAGGTGCAGGTGCAGGAAAAGGGCGAATCCTCGCGTGAATCCGCCGGACCAACAATCGGGACGCACCACATCATAGGACAGGTGGGTGGTGCGCCCATGCCGCCTGTTGCCAAGGGGTTTAGAGCGCCCGATGCGGAAGAGGACGGGGCGGCCACTCAAGGGGGTGTAGGGGGTCCTTTGCGGGATAAAAGACGCTATAGTATGCCTTTGGGCCGGCCCATCCCGCCCGTCGGGACGACGACAGGGGGTGACAGTGCGGGCGTAGAGGATGGTTCTGAAGGGGAGGATGTGTCGGGCGGAACAGAAGGCTATGTCGGGGATTTGCCTGTCGATCAGCGCCATTATGAAACAAATGTGCCGCCTGAAGCGCCACAGCCCGTCTGTCATTTTGAGCCGTGGGTGGGGCAAAAAATGTCGCGGGATATTCTGCGGGCTGTGAAGGGATCGGGACGGTCTTACCGGATTTTGGCCCCGGGGGCCTCCATGACCATGGATTATTCCGCAGAGCGTATCAATTTTGAGGTGGATGCCAAGGGAATGATTAGCCGTGTCTGGTGCGGGTAACAGACGCCTTCACATCCATAGGTAACAAAATCTTAACAAGACTGTGGGATAATAAAGGCATTGGACCCGTTCCGCTGGAGGTCATTGATGCGAAAAATCCATAGTCCTTATGACGAATCCAGTATTTTGGATGTAAATCTGGAAGAAATCTACGAAACCCGCAAGATGCGGTTTTCCATGAGCGAGGTCCTGCTGGTGGCGGTGCCGTTATTTTTGTGTGTGATACTTTTTGTCGGGACGATGTTGCCCGATATTGGCTTTGTCGCCGAGTGCCAGAATATCCCGGGCGGGGATATTTGCTCGATCAATATCAAATAATTCAGGGTTTGGGCCGCGCCGTTTTGTCATTCGGGTGGGCGAAACCGTTTTGCGCCTTAAATTTTTCGTAATACTGCTGGTGAGAGTTTTCCGCCTCCCAGAAGGTCGTGGCGGGCTCCAGCGTGGTCACAATCGGATGTTTGAATTCTTTTCGGGTTGTGAGGGTTGCTATGACATCTTGCGCAATTTTCTTTTGTGTGTCGTCGGTGTAGAAAATCGCGGAACGGTATTGTGTGCCAACGTCTGGCCCCTGCCGGTTCAGTTGGGTTGGGTCGTGGGCTTCTTTCATGAAATATTCCACCAGTGTCTGATAGCTGGTTTTTGCGGGGTCGAAGGTCACCTCTACCGCCTCGGCATGCCCGCTTTTGCTGTCGTGTGTGTCCTCGTAGGTGGGGTGGTCGAGATGTCCGCCGATATAGCCACTGCGCGTGAAGAGCACACCGTTCTGCGCGCGAAATTCACTCTCGATACACCAGAAACAGCCGCCTGCAAATATGGCGACCGGATAGCCTTCGGGTCTTTGTTCCATAAGCGTTTGTCCTTTGGTTTCGGAGGCACCGGTCAATCCCGCCCCTTGCGTGAACCGCAAAAAAAGAATGTTTCCCATTGCCATGATGAGTAAAACAGCAATCCATAGAAAAATGCGCATGCGTCTCTCATCCTTTTCCTCTATAAGAGTAATCTCTTGGGAAAGAAAGTAAAGGATCATGTTTCGTTTTATATCTCCGCATTTTGATGAACGGACGGGAGGATCTCCGGACATGGTTGTCCTGCATTACACGGGGATGCGTACGGGGGCGGAAGCGCTGGTCAGGTTGTGTGACCCCGCCTCCAAGGTGAGTGCACATTACGTGGTGGAGGAAGAGGGTACTGTCCATGCCTTGGTGCCGGAGGACAAACGGGCGTGGCATGCGGGCGTATCGTACTGGGCCGGAGAGCGGGATATCAATAGCCGGTCCATCGGGATCGAGATTGTCAACGGGGGGCATGAATTTGGTTATATGCTTTTTCCGGATGCCCAGATCAGGGCTGTTATTGCGCTATGCCAAGAAATTGTGGCGCGTCATGCGATCGTGCCTGCGCGGGTTTTGGGGCATTCGGATGTGGCACCCGCCCGCAAGGTGGATCCCGGGCACCTTTTCCCGTGGAAAACGCTGGCAGAACACGGGGTGGGGGTCTGGCCGGAAAGTCACGAAGCGCTCCTCCCGCCTCTTCCCCTGAAGGGAGAGGATTTAGAGCGTTTTTACAGGGCACTGACCGCATACGGATACGATCCGCAGGTTCAGCAGGCCGATGTGATTGTAGCCTTTCACCGGCATTTTTGTCCTGAGCGGTTTACGCGCTGGGATGACCGGCCCGCAGTGCCGGATCAAACCAGCGTCCAGAGGCTGTCAGCGATGTGTTAATTCCCCACGAGGGTGAGCGTGGGGGTGCTGGTCTGGTGCGCTTCCAATTGTTTTTGTGTGTAGGGCCTGCTGTTCTTTTGGTTCCACGCATGGTTTTCCAGATCCGTCGTGGCCCGAATAAAATCTTCTTTGGTCCAGTGCTCTGCCCGAACAAGGCTGTTATTCCGAAATTCCAGTTTTGCCGGTTCGTGGGGAGAGGGATTGCACATGTGGCCATCCTGATGGTAGCCGAGATACGTTGTCTGGTGCGTTGCGGTCTCGTATTGCCAGAAAGCGGCGAGGCGATACCCATCCTTTCCTACCGCATCGTGCAGAACAGCGCCGGCCTTTTGCAGGGCACGGACCAAGGCATCGCCTTCGAGCGCGTCAAAGGCCGTTTTCTCTTTTTCAATGTTGTCCAGAGCCTCTTGTGTGAAGCCTAAAATAAATTCATGGGTGTGATGACTGTTGTGCCATCTGAAGGTCTGGAGATGAAGATACACAGGATCGTTTCGGGGGGCGGGCTTGAGAGCGGCATCGGAAAATTGTGGTGAAAGGGCTTGTAAGGTCGTTGTGGCCAGCATGTGTGATGTGTTCTCCCTTCGTTTTTTCTTTAAATGCTAGCGCAAAGGGAAAGAAAAAGTCAAATTTTCTGCACAATATGAAGTATAATATTGTGGAAAGTTTTGAAAAGAAAATATCATAAGGCCTGTAAGCCGGATTCTGTCCCGCCCTTGTTAAGGGGGCGGGGATGGCCATTCATCTGGGCCATGCATTTCTGCAGGGCTCAAGCGACCTACCCGAACCGCCATCTGGAAAGAGATGGTATGCGGCTCCTATTTGGTCTTGCTTCCAGCGGGGTTTGCCATGCCATGCCTGTTGCCAGACCTGCGGTGCGCTCTTACCGCACCGTTTCACCTTTTCCCGTTCGTCCGAAGACAAGCAGGTAGTTTCTTTTCTGTTGCACTTTCCGTCAAACGCTTTAAAAGCGCCCGCCCGGACGTTATCCGGCGCTGTCTTTCCATGAAGTCCGGACTTTCCTCGGTGTAGTGTCCGAAAACACCCCAACGCGGCCATCCGGCCTTATGATGGAGGGACTATGGCGGTTTTTGGTTGTGAAGGCAAGCTGGGAAGAAAAAAATCCATCCACAGAAAAATACCTGTGCACAACTTTTTGTGCGACTCGGGGGATTCATTGACGAATCGTGTATCTCGGTGCTATTTTCCCTAGAGTCAAGGCTTGTTCTGAAGCCTTTTTCGAGTCCTGTGCCGATTCTCTTTTGTGCAATAAGTATCTGTTTTGATTCAAACAAGTGGTTCAAAGTTTTGTCGCATTATCCTGTGATGTTACCTGAGGTCCTGCATTATCTCTCGCCTGTGGATGGCGGGGTGTATGTGGACGGGACGTTCGGTGCGGGCGGGTACAGCGCGGGACTTTTGGATGCGGCAGGATGTCGCGTTGTGGCAATTGATCGGGATCCTGCGGCGGTAGCGCGGGCGCAGGAATTTGGTGCGCGCTATGGCGGGCGTTTTGTGCTGATTCAGGGGTGCTTTGGTGATGTGGCCGATCTGTTGCGGGAGGCTGGAACAGGGCTGGTGGACGGGTTTGTACTGGATCTGGGGGTGTCTTCATTCCAGTTGGACGAGGCGGGGCGCGGTTTTTCCTTCCGGTTTGACGGGCCCCTCGACATGCGGATGGATACAGGGGCTGGTCAAACGGCCGCAGATCTGGTCAATGCTTTGCCGGAAAAGGCGCTGGCGGATTTGATTTATCAATATGGCGAGGAGCGGCATTCACGGAAAATCGCTTACAAGATTGTAGCGCGGCGGGCCGAAAAGAAATTCGAGACCACGCTGGATCTGGCGGATGTCGTGCGCGCGGCGATTCCCAAAAAACCAGGAAAGCCCGATATAGACCCCGCAACACGGACTTTTCAGGCTTTGCGGATCGCGGTAAATGATGAGATGGGGGAACTGGAGCGGGCGCTGGAGTCTGCGGCGGCCATTTTAAAGCCGGGTGGGTGTTTTGTGGTGGTGTCGTTTCATTCTCTTGAAGATGGCGCGGTGAAGCGGTTTTTTCGGGAAAAATCCGGAAAGTCCGCGCGTGGGTCCCGTTATTTTCCAGAAATACTTTCAGGGGAAGGGCCGTTTTTTGAAATGGTGACATCCCGTGCTATTTTCCCCTCGGAGAGGGAACTGAAGGAAAACCCGCGTTCGCGTTCTGCGCGCCTGCGCTGTGCGCGGCGTGCGGCCTGTCCTGTGGTGGGGGGTGCGCTATGAGACTCGTCAAGCCCCAGACCTTTTTGGTGTACGCCTGTGCAGTGCTTTCGGGGGTTGCGCTGTTGCATACTTCCCAGAATGTCCAGAAAGCCGAGATGCGCCTGCGGGATCTGGAAGGGTCCTATCAGAGGGAGGAAGAGAAGATCCGGCTGTTGAAAGCGGAGTGGGAAGCGCTGAACAGGCCTGAACGTCTGGAGCGTCTGGCAAAAGATTTTCTGGATCTTGTGCCGCCTGATCCGGCGCGGTTGCTACGGGATGTGGCCGAAGTGCCGGAGCCCCTGCTGGCGCCGGAAGGGACTGGCGCGGGGCAGGCGGGCGATGGGGTGTCCCAGCCTGTTTCTCTGTCCGTGGAGCGCCCGCAGGGCGCGCTGTCTGTGTCCCCTGTGGAGCGCGTTGTGCCCCCTGTGATCCAGACGCAGGAACGCAAGCCCGAAGCTAAGGCCGAAAAGGATTTTGGCGCGCTGTTGCATGAGTTGGAGCGCAAAACGCCATGATTTTTCTTTATCGTATGCGCCGGAATTCTATTGTGCTCGAAGGGGAGCGCGCCACGGCGCTTGATCTGGCGCGGGGGCGGCTGGTGCTGTTTCGGGCGCTGTGTCTTTTGATGGCGATTGTGTTTTGTGCGCGCGTGTTCGATTTGTCCATTATTCAGGGGCGCAGGATTTTCGGCGACAACGGCGTGGTGGTGTCTTCTGTCGAGCGGGTGGACCCCGAAAGCCCGCAAGCCAAAAATACCAACGGAAAAAGAGGGGATATCGTGGACCGGAACGGCGCCTTGCTGGCCACGACCTTGCGGACATCCTCCCTGTTTGCCGATCCGTATCTGATCTCTGATCCGCAGGGCACGGCCAAAGGGCTCGTGAAAATTTTCCCCGATCTGTCTTATGGAGAGGTTTTGCAAAAATTGCAAAGCGAGAAACGGTTTGTCTGGCTCAAGCGGAACCTGAGCCCCGCCCAGCAATATGCTGTTCTGGGGCTGGGTGAGCCTGGTCTTGAGTTTGAGGCTGAATATCAACGCTTTTATCCGCAAGGAACTCTGGCGGTGCATCTGATCGGGTATGGAGATCTGGACGGGCACGGCTTGTCGGGGATCGAAAGAGGGTTTGATAAAATCCTGAGCGAAGGCAAGCCATTGCGTCTGAGTCTTGATATACGTTTTCAGCATGCTCTGCGGCGGGAGGTGGCGCGGGCGATGGAGGACTTCACCGCGATTGGCGGGGCGGGTGTCGTGATGGATGTCCGTAGCGGAGAGATTCTGGCGGGGGTTTCCCTACCGGATTTTAATCCGCATCAGGCGGGAACCGCAACAGATGATGTGCGTTTTAGCCGGTTGACGTTGGGCGCGTATGAAATGGGCTCTGTCTTCAAGATCTTTTCAACAGCCGCCTTTTTTGAAACGCGGGAGGCTGATATGAACACTACATTTGATGCCAGTGTGCCTTTGCGGGTCGGGCGTTTTGTCATCAATGATTACCATGCGCAGGACAGGATTTTAACGATTCCCGAGGTGTTTATGTATTCCTCCAATATTGGTTCGGCCCTGATGGGGCAGGCCGTGGGCGCAAAAAACCTGAAAGGGTTTTATACGGATCTGGGGTTGCTGACCCCTCTGGATTTCGAGGTCCGCGAGGTTGCGGCGCCGATGGTGCCTGATCCGTGGCGGGAGGTGAGTACCCTGACGGCCTCTTACGGGCATGGTGTAGCGACTACGCCTTTGCAGGTGGTGACGGCGGTGTCGTCGATTATCAATGGCGGGTATCTAGTCAAGCCCCGTCTGGTTCTGGACGAGGAGGCGCAGAGCAAGGTGTCCGCGCCTCAGGCTGTGCGGGTGGTGTCCCCGCAAACGGCTGAAAAAATGCGGGAATTGTTCCGGTTGGTGGTGACAGACGGGACGGGATCAAACGCCGATGTTAAAGGCTATCGTGTCGGTGGAAAAACGGGCACGGCGGATAAAAGCACTAACGGGCGTTATGATGGTGACAAGAAAATTTCCTCTTTTGTCGGGGTCTTTCCGATGGATGATCCGCGTTATGCGATCTTTATCATGGTGGACGAACCCAAGGGGACCAAGAAAACTTATGGGTATGCGACAGGGGGTTGGGTGGCCGCTCCGGCTGTGGCGCGGTATATTGCTTCGATGGTGTCGATACTGGGACTCCCGCCCGCCCCTGAAACAGCAGTAGAAAACCATTTCGGGGAAGATCTGAAGCAATATGTCAGCGCAAAGAAAGGGGCGCACTGATGCACGATATTCTCTCCCGTATTGATGTAAGCCGGTTGAAGGGGTTGACGCAGGATAGTCGGGCGGTCCGCGAGGGCTATCTGTTTGCCGCCATACAAGGGGTTCAAAATGACGGGCGGCGCTATATTGCTGATGCGATCCGGCATGGGGCCTGCGTCATTCTAGCGCCAGAAAATACAGAATTTCCAGAGACTTCTGGTGTTACGTTTGTGCAAGATGCGAACCCGCGTTCTGCGCTGGCGCATTTGTCTGCGGCGTTTTACAAAAGGCAACCGGCGCACTGTGTCGCGGTGACGGGCACGAACGGGAAAACCTCTACGGCGCTGTTCGTTCAGCAACTCTGGAATTTGGCAGGCAAAAGGTCAGCCAGTCTCGGGACTCTGGGTGTTCTGGGTGGCGATGGTGTGGCGTGTTCCGTGACGGGCGCGGGGTCCATGACCACGCCAGACCCTGTGGCGCTTCATGCGGTGTTGTCGGATCTCTCGGCCAGTGGTGTGGATCATATGGCGCTGGAGGCTTCGAGTCACGGACTGGATCAATACCGTCTGGACGGTCTGCGGATTGAGGCCGCTGGCTTTACGAACCTGTCGCGGGATCATCTGGATTATCATCCGGATATGGCAGAGTACAAACGCGCCAAGATGCGGTTGTTCTCCGAGGTGTTGTCTGCAGACGGGGTGGCGGTGCTCAATGCCGATGTGCCGGAATATGCTGAAATTTCTGCAATCTGTGCAGGACGGCATATTAAAGTGATTTCTTATGGGTTTTCTGCCAGTAATTTGAAAATCATAACAATATCACCGCAAAGTCAGGGGCAGGTCTTGACGCTGGAGGTGTTGGGGCATCCGGTGAAAGTGACCTTGCCGCTTGTAGGGGCGTTTCAGGCGATGAATGCCTTGTGCGCGCTGGGGCTGGTCAGTGCGCATGAACCGGAAAAGGCGCAGGATTATGCGGCGTATCTGGCGCAGTTAAAGGGTGCACCTGGTCGGCTACAGGCGGTGCGGGGGCATCCAGCCGGAGCCGGCGTATATGTGGATTATGCCCATACGCCCGATGCGCTGGAAACGGTTTTAAAGGCCCTTCGCCCTCATACGGCAGGGGCGCTGGTGTGTGTGTTTGGCTGTGGCGGGAATCGGGACAAGGGCAAGCGCCCCGTTATGGGCCAGATTGCAGGCCGGCTGGCGGATCGCGTGATTGTGACGGATGACAACCCGCGCAGTGAAGACCCTGCGCAGATTCGGTTCGAGATTCTCAAAGGGGTCCAGCAAGCGCTGGAAAGCGATGACCGGCGGGAGGCGATCAGGCTGGCGATTGCAGGCCTGCAATCCGGTGATGTGCTAGTCATTGCGGGCAAGGGCCATGAACAGGGGCAGGTTTTTGAAAAACACACCGATCCGTTCGATGATGTGGATGAAGCAAAAACGGCCATTGAAACTCTGCGTAAAGACTTCCATAAAATGCAAAAGGAAATGTAAAACATGATGATTATACAACCAAAGACAAGTTTCAAAACCACGCGGGTGGGCGGCGTCATGGTCAGCGTCCAGCCCAAGCCTAAGACACCCTATTCTGTCTTGCAGGTGGCCAGTTTTGTCGATACGGGGCAGGGCCGCCATATGGTGATTTTGAAAAATGCCCTGCCGACCGAACTCGAAATTGATATCGACACCCCCTATAAATCCCGAACCGGTGTCTCGGTGCCGCGCAATATCGGCGGGCTTCAGTGCGTGTATACAGGCCGCTCCGTGGGTGTGGTGGCCGATCCGGCGGAGGCGATCCGTGCCGTGACGTGGAACGCACGGCTGGCCGCGATTGTGCCAGAGGTGGTTGCGCCAGGAGATTTTCTGATATATCGCTATGAAGGGGCTCGTCTGAAAATGCGTTTTGCAGGCGTATTGCGGGCGATCAAAATGGTTTAACTTTCAATCGTTCGTATAAACCGATAGGACCAGTATGCTCTATCTTCTGCTTTCGCCTTTTTTCGATGACTTTATCTTTTTCAATTTGTTCCGGTATCTGACATTCCGGACGGGCGGGGCGATTCTCACCGCGTTGGTTTTGAGTTTTCTGATTGCACCGCGCATGATTGTCTGGCTGAAAAAGAAACAACGGGAAGGGCAACCAATCCGTACGGACGGTCCGGAGAGCCATTTTTCCAAGGCGGGCACCCCGACCATGGGCGGGCTGATGATTTTGATTTCCGTGACGGTCTCGACCTTGCTGTGGGCGGATTTGCGTAATCCGTTTATCTGGTATGCCCTGTTGGTGATGGTGGGATATGGGCTGATCGGGTTTGGGGATGATTTTCTCAAACTCACAAAACGCAATACGAAGGGTCTGCCAGGAAAATTGAAATTGCTGGCGCAGTTTATCATTGGCGGTGTGGCGGCGATCGGGATCATGGAGGCGTTGCCTGGAAATCTCGATCATCATATCGCCATTCCCGTGCTCAAGGATGTGTATCTGTATATCGGATTATTCTTTATCCCGTGGGCGGTGTTTGTGATGGTGGGGGCCTCCAATGCTGTGAACCTGACAGACGGGCTGGACGGGCTGGCTATTGTGCCGATTGCAATTGCGGCGGCGTGTTTTGGCTTTATCAGCTATCTGGTCGGGAACGAGATTTTTGCCGGATACCTGAAAATCCCTTATGTTCTGGGCGTGGGGGAGCTTTCCATTCTCTGTGGGGCCCTGATTGGCGGGGCGATGGGGTTTTTGTGGTTTAACGCGCCCCCTGCGATGATTTTCATGGGTGATACCGGATCCCTTGCCATGGGGGGCGTTCTGGGTGCGATGGCGGTCATGACAAAGCATGAACTGGTGCTGGCGATTATCGGGGGGTTATTTGTTCTGGAAACGGTCTCGGTGATCGTGCAGGTGGCCTCTTTCAAGCTGACAGGCAAGCGGGTCTTTGCAATGGCCCCGCTCCATCACCATTTTGAAAAGAAGGGCTGGTCCGAGCCCACCATTGTGATCCGCTTCTGGATTATTGCCGTGGTGCTCGCGCTCGTGGGGCTGGCAACATTGAAACTCCGGTAAGGGGAAAGGGCGTTATGATAGAGACCACCGCCTTTGTCAGAACCTTGGAAGGTAAACCTGCCGCCGTTTTTGGTCTGGGAGCTTCGGGCCTGTCTGTTGTGGAGTCTCTGGTGCGGGCAGGGGCAAGGGTTCTGGCGTGGGATGACAGCGCGCAAAGCTGTGAACGCGCCAAAGCGCTGGGGGCTGAAATTATAGCGCTGGACGACTCCACGCTGGCGGATTGCGCTGTGCTGGTGCTGGCGCCAGGCGTGCCACTCCATTTTCCGGCTCCGCATCCGGTTGTGACGGCGGCGCGTTCTGCGGGAATTGCAATTATAGGGGATCTGGAAATCCTGCACCGCTTGCACCATGGGCGCAGAACGGTGGGTATTACGGGCACAAACGGAAAGTCTACCACGACGGCGTTGATCGCACATATTCTGGAAGGGTCCGGATTTGATGTCGCGATGGGTGGGAATATCGGAAAGCCTGTTCTGGCACTGGATATGCCAAAACCGGCGGGCGTGTTTGTCATCGAGGTGTCGTCCTACCAGATGGATCTGTGTCCTACATTTTCTCCCGATATCGGGGTGTTGCTCAATCTGACGCCCGATCATATTGACCGGCACGGGACGTTTGAAGGATACGGCGCGGCCAAGGAACGCTTGTTTGCGGGTGCGGGGCTGGCCGTGATCGGGACGGACGATGCGCCCTCTGCCAAGCTCGCCCAGACTATCATTGCGCGTCAGGAACGGACGGTCGTATCGTTTTCCGTGCAGGACACGGTGTCCGGTTTGACAGAGGCGTTTGGTCTTTCGCGGCTCAAAGGTGTGCATAATATCCAGAACGCGCTGGCGGCCTATCATGTAAGCCGTGCGCTGGGCGTGACAGAGGAGCAGTTTTTTACGGGTTTGAAATCCTTTACAGGGTTACCGCACCGCCAGTTTCTGGTGCGGGTGATGGATGGCGTGGCGTATGTCAACGACAGCAAGGCGACGAACGCGCAGGCCGCAGGCACAGCGCTGGCGGCATACCAGAATATCTACTGGATTGTGGGCGGACGTCCCAAGGCGGGCGGGTTAGAAGGGCTTGAGAGTGTGATGCCCCATATCAAACACGCATTTTTGATCGGCGAGGCCATGGAAGAATTTGGCACATGGCTGGATCGCCATGGTGTCCCGCATCATTTTAATGAAACGCTGGATCGGGCTGTGGCGGACGCGCATCGGATGGCTCAGAGCGCTCGTGGGCAACCAGGGGGCGCGGGCGTGGTTTTACTGTCTCCGGCTTGTGCATCCTTTGACCAGTTTCAATCGTTCGAGGCGCGCGGGGATGCGTTTGCCTGTTTGGTGGAGGGACTGGCATGAGTCTTTTTTCCCGTACGGACCGGTCCGCCTTCGGACAATGGTGGTGGACGGTGGACCGCGCCATGATGGCAGGCTTTTTTGGACTGGCGATTTGCGGGATTGTGCTTGTGGCGACAGCCAGCCCGCCGGTTGCTGAGCGGATCGGCGCGCCGTATTATCACTTCCTGATCCGGCATGTGATTGTTCTGGTCCCCACGCTTTTTATGCTTGTGGGACTTTCGATGCTGAACCGCAAGTTTGTCCGCCGTGTGGCTACACTGGTCTTTTTCGGGAGTTTGCTGGCGATGGTCTCGGTCCTGTTCGTGGGAGAGGAGATCAAGGGCGCAACACGCTGGATCCATCTGGGGGGATTTTCTCTCCAGCCAAGTGAATTTGTCAAACCGGCGTTTGCGATCATGTCGGCATGGATGATGGCACTTCAAAAGAAAAACCAGAGGTTTCAGGGGATTGTGGTTGCCACAGGTTTTTATTTCGTTACGGTGGCATTGCTCTTGCTCCAGCCGGATTTCGGAATGACGTTTCTGGTCACGGGGATTTGGGTTGCTCAGATTTGTCTGGCAGGGATTCCTTTTCGCTTGCTGGCGCTGTTGAGTGTCCTGATTGTGGGGGGCGTGTTTGGAGCTTACTACACGTTTGGTCACGTTCAGAGCCGGATTGACAGGTATCTGGATCCTGCAAGCGGTGATAACTACCAGATTGAAAAATCCCTTGAAGCGTTTCAAAATGGCGGGTTTATTGGCACAGGGCTGGGTCAGGGGACTGTGAAGATGTCCCTGCCCGATGGTCATGCCGATTTTATTTTTTCTGTCGCAGGCGAGGAAATGGGGTTGGTCTTCGCATGGATGATTATCGGGACTTATTGTTTTATCCTGTTGCGGGGCTATCAGAGATTGATGGACACGGATGATATGTTTGTGGTGTTGGCGGTTGGCGGGCTGTTGTCCGGATTCGGGTTGCAGGCGATGGTGCATATGGGCTCCAGCCTCAATTTGTTTCCCGCCAAGGGGATGACCCTGCCGTTTATCAGCTATGGCGGGTCCTCCCTGCTGTCCATGGGGTATGCGATGGGGATGTTGCTGGCGCTCACCCGCCGGCGGGCGCGAAGCGGTATTGCACGCGCCGGATTGTCTTCGCGTCCTTCGGTCCACCCGCCATCCGTGCCGGAGCGGACGCAAGGGGAGGTGGTGTGAGCCCGAAAAAAGCAGACCAGAGCGCCGGAGTGATTGTCCTGAGCGCGGGAGGCACGGGCGGGCATGTCATGCCCGCGCAGGCGCTGGCGCAGGATTTGCGTCTGCGGGGCTTTGATGTGGCCCTCTTTACCGATCGCAGGGGACTGAAATTTGCGCCTTTGTTTGGAGATGTGCCGGTTTTTGAAATGCGGGCTGGTACGCTGGGGCGGGGTTTTTCTGCGAAAATAAAGGGATTGGCCACGCTGGGGCTGGGAGTCTTACAGGCGCGGGCGAAGCTGAAAAAACTGAGGCCGTGCTGTGTGGTAGGGTTCGGGGGGTATCCATCCGTGCCCGCGATGTATGCGGCGCAGAGTCTTGATATCCCGACGATCCTTCATGAGCAAAATGCGATTGCAGGCAAGGCTAATGTCTTGCTGGCCAGCAAGGCGGACCGGATTGCTATTGCCATGCCAGAAACAACAGGATTCACGATGCATGATATGGCGCGGGCTGTTTTGACAGGCAATCCCGTACGGCCCGAGATTGCAACCCTGCATACGCGGCCTTATCCGGCTTTGACGCAGGACGGGGTTTTAAGGATTTTGATTATGGGCGGTTCGTTGGGAGCGGGGGTGTTCTCAAAGATTGTGCCCCCTGCGCTGGCCCTGCTTCCCGCCGATTTGCGGGCGCGGATTGAGATTATTCAAAATTGCAGAGCCGAGGATGTGGATGACGTCCGGCAGGCGTATGAGCGGGCGGGGATCAAGGCTCATATTTCCTTGTTCGTGGAAGATGTGGCCGGTGCTTTGGCCCGCGCTCATTTGTTTATCGGGCGTTCGGGAGCCAGCACAGTGGCGGAAATCACGGCCGCCGGACGGCCCGCCATTTTCGTGCCCTATCCGCATCACAAGGATCAACAGCAAAAACGCAATGCCGATATGGTGGCCGATCGCGGCGGGGCATGGGTGATGACGGAAAATGGTTTTACGCCTGAAACCCTGCGTGCGCGCATTGAGACGTTCTTGCAAAATCCTGCTGTGTTGCCGGAGGCGGCGGAAAAGGTCCGTGTGTGCGGGCATCCGGATGCGGCGCTTCGCCTCGGGAATTTGGTGGCGGAGGTGGCAAGGCGGAAGACTTAACGGGATTGTGTGGGCTGTAAGAACAGGCTATAACATCTTGCATGAAGATTCACATAGAAACAGATCGTTTGATTTTGCGGGAATGGATTGATTCCGACCGCGTCCCCTTTGCCCGTATGAATGCCGACCCGTTGGTGATGGAGCATTTGCCACGCTCGCTCGATGAAAAGGCCAGCAACAAGCTGGTCGATCGTTTTCAGGCTCATTTCAAGGCCCATGGTTTTGGGTTGTACGCGGTATCCCGAAAGGAGGACGGCGAGTTTGTCGGTTTTACGGGGCTCAATACCGTGGAGTTTGAGGCGGCCTTTACCCCTGCGGTGGAGCTGGCATGGCGGCTGGACTATGAATACTGGGGCAAGGGCTATGCCAGTGAGGCCGGACAAGCCGTTTTGCATCATGCGTTTACAAAACTAAAATTGAAAGAGGTTGTGGCCTTTACCGTGCATGATAACACCACCACGATCAAGCTGATGGAAAAGGTCGGGATGGTGCGTGACCCGAAGGGGGATTTTGATTATCCAGCCCTGCGCAAGGGGCATCCGTTCGGGCGCTTTGTGCTCTATCGCGCGACAAAGAAAGCGTATCTGGCTCAGAATCCTGCATGAAAAACACGCCCGCGCCTCAGGTGATTGAATCCTTGAAAGCCGGAAACCAACGGTTTTTGAACGGGGAGTCGGTGCAGTGTCCGCGTTTGTCTTTGGACAAGCTCAAGGATTTTGCGGCCCGTGGCCAATCGCCACAGGCGATAGTTTTGTGCTGTTCTGATTCCCGCGCGCCGGTGGAGATGATTTTCGATCAGGATATCGGGGATTTGTTTGTGATCCGTGTGGCGGGAAATGTTGTTGCGCCCTCTTTGGTGGGGAGCGTGGAATTTGCCACGACGTTGTTCGGGATTTCTCTGGTGCTGGTGATGGGGCATTCGGGCTGTGGCGCGGTGCGCACCACGATGGAATACATCGAAAACCCGCAGGCGCTGGCGTCCGAAAATATCCACGATATTGTAGGCCGGATCAAACCACAGGTCTTTCCGATCGCCCAGCGCACCGATCTGTCGCCCGAAGAAAAGCTGGACCGTGCGGTGGAGGCCAATGTGATGGCCTCTGTCGGGCAACTCTCCCACGCGAGCCGTTTGATTGAGGGGCTGGTGCAACGGGGCGAGATGACTATTATGGGCGCGGTGCTGGCACTGGAAACCGGTGCCGTTCGGTTTTTGGAAGGGTAGATTTAGAGAGAAAAGGCAAAAACTTAACGTATTGTTAAATTTTTGCCTGTACGATTCGGCCTATGGCCTTTTTACCAGCACATCTCTTTGAAGAAGAAAGCGGCTGTTACGACATAGCAGGGCATTACACGATGCCAGATGGATTGGATCTGCATCAGAGCGATGCGCTGTACGCCTCATACTTATCAAGGAAGGATAAGGACGCGATCCATCGGATTGCGCAAGAGCTTTTGCAATTGAATCCTGCGCTTTCTTTGGTCCGTCTTGAAGGCAGGGATGAAGGGGATTTTATTCGGGGTGTTTCGTCTGGCTTCAATCCGCATGACATTGATTTTTATTTGAACAAATGGGAAGGCGGGCACAAGGGCTTTCTTGTGGTAGAAGAAGGGCCTGCCCCTTTGACGGATGAGTCTGAAGGTGCGGAGGGATGGAGGCATTTGGCTTACAGGGAGGCGCTTTCGAGAAAAATTGGGCATGGAATATCTTGGATTCCTTCGTGGTCAACGATGAACCAGATCAAGGCGCAGTACGGTTTGCAGGATTGGGTGCCCTCTCCAGAGGAATGGCTTGAGGCCCAGTTGCACCTATTCAGAGAAGATTTTCTGGTTGAAAATTATGGTGGGCTTTGTAGCCGTATGAAAGTGTCTGTACCCGAGGCGGCGTTTCCTTCTTCTTCTTCTTCTTCTTCTTCTTCTTCAACGCAACAACATCATGTGAGGCAGGGCACAGAGGTGCTATAGCCAAGCTCAAATAAATTGATTATATCTATTAGATGACTTATCCCTCA
>CAYGDY010000010.1:0-82051 GCA_964348795.1 uncultured Pseudobdellovibrionaceae bacterium | reverse complement strand
CTGCTCCATTGATGAAATCTTCACTTTGAATCAATTTATATGACGGAGGCTATACATCGTGGCGGTGCTTCGATCGAGGATGCGGTTGGACATATTGTTTGTATAGCGGCGTATCTCATCTGATTCATGTTTGGCCTCTGCCCTTAAAATGTCCGCAATGTTTGAAAGCTCTTGCGCCCGTTGCGTGCTCAGTGTGTTAAATTCATCTTTTGCCGTCTGCAGATCCTTTTCAAACTTCTCCTTCGCGGTTTTAAGGCTCCATGCCCCTGAGCCAAAGAGCACACCTGAAATCAGCGTCATCAAAATTCCGACGGTTTTGATGTTGTCATAGAACATGGCCTCCCGTTCCGCGAGCAGGGATTCCTTCAGCGCACTTTCAAGGCGTTCCATTTTATTATTGAAGCGCTCTTCCAGCAGGGTGTCTTTTTGATCGAGACGCTCCAGCGCCCACGAAGTGGAGGGCTCTTTTTGAGGCGTGTTCTGGGGATACGCCGCCGTGCGGGGTTTGCCTTCCGCGACAAAAGACCCCTGTAACACCCCACATAAAAAAAGGCCCGATAAATGTCGCGCCTTCATAAGCCTTGACCCCTGTTTTTCCTTAAACAGGCAAGACTATACCATAAACTCTGAAAAATGCAAACTTATTCTGGAAACAAAAAATTTTACCGTGAATTCTCTGGCCCGCGGGGGGTGGGGATATGGGGAGGCTTGGGTGGCGTAGTTTCCATGGTGTGCCGGCGGGCTAGATGGGGAGCAAAGGTCAGGCTTGCGGGGGTGGCGTCCCCCAAAATACAACCCATGGCGCTTTCATCCCCCAGATGGATCCGGTGGACGGGCTGGCCTTTTTTGCACAGGGTGATAAAGCGGTTGAACGCGATCAAGGGCGTTTCAACGGGGGTCATATCCGAGAAGAGCTCGCTCCGATATGGATCGTCCTGAAACATCAGGGGGGCTTGATAGGCTTGTGAAATGGCCGCGTTTTGAATGGCCCCGATGTGCAAATGCGGGCACTGATCCAGATCCCGAAAAAACGTGCTGTCGACAGGGATATTCAGTTCCAGATAATCCATATCGGCAAACTCGATTGTCAGCGTGCCGGTTTGTGTATCCAGTACAATGCCGGCGGCTTTTTTGATCAGGATTTCGCTGGAAATCAAACCCGCTTCACCTTTGGCTGTAAAAAGAAGATCAATATTCATCAGGGGCTTTAATCTGTGGTTCCGTGTGGTATTCTGTCCGCAGACTATAAAGCGTTTTTTATAGACCGCACAATCAAAAAGGACATTCATGGATATTCGTAAGGTTGCTGTTATAGGGTCTGGTGTCATGGGAAGCGGCATTGCGGCGCAGGTTGCCAATGCCGGTTTGCCGGTGGTTTTGCTGGATATTGTCCCGCCTGACCTGACCAAGTTTAACGGCAACCGCAGTGCCTTTGCGCAAGGCGCGGTGGAGCGGATGCGCAAAACCGATCCGGCCCCTTTTATGCGCCCCGCCAATGCGGAATGGATCACCTGCGGGAATCTGGAAGATGATCTGCATTTACTGGCCGATGTGGACTGGATAATCGAGGTGGTGCTGGAAGATCTGGCGGTCAAGCACAAAACCTATGCCATTTTGGAGGCACACCGGAAAAAAGGCTCGATTGTTTCCAGCAACACCTCCACTATTCCGCTGTATAAACTGATCGAGGGCCAGCCGGAAAGTTTTCAGCAGGAATTTCTGATTACCCATTTTTTCAATCCGCCGCGTTATATGCGTTTGATGGAGCTGGTGACGGGACCCCAGACACGACCCGAGATCACGCAAACGATCAGAGATTTTTGTGATGTGCGGCTGGGCAAGGGCGTTGTGACCTGCTTTGACAGGCCGGGCTTTATTGCAAACCGGCTCGGGGTGTTCTGGCTGACGGTGGGCGTGAACGAAGCCATCAAGCAAAAAATCTCTGTCGAGGTGGCCGATGCGGTGATGAGCAAGCCGGTCGGGATTCCCAAAACAGGCGTGTTTGGCCTCATTGATCTGGTGGGGATTGACTTGATGCCAAAGCTCTCTCATTCCCTGCTTTCGACTTTGCCGGCAGACGATGCGTACAGAGCCGTGTATCAGGACTATGGATTTATTCAGGGCCTGATTTCCGCAGGCTATACGGGCCGAAAGGGCAAGGGCGGGTTTTACCGGCTGGACCCGAACAGTAAGTCCAAGGAAAAACAGGTTTTGGCGATTGTCCCTGATGCCTTTGACGAATCCCAATACAAAAAGGCAGAAAAGCCCAGAGTGCCTTCACTGGAAGCTGGACGAAAGGGCCTGCGTGCTGTTGTTGAAAGCCCCGATGAAGGGGGCCGTTATGCGTGGGCGGTTTTGAAACAGACGCTGGTGTATTCTGCATCCCTGGCCGGAGAGATTGCGGAGACGATTTGCGATATCGATGACGGGATGAAATTGGGCTATAACTGGAAGCACGGGCCGTTTGAAATGCTCGATGCTTTGGGTCCGGCCTGGTTTGTGGAACAGCTTCGCAAGGACAATATCCCCATCCCTCAGATTTTGGAACAGGTGGGGAGCGGGACGTTTTACCGGACCCAAGCGGGCGCGTTGCAATATTTCGGGCTGGATGGGGCCTATCATGATGTGGTGCGGCCTGAGGGTGTATTGTTGCTGTCTGATATCAAGCGCCGGAGCTCGCCTGTCTTGAAAAATGAAAGCGCCAGTGTCTGGGATCTCGGGGATGGCGTGCTGTGTTTTGAACACACCTCCAAGATGAACACGTTTGATGAAAAGACGTTCGAGCTTTTGGTCCAGACACGCAAAACCATTGAAAAATCAGAAAGCACCAAGGCGCTGGTGATTTATAACGAGGCCTCGCATTTCTCGGCGGGGGCCAATCTGGGTGTCGCGCTTTTTATGATCAATCTAGCGCTCTGGCCGCAGGTCGAGGATTTTGTAGCCACGGGGCAAAAGGTCTTGATGGATCTCAAATTTGCACCCTTTCCGGTGGTGGGCGCGCCATCGGGTATGGCGCTCGGTGGCGGGTGCGAGATTTTGCTGGCCTCTGATGCGGTGCAAGCCCATGCCGAAACCTATATGGGGCTGGTGGAAGTTGGGGTCGGGCTTTTGCCGGGCTGGGGCGGATGCAAGGAAATGATTTTGCGGTATCAGGCGCAGGAAAAGGTGCAATACCGAAAGAATGCCGCTGTGATCGGGCAGGACCGGTTCTGGTGTGCGCCGGAGACCACGCCCATGGGTGCCACGCGCAAGGCGTTTGAGACGATCGGAACGGCGATGGTGTCTAAATCGGCGTTTGACGCGCAGGATATCGGGTATTTGCGGGCATGTGACGGGATCACCATGAACAGGGACCGCTTGCTGTACGATGCCAAAGAGCGGGCCTTGAAACTGGCCGAACACTACCAAGCGCCGGAAAAACAGACGGGCATAACATTATCCGGTGAAAGCGGGCAGGTGGCCCTCGCAATGGCCGTCTCGGATCTGCAAAAATCCGGCAAGGCCACGCCCTATGACGGGGTTGTCTCGGGCCATTTGGCGGCCGTGTTGACAGGGGGTGATTCTCCGCAAGGCCAGAGCGAGGACGGGCTGTTACAGCTGGAACTGGCGGAATTTATGAAATTGCTCCGCCATGAGGGGACTTTGGCGCGGATAGAGCATATGCTCGACAAGGGTAAGCCCTTGAGAAATTAGGCGACAATGACGTGTCTTTTGGCCTGCAAGTGTCAGCATGTCTTAACAGTTTCCCCCCTTTGATGCACTGCATTATAAAAAGTAATAATATTATACGTCCTTTTCTTGCATTGTGAAGGTGTTTTACGGTAAGAACCTTGTCTCTGTATAAATACATAACATGTTTCACACACCCAAAAGCAAGATTGCGTAAGGACGAGAACAAAAATGTCAGCCCAGTTAGAAAAGCTTCACACACAATTCCGTCAGTATGAAGAACAAGCCCACAACGCAGTGAATGATGGCAATGCCGTTAATATGGCCCCCACAACGCGCCTTGCCCTTGCTACGCGCTATCGCAACAACACTGCGGTAACAGAAAACCATATTGATATTGACGCGCTGATTGCAGAAGTCAAAGGGGAAGCCCTCATCACTCGCGCCCATACTCTGGCCGATTATATCGGCACAACCGATGTAGAGAAGAACACAGCGAAACTCAGACAACATTTTGTGAGTTTGACGCGCAATAAAGAAGGCAAGATCATTCCCATCAAGGACTTTGAAAAGAAAATCCATCATGCCTTTGGAGAGGTTCTCACCGGTCACCCCGTGTTCAATATGTCCCGCGAGACATCAGGCGCATTGGCCCGTTGTTTTACGGAGATTGCAAAGGGCACCGATCCGGCAGAAATGGCGCGTTTGGAAACAGCGCTTGTGCAAACTCTTGAAACACCTTTCAAACCGCTGACTCTTGATGAAGAAAACGCGCACTCCATCGACATTTTGCACAATTGTCATGATGGCATGGATCTGGCCAACCAGATTGCCATTTCCGTTGGTCAGGAGGTTTATCCCACAGAGTGGAAAACCATCAATTACAGTGTTGGAACAGTCGCAACATGGATTCCGTTTGACTGGGATGGACGGAACGATGTCACTTGGCAGGATCTCATGGAAAAAACCATGATTTTGAAGTCCCAGATGCTGGACCGTTATACCAAGAAACTGGACGTATTGGCCGGCATGGTCGATACAAACGATCAAACCAAAATTCATGCCCTGAAAGAGCAAGTTGCCCATACCAAAACGGTCATGGATACCTACGCCCAAAGATTTAAATCCTATAACCAGAAACAGGACCCACATGGGACAACGCTTGCAGGTTTGAGTCAGGACTTTGTAAAAGATACAGTCCAGACCATTACGCACCCCAGTACGCTGATTGAACCTTTACAAGAGATTTTGAGCGCCGCGCAAGGCGCGGCAGAACCTCTCATCGTCCTGATGCGCTCTAATTTGGCGAGTTCGGGGATCAGCCTTGCCCATCGTCATTTCCGGATTAACGGAAAATCCGTTTTGTCTGCGCTGGCGGAGCATATACAAATTGATCCGAATATGGAAAATAAGTATCTGGATGATGCGTATGGTCCAGACGTAGAAGACCTTGTGACCAAGGCCTTTCCAAGAACCTCCCACCTAGGAGATACCGCCTCGGCAACAGAGACCATAGCCAAGCAAATGACTGTGATCAGGCAAATCGTTGATCATATTGATTCTCACGCCCCCAATCGTTTTTTGATTGCCGAAAATCACAGCGCCGTTTTGCCAATGACCGCCCTTTACTTTGCAAAATCATTTGGGGTCGACAAGCATATTGATATCTGCCCCTTATTTGAAGACCGCGAGGGGACCGATAATGCCGATAACGTGACGGAGTATTTGCTGAACAATTCCGATTTCAGTGCCCATATCAGTGAAGAACGCCCCCATGCTCTGGAGTTGCACAGAACTTTTGCCATTCAGCTCGGCTATTCGGATTCCGGCCGGTATGACGGACAATTTTCAGCTGGTTACTTTGCACACAGAGTCAAAAAAGACGCGCTTGAACTTTTACATGAAAAGAACATACCGAATGTTTCTTTCACCGTATTTGATACCCATGGTGAAAGCATGGGACGCGGCGCGCATGCCCAATCGGTGTCGAGCCGTTTGGCATATATACAAAATCCGGTCTTGATTACAAAAGCAAAGGATCTGCATATAGGGTTGCATGAAGAAGAAAGTTTTCAAGGGGGAGACGGTTTCCTGCCTCATGGAACCCCCGAGGCCAGCTTTGCCTATTTGGTGCAGGCCATTGCACACCAGACAGGCTATTATCCCAAGTCCAGAAAGGATGTGATGCATGTCCAGAAAAGCAGGGCTCAGGCTTTTTTTGAAAGGGTAAGACATGCTCATGCGACCCTCTTGACTGATCCCGGGTATACGACGCTTGTGAACATGTTTGTACCAATGTCGCCTGTGACAGGTTCGAGACCGATAAAGCGGGCCGAGGAAAGCGGTGGAAAAAGAGAGCTTCCGCGAGCCATTCAACACAATGGGGCCTTCCATCAGCTGATGATGTTGTCGACAGTTGTTTCCGCTGTCGCGCAAGGCGTGAAGGAAAAAAAATCCACGTTTGACGATTTGATACAGAACTCCAAAGAGTTTCGCCGGCGCTTTACACAAGTGCTTCGTGCCATGGATGTCTCGGACATGAGCGTTTTGCGGTCTTATGTCGGGTTGTATAAACCCGCTTTCTGGGAAGAACAAGCCAGAAATGAAAAAGATCCCGTGCGTCTGGCACAAATCAATCAGGTCAAACAGGCTGTCGAGGAGCTCGGATATTATGGGGCTATCCGTTCCGTGGTATCGCGATTGGATACAGATTTTCAATCTCTTCAAAAAATCAGAGCAGATCTTGATCTTCCAAATGATCCCATGAAAAATTCAGACTACGCACAAAAAATAAACCGTCAGAGAGACAATATGCACGTTTTACACGGCATACGTCAGGCAGAGATGATGGATCTATTCTTACTGGCCACGACAATTCCTGGAGTCTCGGGTCGTCAGGATGTGAACAGAGCCCAGATGATCCAAAAAATTATCCGTCTGGATGGTGTAGCCATTGATGAGCTCGGGCAGATCTTTGATGTAAAAAAAGAAAATGGAAACGGTTTTCTGTCAAATGACTTTGGCAAAGTATCGGAGTTGCAGTCTATCGTTACAGACTATTCCGGACTTCACGAGAGAACAGTGAAACCCCTGCAAGAAAAAATAGCACATATCAAAGACATCGGTCAGGCAAATATGTATTATCTGGGTGTGGGTTAAGATTTTTACCCTTCCTTAAATCTTTTCAGGCACACTGGGCTTTATGTTTTGGTCTAAGAAAAAAACAGGGTCTCAAAAACCATCGGCTGGTCAAAAATCGACCTCCGAAGCTTCGTCAAAGCCCTTGACGCAAGGGGAGCTTTTACGCCAGCAGGCCTTGGCTCAGGCGCGGGCCGCAAGGGAAAATATCGGGGAAGACACCATCGCGCGCATCGTGGCGGCTATGGAAAAGAAAAAGAATTCTCCGCTTGAACAAGCCAAGGCACAAATTCAAAACGCGGATGCCGAGCGCGTGGCCATCGAAATTCTGGCGATGCTGGAAAAACAATAGCCTTCGGTTTTTTGGTTTCTGCGGTATAATGGTCCTGCGTAAGCCCTCTTTCAAAGGATCAGCCATGCCTGTTTATCACCCGCCTCTGGATCATATCCGTTTTGTCTTGCACGATGTGCTGGGGACGGAACGTCTGGCGGTTTTGTCCGGCTACGAGGCGTTTTCCCCCGAGATGTATGACCAGATTTTGGAAGAAGGGGGCAAACTCTGTGCGGAAGTCCTGTTTCCTCTGAACCAGAGTGGTGACAGGGAAGGCTGTGTTTTCAAGAACGGGACGGTGCAAACACCATCCGGTTTTCAGGAGGCTTATCGCCTGTTCAGAGAGGGCGGATGGTGCGGATTATCCTGTGATCCCGCTTATGGCGGGATGGGCCTGCCCCGTGTGATCAATACCGCCATGAAGGAAATGATCTGTTCGGCCAATATGTCTTTCGGGATGTATCCAGGCCTGTCTTACGGGGCCTACGAAGCCCTGCAGACATTTGGCTCCGAGGACTTAAAGGCGCAGTATCTTCCCAAAATCGTGGACGGGACATGGTCGGGGACGATGTGCCTGACGGAGCCCCATTGCGGCACGGATCTGGGTCTGATCAAGACAAAGGCAGAAGAGGCGGCAGACGGCAGTTACGTGATCACGGGCACAAAGATTTTTATCTCCGCCGGAGAACATGACCTGACGGAAAATATTGTGCATCTGGTTTTGGCGCGTCTTCCCCATGCGCCGGAGGGGGTGAAGGGGATTTCACTCTTTATTGTCCCGAAAGTGATTCCAAAACCCGATGGATCTTTGGGCGAGAGAAATACGATTGTATGCGGCTCCATCGAGCATAAAATGGGGATCAAGGCGTCCAGCACCTGCGTGATGAATCTGGATTCGGCGGTCGGCTGGCTGGTGGGGGAACCGCACAAGGGTTTGCGCGCCATGTTTGCCATGATGAATGATGCGCGGCTGGGTGTGGCGATGCAGGGGCTGGGTATTGCAGAAGTGGCCTATCAAAACGGTCTGGCTTATGCACAGGAACGGCTTCAGATGCGGGCGCTGGACGGCGCGAAAGCCCCCGAAAAACCCGCCGATCCCATTATTGTGCATCCGGATGTGCGGCGCATGGTCCTGATCGGGCGCGCCTTTACGCAAGGCGCGCGCGCGCTGTCTTACCTTGTCGGGTTGAAGCTGGATATTTCCCACAAACACCCTGATGAGAGCGTGCGGCGCGAAGCCGAAGAATTTGTGGCTCTGATGACACCCATCCTTAAGGCCTACCAGACCGATATGGGCAGTGAAATTGCCAATCTGGCTGTCCAGATTTATGGCGGGCATGGCTATATCTGGGAACATGGGGTGGAACAATATGTGCGGGACGCCCGTATTGCTCAGATTTACGAAGGGACAAACGGCATTCAGGCGCTGGATCTGGTCGGGCGGAAAATGACGGAAGGCTATGGCCGTCTTTTGCGGCGCTTTTTTCATCCCGTGCAGGCTTATATCGAAGAATACAGTGCCGATGAATCCCTGCAGGATTTTGTATTGCCTCTGGCAAAAGCTTTTGTGAAGCTCCAGCAATCAAGTGTGTTGATTGCCCAAAGGGGGCTGAAAAATCCCAATGAAGCGGCGGCGGTTTCCACGGAGTATCTGCGGCAATTTGCCCTTGTAGCCTTGGCCTTTATGTGGTGCAGGATGGTACAGACAGCGCAGGAGAAATTAAAAACCGTAGAAGGCCCTGCCCGTGCTTTTTATGAATCCCATGTGCATACAGCGCGGTTTTTCATGGACAAGATGCTTCCTGAAGCTGATGCCAGATTCAAGATGGTGCTGGCAGGGGCCGGAAGCATCATGACACCCTTGTAACAGCGGCACGAAAGGCGTTTTATGCATAAAATTCATAAGGCACAAAGCGGGAATGTTTTATGGGTCATTCTTATGGCGGTGGTTTTGCTCGGGCTTTTGACCATGGTGTTGTCCCGAAGCGGTTCGCAGGTGGATCAAACCGCAAATACAGAACAGCTTACGATTAAAAGCGCGCAGATCCTCAGATACGCCAAAACTCTCGAAGATGCGGTGCAAAAACTCAAGCTGGACGGGATCTCTGAAAAGGCCTTGAGCTTTCAAAATACAACAACGGCGACAGACTATACAAACGCCAATTGTACGACAACGGCCTGCCGGATTTTTGATGGTGGCGGGGCAGGTCTGGCGTACCGGAATTTTGACGGGGCCAATAACGGAGAAGACTGGATTTTTACAGGCGCCAATAATGTAGGCACCACAGCCAATCCGGTGGGCACCACGGCGGGTGGGTCGGGGAATGATCTGGTTATGCTTTTACCCAATGTGGGGTCTGCGCTTTGTATCCAGATCAATCGGGAATGGGGTATCGGAACGGCAGGCACCTTGCCGGAGGATACAACCGGCGTGAGTACAACGGCATTTACAGGCACGTATACGGCTGGCGCGGCCGTTGTTCTGGAGGGTGATCCGGCCCCGTTCGAGCTGAATGGAAAACATGCGGGTTGTTTTACCGATACGGCGGCCGATCCCGATATCGTATATTTTTATTATGTGATTCTTGCACGGTAGAGCGGGTTGGAGTTTGCTAGGCCCTTGCTCATGGCCGTTATGGACATTTCTCTCCTCGGGCCTTGTCTTAAAATAAAGTAGTTTGGCTATAGCGCTTCTGCCATCAAACAAGATTTGGGAATTGCAAGTCTTGCGGGATGTGCGGTAGTGTAGAAAGCATGAGGACACTTTTTCATCTCTGGCTCCACCCTTTTTCGCGCAAGGTCAGAATCGTTCTGGCTGAGAAGAACCTTGATGTGAAATTACAGATTGAAAAAATATGGGAGCGCCGGACCGAGTTTCTGGCCTTGAACCCTGCCGGAGATGTCCCTGTCCTGATTGAGAAAGACGGAACGGTGCTGGCCAACTCGCAGGTGATCTGCGAGTATCTCGAAGAAGTGTATCCTGAAGTCAATTTATTGGGGTATGACCCTGTCCAGCGTGCTGAAACCCGCAGACTCGTGAGTTGGTTCGATATGAAATTCAATCGGGAGGTCACGGATAATATTGTGGGCGAAAAGATGACGAAGCGGTTTTTGAAACTGGGGGAGCCGCATGGACCTTCCGTGCGCGCGGGCCATGCAAATATTCATTATCATCTTGATTATATTGGATTTTTAACGGAACGCCGGAAATTTCTGGCGGGGGATCATTTTTCACTGGCTGATATTGCGGCGGCGGCGCATTTGTCGGCCATTGATTATATCGGGGATGTGCCGTGGGAGGAACATCCTCTGGCGCAACGCTGGTATCATGTCGTGAAAGAGAGAAACAGCTTCAAACCGTTGCTGGAAGACCGGATTCCCGATTTTGCCCCCGCTCCGTACTCTCATTCTCAAACAGCGTAGTCGCGCGGCGTCTTCGGGAGCAAAGATGGACAAGAACAAAAAATTATTTTGCTTTGGCTATGGATATAGCTGTGATTATCTGGGGCATGAGCTTACCCGTACCGGCGGATGGGTGGTCGGCGGCACCACGCGGGACCCTGAAAAACGCAAAGTCCTCAATGAGCGGGGCATTAAAGCCTATCTGTTTGATGAAAGCACGCCACTGGTGGATCCGTATTATGTGCTGGAAGGCACCACCCATCTGCTGATCTCCACACCGCCCGATGATGAGGGTGATCCGGTGTTTAACATGTACGCTTCTGAAATATTGAAAATTCCTACGATAGAATGGGTGGGATATCTCTCCACGATAGGGGTTTACGGGGACCGCGACGGAGAGTGGGTGGATGAAAGCTCCCGTATACGGCCCACGAACCAAAGAGGCTCCAGACGGGCCAGAGCCGAAGAACAATGGCTGTCCTTATTTCATTCTCACGGGCTCCCTGTGCATGTGTTCCGGCTTGCAGGGATTTACGGGCCGGGCCGCAGTGCGCTCGATTCCATTCGGGCAGGTGTGGCGCGGCGCATTGAAAAAGAAGGGCATGCCTTCAGCCGGATTCATGTGGAAGATATCATCAATGTGCTGTGTGCCTCGATTGCACAGCCTCATGCGGGCACAGCCTATAATGTGTGTGATGATCTGGCCGCCCCGAGCCATGAAGTGATTGCATATGCCTGCGAGTTGCTGGGCCGTCCCGTGCCGCCGTTGATTCCTTTCGAGCAGGCAGATCTGGCACCGATGGCGCTGAGTTTCTACAAGGACAATAAACGCGTTAAAAACGATAAAATCAAAGAAGAACTGGGGGTGGATCTCAGGTATAGAACCTACAGGGAAGGGCTGGAAGGATGTCTGGCGGCCGAGGAATATGCCAGATCCCTCTTCAAGGTCCAAAACAAACTATTCTGAAGGGGCTTCTTTGGAGGCTGTGGCTTCATAGGGCAGGCGGACCGTGACGGTTGTCCCGCTTCCCAGCGTGGAGTCGATCAAAAGAGCGCCACCGTGCATTTCGACCAGCTCTTTCGTAATAGACAGCCCCAGTCCCGATCCTTCGTGGTTCCGGATATAGGAAGACGAGACCTGCTCAAAGGGTTTTGTGATGCTGTTGAGCTTGCTGGCCGGAATGCCGATTCCGTGATCGGTGATCTTGATCAACAAAGTCTGTTCGCGTTCGAGACATTGTATTTCAACCGTGCCGTTTTCGTGGGAGAATTTGACAGCGTTGGACAGCAGGTTGAGCAGAATTTGCAATATGGCCCGTCTGTCGGCAACGATTTTCCGGTCTTCATTCAGGGCCGGATCCACTTTCAGGGTGATTTTGGCTTCCTGCGCCCGTCCCTCCATCATATGAACCGCAAGCTTGACAAGCTTGCCGATGACCAGAGATTCCAGATCCAGCGCGTATTTCCCCGCCTCTATTTTCGACATATCCAAAATATCGCTGATCAGGTCCAGAAGATGCTCCCCGCTTTCACGGATGCCGGAAATATATTCGAGATATTTTTCCGTTCCGATGGGGCCGAGGAGTTGTCGTTCGATCAGCTCCGAAAAACCGATAATGGCATTCAAGGGCGTGCGGAGTTCGTGGGACATATTGGCAAGGAACTGGGTTTTTGCGGCGTAGGCCCGTTCCGCAGTGTCTTTGGCTTCCCGTAATTTTTCTTCGTACAGGACGCGCTCGGTCATGTCCTGCATAATACCGTAAAGCGCGTGGACTTCGCCGTTGGTATCCCGTCCACACCGCCCTTCACAGCGGATATGACGGGTCTCCCCGTCGGGCCGCGTGAGGCGAAACTCCATGTCATAATCGTTTTCCTCGATCAGGGCCCGTTGAAAGGCTTGGTTTACGCGGGACACATCATTCCGGTGCACCATATTGTTCATGGACTCCAGTGTGGGAATGAAGTGGCCTTTTTCAACACCGAAAATCCGGTAAATTTCATCAGACCAATCCAGTGCCTCTTCCCCCAGCGTCCATGTCCAGTGGCCCATGCGCCCGATACTTTCGGCCTCGCCGAGTTGTTTTTCCCTGTTGTTGAGGGCTTTTTGCTGGTTTTTGATGGCGGTCGTGTCGTGACCCACCCAGTACAGTTTTGGCTCTGTGCGCATGACTTGCCATGCCATCCACTGCAGACCGGCTTGTTGCGATACCATCGGGGTTTCAAGGGTCAGGAGTGTATTTTCAGGGGCTTGCAGGGTGTGTTCCCAGAAAGCTGTTTTATCCGGAAAGTCGAGGGCTTCAAAAAAAGAAAGGACCGGCGCTTGGGCCGGCGAGCCTCCAAACACTTCGTAAAAGGCAGAATTGGCCTGCAGAAGCTGACCTTTGAGATCTGTTATCACCATGATATGGCGGGATAGATTGAAAAGCCGGATACAATCTTCGGGGAGAAAGGTGGTCTGCGAAGGTAAAGGCTGAGGTCTGGGTTGCAAAAAGGGTGTATCCGTATAACGGGATTCCGGAGAAAGCGAGGGGAGAGAAAAGCCCTGATAGGCTGACCCGATCAGATAGCGTTTGTTTTCAGGAAGGGTAATCCAGTCGAAGGAAAAAGGATAGGTTTCTGACGATCCTTTTACGGCAATATGGTGCAGTCCGGTATGGATATTTTTCAGATCTGCTTTTTTTTCAGGGCCATGCGTCAGGAACGTGATCACGTCAAATATCGTGTGGTTTACAAGATCCTCGAGGGGGTGTTTGACAAACCGGCAAAAAGAGGCGCTGGCATAGGCAATCTTGCCATCTTCCGCTATGGCAAGGCGAGGCACATGCTCTTCTGTGTCGATCTGTTCTATAAAACGGGACGAAAAATCGGAAGAGGCTTTGGAAGCCGAGGAGCGGGTTTTTAAAGACATGATGAAAACGGAACCGGAAAAATCACAACAAACGTCCTATACCATATGTTAAAAACAGGGTTTTTACAAGATCTATGGGCAGGAGGTTGTATTTTTCGGGATTTACGGTAAAAATGCACCTTCTGCAGAAGATCAAACATTGAGACGAAGGCAATACGCATGAAATTTTCCCTTTCCTGGCTGAAACGGCATCTGGATACAAACGCCACCCTGCAAGAGATTTGCGAAACACTGACGGCGCTGGGGCTGGAGGTGGAAGATGTGCAGGACCCTGCACAAAAATATGCGCCCTTCAAAGTGGCGGAAATTGTGGAGGCCCTGCCCCACCCCGACGCCGATAAACTGCAGGTTTTAAAAGTGGATACCCTTGATCAGAAAGGTTTGCAGGTTGTCTGCGGCGCGCCCAATGCGCGGGCGGGGATGAAGGGGATTTTTGCGCCTGAGGGGACCTATATTCCCGGGTTGGATGTGACCTTGAAAAAAACCAGCATTCGGGGGGTGGAGTCGAGCGGCATGATGGTTTCCGAGCGGGAAATGTGCCTGTCCGATGAACATAAGGGGATTATCGAGGTTGACCCGTCCCATCCTGTCGGGACGCCGATGGCGCTGATTTTCGGGCTGGAGGATCCGCTCATACAGATCAATCTCACCCCCAACCGCGTGGATTGTGCCTCTGTGCGCGGAATTGCACGGGATCTGGCGTCTGCGGGGCTGGGAATTCTGAAACCGGTGCAGGCAGACGCGGTGCAAGGCTCTTTTCCCTGCCCTGTCAAGGTCAGCATTGGGGATCTGCAAGGATGCCCCTTGTTTGTCGGGCGGATGATTCGGGGGGTCAAAAACGGGCCTTCACCTGTCTGGCTCCAAAGATTGATGACGTCTGCAGGGTTGAAATCGATTTCGGCCCTGGTCGATATTACGAATTTCATGACCCAGGATCTAGCCCGTCCTCTCCATGTGTATGATGCCGATACACTGTCGGGCGATATTTTTGTCTCGGCGTCCAAAGGCGGCGAGCGCTTTGAAGCCTTGAATGAAAAAACCTATACATTGTGTGAAGAGAGCGTCACGATCGAGGATCAAAGCGGTATTTTGGGGCTGGGCGGGATCATGGGGGGCCAGAGTACGGCCTGTACAGAGCAGACAGTCAATGTTTTTTTGGAGTCTGCCTATTTTACACCTGTGCGGATTGCAAAAGCGGGACGGGCTTTGGGCATAGATAGTGATGCGCGGTATCGTTTCGAGCGCGGCATTGACCCTGTTTCAACATTCTTTGGACTGGAGATGGCAACACAGATGATTCTGGAGCTGTGCGGCGGAGAGGCCAGCACCCTTGTGCAGGCCGGCGCTTTGCCTCAGTGGGAACGCCCTCTCGCATTTGATCCGGCCTATACCGCGCAGTTGATAGGTCTGGAGGTGCCGGAGGCAACGCAAAGAACCATTTTGGAGTCCCTCGGGTTTGGGGTGGCCGGACAAAAAACATGGACCGTGACCCCGCCTTCCTGGCGTGGGGATGTCGCGGGCAAAGCCGATCTGGTGGAGGAGATTATCCGTGTTCACGGTTTTGACAAGATTCCTTCCGTTTCGGTTCACAATGCGCAAAGCATTCCCGCATGCGCTGAAACGCTTTTGTTGTCGCGGGCGCGCAAAGCCAGAGCCGCTCTGACGGCAGGGGGGTTGCTCGAATGCGTCACATGGTCGTTTCTGGCAAGGCGGCACGCAGAAATATTTGGGGCGACAGCGGAGCATATCAGGGCTTTGACGCTCAAAAATCCGATTTCGAGCGAAATGGATGTGATGCGTCCGTCTATTCTGCCCAATCTTCTCAATCTGGCGCGGGATAACGCCGCGCGCGGGTACCCTTCCGCCGCGCTCTGCGAAGTCGGGCCTGTTTTTACAGGCTCCAGACCGGAACAACAAAAAACAGTGGCCAGCGGGGTGCGCACGGGTGAAAACGGCGTGCGGCACTGGTCCGGCCCGCAAACGATCCGGGCCGTAGACCTGTATGACGCCAAGGCCGATGCTTTTGCGGTTTTGGAGAGTGCGGGGTTTTCGGTTGATTCTGTGCAGGTTGTTACAGGCGCGCCCGCCACGTATCATCCGGGCCGTTCGGGTGTTTTGCGCTTAGGTCCCACGGTGATAGGATATTTCGGAGATATTCATCCGTTCGTGCTGGAGCAGTTAGAGATTGATTTTCCCGCTTGTGGGTTCGAGGTGTTTTTAGAACATATTCCGGAGCCGAAAAAGAAAATTGGTACCGAGAGGCCGCTTTTGAAGCGCGAGTCGTTGCAACCGGTGTATCGGGATTTTGCTTTTTTGGTGGAAGAAAAAACAGAGGCGCAAACCCTTGTGAGGGCGGCGGTTTCTGCCGACAAGGCCCTGATACAAGACGCGTTTGTCTTTGACGTTTATACCGGCAAAGGGGTTGATGCGGGATATAAATCTCTGGGGCTTGGCATCCGCATCCAGCCGCAAAACCAGTCCCTGACGGATCAGGATCTGGAAGCGCTGGCGGAAAAAGTCATCAACGCCGTGTGCGAGAAAACAGGGGGAAGCCTGCGGTCGTAAAAGCACCGCAGGCTTTTGCCTATAGCCAGTTTTTTGAAAACTCAGGGCTGTTCCGGTGAAAAGACGGGCGCGCCAAATGAAGCCGTCAAAGTGGTCACAGGGGCTTTGATCTCCCCGCTTGCGGCTTTACAAAAGCCCGCACACAAATCTATGACCGATAATTTATCCTGTGAACCTATCATCCTGCACCACACCTTTCTCAAGTACCAACATCGCATTTTCTCTGGAAGGGCCGTCTCCGTCATGATTGCGGAAAATAATTTTTGTCGGATCCTCTTCAGAGCTCTTAGGTACAATACTAAACAAAACACGGGTTTTTGTCAAATTTCCGAGATCCATCAGCTTTTGGCGGCCATTGAGCAAGCTGATGATATTGATCACTTTTTTTTCTGTCAGAAGAAAATCCTCGGTGTGGTCCAGCAAAATGTAGTGTCCGACAGGCTCATAGGTATCCCTTTCCTCTGCAAACCGGCAGATCTGGAACGTGTGGGGCACCAGCGCGTCATGCTTGTAGATAAAGCGGGGTTTTTTACTTTCTGCGTTGAAATCCATGACCATGAAGGGAATTCTAGCATGAAATCGTTAAAAAAAAACCTGATTTTCTCTTGATTCCGGCGTGCGAAAAGTCAACAATCCGGCCAGAAAGAGATGATTCTTGAAAAAATCTTAAGGAGATACAGGCTTATGACCGCTTTACCGCAAATTTTGGAACACGATTACTGGGTGGCTGATATTTCTTTGGCCGAATGGGGACGCAAGGAAATTGCGCTGGCCGAAGTGGAAATGCCAGGCCTGATGGCTTTGCGAGAAGAATACGGGACAAAAAAACCGCTCAAGGCGGCACGGATTGCAGGATGTCTTCATATGACAATACAAACGGCGGTGCTGATTGAAACCTTGCAGGTTTTGGGCGCTGAAGTGCGCTGGAGCTCTTGCAATATCTTTTCGACCCAAGACCATGCGGCGGCGGCCATTGCGGCAACGGGGACTCCGGTTTTTGCCAAAAAGGGGATGAGTGAAACTGAATTTTGGTGGGCGATTGATCAAACCATTCAGGGGCCGGATGGTTGGCTTCCCAATATGATTTTGGATGACGGTGCGGACCTGACGGTCCGGTTGCATGAAAAGTTTCCGCAGATTATGGACGGGATCAAAGGCATTTCCGAGGAAACGACAACCGGTGTATTGCGTTTGTACGATCTGGCGAAAAAAGGGACCCTGAAAGCCCCTGTCATCAATGTGAATGATTCGGTAACCAAATCAAAGTTCGACAACAAATACGGATGCCGCGAGTCCTGTGTGGATGCGATCCGCAGAGCGACAGACGTGATGATGGCCGGAAAGGTTGCCATGGTCTGCGGGTTTGGTGATGTGGGCAAGGGCTCTGCCGAATCGCTCCGCCATGCGGGGTGCCGCGTGATGGTGTCGGAAGTTGATCCTATCTGCGCGCTTCAGGCCGCGATGGAAGGGTTTGAAGTTGTCACGATGGAAGAAGCCGCGCCGCGCGCTGATCTCTTTGTCACCACCACAGGCAACAAGGATATCATTACCATGGATCACATGCGGGCCATGAAAAACAACGCGATTGTCTGTAACATCGGGCATTTTGACAATGAAATTCAGGTTGAGCCCCTGCGGAACCTGAAATGGGTCAATATCAAGCCACAGGTGGACCAGATCGAATTTCCGGATGGCAAGAAAATCCTCCTGCTGGCCGAAGGGCGGTTGGTCAATCTGGGCTGTGCTACGGGTCACCCGTCTTTTGTGATGAGTGCCTCCTTTACCAACCAGACATTGGCGCAGATCGAGCTCTGGACCAATACCGCGCAATACCAGAAACAGGTCTATGTGCTCCCGAAACATCTAGACGAGAAGGTGGCCGCGCTCCACCTTGAAAAGGTCGGGGCGAAGCTGACAAAACTTTCCAAGGATCAGGCCAATTATATCGGGGTGGATGTGAACGGCCCGTTCAAGAAACACGAATATAGATACTAAAAAGTTTGTATTTTGTATTGAAAGGCCTGAAGATCGTGCTTGTTCTTCAGGCCTTTGCTTTTTAGGATCAAAAGTGGAATGACCCAAAACGAGATCACCCCTAGACCCGCTTTCCTTGGACGGCTTTTATCACGGCATGGCCGGCCGGACCCCTCGGCCGAAGAAAAAGCCCGTCTGGAAGCGTTTCTGGATGCGTTTCCAGGCGAGTATTGCGGGTGGTATCAGGGGCAATGCGTGGCCTATTCCAAGGGATTTTGCGAGATTTTGGGTCTGGAAGGGGTGCGCACGATCGGCGACATTCAAAACCGCCTTTGTCCAGGGGACTCTGCGGCGCTGGAAGGATTGTTCGACCGGCTCAGGACCAGTCACACGCCTTTTGAAATCACAGTCAAAAACTATGATGAAAGCCGGATCTTCAAGATCTCCGGCACGCAGGGGCAGGACCTCCATCAAAAAAATCGGGTGCATGTGTTATGGGTCGAGGATATTACACACTCCAAAACGATTCAGGAGCAGGCTGTTGCACAGACACAGGAAAAGGCCCAGCGGTTGGAACAGCTCCAAAAAGCGTTCGACAGTATTCCTCTTCCCCGCTGGTTACGGGATCAGGCAGGAAAAATTATCTGGGTGAACAAGGCTTATACCGATGCGGTGGGGTTTACGTTCAAGGATATTATTGAAACGCAAAAGGAACTCAACAACGCCGCCCGAAAGAGCGCAGGTCAAAAGACAAGGCCGCCTTCTGGAGCTGAACTGGCGCAAAAAGCGCTGGAATCTGGTCAAAAACAAGCGCTGGAATCTTATATTATTATCGGCGGGAAACGCCTTTTGATGCAGATCACGGAAACGCCTCTGCCGGACTTGCGGATCACACTCGGGATCACGGAGGATATCAGTGCGCTGGATGAACTCCGCAACGAGCTTAAACGGTATCAGTTCTCCAATAAGGAACTTCTGGAGCATCTGCGCAGTGCCATTGCAATTTATGGCACCGATGAACGGCTGGAATTTTATAATTCCGCCTATTCCCAGCTCTGGGGTCTGGAAGATGGCTGGCTCAATACCAAGCCCAAGCTGGGGGAAATTATGGAGAAACTGCGGGAATCCCGCAGACTTCCCGAACAGGCTGATTTCAGACGATTCAAGAAAAGCTGGCTGGAGATGTTCACGTCCCTGATCCAACCTTACGAGGATATGCTGTACCTGCCCGATGGAAGCGCCTTGCGCATGCTGGTGATCCCCCATTCCATGGGGGGCCTGATGATGACCTTCGAGGATGTGACAAGCCGTTTGGCGCTGGAATCCTCTTATAATACGCTGATTGCCGTGCAGAAAGAAACGCTGGATAATCTGGGGGAGGCTGTTGCGGTGTTTGGCGGCAATGGCCGGATCAAGCTGTGGAATCCGGCGTATGGACGCCTTTGGGGGCTTCATCCCGAGGATCTGGAAGGGGAACCCCATATCAGCCGGCTTGTGGAAAAGGTGAGTGGGTTTTTTACAAAGGACGAATGGTCCGCACAACGGGAGGATTTGATTTCCAATGCGCTGGAGCGCTCCATGCGGGAAGGACGATTGAAGCGTACGGATCAGTCCCTGATTGATTACACTTCCGTGCCCTTGCCGGATGGGGATGTTTTGCTGACCTACACGGATGTGACAGATACGGTGCGGGTTGAAAATGCCTTGCGGGAGAAAAACGCCGCGCTGGAAGCCGCAGAGCAGTTGAAACTGGATTTTCTGGCCAATGTGTCGTATCAGCTCCGGACTCCGCTCAATGCTATTATGGGCTTTAATGAAATTCTGGCGCAGGAATATTTTGGCTCTTTGAACGAGCGGCAGAAAGAATATACCCGTGATATGGGCAAGGCCAGCGAACGCCTGCTGGAGCTCATCAATGATATTTTGGATCTGGCGACACTCGAAGCCGGCTATATGATCTTGGAACGGGAAGAGGTTAAAATCTACGACCTGATGGGCAATATCATGGATCTGGTCAGTGACTGGGGCCGAAAGAGCGATATTGAGGTTGATCTGCACTGCCCCAAAAATATCGGTAAAATCCTCGTTGATGAAAAACGGCTGAAACAGGCGATTATCAACGTTGTTCGCAATGCCATCAATTTTACACCCGCCCACGGGCAGATCACGCTGGAAGCCGAAAAAACAAAAACAGAGCTCAAGATCACAGTGAAGGATACAGGGATCGGGATCGGACCGGAGGATAAAAAGCGGATTTTTGCGCCGTTCGAGCGGGCCCAAAGTGGCACATCCGAAGCGCGTTTGAACCGTTCGGGCGCAGGGATCGGGTTGTCACTGGTCAAAAATATTATTGCCCTGCATGGCGGGCACGTGACGCTGGACAGCGAGCCGGATCAGGGCACGGTTGTCACTTTGTCTCTTCCGCTCACATCCCAGAAGACCTCTTTACGGCTGGGACCCGCAGACCATCGCTATGAAAATATCATGTAGTGTGACAGGGCGTCCGGTTATTCAAAACACTTGGCCGTGGTGACCGCGCCGCCTTCGGGTTTTCGATAGCCTTCGATCAGAATTTCGCCTTGATCGATTTTCGTTCTACAGGAAAAAACAGGAAAGAGCGTCCGTAAGGTCATGTCCAGCTTCCGGCCTTCAAAGAACGGCCCGTAGGAACAAAATTCGGCCTTGTCCGAGGGTTCTCCGGTTTCGGGGTCCTTGGCACCCGCCTCGTCCAGCCGGAAGTTCGAGCGGTGGCGGGATAACATCCCGTCAGGGCGCGTAAATTGCTCTGTGGCAAAATTGCCGTAAATTTTATAGGGCGCGGTATTGCGCACGGAAAAGCAAATCGGGTCTTTGACAATGTCCAGATTCTCGTTCTGGGCTTGCACGGTTTGTGGCCACAAAAGGATCAGAGGCAAGAGGAATAAAAGACGCTTCATACCCTTCAGTGTAACAGATTTTTACGTGTTTTCCTCATAAATTTCATTGTGCATTGCATATAAAAATATTGTCATTTCAATTCATTAGCTCTATATAAGAAGGATGGAGTCCCTGTCACATTCCGAGGAAGATACCGCCCGTCTCGCGCGCCATCTGGCATCCCGCCTTGAAAAGGGTGATTGTGTTTTGTTGCACGGCACACTGGGCGCAGGAAAGAGCGTTTTTGCCCGCGCCTTGGTGCGGGCGCTGATGGACTCTCCCGATCTGGAGGTCCCGAGTCCGACCTTCACGCTGGTACAGGTCTATGAAAAGGCGGGTGTGTGTATTCAGCATTTTGACCTGTATCGTCTGGAAACTCCGGACGAAGTGCTCTGTCTGGGCTGGGAGGAGGCGGTGGCGGACAGTATAACGCTTGTAGAGTGGCCGGAACGTTTGGGTCCTTATACGCCCCGTGTGCATTGGAACGTATCGCTGGGGCTGGTGGAAGGGGCCCCCGCACAGCGCTGGATTATTGTCACTCAGCCTACAGAGAGGAAGTAGGATATGATTCCTAAAAAAGCGTTTGTTCTTGCGGCCGGATGGGGGACACGTTTACGTCCCCTGACAGACACTTGCCCCAAACCGCTTGTCTCGGTGCAGGGGCGTCCTATGATCGATTCAATTTTACAGGCCTTGGCGCATGCGGGTGTCGAAGAATGCGTGGTGAACACGCACTATAAGGCGGAAGTGCTGGAACGCTATTTACAAGAAAATCCAGCGTGTTCCCGCTGGCCTGACATTCATATCTCCCGCGAGAACACGCTGTTGGATACTGGCGGTGGTATTCAAAATGCCTTGCACTATTTCGATGCCCCGTTCTTTGTCGTCAGCGGGGATTCCCTGTGGGAAAATGCTGAAAACGAACAGACTCTTGTGCAACTTGCGCAAGGCTGGAATCCGGAGATCATGGATATCCTCCTGCTTTTGCAACCGGTTGAAACGATGATGGTGACGCAAGGGGTGGGGGACTATGATGTGTGTCCTGACGGGCGGGTGGTCCGCTCGTTGGAGAAAAAGGGATTGGCCATGTTTACCTCGATCCGGATCAATCACCCCCGTATTTTTCCATCTGGTAAAACAGAGCCTTTTTCGTATCTGTCCCTGCTGGATAAAGCGCAGTCGCAGGGCCGGCTGTATGGTGTGGAACATCACGGGGTATGGCACCACATCAGCACACCCGAGGATGTCGCCGCAGTCAATGCGCTGAAGGGACAAATATTGTGCGCGTGAAACACGTCTGGAACATTCCCTCTGGCCTGCCGTTCTCCCGTGTTCTGGCAGGGGCGCTTCTGGCAGAAACCGCTGTCCAAAAAGAAGATCTGGGCCGGTTGCTGGTCTTTTTACCCACGCGGCGGGCGTGCAGGGTCTTGCAGGAGGCTTTTTTAAAAGGCTCGGGATCAGACGCACTTTTACTACCCAAAATGCAACCGATCGGGGATCTGGACGAAGAGATGATTTCCCTGTCTGCCTTGGGTTTGGAAAACACGGAGGTTTTTGCTCATATCCCGCCTCCTTTGTCCCGTGTAAAACGGGAGGTGCTTTTGGGAACCGCGATACAAAAACTGTATCCTGCTTATTCACTCGATCAGGCATTATTGCTGGCACGGGCGCTTGGACACCTCATGGACCAGATTTACACGGAAAATCTGGATTTGGGACGGCTTGTGCATCTGGTTCCGGAGGATTTTGCGGAACACTGGCAGATCACGATAGGGTTTCTGGAGATTTTGAGTGTGAAGTGGCCGGAGATCCTTGCTGAAGAAGGGAGGATTGACTATGCCGATGCCAGAAACAGAAAAATACAGGCTCTGTGCGGGATCTGGCAGGAAAACCCGCCCCCTTATCCCGTCATCGCGGCTGGTTCGACAGGCTCCATTCCGGCCACGGCGGGCCTTTTGGATGTGATTGCGGGACTGGAAAAAGGCCGTGTCATTTTGCCCGGGCTCGATCAGGATCTGGACAGCGAAAGTTGGGAGGCGCTCTTGGAAACCCACCCCCAGTACGGGTTTAAAATATTATTGGAGAGGATGGGCCTATCCAGAACCGCTGTCAGAAATATGACAGAAGAGTCTGTGTCCTGTCCTGTCCTGCCGGCGCGCCGGACACTGGTGCGGGAAATGATGCGCCCTTCTGAAACGGTCTATTGCTGGGAACGGCTCTTGGACAATACAGAACAGAAAGCGTTGCTTTCAAAGGCCTGTGAAAATGTCTCTCTGCTTGTGTGTGATCATCCCCGTCAGGAAGCCGAGACCATTGCGATTATATTGCGGGAATGTATAGAGCACAAAGACCGGACGGCGTGCTTTATTACCCCTGACAGAATGTTGGCCAGACGTGTGTCGATTGCGTGTGAACGATGGGGGATTACCCTTGACGATTCTGCAGGAAACAGTCTGGACAAAATGGCGGCGGGAACATTTTTATTACTGGCACTGGGTGTGATCGTCCATGACGTGGCGCCGGTGTCTTTGCTGGCGTTTCTCAAACATGAATACTGTGCGTGTGAACGGGCGGATGTCGAAACACTGGATGAGGCTCTGCGGGGGATCCGTCCGGCAAAGGGGTTTGACGGGCTCATCGGTCATGTCGAGTCTCTGGAAAAATTTCCTCCCCTGAAACGTCAGGCGGCTGTCGATTTTCTGAAAGAGGTGAAGCGTTCTTTTGCGCCGTTGACAGCACTGGATTTTTCAACGGATCACTCCGTTGCGCTGTCGGAGAGTATGAAGGCCCATGTGAGGGTCTGCGAACAGTTTGCGCAGGGAAAAGACCCCTCTGAAAATAACGGACTCCTCTGGAGAGGTCCGGCAGGGCAGGCCCTTTCAAGCTTTCTGTCTGAAATTATGCAGGAAACCGGATTACTGATGCTCTCGTCTGTTGCAGAATATCACAAAACGCTGGCCCATTTCATGTCGCATACCGCCGTGCGGCCCGCCTATGGTACACACCCCAGAGTGCAGATACTGGGTCAGTTGGAAGCACGCCTGATTGATGCGGATCTTGTGATTTTAGGAGGATTGAATGAGGGTACATGGCCGCCTGATCCGGCGGAAGATCCGTGGATGTCCCGTCCTATGCGGGCCCAATTCGGGTTGCCTTCTCTGGAAAGAAGTACGGGACTGTCTGCCCATGATTTTGTGCAGGGATTTTGTAATAAAAATGTGGTGTTGACGCGGGCTCGTGAAAATCAGGGTGTTTTAACGGTGCCCGCCCGATGGCTTTTAAGATTGGAAGCCGTCATGAAAGCGGCAGGTCTTTCACAGGAACAGCTTTCCGGTGCTTCCTCTGCGCTGTACTGGGCAAAATCCCGTTACAATCCGGAGCGGATCAGACTGGTTGATCGTCCTGCGCCGTGTCCGCCTGTCAACACCAGACCGCGAAAACTGTCTGTAACAAAAATAGAAACCTGGATGAAAGATCCGTACGGGATTTATGCCGGTGTTATTCTGGGTCTCAAAAAATGGAAAGAACTGGAATCTCCGGTGGATTCTGCAGAAAAAGGCAGTCTCATTCATAAAATTCTGGAGCGGTTTGTGGAAGAATATCGGGAACACTGGCCGGACAACCCCGAAAAAATTCTGCATGATATTGCACGGGAAGAACTGGAGAAGCGGCACGAAGATCCCGCCGTCTGGTATTTCTGGTGGGCGCAGTTTTCACGGTTTGTGTCATGGTTTGTCACGCATGAAATGCAGTGGCGAAAAAGAGCACATACTCTCGCAGTCGAGATCAAAGGCACCCTGACCCTTCAAACGCACACCCTGCCTTTTCTCCTCGAAGGGCGTGTGGATCGTTTGGACCGCTTTCACGCGGCGGGGGGTGCCATTGTCATTGATTATAAATCAGGCGGCACGTTTAGCGAGAAACACATGAAGACGGGGCACTCTCCCCAGCTTCCTCTGGAAGCTTTGATGGTTTCCCAAGGCGGGTTTGAACACTGGGGGCCTTTGCCGGTCCAGGCGTTACAGTACTGGCTTTTGTACGGCAGGGACGAAAAAAAGAACATTGTGGGGCTGGAAGAGGGGCTGGAGGATCTTTTGGAAAAGACAAGGGCCGGATTGATGGCTCTGATTGAAGCCTTTGATGATCCCGCCATGCCGTATTACAGTGTGCCCCGCATCGAACACGCGCCGCGATTTAATGATTATGCTCATTTGGCGCGGATCAAGGAATGGGGTCTTCAGGAGGAAGACGGCGCGCAGGAGGTCTTTGAATGACGAATGCCACGCATATTCAAAAAACACCGGTGCGGGCACTGGATCCGGAAGTCCTGCAACGCAAGGCCTCTGATCCGGACTCTTCTGTCTGGGTCGGGGCGTCAGCGGGAACGGGCAAGACGAAGGTTTTAACCGATCGTGTCCTGCGTCTTTTATTGCCCCGTGCCGGAAAAGGCCCTGGCACGCCGCCTCACAAAATATTGTGTCTGACCTTCACCAAGGCAGGGGCCGGAGAAATGGTGCTGAGGCTCTCCGGCATTTTATCAGCTTGGGCGGTCAAACCCCAACAGGCTTTGTCTGAAGAGTTGCAGAAGCTTTTGGGCCGCGCCCCGACTTTGGAAGACAGTCAGGCCGCCAGAAAACTTTTTACGCATGTGATGGAATCCACGGGCGGGCTGAAGATCATGACCATCCATGCCTTTTGCCAGTCTGTTTTGGGCCGTTTTCCACTGGAAGCAGGCTTGAATCCGCAGTTTCAGGTTCTGGAGGATGTACAGGCGTCCCGCTTGCTGGAACAGGCCCGTACAATCATCCTGCAACGGGCCGGACGCGAAAAGACGTCGTCCCTGCATGAAGCGTTGGAACGGATTTCAGGAATGATTGGCGAAGACCAGTTTTTTGCTTTGCTGAACAATACCATTCGGGAACGTCATCAGCTCGAACAGAGATTGAAAGAGACCTTTGGCCCGCAGGGGCTGTATCACGCTCTTTGTGAAAGGCTGGGCGTGGTGCAGGGGCAAACACCGGAGCAGTATCTGCAGGAATTTTGTCACGATACGCTTTATACGAACGAAGCCTTGTCGGTTTGTGCAGTGGTGCTGTGTGGTGCGAAGACAAAGACGGACCCCAAACGGGGCGCGGCGATACAGGCTTTTCTTTCGGCCCCCCTGCCGGAGCGTTTGGCGTTGTACGACGAATATAAAAAAGTTTTTCTGACGAACGAGAATAAAGTCAGGGAGTCCCTTGCCACAAAGGAAAGTCAGAAAACCCATCCTGAAATCTCCGATATTCTGGCGCAGGAAGCTCTGCGGATCCTGACGGTGGAAGAGAAGAGCAAAGCGGCCCGCATTGCCGTTCTCACGCGGGATCTTTTTGTGGTGTGCGCAACAATTCTGGAAGAATACCGAACCTTGAAAACCGGATCGGGTGTTTTGGATTTTGATGATTTGATTTTTTATACTCTGTATCTTTTGCAGGGAGAATATATCGCGCAGGATAAGCATGTCAGTGCAGGTTGGGTGCAATATAAACTGGATCAGGGTATTGATCATATTCTGGTGGACGAGGCGCAGGATACAAATCCCGAGCAGTGGCGTATTGTCGAAGCCCTGTGTGCAGACTTTTTTGCAGGGCAATCGGCGCGGGACATAGAGCGCACCATTTTTGTGGTCGGGGATGAAAAACAATCCATCTATTCTTTTCAGCGGGCCTCCCCGCAGGAATTCCAGAGAATGCGACAGGACTTTGCGCAAAAGATACAGTCTGCACAAAAAGACTGGGCCGTCGTGCCGATGAATATATCGTTTCGTTCAACCCGCGTGGTGCTGGAAGCGGTGGATGCCGTCTTTTCAAATCCTTTGGCCCGCAAAGGGCTCAGCGAGGATCTGGAGATCCAGCACCAGAGTTTTAGAAAAGGGCAGGCCGGTCTGGTGGAATTATGGCCTGTTTTTGAAACGGATGAAACACAAGAACCGGATTTGTGGAATCCAAGACCCGATCCTGAAAATATACGTTCGGGTTTGCAAAAACTCTCTGTGCATATCGCAAAAACGATTAAAAACTGGATTGCAAACGGAGAATGGCTGGAATCCCATAACCGTCCTGTGTGTGCGGGGGATATCATGATTTTGGTGCGGACACGCTCCCAGATCGTGCACCATATGACGCGGGCCCTGAAAAAGGAAGGCCTGCCAGTTTCCGGTCTGGATCGCGTGGTGCTGAACCATGAAATCGTGATAGAGGATTTGTTCGCGCTGGCAGAGTTTTTACTACAGCCACGGGATGACCTGTCTTTGGCGTGTGCATTAAAATCCCCCTTGATCGGTTTGCCGGAGGCGGCGTTATACGATCTTGCGATTGACAGAGGCTCCCAATCTTTGTGGGAGAGGATGAAAGCGCAGGGTCCGCAGGAGATTGCACAATATCTGGAGGCTCTTGTCCCTCAGGCGCGCCGTTTGGGACCGTTTGCCTTTTTCTCGCATGTTTTGCAATTTCCGTGTCCTGCTGATACTGTGAGTGGCTGGCGGGCTTTTGCAGGGCGGCTCGGACCCGATGTGTTCGAGTTGCTGGATGCCTTTTTAAATAGTGCCATGCAATATGAAACGCAGGAGATTCCCGCCCTGCAGAGTTTCTTGAAAGCCCAGCGTCAAAACGAGTCCGAAATGAAGCGGGAACAGGATAAAAATCCCGATGAAATCCGGATTATGACGGTGCATGGCTCTAAAGGGTTGCAGGCCCCCATTGTAATATTGCCCGATACCATGACGACACCGGCCAGTGGTCCGGCCCGTGCGGAAAAACGATTACTTTGGCCCAGTCAGACGGGGGAACGCTGGCCCCTCTGGTCGCCCCGCAAGGAGATGGATTGTGATGCGGTGCGCACCGCGTTGTCTGTGACGAACGAACGGCTGGAGGAAGAATACCGGCGCTTGCTGTATGTCGCCATGACCCGTGCGGAAGACCGGCTGTATATTGCAGGGGCGCTAGGGAAAAGGAAAATGCCCGAAATCTGCTGGTATCGTTTTGTGCGGGACGGTCTGGAGGCGCTTGCGCAGAGGGAGCGCCAGCCGGACGGCAGTGTGCGGCTCTCGTGTTTTCAAACACAGGATCCCGATAAGGCCATGGAAGTCCCTGACCGGCATGAGAGGGCCTCCCCGTTTCCCCCGTGGCTGTTTCAACGCGTGGAAGACGCCGAAGAGGTCTTGGCGTTTGTCCGGCCTTCGCTCAAAGAAGAGCCCGCATTGTCCCCCTTGGAAGGGCTGGGTCACAACCGGTTCGAGCGGGGAAATCTGACCCATAAATTACTGGAAATGTTACCGGCGTTTCCACGGGATCAATGGGACGCCGTGAGCCAGCGGCATCTTGAACAATATGGTAAAAATATACCCTCTGTAATCCAGCAGGAGATTCAAAAAGAAGTTCTGGAAATTTTAAAACACCCTGCGTTTTCGGAATTTTTCAGAGCCGAAGCGCTGGCAGAGGTTCCGATTTCCGGTTTTATAGAAGGGATCGGCGTTGTCCATGGCCAGATTGACCGGCTCCTTGTGACACCAACAGATATTTATCTGGTTGATTTTAAAACCAACAGGCCGCCGCCAACCGACCCGAACCACATTCCTCTTGTGTACCGCGAGCAAATGCGCCTGTATCGTCTGGTTTTGCAAAAAATATATCCCGATCGGGTGATTCATACTGCTTTGTTATGGACAGATGGCCCTTTTTTAATGAGAATACCCCAAGAAGACCCTTAAAAAATGATCTGCTAGTTATAAAGGAAAAGAGTCCATGTCCAGTATCGCCGTCAAAGATTCCGAATTTGAAACAGAAGTCCTGCAAGCCGACAAACTGGTGGTGGTTGATTTTTGGGCGGAATGGTGCGGGCCGTGCAAGGTGCTTTCGCCAATTGTGGACGAACTGGCTGTGGAATTGCACAATGTTGTGAAAGTGGTGAAGGTCAACATCGATGAATCACCCCATGCCCCTACAAAATATGGGGTACGTGGTATCCCTACGCTCATGATCTTCAAGAACGGCCAGCTCGTGGATACCCGTGTAGGCGGCATGCCAAAATCACAGCTGGCGGAATGGATTAAAAAAGCGCTGTAGGATCAGAAAAGGAACGCGTTAGCTTTCCATATTTTCAAACAACAGGGTCGAGATATACCGCTCCGCAAAGGAGGGGATGATGACGATGATCTGTTTCCCTTTGTTTTCCGGCATCAGGGCCACCTCTTTCGCGGCGGCAAAGGCCGCGCCGGAGGAAATACCCCCTGGAATCCCTTCCAGCTTTGCCACTTCGCGGGCTGTATCCAGTGCCACCTGCGAGGAAATTTTGACAACACCATCAATCAAAGCGCGATCCAGAATGGATGGTACAAAACCTGCTCCGATTCCTTGTATTTTATGGGGGCCAGGCTCTCCGCCCGACAATACAGGGCTTTCGGCGGGTTCAACGGCATAGGTTTTAAAGGCGGGTTTGTTTTTCTTTAAAATCTGCGATACGCCCGTCAGGGTGCCGCCCGTCCCTACACCGGAGATCAGGATATCTGCCGCCCCCTTCGTATCATGCCAGATTTCAACGGCCGTGGTTTCGCGGTGGATCTGGGGGTTGGCCGGATTATCAAATTGCCCAGGCATAAAATAATTTTCATTCTGCGACAGCAGGTCATTGGCGCGCTCGATAGCGCCTTTCATGCCTTTTTCCGCGGGCGTGAGCAGGAGTTCTGCGCCCATATACCGGAGCATTTTGCGGCGTTCCAAAGACATGGATTCCGGCATCACGAGAATCAGGCGATAGCCTTTGGCACTGGCAATAAAGGCCAGCGCAATGCCGGTATTGCCCGAAGTGGGTTCGATCAGGACGGTGTGGTCTGGAGAAATTTTCCCAGCGCGTTCTGCGGCTTCGATCATGGCAAAACCGATCCGGTCCTTGACGGAGGCCAGAGGATTGAAAAACTCCAGCTTTGCCAGAATATCGGCTTCTAGATTATATTTTTTCATAAAACGATTGACCCGCACCAAAGGTGTCGCGCCAATAGTTTCAACGATGTTGTCGTAGATCTTCCCGCGATACTCGGTTTCCGGCTTCAGGGCAGAGGGGTCTTGGTTTTTTTGAACAGCGTAGGTCATGGGGTCCATCCTGTAAATAATATGTCATAAAAGTTCGAGGAATCGCTTTTACCACGCCATTGTAAAGGGTGTGTCGTGGAATCCAAAAGGAAATTTACGGGTCCCAGGGTGTTTCGTCCTTTGCGTCGCGGGTTGTCTGTTACACCAGCCCATCGTAGGACTTAAACACCTAATCCCCTTGCCCTTCGAGCGGACTAAAATATTTTTCCCATTTCCCTTCAACGGTTTTCATCTCTTCTGCTTCTGGCATGGGGGCTTTTTTAGTGGTGATATTGGGCCATTTCTCGGCGTATTCCTTGTTGATATCCAGCCATTTTTCAGCTTTGGCATCCGTATCGGGCAAGATGGCATCAATCGGGCATTCCGGCTCGCAGACCCCGCAGTCAATGCACTCATCGGGATTGATCGCAAGCATGTTCTCGCCTTCATAGAAGCAATCCACCGGACACACTTCTACGCAATCGGTATATTTACATCTGATACACACGTCTGTGACCACGAAGGTCATGACACTTCTCCTCTTATTTTCATTCCGAAACGCAGATTAGTCATACCGTCACATCAAAGCAATAAAAAAACGCCATGCAAAACAGGGTGACTTTTTACTTTTTATCCCTAGAGTAAAGGGATGCGCTTTTTTTATGTATGTATCATCGCAGGAATGCTGGCGGGATGCGGATTGTTTCACGAAGGCGGGCGTGTGCCCCTGTCCGAAGCCCTTATCGATCCGGAGGATCGTGTGTTAAAGCAATCTGTGGCAGAGATCCTGAAAAAAACGGGGGCGCCTGTGTCTTCAAGCTATAGTTTTTACAGGCTGGATCTGGAAGGGGATGGGCGGCGGGACGCACTGGTCCTGTTTGAATTGCCCTATGGGCACTGGTGTGACATCAATGGCTGTACAGTGTTGGTAATGAAAGCCCACAACACCGGCTTTACGGTTGTAAACGCCATACATCCCGTGCGGGAACCCCTGTATATCAGTGCGCACAAAACGCAGGGATGGAGTGATATCATTGTGCGGGTTTCGGGACGGTGGGATCGGGCCAAAAATGTGGTTTTGTCATTTGACGGAGACCGTTATCCCGAAAATCCCGAAGTCTTGCCACCTTGCGGGGAAGAGTTTCGGGGGTCCGCCGTCCGGATTTTCTATCAATAAGCCTGAGGGGTCAATTCTGCGATGTCCTCAAAACGTCCCCTGCCAGATACAGGGAACCGCAGATCAGGATTCTGGCGCCTGTTTCAATCTCCACGGCGCGCCCGCGTGCCGGTTTCTGGGTTTTTTTTGCAATCGCACACAGGGCTGTCCGGATATCTTTTTGTGTTTTGCCCCACGGAATAAGGGATTGCAGGGTTTGTGCGGAAAGGGCTTTGGGCTCGCTTGGGATATCTACAAAGGTCAGGCTTTCATAAAAAGGACGCAAAGGCTCCAGAAAAGCCACGACATTTTTGTGCGCCATCATACCAACGATCAGATGCAGTGCTTTTCCGTCTTCCTGATCCCAGAGTGCCGCCTGCGCGGCCAGAGCCTGTCCTGCATCAGCGTTATGGCCCCCATCAAGCCAGAGCTCCCAGTCTTTAGGCAGGCCATAAGCCGTTCCACAGAGCTTTTGAAGGCGCGCGGGCCAGAAAACAGAGCGGACCGCTTTGTTTCGTGCAGTGTGAGAAACCGGAAAAGAGTCCCGCACGAGATGAAGCGCGGTCAAAGCTGTTTCCAGATTACGGATCTGATGGGGGCCTGTCAGGGCCGGATACGGAAGATCAAAAGAGCTGTTTTGGAAAGAAAAATGCAACCCGTCGGGTGTCGGTGTCAGGTGCGAATCCTGTCCTGAAAAAAACAGGGGCACGGTGTTTCGGGTGGCGAGGCTTTCAAAAACCGGCCGAATGTCTGTGGCATGTGTCGGGGCATTTTGATGACCAATCACACAGGGCACGGCGGGTTTCATGATACCCGCTTTTTCTGCCGCTATTTCTGGAAGGGTCTGGCCCAGAAACTCCATATGGTCGTACCCGATCGTATTGATGAGGGTGAGCACGGGGGATTCAACAATATTGGTGCAGTCCAGCCGCCCGCCCAGACCCACTTCCAGAAGGCAGAGATCGGCGGGGGTCTGGGCAAAGGCCTGAAAGGCCAGCGCGGTTGTGATTTCAAAAAAGCTGATGTCTCCCCCCGCATTCAAACGCAGAGCTTCATGGATCAGATGTTCCAAAGCATCGTGATCGATGGGTTTGCCTTGCAACACGATCCGTTCATTGAACTGGACCAGATGCGGGGACGTGTATGTGTGTACGGTGTATCCGGCAGATTCCAGCATGGCGCGCAGAAAGGCAATCACAGATCCTTTCCCGTTTGTACCCGCGACATGAATCACGGGAGGGAGGCGGCGTTCCGGATGTCCCATTTTTTCCAGAAGAGTTAAAAAACAGGGCCGAAACGATAAATCAAGGGTATGGGATCGATTGAGAGTATAGAGTTGCCGAAGTTGATGCGCCAGAGAAGGACGGGGGTGTTTGAGATCACTCACATACATTATCTGGCAAGGGCTCTGGCGGGCTCTTTCCCAAGGGTATATTTTTTCGCGGATGGCTTTTTACTGTTTTCGTTCACATTCATCAGGAGAGTGAGGATTCTCCCCAGAATGTCATGCAAATCCTGCCGACTGACCACCATGTCGACCATCCCGTGTTCCTGAAGATATTCAGCGGTCTGGAAATCGGCCGGAAGTGTCTCGCGGACCGTTTCCTCAATGACGCGCCGTCCTGCAAAGCCGATTGTGGCGCCGGGCTCGGCCAGATGAATATCTCCCACCATCGCAAAAGAGGCACTGACCCCCCCCGTTGTAGGATCTGTGAGCAGGACGATATAGGGGAGTCTGGCATCCTTGACCATCTCGACGGCAATAACGGAGCGTGGCATCTGGAGGAGGGACAGCATGCCTTCCTGCATTCGTGCGCCGCCGGAGGCCGGAATAACGATCAGGGCTGAATGGCTGGCCACGGCCTCTTGGGCGGCCTTGACAAGGGATTCTCCGACACCGGCCCCCATGGAGCCACCCATAAAGCTGAAATTAAATGCGGCGATTATGGCGTTCTGGCCTTCAATCGTGCCCTTGGCGAGGGTAATGGCTTCTTTGAGGCCTGTTTTGGCCTGCGCGTCTTTCAGGCGTTCGGCGTATTTTTTCCGGTCCTTGAATTTGAGCGGATCATGCGGGACAGAGGGCAGTTCGAGTTTTTCATACGCGCCGTCGTCAAAGATCAGTTTGAGGCGCTCTTTGACAGAAAGGCGCAAATGATGGTTGCAATGATAGCACACATTCAGATTTTCTTCCAGATCGCGATGAAAAAGCATCCCGTCGCAGGCGGGGCATTTTTGCCAGAGATTGTCCGGCACCTCCTTTTGTTCGCCCACGAGGGAGCGGATGCGCGGTCTGATAAAATCCGTTAGCCAGTTCATAAAAACCCTATCACAATAATGCAGACCGATTTATGGGATGTTGTGCGAATAAAGTCAAGCCAGATGGGATGCTTTTAAAGCCTGAGAGAGGGTCCTAACGTGATCATGGACAGCCTCGATCCCTTTGTCACACAGGGTTTGAATAAGGGACGACCCCACCACAATCGCTTCGCCCAAAGTTCCCATGGTTTGCGCATCTTCAGGCGTTTTTATGCCAAATCCTATCGCAATCGGCAGGGTGGTTTGTGCTGTAATGTTTGCCAGATGGGGCTTGATTTTCTCCAGATCGGCCCGTGCGGCGCCTGTCACCCCCGTGATGGAGACATAATATAAAAACCCGCTCGCCCCATTCAGGATCACGCCAAGACGTTCCGTGTCCGTGGTCGGGGTAATCAAGCGGATCAAGTCAAGGGAGTGTGTTTTGCAGAGCGTTTGGATCTCCTGGGATTCCTCCGGCGGCAGATCCACAAGAATTATGCCGTCAATGCCGGCTTGTGCGATCTCTTTTACAAAACGCGCCGGACCGTATCGGAATACGGGGTTGTAATATCCCATCAGGACAAGAGGCGTTTGGGTGTTGGTTTCCCGAAAAGCCCGTACCATACGCAAGGTTTGGATCATACTGCCGCCGGCCTTCAGGGCCCGTTGTCCCGCAAGCTGGATCACAGGGCCATCGGCCACGGGGTCTGTAAACGGCATCCCCAGTTCGATCATATCTGCCCCTGCCTCCGGCAAGGATTTCAAGAGTGCCAGAGACTCTTCGTATGTCGGGTCACTGGCCATGATAAAGGTGATCAAGGCCGGACGGGATAAGGCTTTGAATGTGGTTTCAAGACGTTTGGGCGTTTGTGTCATGTGTGTATTCCAATATGAAGCAAAACCTCGTGCACCCCGTCTTCAAAAAAGCGGGGACCGTACATTTCAAAGTCGGTTTGAAAGGCTCTGTCAAGGTCAGAAGACCAAATAGCATTCCAGCTCTCGATTAAGGCTTCGGGCTGTTTTCCGCCGGCGCTCAGGACGGCATAGGGCCCTTCTTTACATTTTACATAATGTAATTCAAAGGAGGCCGCAGTACCCCCTTGAAGGGATATTATGTGTGGTGCGGGGGGTGTTTTCAGACGATACCCGATCGTCACACGATAGGGCTGGGTATGGTCGCCCGCATAATCGGAATACACCGCATAGATGATATCATCGGCTTTATTTTCAACCTGTTGTCCGATGCGCTGGGCAAAGAACCGTTCCCACAGGGCGTTGATATCTTCTGTGGCCCGCGTATGATCGGTGACAAGGCTGATTCCCGCTACATCAAAGCCGATCACTTCGACAAGGCCCGCTTTGGCTTCGTAGGTCTGTTTGTGGGTTTGGTTCATCGGATTGTTACACCCAGTTTTTCGGCAATGGTAAAAATATCTTTATCGCCGCGTCCACACAGATTCATCACCAACAGGTGATCCTTGGGCAGTTTGGGGGCCATTTTCATGACATGGGCAAAAGCATGGGAAGGCTCCAGCGCGGGTAAAATCCCCTCCAGCCGTGTACAAAGCTTGAAAGCCTCCATGGCCTCATCATCGGTCACAGACACATATTCCACCCGTTTTTGGTCAAACAACCAAGCATGCTCCGGCCCGATGCCTGGATAATCAAGACCTGCGGAAATGGAGTGGGCCTCGGTAATCTGCCCGTCATCATCTTGAAGGAAATAGCTTTTCATGCCGTGTAGCACGCCTGGGCTTCCACCCGTCAGGCTGGCGGCGTGCTGGTTTGTGTCCACACCATGACCACCGGCCTCGACCCCCACCATTTTCACGGACGGATCATCCAAAAACGGATAAAACAGCCCCATCGCGTTTGACCCGCCGCCGATGCAGGCCACAAGGGAATCGGGCAGTCTGCCTTCGGCTTCGTGCATTTGTTGCCGGACTTCATGACCGATAATGGATTGAAAATCACGGACCATCGCGGGGAAGGGGTGCGGCCCGGCTACAGTGCCGATGAGGTAATAGGTATTATCCACATGCGTGACCCAGTCGCGCAGGGCCTCGTTCATCGCATCCTTGAGTGTACCAGACCCGCTTTCAACGGCGCGGACTTCTGCGCCCAACAATTTCATCCGAAAGACATTGGGTGCCTGGCGCTCGATATCCGTGGCGCCCATGAAAATAGTGCAGGGGATCTTAAACAGCGCGCAGACCGTGGCCGTGGCCACACCATGCTGACCCGCGCCGGTTTCGGCAATGATGCGGGTCTTGCCCATGCGTCTGGCAATCAAAATTTGCCCTAGACAATGGTTGATCTTGTGTGCGCCCGTATGGTTGAGTTCATCGCGCTTGAAATAGATTTTTGCGCCCCCAAAGTGCTCTGTCGCGCTTCGAGCAAAATAAAGTGGGGAAGGCCGTCCGACATAATGTTTAGCTAGATCATTATACTCCGCCCAAAAGGCAGGATCGGCTTTGGCCGTATTCCAGGCCTTTTCCACGCTCAAAATCAGCGGCATCAGGGTTTCTGCCACAAAGCGCCCGCCATAGGGGCCGAAATGCCCGCGGTCATCAGGCTGGTTTTGATATGAGTTCAAGGCCTTTGTCATGGGCGGTATTTATGCAGAACTTTGGCGCTGATGAAAAGGATTTTTTATAGAGGCCTTTCAAAGGCTTGTTTTCCGGCTTGTTTTTGTGAGATGTTTTGTATCAGGGTTTCGGGCAAAAGCCTCAAAAACCGCAAGCCCCAGACCATAGGCCACGGAAAGGCGATCAGGGCGGGATTACGCGTTAATCGCTTTATGATGTGGCGAGCGGCTTTGTCTGTGTCCATCAAAAACGGCATAGAAAAGGTATTAACCGCCGTCATACGGGATTTCACAAAGCCCGGGCATATGACAGTGACGTTCACATGATGCGGTGCCAGAGCGCTTCGCAAGGCTTGCCCATATACCCGTACGGCGGCCTTGGAGGCACAATAGGCCGGTGCGCCCGCCCAGCCCCGATAGCCTGCTAGCGAGCTCATCAGCGCGATTTGGCCTCTCTGGCGCTCTATCATACGGGTTTTAAGGGGCTCTATGGTATTCAGTACGCCGAAAAAATTGACATCAAACAGGGTTTTGATCTGGGCAGAATCCTCTCCTGTAAACAATCCTTCAGTCCCCGCGGAAACACCTGCATTGGCGATAAGCAGATCCACCGGCATCGTACTATCACGGGCAATGAGCCAGTCTGTCATGGTGGGCCCATCCGTGACGTTAATGAGCGCAGTATGTACTTGCGCGCCTTTTGCGCGGCACAAAGTCATGACAGTGTTCAGGCGCTCGGGGTTGCGGGCTGTCAGGGACAAGAGGACCTCCGGTCCTGCATAAGTCAAGGCCAGTGCTTCCCCGATCCCGCTGGAGGCTCCTGTGATAACGATGTGTTTCAAGGGTTTTTCCATTTCAAAATCCCAGCATATTTGAGATTCTTCGGCGGTGCCTCAGAATGACGTGAATAAAGCGCGTTACACTAAATCATCGCCATACCGCCATTGACATGAAGCGTCTGCCCCGTCACATAGCCTGCTTCGGCACTGGCCAGATAGAGCGTGGCCGCCGCGATATCATCGGGCGCGCCCATAACCCCTGCCGGAATGGTGGCGTTGATGCGGGCCTTTTGTTCGTCTGTCAGCGCGTCTGTCATCGGAGTGGCAATAAAGCCCGGGGCCACGCAGTTCACCGTAATGCCCCGTGTGGCGACTTCTTGCGCCATCGCCTTGGACCAGCCGATCATCCCTGCCTTGGAGGCCACGTAATTGCATTGGCCCGGATTGCCCGTCACCCCGACAATGGAGGCAATGTTGATAATGCGCCCGTTTCGGCGTTTCATCATGCCCCGCTGAACGGCTTTGGCGAGCTTGAAGGTTGCAGTCATGTTGACATCGATCACCTCTTGCCACTCCTCGTCCTTCATCCGCATGGACAGGTTATCCCGCGTCAGGCCCGCATTATTCACAAGAATATCAATCTGGCCCATTGTTTCTTCAGCATTTTTAACCAGATCTGTAATGGTATCGGGGTTGGACAGGTCGGCTGGAAAGACAAAAGTTCTTTCCCCCAATCTGGCAGACAGGGCGGAAAGTTTTTCTATGTTGCGGCCTGATAAACCGACACGAGCTCCATGGGCGTGCAAGGCTGTGGCTATGGCTTCGCCGATTCCCCCTGTCGCGCCGGTGACGAGGGCTGTTTTTCCCGTGAGATCAAACATGGTTTTTTATCCTTTCAGTGTTTTGAGCAGGGCCTCGATGCTCTCTGGAGTCCCTGCGCTTTCAGTAGCAATATCCTTATCAATGCGCCGGATCAAGCCTGAAAGCACTTTGCCGGCGCCGAGCTCGATCATCTGTTCCACACCTTGGTCGCGCATCCATAAAACCGACTCCCGCCATCGGACCATGCCAGTCATTTGTTGCACCAAAAGATCACGGATCAAGGCAGGATCCGTCACCGCCTCGGCGGTGACATTCGAGACAATCGGCACCAGAGGGATATTCAAGGAGGTGTCTGCCAGGGCGCTTTGCATCGTGAGGGCGGCAGGTTTCATCAAGGAACAGTGAAACGGGGCGCTGACGGGCAGAAGAATAGCGCGTTTGATTCCGCGCTTTGTGGCCAGCGCAATCGCGCGTTCTATCGCATCTTTGTGTCCGCTGATCACCACTTGCCCATCGGAATTGTCATTGGCAATTTCACAAGTCTGACCTTGTGCCGCATCACGGGCCAGAGAGTCTACGGTGGAAAATTCTGCACCCAAAATAGCGGCCATACTGCCTAATCCGACCGGCACAGCGTGTTGCATGGCTTGTCCGCGCAGTTTCAAAAGGCGCGCGCAATCCGCCAATGAAAAGGTCCCTGCAATGGTCAAGGCAGAATATTCTCCCAGAGAATGCCCTGCCAGAAAACGAGCCTCCTTTTGAAAATCAAGCCGGCCTTGTTTCTCCAGAACGCGGGCCGTGGCAACGGAAACAGCCATCAAGGCTGGCTGGGTATTTTCCGTCAGGTTCAAGTCGCCTTCGGGGCCTTCGAACATCAGGCGGGAGAGGTTTTGTTGCAAAGTCTCGTCGACTTCCTCGAAAACTTCTTTGGCTTCTGGAAATGATTCGGCCAAATCCCTGCCCATGCCAAGGCACTGGGACCCCTGTCCGGGGAAAAGAAAGGCGGCCTGTGTATATCCTGTCATATTGAATATTTCCTTATATTTTTCCTTGTTTTTTAAAACATTGTTTCTTTTTTTAAGAGCTAAAAATTATTTTAATGTCGCTCTGCACAACAGAAAAAATTTTTAAAATTTGCACTTTTTCAGGAGATATGAGACTCTGTCTGTAATCCAGAAGTACCCGAAAAGTGGTTGCGTAAACTTTATCATGAAGCAGGGATACAAGATCAACGGTCAAGTTGTTTTTTCCCGCACCAAGGTAGAGGACAGTAATAATATTCTTAAGGGAGGACTGTACCATGAATCATTCTATTCACGATCGTTTGAAACACCTCATTGAAGGGACCTACGAGGTTTTTGAAAATTACGGGCCGGTGAATACGGATTATGCGGAGTTTGCGTCCTTGTCCTTGCCGGAGTTCAAGTCCTTGCTCGAAAAACCGGATATGACGGGGCAAGAATTACGGAAAATGATAAGGAAAGGCAATCTCAGGCATACGGCAGAAAGTCCTCAGGTGTGCTGGGCGACATTCATGGCGCAATATGTGCGGTCCAACGCGAATGCAGAGTCCATAGAGGCCATGCAGTACGATCTGAAAAAGATTTATCAAGAAAATTCTTGATTTTACTTTCTATATCTGTTTATAGTCCGCGCAATTCATAACCTCGCTGGTTTCTTATGAAGAATGAGGCCAGCTTTTTCTTTTCCCTGTTTGCCAGACAGGGAACGGAAGTCACCCGAGAGGAGATACGAAACGATGCCTATCTATGAAACCGTGTTTATGTCACGGCAAGACCTTTCCGAATCCCAGGTCAAGGATTTGACGGAAAAATTTTCCAAAATCATTACCGATATGTCTGGTACAATTCTGAAAGTCGAGCAATGGGGTTTGCGTACGCTGGCCTATAAGATCAAAAAAAGCCGTAAGGCCCATTATACGCTGATCGAAATGGAGGCTCCCAGTGCGGCGGTCATTGAGCTTGGACGCGTTTTAGGGATCGAACAAGATGTCCTGCGCAGTCTGACAACACGGCTGGAAGCACCGACAACGGCGCAATCTGCTATTTTGGACAAGAGCCGTGATCGTGATTTTGAACACAACACATCAGAGAAGGAAGCCGCATAATGAGCACCCCAGATGAAGCCCCCAGCGTCAAGCGCCCTTTTTTCCGTCGCAAGAAATCCTGTCCGTTTACGGGTGAGAAGGCGCCAGCCATTGACTGGAAAGATGTCAGAACCTTAAATCGGTACATTTCCGAGCGCGGCAAAATGATGCCAAGCCGGATCACGGCCGTTTCCCAAAAGAAACAGCGTGAGCTGGCCAAGGCCATCAAAAACGCCCGTTTTATGGCGTTGATGCCCTATGTCAGAACGGAGCCGGACACCAGTGCGCCTCGTCCCCCCCGTTTTACAAAAGATAAAGATTACAGCCAGAAAGACTAGGAGATAAAAGATGTCTACCCAAATTATTTTACTCGAGCGGGTTGAAAATCTCGGGAACATGGGCGATGTGGTCTCCGTGCGTCCCGGCTATGCCCGTAACTACTTGTTGCCCCAGAAAAAAGCCTTGCGCGCCAGCAAAACCAATCTGGCCTATTTCGAGGCCCAGAAAAAACACCTGCAGGCTGAAAACGACAAACGCAAGGCCGGAGCGGAAAAACTGGCTGGAAAGCTGAAGGGCTTGACTGTGGTTTTGGTGCGTCAGGCGTCTGAAGCGGGCCAGTTGTTTGGTTCGGTGGCGGCACGGGATATTGCGGTCGAAGTGGCCAAGAAATCCGGCGAGGCGGTTGATCGTTCGATGGTCCAGCTGAACCAGAACTACAAGCTGATCGGCCTGTTCCCTGTGGACGTGACTTTGCATCCGGAAGTCAAAGTGAGCGTAACGGTCAATATTGCGCGTTCCGTAGAAGAAGCGGAAACACAGGCCAGAACAGGAAAGGCCTTGATCGCAGGGCAGGAACAAGGACCAAAAGCCAAAGCGCCCGTGTCGGAAGATGAAGCCCTAGCGGATGTTCTGGAAGACTCTGCTTTGGAAGCCCAGAAGGAAAAGCGCACGCAGGCCGATGCGCAGGCCCTGAAGGATCAGGAAAAAGAAAAGATCCATGCCGGAAAAAAAGCCAAAAAAGCTGAAAAAGCGAAGGCAAAGCAATCCGAAGAGCCTGAACAGAACGCTATGATGGCGGATGTTGATTCAGACGACGAATAACAGGCTTGTCATATCCTGTATTTTAAAAACCACCCCGTAAGCGGGTGGTTTTTTATTGAGCATTTGGTGTTTCGGATAAAATTTGTTACAAGGGATCATGGCAAAATCAAAAGCATCCTTTGTCTGTCAATCCTGTGGCGCAGTCACATCACGATGGGCCGGAAAATGTGATTCCTGTTCTGCGTGGAACAGTATCATTGAAGACCAGAGCCAGAGGGAATCCATCCCCAAGGGGCTGGTGGGGCACAAAAAGGGACGAAAAATCGCGTTTGTTTCCCTGACCGATACGGCCCAGTCGGCGTATCCGCGCTATAGTTCCGGTATTTCCGAATTCGACCGTGTGACGGGCGGGGGTCTTGTCCCGGGATCAGCGCTCCTGATCGGGGGCGATCCTGGCATTGGAAAATCCACATTGCTGTTGCAGGTGGTGTGTGCGCTCTCGCAAAAAAATATCCGCTGTGCCTATGTCTCCGGCGAGGAATCGGTTGATCAGGTTCGCATGCGGGCGCAAAGGCTGGGTCTGGGCTCTGCGCCGGTCGAACTGGCTTCGGCGACAAACGTACGGGATATTCTGGCCTCTGTTGAAAGCAAGGGTGAAAATCCGGTCCAGCTTTTGATTGTGGATTCGATCCAGACGATGTTTATTGATAACATCGATTCCTCTCCGGGCACGGTCACGCAGGTCAGAACATCGGCACAGGAAATGATCCGCTACGCCAAGTCTAACAATATGGTCATAATTTTTGTGGGTCACGTTACAAAAGATGGCCAGATCGCCGGCCCACGGGTTCTGGAGCATATTGTGGATACCGTATTGTATTTTGAAGGGGATAAAAGCCATCATTTCCGGATTTTACGCGGGGTGAAAAACCGTTTTGGTCCGACCGATGAAATCGGGGTGTTTGAAATGGAAGGTCTGGGGCTGACCGAAGTGGAGAACCCGTCCGCGCTCTTTTTGTCCCAGAGAAACGAAGCCGTAGCGGGAAGCGCGGTTCTGGCAGGCCTGGAAGGCACACGGCCCATGCTGGTCGAGGTGCAGGCGCTGGTCGCGCCTTCATCTTTGGGTTCGCCACGCCGCTCTGTGATTGGCTGGGACCCAAACCGTCTGGCAATGATTGTCGCGGTGCTGGAGACCCGTGCGGGGCTGGAACTTTCGGGATGTGATATTTTCCTGAATATTGCGGGTGGTATCAGAGTCAACGAACCTGCGGCGGATTTAGCCGTGGCCGCCGCGCTTGTCAGTGCCTTGCAAAATGTGCCCCTGCCACCTGAAACCGTGTTTTTCGGAGAAATCGGTCTGGCAGGAGAAATCCGGCAGATTGCCCAGCCGGACTTGCGGATCAAGGAAGCTTCCAAGCTCGGTTTTAAAGAGGCCATTATCCCTTCCATCAAGAAAAAGGGACAATCCGCTCTACCGGAGCCTTTTAAAATACAGGAATTGAAACATATTCAGGATTTGGCGGATTTGTTTTTTGTCAAGCGCGGCGTGCGTTCCGTTGCCTTTTAGAACCTCTTGCTTTTCAGAGGGATTGTGCCTATCACTAATGGGGTTTACAGTGCCCTTTAACCCTTTATCGGAATGTCGGTCTGGCGATGATCGTAGATAGTCTTGTGGTCCTTATCGTTTTGATTTCGGCTTTCATCGCTTTTTTGCGGGGCGTGATCCGCGAGGTTTTGACGATCGCGGGCGTTGCGGGGGGCTCTGCGGCGGCGTATGCGCTGGGGCCTCTTTTAAAGCCTGTGATGCGGACGTGGTTTGGCGTGGTCAATCAACCGGAACAGGCTGTCAAAACTGTGGAAACAACAGGTACGCCCGAACAACGCTTGTTCGGAATTTTACCGTATGATGTTGTGGCCGATGCGGTGTCTTATGGCGCTGTTTTCATTATTGTCTTGATTGTGATTTCCATTTTGAGCCATGTTCTGGCGCAAGGCGTTCGGGATTTGGGCCTTGGTGCCGTGGACCGGACACTCGGGTTTATTTTCGGGGTGGTGCGCGGGGTCTTGTTGCTGGGTGTGTTGTACCTGCCCGTCCATTTTTTCGTAGATCAAGATTCCAAAGACTCCTGGTTTGCAGGGAGCAAAACCCACTTTTTCATTGAAAAAACATCCGGAGCCCTCGCAGGGCTTGTACCGGCCGCGACACTGGAGCAGGCCCAATCCAGTCTGGAAACGGTCAGGAGTTTATCTGATACCCAGCAACACCTCCAGAATTTGAAGCCTGCCGATCAACAATCCTCTCAGGAATCCCAAAAGGAGAACGCATCCGGTGCGGATCAGGAAAAAAATTCCGGATATTCGAGGGACTTCAGACAGGATATGGATAGATTGTTTCAGGAAAAGGAGCAGACACCTCATGAATAATTTCGCAATAAGACAACGGGAGTGTTAGACTGTAAAATGTTTTGTGACGAGGATAAATTTCACGAGGAATGCGGGGTCTTTGGTCTTTTCGGCCACGAAGAGGCCGCCGCATTAACGGCATTGGGACTTCATGCCCTCCAGCATCGCGGGCAGGAAGCCTGCGGAATTGTGTCGTATGACGGCGCGCATTATTATACGCACAAGGCTTTGGGTCTTGTGGATGCAACCTTTGGAAATCACAGCGTCATTGAAAAATTGAAAGGCTCTGCGGCGATCGGGCATAACCGGTATTCCACAAGCGGAGAACCCGCCTTGCGGAATGTCCAGCCCATGTATGCCGATATGGATTTTGGCGGGTTTTCGGTGGCCCATAACGGGAACCTCACGAACGCGCATCTTCTGCGCAAGGAGCTTGTAAAACGGGGCTCTATTTTTCAGTCAAGCAGTGATACCGAATCCATTGTGCATCTTGTCGCCGTCTCGCGCAAAAAAACGGTGATCGAGCGGCTGGTGGATGCGCTGACGCAGATCAAGGGGGCCTATTCTCTGGTGGCCTGTACGGAAAACCAGATCATTGGCGTGCGGGATCCTTTCGGGATTCGCCCGCTTGTCTTGGGACAGTTGGGTTCTGCCTATATTCTGGCTTCGGAAACCTGTGCGCTGGATATTATCGGGGCGGAATATGTGCGGGACATCAAGGCCGGAGAGCTTGTTATCATTGGGGAGCACGGTCTGGAATCCCGCTTTCCTTTTGCACAAAAACCCAAGCGGTTTTGTATTTTCGAGTATATTTATTTTGCGCGTCCCGACAGTTTTATGGAGGGCAACAGCGTCTATCAGATGCGCAAGAACATTGGCGCGGAACTGGCGCGGGAAGCCCCCGTTCCGCAAGGCGACCTTGTTGTGCCGGTGCCTGATAGCGGCGTGCCGTCTGCGATTGGTTTTGCGGAAGCCAGCGGCATTCCCTTTGAGCTCGGGATTATCCGCAATCATTATGTTGGCCGGACTTTTATCGAGCCTACGGATAAAATCCGGCATCTGGGTGTCCGGTTGAAACACAATGCCAATAGATCCTTCATTGAAGGCAAAAGCGTTGTGCTCGTGGATGATTCTATCGTGCGCGGGACAACATCGCGGAAAATTGTGGAAATGATGCGTTCTGCGGGGGCCAAGGAGGTGCATATGCGGATTTCTTCCCCACCGACCAAGCACAGTTGTTTTTACGGAATTGATACGCCAAGCTCTGAAGAATTACTGGCGTCCCAAAAATCCATTGAAGAAATTTGTGCCTATATCAAGGCCGATTCTCTGGCGTATATCTCGACAGATGGGCTGTACCGCGCTGTGGGTGAAACGCGCCGGAATGCTTCTGCCCCGCAATATTGCGATGCGTGTTTTACAGGCGAATACCCTGTGGAACTGGTGGATTTTGAAAATGAATGTCTGTCCAAAAAAACTGTGGCGTGACAGCACGCGCCGCCCCTAAGAAGAGACCTTGGCGCGTTTTGGATTTTTCTCCAGAGATTCCATGCCCGTGACGGGCAATTCAACGGCGCGCGGTGTTGCGGGGAAGGAAAAATCATGGGCTTCAAAAGCCTCCTTGATGGCCTTCGTCAGGTCCCACCGGACTTGCCAGTATTCTGTGGTTTTCACCCAGAGGCGCGCCGTCAAAGGCACGGACCCCTCCCCCAGAGCCCCAATGAAGAAGACGGGGTCCTTTTCCTTGTTGGTTTTAACGAGCCGCGTGTCTGCCAGCACCGTTTTTCTTACAAGGGCCATGGCCTTGTTCAAATCATCGCTATAACTGACGGGAAAAACCAGATCCAGTCGACGGTGCGTGTTGCGGCTGAAATTGAAAATTTCTGCATTCCAGATTTGTGAATTGGGCGCAAAGATGTAGATATTGTCGGCTGTGGCCAGTTCCGTTCCGAACAGGCCCAATTCCCTGACCGTGCCTTTGATGTTTTTGGTCTCGATATAATCCCCGACGTTAAAGGGCCGTAAAATCAACAGCATCACACCGGCCGCGACATTGCTGAGCGTGCCCTGAAGCGCCAGGCCGATCGCAAGACCTGCCGCCCCCAAAACAGCCAACAGGCTGGTGGTCTGCACGCCAAATTGTCCCAAAACAGTGATGAAGGCAATCCCGAGCAAGGCATAACGCAAAAATCCGCCCAGAAAAGACTTCAAGGTATTATCCAGTTTTCCGATTTTCTGGATCGAACGGCGGACCCAATTCCCCAGCATCCAGCTGGCGACCATGATCAGGCACGCCAGAATCAGCCGGATGCCCCAGAGTGTTAAGGCCGATATCACTTCATCCAGACTGGTTATCATAAACAACTCAACGGTCCATATACATTACACAAAAGGATTATTGCTTTTCCGCACAAAAAGCCGGATGGGCACCCCGAGAATATCATAATCCCGCCGCAGGCCATTTACAATAAACCGTTTATGGGCTTCGGGCAATTTGTCGGGTTTGGACACCCAAAGGGCAAAGGTGGGCGGGCGCGTTTTGATCTGTGTCATGTATTTCAAACGGTTTTGCTTGCCATTGACCAGTGGCGCGGGATTCTGGCTTTCCATTTTTGCCAGCCAGCGATTGAGTCCGGCTGTTTTGATCCGCTTGTTCCAGTTGGCATAGGTCAACAGGATCCGCTCCAGGAGTCTGTTGATATTTTTCCCGTTGAGGGCCGAAATTGTCTGGAAGGGAATGTCCTTGATCTGGGCTAGGGAGATTGAAAATTTATATTCCAGTTCTTCGAGAAAATCCGCCTTGTCCGCGATCGTATCCCATTTATTCACAGCGATGACCAGCGCCCGTCCTTCGTTGATAATATGTTCTGCAATCTGTAGATCCTGTTTTTCAAGCGGGATATTGGCATCAATCACAAGGACGACCACCTGCGCGAGACGAATAGCGCGCAAGGAGTCCTCGACACTCATTTTTTCGATGGTATCTTGTATTCTGGATTTCCGGCGCATGCCGGCGGTATCAACCAGCCGGAATTTTTGTCCTTCGTACGTCCAGTCCACGGCAATGGCATCCCGTGTAATACCGGCTTCCGGCCCCGTCATGACGCGGTGTTCCTGCACGATACTGTTCAGCAGGGTGGATTTACCAACATTGGGCCTGCCGACAATGGCTATTTTTATGGCTTTTTCTTCTTCTGGCGGTTCTTCTTCCAGAAATTCAAAATCTTCCAGCCCTTCGATGGCATCGAGCGTTTCAAGATCCGGATCGTCCGGCACCCCCTGTGCGGGGCCGAGAGATTCATCGGGAAAATAAGGTGCAAAAATATGATATAGATCCTCCATCCCCAGCCCGTGTTCTGCGGAAATCGAAAGGGGCTCTCCCAGCCCCAGTGCGTAGGCTTCTGCCAGTGTATTTTGCACCACTTTTTCGTTCTCGCATTTATTAACGGCGAGAGTCACGGGCTTTTTTTGTTTGCGGAGCCACTGGGCAAAATGGGCGTCCATCGGGGTAATGCCCGCCCGTCCATCGACGATAAACAGCACGGCATCGGCTTTTTTCAGGGCGTGTTCGGTTTGTTCCCGCATCCGGCCCTGAATGGAATCATCGAAAGACTCTTCCAGCCCTGCCGTATCCAGAACCCGAAAATGCCGGTCAAACAAAAAGGCTTCGGCTTCGCGCCAGTCCCGTGTGACCCCTGGTGTATCATCCACAATCGCCAGCTTTTTACCGGCCAGACGATTAAAAAGGGTGGATTTGCCGACATTGGGTCTGCCGATCAGCGCAAGTGTAAACATAAAAATCCCTCGGACGTGTTACTGATAAGCGGTTAACGTGCCGTCATCATCGAGGATATAAAGCCGTCCCCCTGCGATAACGGGGGAGAGTTTGATATCCCCCCCAGCGTCCCATTGTGCCATGATCTGGCCTGTCTGGGGTGAAACCTCGATGATTCGTCCCCCTGTACCGGCCACAATTAAACGACCGCCGGCCAAAAGAGGCCCTGTGAAAAAGAGGGGTTCATCCTCGTCAAAGCGGGGCAGGTCCTTGACCCAGCGGATCACACCGGTCTCGCGCCCCAAAGCTACCAACTGGTTATGGGTGGACAGCAAAAAGACATGGTTGCCCGCCACCCACGGGGTCTGCGAGCCACTGATTTCCCGTTGCCAGATGCGGGTGCCTGTTCTCTCGTCAATGGCCGCGAGTCTGCCACTGAAGCTGATGGCAAAGACGATACCGTTATCAATAACAGGCAGGGCCTTGATATCGGAAATTTCCGCCAGCCCGCCAAGACCTTTGACATTGGAGAGATTGTCGCTCCACGCAACGGAGCCGTTTTCAATACGCAGGGCGGAAAGTTCTCCTGAGGAAAAAACAGGCACAACAATGTCGTTATTGGCCGCAGGGCTGGCCCCCCCGACCAGTGCGGCGGTTTCGCTGATGCCGGTGTAATCCCAAAGCAGGCTTCCATCCTTGGCTGAAAGGGTCAGAAGACGACCATCCAAAGTCGTGATAAAGACTTTTTGTTCCAGAACAGTCGGCGCGGCGCGGGAGGCGGCGGGCAGGATTTTTCTCCAGACGATCACGCCGGTTTTGGGGTCAATGGCCAGCATTTCGTTATAACCATTGGTAGCATACAGCCGCCCGCCACTGAAAACAACACCGCCGGTGATGACAGGATCATCTTCTTCCACGGCGCTGATATCGGTTTTCCAGACTTGTTTTCCCGTCTGGGTCTCAAAGGCCTTCAGAATGTTGTCTGTGTCGATGGTGAAAATCAGGCCGTCCGCCACAACGGGCTGTGCCACGAGGGGCAGTTCACTGGTCGCGCCCTGTCCGATATCAGTTTTCCAGATTTGTTTGAGCCCTTTGTCATGGAGGAAAAGATTTTGCATGGCATGATTCGGATACCCGCCAGCTTGGGGCCAGAAATCGTTTTTCCAAGCCGTGGGAGTCACAAGACCGGCCTTTTCAAGGACCACATCATCTGGTTCCAGAGATTTTTGCAATTCCAGTACGGAAATCCGGTTGCCTTTTAAAGGCGCCGCATTTTCAGAGTCAAATATGTCACAGGCGGTCAGGGTGCCTAGCGCCAAGAGCGCAAGGGAAGAGAACAGCGTACGGGTACAGAGTGTGGCAGGGGAGCGTTTCATGGGATTTCTATCCGTTCGTTTTGTTTTTCAGGGCGTAGAGATGATCCAGCGCCTGTGCTTTTTGATAGAGCGTTTCCGGCAAGTCTTTGGTTTCTTGAATGTGGTTCAGATGTTCGCGCGCCTTTTTAAAATCTTTCAAGGCATGGGCTTGTATGAGCGCCGCCTCCAGATGGGCGTGGGGGGCCCAGATATTTTGTGGATCTTTCCAGAGAGGGGCCATCATTGCCAAAAGGGTTTCCGGAGAGTCTGTGCCGGAATCCCTTTGCAGGCGCACGAACATCAATAGGGCGGGCGCGCGAAAATCTTCAGAAATATCAGGATCTTTTGAAAGCGCTTCGTAAAGCACCAGAGCTTTTTGCGGCTCTTTTTTCAACAGAAAAGCCTGGGCGGCCTTGAAAGAAGCAAGAGCCCTGAAATCCGGTTTGACCAGCGTTGCCTTGGATTCCAGTGCCGTGATCGCGGAATCGGGGTAATCGGGGGTTTCTTCCAGTGCGATGAGCGCGGACGTGGCTTCTTGGTTCACGCGGCGTTGCCAGCTCTTGTAGGCGGAAACCCCTCCGGTCAGGACAATCGTGCCGATGACAAAAAACAGGATATAGGGGGTGTTTTCCTTCCAGAATTTCAGGACGCGCTCTTGGCGCAGGGTATCATCGACTTCTCTGAATAAATCACTCATGGGGTCCGGATCGTTTTTCGGGTTTTCTCAAGTTCTTGCTGATATTACCCCAATTCCAGAGCGTTTCCAGACATTTTTTTATTTTGTTACGGACCGTAAGGGGGCAGGGTCTTGCTTTGATCCTTTTGAAAAATATGATACACTTCTTCTCATGGTTTTCGAGGTGATCAATAACCCGCACTATTCCCCGAAAATGGGTTTCACGAAAGCCCAGTTCCGAACGCTCGATGACTTGTATTGCAGGGCCGTTGAAAAGAAGATGTTGTCCTATAGAACGGTGGAGTGCGATTTTGAAGAGGGGTATGCCAGCTATACATATTATAAATCCGAATATCATGCGCCGCTTTTCCGGTTTATGATCCGGAAGATTGGGCCCAAAACGCTCCAGTACGAAGTCTACAAGCAAGGGGTGGGCTTATTGATCAAAAGCAGTCTTTTCGATCGGGCCTTTGAAAAATTGCAAGGGGCCCTTGAAACTTCTCTGGAAATTTAAGCGCAAATTGCATAGTATCCTGCAGAAATACCATGATGCAGAAGATAAGAATAAATTATGAAAAAAATTAAGGTCGACAATCCGGTTGTCGAAATTGACGGGGACGAAATGACGCGGATCATCTGGCAGATGATTCGGGAGCGGTTGATCAAACCCTATCTGGATATTGATCTGAAATATTTTGACCTGTCCATTGAAAATCGGGACGCTACGCAGGATCGCGTTACCATTGAAGCGGGAGAAGCCATTGCGCGCTACCGTGTGGGAGTGAAATGTGCCACGATTACGCCTGATGCAGGGCGTGTCAGGGAATTTGGTCTCAAAAAAATGTGGAAATCGCCCAATGGGACCATCCGCAATATCCTGAATGGGACGGTTTTTCGGGAACCCATTTTGTGCAGGAACGTGCCCCGTTACGTGTCGGGCTGGCAAAAACCCATTATCGTGGGCCGTCATGCGTTTGGGGATCAATACAAGGCAACCGATATCACGATCCCCGCGCCCGGGCTCCTGAAACTGGTGTACGTTCCAAAGGACGGAACAGACGTACAGGAGTATGAAATCTTTGATTTTCCTTCAAAAGGCGTCGCGCTGGGGATGTATAACCTGGATGATTCCATTGAGGGCTTTGCCCGATCGACATTTAATTACGGATTGCAAAGAGGATATCCTGTTTATCTGTCCACGAAAAATACGATCTTGAAAGAATATGATGGACGCTTTATAGACATCTTCCAGACAATATATGATCGTGAATTTCGTTCTGCGTTTGAAGCGCGACAGTTGTTTTACGAACATCGTCTGATTGACGATATGGTGGCGCAGGCTATCAAATCAGAAGGCGGGTTTGTATGGGCCTGCAAGAACTACGATGGGGATGTCCAGTCCGATGTGGTGGCACAGGGGTTTGGGTCCTTGGGGTTGATGACATCTGTTTTGTTGACACCGGACGGGCAATGTGTGGAAGCGGAAGCCGCGCACGGAACGGTAACACGGCATTATAGGTTGCACCAGCAGGGTCAGCCGACATCGACCAACCCGATTGCCTCGATTTTCGCGTGGTCCAAAGGGCTGTATTACAGGGGCGTTTTTGATGAGAATCAGGCGCTGGTCGCGTTTTCGGCTTTGCTGGAAGAAACCTGTATCAAGACCGTAGAAGCGGGCTTGATGACGAAAGATTTGGCCCTGTTGGTCGGGGCAGAGCAAACATGGCTCACAACGGAACAGTTTATGGATCAGGTCGTGAAGGGTCTGGAAAAGGAAACAGGACGCGCATCATGCAAAAGTTTTTAAAAAGAAATCTTGTGGGACTTCTCTCTGGCGCGCTTTTGCTGGGCGGTGTTATCACGCCGGCTCAGGCGGGGTATGATTTGCCATATATTGGAGACATGCAGGAAATCCGCACGGATTATGAAGATACTTTCGTGCATCTGGCGCGGGATTACAATATCGGGTTTGTGGAATTGCGGGCGGCCAACCCTTATGTGGACCCCTGGATGCCGGGCAAGGGGACAAAACTGATTATCCCCACGCGCCATATTTTGCCCAATGCGCCGCGGGAGGGGATTGTGATCAATCTGGCCGACATGCGGCTCTATGCGTACTTCAATGGCAATGCCGCGCCTTTCAGCACCCCTGTGGGGGTCGGGCGCGAGGGGCTCAACACGCCGGAAGGCACAACCCAGATTGTCCGGAAAGTGGAAGGGCCTATCTGGCGACCGACACCGCGGATGAGAAAGGAAGATCCCAAGCTTCCTGAAGTCGTGGGTCCGGGGGATGAAAACCCTATGGGGACGCATGCCATGTATCTGGGTTGGTCCCAGTACGCCATTCACGGCACCAACAAGCCCTTCGGGATTGGACGCAGGAGCTCCAGCGGGTGCTTGCGGCTTTATCCCGAGGCCATTATAGAGCTTTACAAAATGGCCCCGCTGGGGACTAAAGTCACGGTTGTGAACCAACCGCTGAAACTGGCCTGGATTGGAGACGAACTCTTTCTCGAAGCCAGCCCCACAGTCGAGCAGTCCGTCCAGATGGAAGAAATGGGCGAGGTCAAGGAAGAAAAAATTACTGATGCGCAGATGAAAATGATTATCAAGGCGGCAGGCCCCTATCAGGATCGTTTGCGCTGGCCGGCGATCCGGATGGCGCTCAAGGAGCGGAACAGTTATCCGGTTTCCATTGCCCGCCGGCCCTCCTTGCGGGTGACAGACAGCAAAATTGTCCAGAATACGGCCGAAAAAACGGTACAGAAAAACTAAACATTTTTTAGGGCGTGGTTTTTTTGGGGGGGGGTTACTGCAGAAGTTGCAGTTTGAGCAACGTAACCGTCCCGTAAAACAGGGGGATAAGCACAGGGGCCAAGATAAAGACCCACCGGATCTTGTCGCGGATAAACAAAAATGCCAGACTGAAAAGGGCGCACACCAGCCATGTCACGGTTGTAGCCTGCAGGAACGCAAACTGCAACAGGACCGGATTGGGACCTTCCTTGTCAAACTCTATGATGTTCAAAAAAATCCCCAGCGGATAAAGAACAATCGGCACGAAAAACCCGAGAGTATTTGCAAAAAGCAGATAAAAAATGTCCAGAATTTTTTTATGTAACATAGGGGGGCCTGTGGTATATGCCCCCCTGAAGACAAGGTCGGAACGGGGAGCGTGGATTCATTTTCTCATAGAATCAGAAATTAAAAAAGACTGTTTGCTTACGCGAAACAGTCTTTCCTAAGCTTATTGTTTAAAAACAAATTATTTCATTTGTTTTTCTTGGAATACGCGCTCAGCAGGTGCGGCATCAGGCGCTTGGTCGTTACCAGCAGTGCGCTCGGAAGCGTAAGGTGCCGCAGTGTCAACATTGCCTGCGCCTGTTGTGTCACAAGCGGACAGTGTCAATGCCGTACCAACGATGCAAAGTGTAAAAGCTAATTTCTTCATTTTGAGACCTCATTCAATATATTTATAAAGTTAAATAAAAATCACCCTGTCCTTTTGTTTATGAAAGGACAAATTTTGATCTTATCCCTTATACACAACTGGAACTGTATTGCACATAGTTTTTCAAGCGCTGATTCCTTTTTTTCAAAGCAAGTGAGACAAAAATGCAACAGTAATATTATGTCATATAATTGTGTCATATCAGAGAGTTAGATTCTCTGGTTTTTCCGGACCTGCTCAAAATAACTGTCGATCCCTTTATGAAGCGCCCGCGCGAATTTCTGGCGATGAGCAAAAGAATTCATGCGTTGGGCCTCATTTTCGTTGGACATAAATCCAGCCTCAATCAGAACAGAAGGGATATCGGGTGCCTTGAGAACGGCAAAGCCCGCATGCCGGTGGGGCCGCTCCAGAAGCGAGACACCCTGACGCGGCATGATGGATACGACTTTGCCTGCAAAGAATTTCGACTGGTTCATGGTATCGCGCATGGCCAGATCAACTAGAATATTGGCGACTTCCTGATCCTCGGTGCTCAGGTCAATGCCAGCGATCAGATCGGCTTTGTTTTCCCGTGCGGCCAGTTTTTCTGTCTGGGCATCGGAGGCGGTTTCCGACAAGGTGTAGATCGAGGCGCCGCCAACATGGTCGTTTTGGACCGAATCAGCATGGATCGAGATAAAAAGATCCCCTTTGTGCTGGCGGGCAAATTTCACGCGGTCTGCCAGTTTGATAAACACATCCTGTTCCCGTGTGAGGAGAACACTGTATTGCCCGCTCTCTTCGAGTTCCTGTTTGAGGACTTTGGCAAGGCCCAGCACGACATTTTTTTCCTGCAGGCCTGCGCCGGAGGCCCCGGGATCAATGCCGCCATGCCCGGGGTCGATGATGATGAGGGGTCTTCCGGTTCTGGTATGATTTTCGGAAAGACCTTGCGCGGGTGCTGTTTCAGGCGTTCTTGTCCGGGGGGTATATTCGGGGTCTTCGGGTTTGAAATCGACCACAAGACGGTCTGGAAAGTCCTGCGTTTTGGGAAGAGTAAAAGTATTTTGGATCAGGACGGGCCGCCGCAAGGCAATCGCAATCCGCATTGTTTTTCCCGAAGACGCTTCCGGCTTGATTGTCAGGATATGACCGGAGGCCGGCAAAGGGACGGGCGCGGCCTCCCACTGAAAGCGGGGTAGTGAAATATAAAGGGTTCTGGCATTGTCAGAGAGTGTAACACGATATTCTGCGGGCGTATCCAGATCAAATACAACCCGCGTTTTATCGGGATACACCCCCACCCGTGTGCGCTGGATTTCGAGCGCGAAGGCGCCCTGCACGGGAACGAGAAGTCCGCACAGCAGGGAAAGGGCCGCAAGAAAAACCATAAAAAATAAAGACGGCAAGCGCATGTAAAAGACTTTAAAAGGATGTCATAGAAAAAGGCGATAGTATTATTACGTGTTTTATAGAAGTACCATTATGCGCTTGGGGAGTGCAAGCTTTTGAAGGACCCCTCATTTTCTTGCTTGTACTATTTTTACAAGCGGTGTAGTGTGCCTGTGGTGTTTAACTATTATGGTTTTTGCGTTTTGAAGAGTTAAAAGGTTTCGCAGACAATAATAGCTTGAAATTTTTTTAATGAATACGCGCTTATAGCGCCACCTTTCCTACATAAACACCTTGGGAAGGTCGGCAGCATCGCGCATAATGGAGATAGAATATGACAAAAAGGATGCTCATTGATGCAACCCATGCAGAAGAAACACGGGTTGCGGTCGTTGACGATGGTCGGCTGGTTGAGTTTGATTACGAAAGTGCGTTTAGAAAACCGCTGAAGGGTAATATTTACCTTGCCAAGGTCACGCGGGTTGAACCCTCGCTTCAGGCGGCTTTTGTAAATTTTGGCGGAAACCGGCACGGTTTTTTACCTTTTTCTGAGATTCACCCTGATTATTTCCGGATTCCTGTTGCGGATCGTGAGGCTTTAATGGCCGAGCAGGAAGCGGCCCTGCGTCAGGCCGAGGAAGCTGAAGCGCGGGAAGAAGCCGAAGAGGCACAATACATTGCGAACAGCGCACAGGATGATGAAGGTGATTCGGATGGCGGTATAGAAGAGATCCATGATGATCACGACAGCATCGAGGAAATCGGTGGGGATGTTGTGTTGTCGGAAGACCTGTCTGCCGAGGGGGAAGAGGCTGTCGGTGCGCAGGATAGAGAAGACGCCCCTAGAAAAAGCGGGAGAAAATCGCGCTCTTTGTCCGCCAGTGCCCCTGTCGTAGAGAAAATTGCGGCGGAGGAAGAGCCGGAGGAAGATACGCGCCCGTCACAGCGGGGTCATGATCAGGACGGTGCGGGTAACGACAACGATCATGAACAGGATGTGGATGACATCAACGGAAATGTTCTGGAAAACGAATCCGAAGAGGACGGTCATCACAACAGGACGTCTGATGGCTATAGGGACCGGAATGGTGGAAATCGTTTCCGGCGGGGCCAAAGAGGACGTCGTGGCCGCTGGAACGGTGGAGGGCGTCACCACGGTGGCGGGCAGGATTCCTCCCAGCGCGTTGAAAAAATGGGCGGGGATGATGTCAGCGAGGAACAGCGTTTCCGGTTTAGTCTGCGCCGGAAATATAAAATTCAGGAAGTGATCAAGCGTGGCCAGATCATGCTGGTCCAGGTTTCCAAGGAAGAACGCGGGAACAAGGGCGCGGCGGTTGGCTCGTATCTGTCCCTGCCGGGACGGTATTGCGTGTTGATGCCTAATAGTCCACGGGCTGGCGGCGTAAGCCGTAAAATTGCCAATTACAAGGACCGCGCCCATATGCGCCAGATTATCAAGGATCTGGAGGTGCCCAAAGGCATGTCTGTCATTTTGAGAACGGCGGGTGTCTCGCGGACACAGGCTGAAATCAAGCGGGATCTGGATTATCTGATGCGGCTGTGGGACAATATTCGGGAGTTGACGCTGGAATCAACCGCGCCTGCTTTGGTCTATGAAGAAGCCAATCTGGTCAAGCGGGCTGTGCGGGATCTCTACACCCGCGAGATCGATGAAGTCCATGTTGCCGGTGAGGAAGGCTTTAAAGCCGCCCGGAATTTCATGAAAATGCTGATGCCGTCCCATACCAAAAAGGTTATTGAATTCAAAGGAGAATCAGCCCCGCTGTTCAGTCACTACAAGATTGAAAAACAGATTGCTGACATCGGGGAAACGCAGGTGACCCTGCCGTCCGGCGGCTATCTGGTCATTAACCCGACCGAAGCCCTGATCTCTATCGATGTCAACTCCGGTAAGGCCACAAAGGAACGCCATATCGAGGAAACAGCTCTCAAGACCAATATGGAAGCCGCCGCCGAAGTGGCACGCCAGTTGCGGTTGCGGGATTTGGGCGGTCTGGTTGTGATTGACTTTATCGACATGGAAGATCGCAGGAACAATGCGAAAGTCGAGCGGAGGATGCGCGATGCCCTTTCAACGGATCGGGCCCGAATCCAGATGGGGCGGATTTCCTCTTTTGGTCTGATGGAGCTTTCACGTCAGCGTTTGAGCCCGTCTTTGACAGAATCTCAGTTTGAGATCTGTACGCATTGTAGTGGTCTGGGCAGAATTCGTACGGCCGATGCGGCCTCCATTCAGGTGCTTCGCGCCATTGAGGATGAGGGAATCAAAGGCCGTGCTTCCGAGATTATCGTGTACGTCTCAGGCGCCGTTGCACTGTATATTCTCAATCACAAGCGGCCCAACATGGCGGATATCGAACAACGCTATGGCTTTACCATTATGATTCGGGTCGATGAAACGCTCGGCGCGTCTGGTTTCCGGATTGATATGAGCAAGCCTTTTGTCAAGGAGGACGAATCTGAAGACGATCCGGCCCCGCAGGATCAGCACACGGCCCGTGAACGGGAAGATGGATTTCCCAAAACAGACGGGGGCGACCGGAATGGCAGAAAACGGGGCAGACGCGGCGGACGCAGACGGGGTGGCCGTGAACGCGAGGATCGCGAAGACCAGAGCGAGGAACACAGCGGTACCCTGTCCGAGTTTGTCGATGAGGCAGAATTTGAAGGGGAACCCGATGTGCCCTTGCAGGAGAATACGGTCATTTCCGACCCTGCGAAAAAGCCCAGAAACAGCCGGAGTCGCAAAGCCGAACCGTCTGTCGTTGATGCGCAGGAGGAACCCTCCTCTGAAAAGGCTGGGATCCTGATGCCTGTGGAAGAAACAGCACAGGAAAAACCCCTTCGTGCGCGGCGGACCCCTGCTAAGAAAGACACGGCCAATGAAAAAACGCCTGTCAAAAAGCGTGTGACGGAAAATCTGGACACTACACCCAAGGCCTATGAAGTGGTCAATGAGCCTCCGGCTGTAAAAAAAAAGGGATGGTGGAATAAGCTGGTTGAATAACCACGCGTGATCCTTTTCCGTTTTGTTTCAGAGATTTTACAGCTTTTAAGGCGTACTATTCGCCAGCACATCCAGTGTGATTTCAACCGGATTGGCAATGGTCTGTGTGCTTTCCCACATCCCTTGTCCGATCCCGAGATCCTTTCGGTTCAAGGTCAAAACAGCCTGCATATGGGCCGTGAGAACACCTGCTTCCTCCTGCACAATAACAAGCGTAAAGGGAAAACTGACAGGCACAGCTTTCCCGCGTACGGTCAACGTGCCGGTGACGTGATAGTTTGTTTTCTCAAGCTGTGCAAAGCGTACGCTTTGAAAAACAATTTCTGGAAAATCTTCTGCCGCAAACCAGTCTTTTTTCAGCGCTTCCTGATCTCTCTCCGTACTGCCTGTTTGTATGGAACCACTTTGGATAGTCACGCGTACAGTGCTTTGATCGAGGGACTCTGGATCAAACGCGATGTCTGCGCGCCAGTCCTTGAATGACCCTGTGATCTTTTGTCCGTCTTGGGTAAAGTGAAAGCCAATCATGCTGGCTGAAGGGTCTATGATCCATTTTTGTATGGCCGAGTCCGTGGGCTCAGGCGCTTGGATGGCCGTATCGTGTGCAGGCGTATGGGGAAGGGGAACGGCATGTGAAACGGGGGCTGGGTCCGGCGTACGCTCGGGCGTTGCAATCCAAAGGGTCCCTGCAAACGCCAGCCCTGCCAGCCCGCCAAAGCCCAGCAAGATATTCCCCCCCATTCGCCGCAGGGTGTTGTCTTTTTCAATCAGGTGGTGTTTGAGGGCGCCTGCAATATGCAGGCCGATCAGACCGAGCAAGAGAAGGGCAAACCCTTCATGGAAGGTCTGAAATATGATAAACCATGCTTCGTTTTTCGGAAAAATGGGTGACACGAGAAACAAAAAGAAAAAATGATTGGGAAAATTGCCGGCCGAGGTCATCAACCATCCAGAAAACGGCATGCCTAAAAGAGATACGTACAGTAAACCATGGACGCTTTTGGCAAGACAGCGTTCAAGATTTGTATGGCTTGACAAGGCCAGTACAGGGGACGTCCGGCACCGCCATGCCAGCCGGATCACGCTTAAAATCAAAACCAGCATCCCAAAGGATTTATGGAGCGTATAGAGCTGGAAGGTGCCGTCCGAAAAGGCCAGACCTGCCATATAAAATCCCAGACAGAGCAAGCCCAGAACAAGAGCGGCTGTCAGCCAATGAAGCGCTCTGGCGAGCGTTCCATACGTATGGGAAGTGTTTTTCAAGGACATAGGTCCGGCCTTTTCAGGTATGGCGGGCTGATGCGTTTTTTAACGGTTCGCGGTCCCGTCTGCGGCAGAATCTTCGCGGATACCTTCAACTTCCAGATGGATTTGGGTTTCATCCCCCACCATGGGCAGGCCATAACTGAGGCCAAAGTCGGACCGTTTAATTGTGGCATCGGCGGTAAAACCCGCAACATATTTGCCGCTGAAGGCATGTTTGTCAGCCTTGTTGAAGGTTGTGGCCAGTGTGACAGGCTTTGTCACACCCATCAGGGTCAGATCGCCCGTGATATTGGCGGTGTTTTGGCCCGTCACTTCTATTTTCGTATTTTTAAATGTCATGGCCGGAAATTTTTCAACATTGAAAAAATCGGGTCCTTTCAGGTGTTCATTCCATTTCTGATCCAGCATTTCCAGAGAAGTGGTCTTGATGGCAATGTCTACAGCCGATTTTGCAGGCTCGGCCCGATCAAACATAAAACCGCCGTCAAAATCCATAAAACGGCCATGGGAGTGCGAAAAGCCCAGATGATCGACTGAAAAAATAATCTGGGTATGGGTTTTATCAAAGGTATATTTTTCAATGTCGGCGTTGGCATACTGGGGCTGAAAGGTACACAAGGCCAGCACACTGGGTAAAATGTATTTTTTCATATTTCAATGTCTCCATAAGAAGGTCAAAAAAGGCTCGTAGAAGAATGTAATACCTTGCAGGGTTTTTTCAAGCACAAGACACTGCAGACGGTGTATAACGCGCAAAACAGATTTTGGTCTCGCCGTATATTTTCTCGTTTTCCACGGTTATGTCATGGGTCATGAAGGCGGCGCATGATTTTTCAGATTCCAAAATAATCCGGCAGAGCGGCGCAAGCCATGACCCTGCTATAAGGGCTTGTATTGTAGGGTGTATAAGGCCTTTACGATACGGAGGGTCCAGAAAAACCAGCGTGGCTTTGAAGGCAGGGTCATGCATCGGCGCAAGCACCGGCAATGACGCTAAAATGAACTGCGCCTGCGTTTGGGCCTGACACAGGGCGGTATTTTTTCGGGCGAGATCCAGCGCAACTGGGTTTTGGTCAATAAACAGGGCATGTCGTGCGCCTCGAGAAAGCGCTTCGAGCCCCAGAGCCCCCGTGCCACAAAAACAATCCAGAACAAGGGAGTCTGCCAGCGCATTTTGCGCCGCAAGGGCGTTGAAAATGGCGCCGCGAATTTTATCCGCTGTCGGACGGATATCTTGCCCCTGTGGGAGAAAAAGCTTCCGGCCCTTGAACTGTCCTGCAATAATTCTCATGGCTCTTGGACGTCAGGGCGTCCCCTCGTTTTTATTTTTAAAAAATCCGGCGATCTGGTCTTTCATGACGGATTCCCGTATATCCTCCACGGCCCCTTGTGGCAGGGCATTCAGATTGAAGGGCCCGTAGGATACACGGATCAAACGGTTCACCTGCAGGTGCAATGCTTCCATAACGCGCCGGATTTCCCGATTTTTTCCTTCCGTTAAAGTAACGCTCAGCCACGTATTGGCTCCTTTTTGGGCTTGATCCACGACTGCGTCAATGGACTTGTAATGCACCCCGTCCAGCGTGATCCCTTTTTTAAGGTTTACGAGACGTTCCGTATCGATGGTTCCCATGACCCGCACGCGGTAGCGCCGCTTCCAGCCTGTCGTGGGCAGTTCGAGATAACGGGCCAGTGCGCCGTCATTGGTCAGGAGCAAGAGCCCTTCTGTATTCAAATCCAGCCGTCCGACACTGACCACACGAGGCAGGTCAGGAGGCAGGGATTCAAAAACGGTCGGTCTCCCGTGTTCGTCCTTGTGTGTTGTGACAAGACCCACAGGTTTATGGTAGAGGAAAAGCCGTGTGCGGGCGGCCTGTGGCAAGGGTTTCCCGTGAACGGTAATATGGTCGTTTTCTGTCACGGTGCAAGCCGGTGTTGTAAGGCGTTTGCCGTTGACCGTGACACGGCCTTCCAAAATCCACGCTTCCGCATCGCGTCTGGAGCACAAGCCCGCGCGTGCGATACGTTTTGCAATTCTTTCGGGTTTATGGTGTTCTGTGTCCATGATGCAGGACGACAATACCTATATGCAACGGGCATGGGAAGAGGCAAAAAAAGCGGGCGCGCGGGATGAAGTTCCCGTCGGGGCGGTGCTGGTGCATGTCCGCACGGGCGAGATTGTATCGGCGTGCGGGAATGAAACGAAAGACCGGTCCGACCCGACAGCGCATGCGGAAATATTATGTATCAGGGCTGTCTGCGCCCACGAACGGGCACAAAGAATTCCGGACTATGATTTGTTTGTGACGTTGGAGCCTTGTGCCATGTGTGCGGCGGCTGTGTCATTTGCGCGTCTGCGCCGGATCATTTTCGGTGCAAGTGACCCGAAAATGGGCGGTATTTTGCACGGGGGCCGTTTTTTTACCCAAACAACATGCCATCACAGGCCCGAAATAGTATCGGGTCTTATGGCCGAGGAGTCAGGGCTGTTGCTCAAGACATTTTTCAAAGCCAGACGGTGAAAAGCGCCAAAGGAGGCCCTTTTAAAGCGCCCGCCAGCCAATATCCCGCCGGCAAAACCCTTCGGGCCAGTCTATCAGATCCACGGCACGATAGGCGCGTTCCCGCGCCTGATTTAAATCTGTGCCACAGGCGGTAATTCCCAAAACACGCCCTCCTGTGGCGATGATCTGGTTGTCTGCATTCCGTGCGGTGCCGGCGTGAAAGAGCGTGGCGCCTTCCACCGTGCCCGCTTTTTCAAGACCCCGTATGACGGTGTTTTTCCGGTAGTCCCCGGGATAGCCGCTGGCGGCCATCACGACGCACAAGGCGGGGTCAGGCGACCAAGTAACCTGATCTTTGATTGTTTCAAAATTTCCGGTAGCACCGGCATAAAGAATCTCCAGCAGATCGCTTTCCAGACGCAGTATCAGGGTCTGGCACTCCGGATCGCCAAAGCGGGTATTGTATTCCAGAAGAACAGGCTCGCCCTTGACCACCATGATCCCTGCGAACAAGACACCGACAAACGGGCATCCCTCGGCTTTCATGCCCTTTATTGTGGGCTGGATCAGTCGTGTGATGATTTTTTCTTCCAGTGTAGCCGTTACAAGGCGGGCTGGAGAATAGGCCCCCATGCCGCCCGTATTGGGCCCTTGATCGCCGTCAAAGGCCCGCTTGTGGTCCTGTGCGGAACCAAAGGGGAGCAGGGTTTTTCCATCACTGAGTGCAAAATAACTCAGCTCCTCGCCATCCAGAAACTCTTCTACAACAATTTCCGCGCCGGCCCCCCCAAAACGATGGCCCGAGAGCATATCATGGGCGGCGTCCAGGGCTTCTTTGATATTCTGGCAAATGACAACGCCTTTTCCGGCGGCCAGGCCATCGGCCTTGACCACCAGAGGGCCATTATGCTGTGTAATGAAAAGTCTGGCGTTTTCGTAATCCGAAAAACGGCCGTACGCGGCAGTCGGAATATGGTATTTTTGGCAAAAATCCTTCATGAAGCCTTTGGAGCCTTCCAGCCGTGCGGCGGCCTTGTCCGGTCCAAACACCTTTATACCTTTCGCGCGCAGGGAATCCACCAGACCCGCTACCAGAGGGCCTTCCGGTCCCACCATCACGAAATCAATGGCATGATCCTGCGCAAAGCGGGTCAGACCCTCTATATCATCGGCGCAAAGTGCAACACAGTGTGCAACATCGGCAATACCGGCATTGCCCGGGGCGCAATACAGGGCGCTACAGTCTTTGGAGGCGGACAAAGCCTTCGCCAATGCGTGTTCCCGTCCGCCAGAACCAACCAGTAAGACCTTCATCTGTAACGCTCCTTCAAAAATTTTGAAGGCCCACTCTACCTTATTCTGTCAGGGATACAAGACTGGCATTGCCCCCAATGGCGGCAATATTGTTTGTCACAACCGTTTCTGTTGCAAAGCGGGCCAGATAGTGGGGTCCGCCAGCCTTGGGGCCTGTGCCGGAAAGGCCGGAGCCTCCAAAGGGCTGGGACCCGACAACCGCGCCGATCATGGAGCGGTTGATATAGACATTTCCGGCAGGAATCCCCTGGATAACGCGTTGGTGAAAGGCGTTCAGCCGGCTGTGAATGCCCAGTGTTAGACCGTAGCGCATGTCCGAGATATCCCGCAAAAGCGTATCGAGATGTTCTTTTTTATATCGGACAACATGCAAAACAGGCCCGAATATTTCTTTTTCCAGAATTTTTATGGAGGAAATTTCAAAAGCGCACGGTCCGAAATAATACCCCTGTTGTGACAGTGTTTCGGAAACAGGAACGCGGGCCAAAAGGCGTCCGCGGGTCATCATCGTTTCAGTATGACGCATCAAAGCGTCATACGCTTCCTGATCAATGACGGGTCCGAGATCACTGGAAATCAAGGCCTGATTTTCGATACGGATCGTCTCCATTGCACCTTTCAGCAGGTTTATGACCCGCTCTGCAATTTCTTCCTGCACGCACAGGATCCGCAAGGCCGAACACCGTTGTCCGGCGGCGCCAAAGGCACTGAGCATGACATCGTCCACAACCTGTTCGGGCAAGGCGGTGGAATCCACAATCATGCCGTTTTGCCCGCCGGTCTCGGCAATCAGGGGCACAATCGGGCCGGTCTTTTCCGCAAGCGTCCTGTTGATGTGTTGGGCCACGGTGGTCGATCCGGTGAAAACAAGGCCTGCCACGTTCTCGTGCCGGACCAGATCTGCCCCGACAGTCCCGTCGCCGATGACCAGATGCAAGGCAGAGGGCGGAATCCCCGCCTCATACATCAGAGCCACAATGCGGCCTGCGATGAGCGGCGTTTGTTCGGCAGGCTTGGCAATAACAGCATTGCCTGCCATCAGGGCCGCGACAATCTGGCCGGTAAAAATCGCCATGGGGAAGTTCCACGGGCTGATACACACAAAAACCCCCCGCCCTTTCAGGAAAAGCGTGTTGGACTCTCCGGTGACCCCGGGCAGGTGTGTGCCTGCCGGATGAAACACGGACCGTCCCTGCCCTGCGTAATAACGGCAAAAATCAACGGCCTCCCGTAATTCCGAGAGGGCGTCGGGCAAGGTCTTGCCGGCTTCCCTGATACACAAGGCCATCAATTCGGCGTTATGATGCTCCAGCAGGTCTGCAAAGCGTTCCAGATGGCTGGCGCGGACCTGCGCGTCCGTCCTGTTCCATGTGTCAAACCCTCCCGTGGCCGCTTCAAAGGCTTTGAGAACAAGGGCTGGTGTGGCGCTATAGGCTTGACCGATGACATCGTGCCGGTGTCCCGGGTTGAGAATCACAGTGGGGGTAACCGTCTTGTGGGATTCCCCGTTTATGATGCAACGGGCCTGATAGGTCTTGCGGAAAAACGGCGCCATACGTGCCTGGAGAGTTGTAATAACGTCCGGTGCATGCAGGTTCAGGCCCTGTGCATTGGTCCGGCTCACGGGGTGTTCATGGGTAAACAGGGCAGAGGGCAGGGCAATTTGGGAATGGACACGCCCTCCCGTTTTTTGAGAGTTATCCACAGGATCGACCACAAGGCTTTCCACAGAAGCATCGGGGTTCATGATCTGGTTCACGAAGGAGGTGTTTGCACCGTTTTCGAGCAGGCGGCGGACGAGATAGGGCAGGAGGTCCCGATGGGATCCGATGGGGGCGTACACGCTGATGGCACAGCGTTCTTTTTCCAGAGCATGGTCATGCAAGGCCTGTCCCATCCCGAAAAGTTTCTGGAATTCAAATCGGTTTTGTGTATGGCGTGTCATTTCCAAAATGGCGGCCATGCTGTGCGCATTATGCGTTGCAAACATGGGATACAACGTGTCCTGCGCAGTCAAAAGCTGTTGGGCGCAGGCCAGATAGGCCAAATCCGTGTGGCATTTTCGGGTGTAGACCGGAAAATGTTGCAGTCCGGCACTCTGGGCTTTTTTGATTTCGCTATCCCAATAGGCACCCTTGACCAAACGGATTTGCATGCGGCGCTTCAAGGAAACAGTCAGCCCTGCAAAAAGGTCTATAAGGGCGGGTGCGGCTTTATGATAGGCCTGCACGGCACACCCGAAACCGTCCCAGTCCTTGAGGCCTGTATCCCGTAGGATGTATTCCATAATTTGAACAGACAGGTCAAGACGCTCGGTTTCTTCCGCATCGACGGTGAGGGGGATATCGAAGTCTTTGGCCCGTAAAGCCAGTATTTTCAGACGGGCCGTGATTTCAGGGACACAATGATCGGCCTGAAAGGCCTGATAGCGGGGGTGCAAGGCCGAGAGCTTGACGGAAATACCAGGTCGTCCGGCTGTTTTCTGTGGTATATGTGTTCCAAGGGATTCAATGGCTTTGTAGTAGGATTGAAAATAATGGTCCGCGTCGGCGAAGGTTCTGGCCCCCTCTCCCAGAACATCATAGGACAGTCTGTATCCGTTCTGTTCCAGTCCAGCCGCGTTTTTCAAGGCTTCGGAAACCGTTTGCCCGAGAATGAATTGCTGTCCCAAAAACTGCATGGCCTTGACCATGGTTTCGCGGATCACGGGCTCGCCGATTTTGGAAAACAAGCCGCCCAGTGTTTTTTGCGTGAGGAAGAGCCCCAAGCCTGCGGTTCTGACTTTCCAGTCTTCGTCTGTGTGCCCGTCATTCAGCCAGTGCGCGGCGGCAATTTTCTCGCGGATCAGCGCGTTTTGATTGTGTTTGTCAGGGATCCGGAGCAGGGCTTCGGCGAGTCCCATCAGCGCCAGCCCTTCGGTCGTTGTGAGGGCATATTTTTGCAGGAAACTTTCCAGTTGCCCGCCGGTTTTTTTTCGGGACCTGATGTGGGAGATAAAGCCGCTGGCGGTTTTTTGCACATGGCCTGCCCGCTCGGGCGGCCAGTCCAGTGTGCGCAGGAGTGTCTGGACACTCTGCTCTTCTGACTGGTCATAACAGGATGAAAAAGAAGACAGCATGCTGGCAGGGAGTATAACAGGAAAAGAAGTTGAATTTTATTTTTTTTCGGCCTTATCATCATACAATGTCAGAAGAGATTTTTCCAAAAACAAATATACCGGAATTTTCGGTTTCGGATCTGGCCTTTTCTCTGAAAAGAACACTGGAGGAAACGTACGGTCGCGTACGTGTGCGCGGGGAGCTCTCCCGTATCTCGCTCGCCGGTTCGGGCCACATGTATTCTGCCTTGAAGGATGCAGGGGCGGTTGTGGATGCCGTGTGCTGGAAAGGGACGCTTCAAAAACTCTCCATAAAACCCGAAGAAGGGCTGGAAGTGATCTGTACAGGCCGGATTTCAACTTTTCCGCAACGCTCGAACTATCAGCTTGTGATAGAAACAATGGAATTGGCCGGTGCAGGCGCACTCCTGAAAATGCTCGAAGACCGGAAGAAAAAACTCTCTGCCGAAGGCCTGTTTAATCCAGACCGGAAAAAACCGTTGCCGTTTTTACCGCAAACGATTGGTGTGATCACGTCCCCGACAGGCGCCGTGATACGGGATATCCTGCACAGGCTTTCCGATCGTTTCCCGCGTCATGTTCTGGTCTGGCCTGTTTTGGTGCAAGGGGCGGGGGCCGCAGAACAAATTGTTTCTGCCATACAGGGATTCCAGACTCTTGGCACGGGTCCGGTCCCTTGTCCGGATGTGATCATTCTGGCGCGGGGCGGCGGATCTCTGGAGGATCTCATGCCGTTTAACGAGGAGGCCGTTGTGCGGGCGGTGGCCGCCTGTCGTATTCCTGTCATCTCTGCCATTGGCCATGAAACGGATACCACACTGGTGGATTATGCCTCGGATTTCAGGGCGCCTACGCCCACGGGTGCGGCGGAACGCGTTGTCCCTGTGCGACGTGATCTGGTGTTGCAGGGACAGGAAATCGGGTATCGTCTGGCGCAAGGCCTACAGCGGACACTTTTTGAAAAACAACAAAAACTGGAACTGTCCGTCACGAAAATGGGGGATCCGCAGGAACGGCTCGCGGCCCGTGTTCAGCGTCTGGATTATCTCTCTGATCGTCTGGCCCACGTCTTTACCCGTTATGTGCATGTCAAACACAGGGCCCTTCTTCAGGCGGAGGCCCGAATCAAAAGTCCCGAACAGAGTATTTTTTATGCCCGAAAAACACTTCTCTCGGTGGAGAGCGCTCTTGGCAAAGCGGTCATACGGGTTTGGCGCGACAAACAGACCCAAACACGATCGCAGGATAAAATGCTGGAAGCGTACAGTTTCAAAAATGTGTTGAATCGGGGGTTTACCGTTGTACGCTCTGCGCAGGGGCATCTTCTGACACAGGCAGATCAGGTGCAATCGCGCACGGAAATCACCATAGAATTTCAAGGAGACAGGCACGTACAGGCTACGGTCAGGGACTTTGCCGAAAATTAATGCCCTTTTGAAGAGTGTCCGCCCTGAGAAAACAATTCAATCAGACGATCTGCGATTTTATCCAGCATAGTGGCATTTTTCATGGCCTTTGCCACAATCTGCAGGACATCGTCCAGTAGCATATCGGGCTCCAGTGTAATATATTCCGGATTGGTCTTGATACGAGCATAAAAATGGATCACGGCGCTGGACAGGCGATCCCCCAAAATGTCCATTTTGTCCGTATTCCGGTCAAAAACCGCCCGTTCAAGCGCGGGCTGGGCCTGGAGAATATCCCCGCCTTTTTTGTATTTCGGCGTACGGTCCGGCATCCGGAGGGATTTTTGCATTTCATCATAGACTGTCAGATAAGCCTGAATTTTTGATTTATTGGCCTTGATTTCGGAATCCAGCATCATGGCGAACAATTCCCGTTCCTTGTCCTTGAGCGCCCGTTCCCGCCCAACCATATGCATGTTTTCTTTTTGGGCCTCCGTGACCTTTTGAAATCCGCGAAGCATCATAAAGCTCAGGACAGCAAAAGCGATGACAACGCAGAAAAAGAATACAAAACTGACGATCAAGACCCAGTTCTCTCCCAGAGGAGAACTGTCTTTGCTGGTGCTGTCCTCTCCCCAGACACCCAGTTTCTGGTTCTTGGCCTGTGTTTCCGCCTGAATGTAGGGGGCTTCATAGACGGTGCCATAGACGCTGGCCCGATTGACGACCACAAAGCCCTTTTGAAGCATATAAAGCCCCAGATCAATATCTCTGGTATTGGTACATTGCGCGAGCACATGGGTGTCTGTTCGTGTCTGGACAGTGCATTGTATCTTTTGTGCATTGATCACATTGTCGAGCGTGGTACGGGCCGAGAGTTTGAAGGGGGCGCCCATTCCTTCGATATTTTCAACGCCCCACAGCATGATTTTAGTGTCATGGGCCAACAGGGTCGAGCCGTTCAGGGCCCGCGCCTGCGTTTCCCAGATCTGGGCACCGGAGGGCGTTTCTTGTCCGGAGACAGGGCCTGAAAGCGCACAGACCAGAGTTAAAATCACGGAGAGGAAAAAAGATCGGGTCAGGGTCATAGGGTGCGGGATCATGCTGGAGTATTCAAAGTTCAGGGATTATAGCATTTTTTTCAGGAAGGTTGAGTATTTTTATTTTTGCATTAAAAAACACCCTGCTTCTTGATACATCACGGATATTAGGAGATCATGGGGAGAGGGCTTTTTTTATTTTTATGTATTGTGGTGTGATGTCTGCGAAAATTGTACTGATTGATGATGACCGGAATATCCTGCTGTCTTTGTCCATGGTTCTGGAGGAGGAAGGGTATATCGTCAGGACATACCATGACGGGGAGCTGGGTCTGCAGGGCATTCGTGCCGAAAAACCGCATTTGGTGATTTTGGATGTCAAGATGCCACGGATGGATGGGCTCGAAGTCATCCGGTCTTTGCGGGAATCCGGTGATGAAATAGCCCAGACACCGGTGATTTTTTTAACCTCCAAGGAAGATGAAGTCGACCAGGTTCTCGGTCTGCGGATGGGCGCGGACGATTATGTGACAAAGCCCTTTTCACAACGGATCCTGCTGGAGAGAATCCGGACTTTGTTGCGCCGCGCCGAGTTTCAGCGACCTGATGGAGCGCCTTTGGATTCCGGTTTGGGTGAAGACAGGCCGGAGAAAATCGTACGGGGCTCCCTTGTTCTGGACGACAAACGGCACCTGAGCACGTGGAAGCAACAGACTATCAATTTAACGGTCACGGAATATCTGTTGTTAAAAACCCTTGTCCTGCACCCGGGACATGTCAAAAATCGGGATCAATTGATCGACGCGGCGTATGGAGACAATATTTTTGTGGATGACCGCACAATAGATTCTCATATCAAGCGCCTGAGAAAAAAATTCAAAGCTGTGGATGCAACATTCAACCACATAGAGACTCTGTATGGCGTAGGATACCGGTACAAGGGGGAGCATGAACCAAAATCATAAAAAACGATGGTTACGTCTGGGCGGATCCATGCCGGAAGGGTCTGAATTCAGCCATTTTATGGATTTTTACTGGGGTGGGCGCGAACGGCGTATCACAGGTATTACCCTGCGGATTATTGCTGTGAACGCGCTGGCCTTGCTGATGCTGATTTTCGGGATTTTATACCTGGGGGAATTCAAAAAAAATGTCATCAATGCGCGTCTGGAAACGTTCCAGAGCCGTCTGGAACTGATTGCCGATGCCCTTGCGGAAAACATCGCCATTCAAAAGAATGATCCCCGCAGTCAGGCGCGTTTCAGGGTCATTACGAAGCGGCTCAGTCAAACGGCGGGGGAGCATGTTCTCGTGTTTGACACGCAGGGACACATTGTTGCAGATTCGGACAAGATACCGGACTCTCCGGAAAGGGAGGCAAAACCATCGGGAGTCCAAAACACCGAACCGCTCCGCAGTATCGAGATCCTCAAGACGGCATTTGATTTTGTGACGGGTTTTTTGCCTGACCAGAAAGTATTGCCGGAGTATCCCGAAATTCTATCGGAGGACGGATCGTCCTATCCCGATGTTTTGTCTGCGATTCACGGGACATTGAGTATTTCGGTCTGGCAAAAAGAAAATCAGAAGATTTTTCTCTCTGCCGCCGCGCCCCTGCACAAGGGTCAGAAAAATTATGGTGCGGTCCTGTTGACAAAAGAAGCGCAGGAAATCGAGGCAGATCTGGTTAAAATCTGGCGCGATGTCCTGAAGTTTTTCGGGTTGACCCTTGTCATGACGGTGGTGTTGTCGATTTATCTTTCGGGTGTGATTGCCCGCCCGTTGAAAAAACTGGCACGGGCGGCTGAAGATGTCAGGAAAGGGCAGGCCAGTGCGGAAGATATTCCGGACTTGTCATACCGGTTCGATGAAATAGGAGAACTCTCGATTGTCTTGCGCCAGATGACCCGTGCCTTGTGGGACCGTATGGATTCAATCGAAAATTTTGCGGCGGATGTGGCACATGAACTCAAAAATCCGCTGACATCCCTGCGGAGCGCGGTCGAAGCTGTAAAAATCATCAAAAAGCAGGAAGATCGGGAGCGGTTGCTGGCTGTAATTGCACAGGATGTTGACCGGCTAGACCGCCTGATTACAGATATTTCCATGGCTTCGCGTCTTGATTCCGAACTGTCCCGCGAGGCCCCTGAACGGGTGGATCTGGGGGCTTTGTTGCATCACGTCTTGAGTTTGTATGAAAATCCCTTGTCCCGAAAAATAGTGCAAGACACGGCATGGGATCGAACGGTGGATGCGGGATCGTGCCGGATCACACTGCAACGGGATCATAAAAGAGACAGCGAAAAAGGGGTTTTTGTCTGGGGTCTGGAAAACAGATTAGGACAGGTGTTTCAGAATATCATCTCCAATGCCCGTTCCTTTTCGCCCGAAAAAGGGCATATTGCGATACAGGTGATCCCCAGACGCCACACAGTGGAGGTGTTGATTCAGGATGAAGGGCCCGGGATTCCAGAGACAAAAAAGGAAGCCATCTTCGAGCGATTTTATTCCGAGCGGCCAAAGCATGAGGATTATGGCTTTCATTCCGGTCTGGGGCTTTCGATTTGTCGCCAGATTGTAGAGGCTCATAACGGCGAAATTTTTGCAGAAAACATGAAGGATCCCCAAGGCAAGGTTTTGGGAGCCCGCTTCACTGTTATTTTAAAACGGTGCTGAAAAGGTGCGCACGGAAGGCACAACCGGCGCGTTTTTTGCCTTTTGTTTGCGTTCGGGAAAGAGTATCTTTCGGGGATGTAAAATCATAGGCAAAGAGAAGGGTATTTCATATCATGAGCGGTCAGGGAACAATGCGGTTTTTAAGGGTGTGCGGTCTGGCGGTGTGGGGTCTGGCTTTTATGGGTGTGCCACACCATGTCAGGGCGCAGGAGGAGGTTAAAAATCCTGTTTTTCAAGCGGCAGAAGACTTTTCAAAAACATTCAGCGAAGCGGATAAACGGCACTTTTATGTATTGTTCGGGAATTACAATGTCATAAAGGTTGTACAGACCGTGGAGGAGGATGTCGGAAAAGCCATTGCAAAGTGTGCAGAGAAAAATCCCGATATGAAAGAGGCCGTGGAGACAAAATTCAAGGCATGGCAGGGGGCGTTTGAACCTATCATGCAAGAAGCCACAGGGCATCTCGACAATATGTTGTTCGCGCAGGACTACGCAAAGCCGGAAGACATCAAAGTATTTTTTGGTAAAATCGATACGGCGCGTCAATCCAAGGATCAGGGGGATAAATCCTATGTTGGAACAAAACCCGCTTGTGAGTCTTTGCTGAAAACAATGAATAAAACGCAAAAGGATCTGACAGGGTTGCTTCGTGCGACCCTGTTGACTGTGCCGCAAACGATGGAATCGGAAGGACGTCCCAAGGCCCCCGCGCAGAAAACACCCCAGGATCCATAACGCGGGGCTTTTGATGTGGCAGGGACGGGCATGAAAATTTTACAGATCATGGCGGGGGCGGCACATGGCGGCGCGGAAACGGCCTTTGTGGACATGTGTCTGGCCCTGCATGACAAGGGGCAGGATGTTGTGGTTGTCACGCGGCCCAATCCTGTGCGGGTCCCGCGGCTCAGGCAAGCCGGTCTCACCGTCTATACCCTGCCGTTTGGCGGCAGGGTCGATTTTTATACAGGCTGGCGGATCAGGCACATTATTCGCGCATTCCAGCCCCATATCGTGCAAACATGGATGGCGCGGGCCCCGCGTTTTGTGCGGAGGTGGACTTCTAAAAGCGGGCAACCGCAATACACCATCGTTGCCCGATTGGGCAGTCCCTACAAGTTCAAATATTTTGCATCATCCGAATATTTTATTGCGATTACCCCATTGATTAAAAAGTATATTGTATCACACGGTGTCTCTGAAGACCGTGTGATACATATCAACAATTTTGCAGATACACAAGATGCTGTGCAACCGGTTGATCGCAAAACATACGGTATACCGGAAGAGGCGCCCTTGATCCTCGGCTTGGGCCGCCTTCATCCGTCCAAGGCGTTTGACACGTTAATCCGCGTGGTGGCCCAAATGCCGGCGGTGTTTCTGTGGATTGCAGGGGAAGGCCCGGAGAGAAAAAATCTCGAAGGCCTCATCAGGGAACTGGGTGTGGCCGGACGCGTGAAGCTCATTGGCTGGCAAACGGATCGTGCCAGCTTGTTCAAGGAGTCGGATGTGTGTGCTTTTATTTCCCGCACGGAAGGATTCGGAACGGTTTTTGTGCAGGCCTGGGCGCACAATGTGCCGGTCGTGGTGTGCGAGGCCGACGGCCCGCGCCAGTATATTCGCCACAGGCAGGACGGCATGATGGCGCCGATCGACGATATTCCGGCAATCAAGGCGTGTTTACAAAATATTCTGGACGATGCCAGCCTGAGAAGAACAGTGGTTGAAAACGGATATCATCGTTATCGCTCTGAATTTACGAAAGAATCCTGTGTCGCCGCGTATCTGGCCTTCTACGAATCCCTTTGCCGGACAGCCTCTTCAAACACCCTGTGCAGACCCGCGTTGAAAGAATCCGCAAATTCTGTTGTAAAGCCTGCGCAGGACTGGTAATTTTTCGTATATGAATCCGGATGATCCCGAAAACAAACTGACCAATGCCCACTTTCCAGCCTTTCACGAGGCTCTGGAGCTGTTGTTCATTGAATCCAACATCAGCGGGCGCAATAAATTTTCAGCGCTCTGGCCGGAGGCCGCACTATGGATCTTTGGAGAAGATCTGATGCGTTTTGATACGCAAGGCGCGGTGGACAGGACATACCGCGCCGCCCTTGAGGAAGAAGCCGAGGACCGCCGCCTGACCCTGCTTTCGTTGCTGGAGAATCTGCAAAACAAGTGTGTGGTGTACGGCGTATTGCAAACAGAACGGGTGCAGGGTCTTGTGGAAAAAATGGGACGGGGGACAAGCCTTTATGTGTTTGATCAAAAAATTGTCGATCGTTTTGCGCCGTCCGTGGAGGCGGCGTCTGCCGGTGCCCCCTGTGATACTGTCACAGAGACGCCGTCTGCGCGTGCCGTGCCGGCCTTTGAGGCAAAGGGAGAGGTCATTCCTGAAATGCTGGATGATCCTTTTGGTTCCGTCCAGCCGATTTCGCTGGATGTGGGGCCTGTAAAGGCACCGCAAGAGCCTGTCGCGCCACTCCCCCTTGTCGGGGAAGACCCTCCTCCGGCCCCTGTCAGGGAAATTTCCGGCACCATCCGTTTTGTGTCTGCGAAAAAAAAGGACACTCCCCAGACATAGAACAAAGCGCAAAAAGGTTAAAGGCGCGCGGGGTGAGTCTGGTACTGGCAAAGCACGAGCACTGAAAGAAGCATGACGGCGCCCCCCTGATGCGCCACCGCCACGGGGATCAATACGCCCGATAAAAGGGTTGTGATCCCCAGAGCCACCTGTAGAAAAACCATTCCCATACAACAATCCAGCGCCCGAAACCGGTGGCCTTTGATCGCGCCGTGTAACCAAAAGGACAACGTCACCCCTGTTGTGGAAAGCGCTAGCCACCGGTGCATGAATTGTACAGCGGGGTGATTGTGCAGGAGATTTTCAAACAGGCCTGAAAATTTCCAGAAATCCGGCGGAACCCATTGCCCGCCCATTTGGGGGAAGGTCTCGTTATACACAAGACCGGCATCCAGTCCGGCTGTAAAGGCCCCCCACAGAATCGTCAAAACGACGAAACCCATGACACACCAGCCATGGATATGCAGGGCTTTTTGCGGGTGTGCGGGCAGGGACAGCCCGGGCATGGCAAACCAGAGCAAAAAACTATAGATCAAAAGCGCCAGCGTCAGATGGGCCGCCAGCCGAAAGGGGCTGACGGCGGGGAGATCAACCAGTCCGCTCTGGACCATGTACCAGCCCATAAAGCCCTGCAGAGCCCCCAGAAATAAAAGTGCGAGTAATTTGCAGGCCAGTCTTGCGGAAATCTGGCGTTTCATCCAGAAAAAAACGAGCGGAAGGGTAAACACCAGTCCGATCAGGCGTCCCCACAACCGGTGGAGCCATTCCCAGAAAAAAATGGTTTTGAAATCGGGGAGTTCCATCCAGAAATTTTTTTTCTGGAATTCCGGTGTCTGCTGGTAAAGGGAAAACAGGCGATTCCATTCCGCTTCGTCCAAAGGAGGGATTGCCCCGATCAGGGGCTTCCATTCGGCAATGGAAAGACCCGATTCCGTCAGGCGGGTGATGGCCCCTATGACAATCATGGCAAACACCATGCCTGCACATCCCAAAAGCCAGAAAGAAATCAGCAGGGTTTTGGGTGGGGGAGCGGACGAAAGGACAGTGTGTTTCATGGCCCCTATCTATCAAAAAAACACTGTGTTACACAAGTAGAGTAAAACCCGTTTCCAAGAATGACAGTGTGTAACATGGCGCGTTTTGATTTTGTGGAGTGTGCGTCCAGGGCGTATTACTTTCTATGGAAAAATAAAAGACAGGTTCTGAAAAGCATGGCGCCTGTTTTTTTATTAAAAATATTGAGTTTTATGATTGTGACAGCGCTGTCTCTGGAAAACAATATCCTGCGGCAGGGTTTACTGTTGCTTCCGTCACATTTTCTGGAAGGGGTTGTGCTGGCGGGTTTGATTCCTGTGGCGGTGGGACAGACGTTTTCTGGAAAGGTACGAGACCGAGTATACCCTTCTGCCGGTGTGTACGTCTTGCTGAAGTTGGTTCTGTCCTTTGTTATGGGGATGGTTTTTCTCGGGCAGACACTGGATATCCCGCAAGAAACGCAGGCGCCTGCAGGAGGAGCGGTCTGGATTCTCGTGGCAGGCCTGATTGTCTGTACGCTCTGGGCGTTCCGGTTGTTGTGGCTGTACGTGCCGGTCGCTTTGGGGTATAGCATGCGCTCTTATTTGAAAGGGTTCAGGGGGTGGCGGGCCTCCTATGACATGATGGGATTGTGGGTTTTGTCTTTTATTCCGCTGGTTCTGGTGATGATCGTGTGCTCTGAAATTCTGGCGCTCCTCGTGCCCGGGGCCCATGACGAGCCGCCATCCGTGATCTTTTCCCAGATTCTGGCTGTGTTTCAGGCGATGGCGGATTCCCTGATTACGCTGGTGTCCAGTCTCGGCATGGCTTATGGTATCCACAGCGTGTTACAAAAAAAGGATACAATATGAAACTCACTGTGACAGATCCGACGGGTGTAGAACATGAACTCGAAGCGCTGGAGGGCTGGCGTGTCATGGAGATCATTCGGGATTATGGCTTGCCCATCAAGGCCGAATGTGGCGGGGCGTGTTCCTGCGCGACATGCCATGTGTATGTGGATCCCGACTGGCTCGCCAAATGTCCGCCCATGCGCGAAGACGAGGAAGACATGCTCGATCAGGCCTTTGACGTGGAAGACAATTCGCGTCTATCCTGCCAGTTGATTATGAACGAAGCGCTGGACGGGCTGAAGGTCAAAATTGCCCCTTCGGGAGATTGAGGCGCGTGGAGGGCCTACTGCACGGTCTCTTGCCAGATCACAAAACAGGGGTCATGCGGTGTAATCAGAGTTTGGCGGGCGACAAGGACGGAGTGTAATTTCCCCTCAATTTCATGGGTCCAGAAATCCAGAAATTTCTTGAGGTGCGGGAAATGGGGGGCCAGATCGTAATCCTGCCAGATAAATTCCTGTAACAGATGCACGTGGTCAGGCATATGGTAAATAATATGGGCTGTGGTCAGCCGATAGTGTTCCAGTTGTTGCTTGAAATCTGCCATACAACACCCCTCAGCTTTATCTTAAAGGAACAAAGGTTAAAAAAATATGAAGAAAAATCTTGAAATCGAGGTGGCGTTGTCCTAGAGTGTTAGCACTCATCAATGGTGAGTGCTAACACTGTCATATTTCAAATCTAAAGGAGAAGATAACATGGCAAAATCAATAAAATTCCGTCCCTTGCATGACCGCGTCCTGGTACGCCGGATCGAGCCTGTGACGAAAACCGCTGGCGGGATCATTATTCCGGACTCGGCCAAGGAAAAACCAATGGAAGGCGAGATCATCGCTGTCGGGAAAGGCCACGTCAATGATAACGGCGATGTCCGTGCGCTGGACGTGAAAGCCGGTGACAAGGTCATTTTCTCGAAATGGGCTGGTACCGAAATCACGATCGACGGTGAAGAGCTGATGGTCATGAAAGAGTCCGATATTATCGGCGTGATCGCGGCGTAATATTTTTTAAATCTCACACATAAGAAAAAGGAGCATACCAATGGTTGCTAAAGATGTCCGTTTCCATGAGGAAGCAAGAGATGATCTGTTAAAAGGCGTGGATATTATTGCCAACGCCGTGAAAGTCACACTGGGGCCCAAGGGTCGGAACGTTGTGATTGCAAAATCCTTTGGCGCACCCACCAGCACAAAGGACGGGGTTTCTGTGGCCAAGGCTGTTGAACTGAAAAACCCTCGCCAAAACCTGGGCGCCCAGCTCATCCGCGAAGTGGCGAGTAAGGCCAATGACCATTCCGGCGATGGGACAACCACCGCAACGGTTCTGGCACAAGCCATTGTCCGCGAGGGGATTAAGGCAGTGTCCGCAGGACGCAACCCGATGGATCTCAAACGCGGGATTGATCTGGCTGTTGCAAGTGTGGTCGAAGACCTCAAAAAACGCGGAAAAGCCGTGAAGGGCAATGACGAAATCAAGCAAGTTGGCACGATTGCGGCCAATGGCGAGACGGAAATCGGGGAATTGCTGGCGCAAGCCATGGCCAAGGTTGGCAATGAAGGCGTGATCACGGTCGAGGAAGCCAAGTCGCTTTCCAATGAACTGGAAGTCGTAGAAGGCATGCAGTTTGATCGTGGCTACCTGTCGCCGTACTTCATTACGGATGCCGAAAAAATGCAGGCTATTTTGGAGAAACCGTACATTTTGCTACACGAAAGCAAGCTCTCCAACCTGCAAGCACTTCTTCCCATTCTGGAAGCGGTGGTACAGTCTGGTCGCCCGCTTTTGATTATCGCGGAAGACGTTGAAGGCGAAGCGCTGGCCACACTTGTGGTGAACAAGCTCCGTGGTGGTTTGAAAATCGCGGCTGTGAAAGCTCCTGGTTTTGGTGATCGCAGAAAAGCCATGCTGGAAGATATTGCGCTTCTGACGGGTGGTCAGGTGATTTCCGAAGATCTCGGGATCAAGCTGGAAAACGTGACGCTCGATATGCTGGGCACCGCGAAAAAAGTCTCCATCACGAAAGACGATACGACGATCGTGGATGGCGCTGGCGCGAAAAAGGATATTGAAGGCCGGTGTGCACAAATTCGTGCGCAAATCGAAACCACGACCTCCGACTACGACAAGGAAAAACTGCAGGAGCGTCTGGCGAAATTGTCAGGCGGGGTGGCTGTTCTGCGCGTAGGCGGCATTACGGAAGTCGAAGTGAAAGAGCGTAAAGACCGCGTGGATGATGCATTGCATGCCACACGGGCGGCGGTCGAGGAAGGCATTATTGCCGGAGGCGGCGCGGCGTTGCTGTACGCTACGGCGGCGCTGAAAAACCTGACCGGCGTGAATGACGACCAGAATATCGGGATCGAAATCATTCGCAGAGCCATTCAGTCCCCCATTCGCCAGATTGCGGAGAATGCGGGCTCGGAAGGTTCCGTCATTGTCGGGCGTTTGCTGGATCAAAAGGACACAAATTTTGGGTTTGATGCCCAGAAAGGCGAGTTCACGGATCTGGTCAAGGCGGGGATTATCGACCCTGTGAAGGTGGTACGGACGGCGTTACAAGATGCGGCTTCTGTGGCTTCCTTGCTGATCACCACCGAAGCCATTATCACGGACGCACCAGCGGATGAAAAATCCGGCGGTGCGCATGGTGGTGGCATGGGCGGTGGTATGGGTGGTATGGGCGGTATGGACTTCTAACAATGCCCCCCTTGCCCTTGCCGTCATCCCGTGAGCGTTTTGCGAGTGCAAAACTGGCATACACGGGATCCAGGAAAAGAGAGCGGCAAAGCCGCTCACCTCACTGGACCCCCGCACTCTAAGCTTGGCTTAGCCAAGCGGCGGGGGTGACGATAGAGAAGGGATAACCCCTAAAAACACAAAAACCCCGCTTGAAAAGGCGGGGTTTTTTATAAGAAAAAAGACAGAGTCTTATCTTTCATGGAGCAGGTACATAAAACGGTATTTGCCATGTATGCTCGTCGTTGCAGAGCCGTCATCATAGCAAAAGGCGGTCTGATCCTGTAATTCTGCTATATTAAACTGGATTGTGCCCGCCGTGCAGGTAAAACTGGCCTGCCCTAAAAAATAATCGCCCGCTCCGATGGGCAATGCATTGACGGGAATAGAGGCAAAACTATGACCCGCGGCGGTGTTCAGTGCTTCACAACTTTCTGGGGTCAAGGCTCTGAGAACAAGGTATTGATCGGTACAATCATCCTGACCGATATCCTTGCCTCTGAATTTTATAAACCACCAATTGGCATACCAGTCACTGGTGGCGAGACTTTGAAACCCATCCGGCGGGTATTCGTATTCCAGCCCCGCCCCGTTTGGATCAAAGAGATGACAAGAGTTATCGGCAGGGGCATTCGCATTGTTGAAAGTACCCTTTGGATGGGAACCGCTGGAAGAAATTTGAGATTCCGAGCATCCTTTTTGCAGGAGCCTGTTGTACCCGCGTTCAACTTTTTGGGCGAATGACAACACATCTGCGGCGGCCAGCGCCAGTTCTCGCTCTGTCAGAGTGGAAGTGCTTTCCGTATGGAATCCCCGTGAAATGGTAAAGGACAAGGCCGCGAACAGGACAATGCCAATCAGGATAAATAAGAATACGTTCCCTGATTCCGGTTCATACATTTTGGCTTTACGCAGGGGGGTGTTATTCGGGGGCATCCGAAGACTCCTTGTCCTTGAAGAGCGCTTGCCCTGCTTTTTCTCCGGCTGTTTCAAGCACTTTCAAAATGGACTCCGGCAGGGCCGAACGGAGAGGCACAGGTGGTGGTGTCACCTGCACGGCTCCTGCAGGTAAAGGTGCCAAGGCTTGCGGGGAGGCTGAGGGTGCAACGGAAGTCTCCGTCTTGGGGCCTGTAAAAAATCCCATAGGCGCTGTAGAAACGGGAGGGGCTGTTGTTTCTGGCGCTGAGGGTGCGGGCTGGGTGGCTTGTTGTTGCACCAGATCTTGAGGTTTCAGCGCCAAGGGCGAAGCAACTGGTGGTGTGGGTTCTGTACTGGTAGGCGGTGTCAGGGGCACCAGTTCTTCCAGAGAACTTGTCAGGGCCAGCACCTCGACGACCCCCATGATTCCTTGATCCACCGGATCAATATGGGGTTTTTGTCCTTTCATGAAACCGGACAGAAGGGCTGTAATTTCATCTGGCGTGGGGACGGCGACATCGGCGCGCTCGGCGGTCCATGTTTTGTTGACCATCAGATCTCGAAGTTTTGTGATGGCGCTGGCGTGTTTGATCAGCTCGTCATCTGGCGGCGGCAGGGACATATAGCGCGTCACCCGCATGGCTTTGGCAAACCCCGGGTTGGAGTAAAACACGGCGCAGTCCACAACCGTTTCCCCGAAGGTGATGACAGCCTGTCCTTCTTTGAAGCCGCGCAAGCTGTCATAGCTGGCCCGCGCCCGCTGTTGTACGCCGGCCTGCTGGGTATCGAAATACGATCCCATGCCGGTTCCGCCCTTCATCTGGAAGCCCGAGACTTCTGTGACAAAGGCGGTCCCGACGGTTTTTTCAAAAAACTCCTTGGTTTCTGTCGGGTCTTCCAGCTTGCCAAACAACTTGATGTTACAGTTTGCGGTAATGGAGTTGGCTTCTTCCCGTACCCGCTTTTTCAAGGCCGGCAAATCCTGTCCGGAAAAGATCAGGCAAAACCCAAGAGACCGCGCTTGCGCGGCCATCACGGCCATGCCTTCGGCCACGTAATAACCCACCTCGTCAAAGACGGTCATAAACGGGGTGGAGGAATGCGTGGCCTTGTTTTCGATCACAGTGGCGCTACTGCCCTCGACCGTTGCGCCTAGCGCAGAGCCCATCATCCCCTTGATGGTTGCCGCAACAATTTTCCCCAGATTGGCGATTTCGTCACCGGATTTTTCCAGCGCGGGGATGAGCACGATCAGGATTCTGCGGTTCAGGACAATGTCGCTCATATCCACATCGGCGGCCTGTGTATCGAAAATATAACCGTAATCATCACCCAGAGACTGGAGGGAGCGGGTAAACTGCATCGCCAGATAGCCGTGTTGCTGGCTGGCGGTATTGGTATCGTATTGCGGGGTATCGGGCCCGGGGGGCTTGACCTGTCCATTATCGTCATAGGCCGCGTGTACAAAGCCTGGCAAGGTATCCAGATAACCAATCATCCCGCTCCGGATCAGTTCAGGCACAGCCGTATCCCGTTGGAGTTTGATCACATTGTTCAGGGACAGATAATCCCGCAAGGTCCTGACAGACAAAGGCATTTCCTGATGATCCCGCTTCCATGTCAGGCACGGCATCATGGCCCCGACCAGCGAGACCGCGCGCTCTTTCCACATCGCATTGTCCCCGCCGCCATCGGGCATCAAGGACACCAGCATGTTGACCAGATAAGAGGCCGATCCCGAAGAAAATGGGTTCATGGTATTGGATGGGGCCGCGATATTGGAGTTTCCAGTCATGTAGTTGAGGACCAGCAGATCATCGTCGCGTCCAAAACGGCGCAGGAGAGAGGAGAGCGAGGACCATAAATCCGTATCGGCCTTCCCGTCCACATACACAAAGCCGGACCCCCAGCTGAGCGCGTTGGTGACAAGGGATTTCAAGCCTTCGGTTTTCCCCGCGCCTGTTGTCCCGAGATACAGGATATGGGTCCGAATGTCCGAATTCGTAAACCAGACTTCCTCGCGTGTGTCCTTGACATTGCCGAGGTATAAAATGCCCTCGGCGGTTCCGGCCTTGCCTTCCCTGCCGTTATTGGGGTCGGGGAAGGGAGACCCTTTGGGCAATTTGAAGGCCAGCGCTTTACTGCGGGATCTGAGCCAGAGGTAATATAAAAAAAGGACAATAATAATCAGATCGGAAAAAGCCAGCGCCCAGTCATTGATCAAAATCCCGCCCGCCGCCATGATAAAAACCGTGGCAGAGGTATTGGGGGAGGCAAGGTTGTCTGCCATCCGGACAGACAAAGGCCGGATATCCCGCAGGATATTTTTTTGTTTATACTCGTATTTTTTTTGGTCCAGACTCACGGGATCACGAGGGCATCAGGGGTTATGGTTGTTCATTTAAAAAACTGTCGGCAGAAAGCGGGACCCCGTTGTTATTGGCAGGGTCTGACAGGGCGGGCGTTGAAAGATCTGTGTTTTCAGCGATTTCTGTCAGGCTGGTCGAGGGAGAATTCCAGATAAAGCCCAGAACAATGATCAGGGCCAGTGCCAGAAAAAGCCCGACCCAGCGGCCTTGCGAGGAATTTTGTGCGACCTGTGACCGTAGGGAGATATGAGGATGGGAGAGACCATCGTTTGCAGGTGTCTGCGCCGCAGAGCCGCCCGCCCAAATATGCCCCTGCGCGTTTTCCAGAGCACAGGACGCCGCCATCAGCCCTTCGAGGGCCAGATCTCGGGTCGGGAAGCTCGCCACATCAAGGCTTTCCCCGCGCGGGGTTTTCAGGAGCAGGCGATAGCCCGTATGGTCCTGATTTTCAGAAACTTCCAGAGCCGAGGCTTTGGCTTGCCCCAGATCCATTTGCCAGACAATGGGCTTGAGCGCTTCGGGCAGGGATAAAATCAGTTTGCCATCGACAACGCGGGCGCTGGATTTTTTGACGCAGGGCTTGGAAGAGCAAAGTTTACCAATCATGTTTTCCTCGTTTTTGTGTAGAGGTCTCTCGTTGAGACGGGGTTAAAGGGCTTTTTTGATCGCACGTTTTTTGGATCCGCTATAATCAAGTTGTGGAATGGGCCTCATGCGAAGGGAACCGATATATTCTTCCATGGTTTGCACGGCATAATCCATTTTAGGAACGGGGATTGGGCGCTGGGTCATTTTTTCCATCTTGTAGTGCGCCATCGCACCCAGAGCTTCCATATGAAAGGATTGCCGTCCCAGATTGTTGAGAGGATACCAAAGGGTACGATCATGTCCCCTGAGCCAGACAAACTGCGCGGGCGCCAGAACGCCGCCTTCCTCGCGGGCGGTGGCAAGCGCTCTCAGCAGGGCAGTGGTGACAAAGGCATGCTGGTTGCATTTGGACAGGGTCGTGCCGGCCAGTTCCTTGTTTCGCAGGATTTTCCGCGCCTCGGACAGGAGGGATTTGTCACGGCCCAAACGCAAGCCGCGCCGGAAGGTCCAGCATTGTGCCAGACGACCCAGCATCTCATCCGCATCGGTCCGTTTCCTCGCGGCTTTCAGGCAAAAAGCGGCCAGAAGAATTTGTTGGTAGGGTTTGAGCGCCATAGCCCCCTTCCACGGGCCATAGAGCTGTTCCTGAAAGGCTTGCGCGGTCACGCTCTTGTCGATTTTTTTCTCTGTGACGGGCACTTCATGATAGGCAAGCCATTCCTCGGGGCTCAGGGCCTCGGCAAACAGGGGCAGAT
>CAYGDY010000009.1:0-93215 GCA_964348795.1 uncultured Pseudobdellovibrionaceae bacterium | reverse complement strand
GGGGGGGAGAGATCGGTTTCAAGACCGAAATCCAGTTCGCTGTGATGAAAAAGGGCGGAGAGGGGTGTATCGTCCTGAAAACACTCGAAGTGGTGTATTACGCTAAGCCGACCATCCACATCGCCAATAATTTCAAACGGGCCAGTTGCGAGTATAACGCGGTGATGGGGCACGAGAAAAAACATATCACGGCCCTGATGAAATTTGTGCGGGAAACCGCGCCCAAGGCAGAGAGCTATATCAACAAAGTTCTGGAATCAACCCGCACGGCATATGATTCTGTCCCTGTGGCGCGTCTGGAAGAGGCCCAAAAGAAAGTGCAGGGGGACCTCTCCCAAAAAATTCAGGCCTTGTCGGACAAAATGATGCCGGTGCTGGGTGCGCGGCAACAAAAAATCGACAGCCCCGAGGAATACGCCCGTGTCGGGGCATCGTGTAAACGATGGGATGACAAGCTGGGTCTCAAACAAGAGGCGCAATAGGGCCCCTCGTTTCATCCCGATCATCACTGGACTCCCGCACCTTTAGCATGTGGGCGCGTGAGGCGGGGTGACGGGTGTTTGAGTGTGTTCTTCTTTCAAAGATCCGTATTTCCGGTAATAAAGAGTATTTGCGTCAAGTTTTCCTTTGGGAGGGCTTGTGTGGCCCCCTTCTTTTCTTTAAGAATAAGCCTTCCACGTGCAATACAAAAAGGATTTTTCTATAATGGTATCGGCTGTTGAACAACTGGCTAAGAATGTAAACTGGAGTGCTTTTTCCAAGGCGGAAGAGCTCAAGAAGCGGCTTTTGTTCGTGATGGGCGCGTTGCTGGTCTATCGTCTGGGGACTTATATTCCTGTCCCCGGGATTGATCCGCATATCTGGAACGAGATTTTCAGCAGAAAAAGCGGTGGGATTTTAGATATGTTCAATATGTTTTCCGGTGGCGCGTTGCAACGGATGACGATTTTTGCCCTGAACATCATGCCCTATATTTCGGCCTCTATTATCATGCAGTTGGCGTCGTCTCTTTCCAAACCGCTGGAGGCTATGAAAAAGGAAGGCGAATCAGGCCGGATGCGGATCAACCAGTATACGCGGTATCTGACGGTCTTGCTGGCCTCTATCCAGGCCTATGGTCTGGCGGTGGGGCTGGAAGGGATGGAAGGGGCTGGCGGGTCTGCGGTGATTCATCCGGGCCTGTTTTTCCGCATTTCCACTGTTATTACCATTGTGGGCGGCACGGTATTCCTGATGTGGCTGGGGGAACAGATCACCGCGCGCGGGATCGGCAACGGGATTTCGCTGATTATTTTCTCCGGTATCGTGGCGGGATTGCCGCAGGCTTTGGTGAGTGTTCTGGAAATGGGACGGCAGGGGACCTTTAGCGGGTTTGCTCTTACAGCCTTGTTTGTTCTGATTCTGGGAGCGATTGTCCTGATTGTGTTTGTGGAGCGGGCGCACCGGCGAGTGATTGTCCAGTACCCAAAACGACAGGTCGGGAACAAGATGACGGGGGGGGAATCCAGCCATATTCCGCTCAAGATCAATACGGCGGGGGTGATTCCACCTATCTTTGCCTCGTCTCTCTTGCTCTTGCCGATGACGCTTGTGGGTTTCAGCGGGTTGGAAGGGGGCGATTTTACAGCCATGATGGCGCGTCTCCTGCATCATGGGGAACCTGTCTACATGCTATTGTACGCCGCGCTCATTATGTTCTTCTGTTTTTTCTATACGGCGATTGTGTTTAACCCCGAGGAAAATGCGGAAATGCTTCGCAAGTACGGCGGGTTTGTGCCAGGGATCCGGCCCGGCAAAAACACCGCGGACCATCTGGATTATATTCTTACCCGCATTACCATGATCGGGTCGATCTATATCGTTTTGATCTGCCTCTTGCCAGAGTTTCTCATTTCAAAGTACAATATGCCATTCTATTTCGGGGGCACCAGTCTTTTGATTGTGGTCAGCGTCACAATGGATACGGTGGCCCAGATTCATTCCCATCTGATTGCCCACCAATACGAAGGATTGATGAAAAAATCGAGACTGCGCGGCAAGCGTGGCGGGTGAGTCTTGAACATAACGAACGCATGAAGGAGACACTGGCAGAATGAACGTGATATTGTTTGGCCCCCCGGGTGCCGGAAAAGGAACGCAGGCCAATCAGTTGCGTACGGCGCATCGGATCAAGCACCTCTCCACGGGGGACATGTTGCGCGGGGAGGTGGCTTCCCAGAGTGATCTGGGCCAGCGGCTCAAGCATATCATGGATTCCGGTCAGCTCGTGTCGGACGAGATTATGATTGAGCTGATTGCTAACTGCATTGCAGAGCCCGAATGTGCCAAGGGCTTTATTCTGGATGGCTTCCCCCGTACGCTGGCGCAAGCCCGAGCGCTGGATGATATGTTGATGGGCATGGGCCGTAAAATTGATCATGTTGTTGTGCTGGAAGTGGTCGAGGATGAACTGGTCGAGCGGGTCAAGAAACGCGCGGGGGAAACGAAAATCGCCCGCAGTGACGACAACGAAGACATCCTGCGTCATCGTCTGCAGGTTTACCGCGAGCAAACAGCCCCGATCCTGCCGTATTACGAGGGCAAGCGGCTTTTGCGCAAGATCAACGGGATGCAGTCTATCGAGGCGGTTTCAGCGGAAATTGCAAGCGCCTTGAAAGGCTGACAAGGGGCGGACGGCACGCTTCTTTCGCTACGCCGCTTCATCGAGATGCAGGCCATGATCGGGGTCGTTTGAAGCGTCAAGGCTCATCAACCAGTCCCGACTTTCTGCCAGACGTGCGCCCCAGTCTTCTTCGGGTTTCGACCGGCCCCTTTGCAGGGTGGTCTTGATGGCCAGCGCGAAGGTGGGGTTGAGCTTTGCCAGCGCAGTCTTGCCAGCGGCAGTGGTGTCGCCTATGTCCGTGTCGATCATGTCATATCCAATGTTGGACATTGTCTTTCTCCTTGTATACGGGCATTATAGGGGAAAATGATTTTTTGTGCAAATTACCTTAAAAAACAAATTAAAAACAGCATATTGAAAGACTTGAGGGCTTGATTTGAGGGGTGGAAAACCGTATGTCTGAAGGGCTGTGAATTATAACGAGAAAAGAGTACGCCCATGACCAAGGATATGAAAGACATTGTTGCGCTGTGCAAGCGCAGAGGGTTTATTTTTGCCGCGTCCGATATTTATGGCGGGCTGAACGGGTTTTGGGATTACGGCCCCTTGGGCGTGGAGCTGAAAAACAATCTGCGCGATATGTGGTGGCGGAAAATGGTGCTGACCCCCCCGATTGGCCCCGATGGCATGCCGATCGAGATCGTGGGCGTGGACAGCGCGATTATCCAGAACCCCAAATGCTGGGAGGCCTCGGGGCATGTCGGCGGGTTTAGTGATCCGATGCAGACGTGCCGGAAATGCAAGAAGCTGTTCCGAGCAGATCATGTCTGGGACATGCTCAAGGAGTCAGAATGGGTATTGTCCTTCGGTGAGGCTTTCGGAGAATCGGGATATAGCCAGTTTCTGAAATTTGAAAGCGCGAAAGCGTTGAAATGGGCGGAAGCCAAGGGTAAAAAACTTGCCCCGGGGCTTGCCTTGGTCAGGAATCCTTCCGTAACGCTTTCCTGGCTTGCGGAGGATTTAGCACTTCAAGCACAAGAGCCTTTTGCCGATCCGATTGCTGTTACAACGCTTTTGGAATACATGGCAACAGAGCAAAAGACAAAAACGGGTTTGCAAACTCCGTGCCCCAATTGTGGAGGGGATTTGACAGAGCCTCGTCAATTTAATCTGATGTTTGAATCCCACACCGGTGTTTTGAGAGACGAATCGAGCAAAGTCTATCTCCGCCCCGAGACCTGCGCGGGGATTTTCCTCAATTTCAAAAATGTGGTGGATTCGTCCCGTGTGCGTGTGCCGTTCGGGATTGCGCAGATCGGGAAGGCGTTCCGGAACGAGGTCACGCCGCGGAATTTTATTTTCCGCTCCCGCGAGTTCGAGCAAATGGAGCTGGAATGGTTCTGCGAGGAACAGGACGTGCCGCTATGGTTTGATTTCTGGGTGGATCAGCGCACGGCATTCTGGGAATCGGTTGGAATCCCCAAATCCGAGCTCAACTTCAATGACATTGCGAAAGAGGAGCTGGCGCATTATTCCAGCAGAACGATTGATGTGGAATATCGCTTCCCGTTCACGGACCCCAATTTCGGGGAGCTGGAGGGCATTGCCCATCGCGGGAATTTTGACCTGACCCAGCATGAGAAATTCTCCGGCGAGAAGCTGGAATATTTTGACCAGCCCGCGAATCGCCGTTTTACGCCGCATGTGATCGAGCCCTCCACGGGGTTGACACGCGGGGTTTTGGCGCTGATTTGTCAAGCCTATACGGTCGATAAAAACCGCCCATCGGGAATGTATCTGAATTTCCATCCGTCTATGGCCCCGAAAAAGGCCGCGATATTACCGCTCACCGCCAAGCCCGAGCATGTGGAGCCCGCGACGAAGCTCTATCTGGAACTGCGCGAAGACTTCGCGGTGGATCTGGACATCAAGCAAAATATCGGCAAACGCTATGCGCGGCAGGATGAGATTGGCACGCCATCGTGCTTTACGATTGATAATGATACCCTGACCGATCAGACCGTGACCGTGCGCGATAGAAACACGATGGCGCAGGAGCGCGTGGCACTGGACAATGTCGCGGCGTATATCAGAAAGAAAATCAAGGGATAAGGGCTTTCATGCCCCGCAAAAGGGCTTCGGCCTCAAGGGTGTAATCCCCATTTTCTTGATGGAGCGTGATCCCCGCGTGCAGGGTCGCGGGGGATTTCCGGTCTTTCAAACAACGGATAATCACCCGTTTTGCAGGGATGCCTGTTTTGGGCCACAGAGGGATGATCTCCACCGCGCCGAATTTCCCCTCCAGCGCTTGCAGGATTTTATCAAGCTGGCTGGCCTGATGCACCAGTGTAAAGCTTCCACCTGATTTCAAATTCCGGTTCGCGCAGGTTATCCAGTCTTCCAGTGTTGTCTGATCATGCCCCATGGCCAGCGCCTTCGCGGGGGAGGGCGAGCGCACATGCGCGCCCGATTCATTATAGGGCGGGTTGCAGGTCACATGGTCAAACAGGCGGTTTTTTCCTCCTGCATCGCGCCGGATATAATCTGTCACGCAGGCGGTTTCAAACTGGCTGTGTTCTGCCATCTTGTTTTCCAGCGCATTGGCGCGGGCCAGCCCGATATGGTCGGCTTGGATATCAATCCCCGTCAGCAGGACTTCCGGCGTGCGGGCCAGAACGCACAGGCCAGCCGTCCCCACCCCGCATCCCAGATCAAGGACATGTTCCTCCGCCTTGGCAGGGCAAGCCGCCGCCAGAAGCACGCCGTCAATCGCGGTTTTAAATCCGTCTTCGGGCTGATGGAGAGTCAGGCGTTTGTTCAGGAGATGAATGGTATTTTGCATTATGGGAATGTTCCTAGAGCCTTTCTTTCTGAGCATAAATCCATTTTTTTTTGTCATTCTGAGGCAATGCCGAAGAATCTCAAACAAGATCCTTCACTGTCGTTCAGGATGACAATCAAGATGAAAGACACATCACAAAACCGTTTTGCACCACAGATCATATCCGCCCGTCATGCTGGTCAGATTTGTGTAGCCGCGGGCTTGCAGGAGCTCTGCGGCTTGCTTGCTTCGGAAACCGCCCTTGCAATAAAGTACAAGGGGGGTGTCTTTGGCGCAATCGGGGTATTGGCCTTCGGCGAGTCTTGAGAGTGCGAAATGCTCCGCGCCTGTAATATGGCCCGCCGCCCATTCGTGGTCTTCGCGGACATCGAGCAAGCGCGCCGTGGTTTGGGCCTTGGCCTCTGTCGGGGTGCACTCGCGGATAGGGCCCGCGCAGGTGGTGGATGTGTTTTCAAGCATAATCAACTCCTTTTCCTGAGAACATACAGGGCAGGCGGGGTCTTTGGGAAGGGGAAACAGGCTGTTGTGCATGGTGCGCGTGTCTATCCGCCACAGGGTGCCGGAGAGCGGAGGCAAATCTTGATGTTTGAGAATAATTTTCAGAACCTCCATGGCTTGGGTGGTGCCGATGAGCCCTGCCACCGCGCCGATTACACCGGCTTGTGCGCAGGACGGCACATTTTCGCGGGGGGCGTGCGGGAACAGGCACCGGTAGCATGGCCCGCCGCGCAGGCCAAAGCTGGCGACCTGTCCCTCAAACCCCAGAATGGAGCCATAAACGAAGGGCTTGCCGGTTTTTATAGCCGCATCGTTGATCAGGAATTTTGTGGCGAAATTGTCTGTGCCATCGACGATCACATCATAGTCTGCAAACAGGTTCAGCGCATTGTCCGCAGTGAGAGATTCCGGATAGGCGGTCAGGGTCACATCGGGGTTGCGGGCGCTCAAATGGGCTTTCGCGCGCGCGGCCTTGTTGTGTCCCAGATCCTCGGTGGTAAACAGAATCTGGCGCTGAAGATTGCTCTCCTCCACCACGTCAGGGTCGATGATCCCGATCCGCCCCACACCCGCGGCTGTCAGATAAAGCAAAGCGGGAGAGCCCAATCCCCCCGCCCCGACACACAGGACAGAGGCACGGGCGAACTTTTCCTGCCCTTCTGGCCTGATTTCAGGCAGGATGGTCTGGCGGCTGTAGCGGCTGGCCTGTGTCATGCTTCTACCTCAACGCCGTTTTGGTGGAGCCGTCAAGGGTTTTTTGTGTGGCAAGGCACCCTTCATAAACAGTCATTGCGAGGCGAAGCCGAAGCAATCCAGTCTTTTTTCTGGATCGCCACAGCCCCTTATGGGGGCTTCGCGATGACGTGGGGGGAGATATCTTAAAACTTCGATTTTTGATTGCTGTCTTTTGAAGGATTGAGCGTATCGAGCTGGGCCAACAGCATCAGGTCGATGGGGGAGCGAAGCAGGCTTTGCGCGGTGTCTGGAATTTTATTCTTTGGCATGCCGTGTGGAACGGGTGGAAGCGCCGGTGCCGGCAAGGGCGGCGTGTTGGTATAGATACTGCTGGTCAGGAAGTTATTTTGTGCAATCTGGCCATAGAGCGCGTGTGTGGCTTGGGCAGACTTTTTCGCGTGCGCGGTGTCCAAAACGGCGGGAGGAAGGAGTTGCGCGCTGGCAGTTTCCATCTCGGGCAGGATGACGTTATCCTTAATTTGAAATTTTTTATCGAAAAACCCGTAGACCTCATCCATGGTTTTGGGCCGGCCCGTTTTGGTATCGTAAAACACGGATTTATTGGCCTGCGCGGCTTCTGGAAACAGGAGGGCGGCCTGCTGGAGCGGGTTTTTATCACGGGCGTTCAGGAAGCCCGCCGCGCCGCCGGCCCCCATGAAATGCGCGAGATATAATTCTGTGGAGCCGATGTCCTTTTTGCCTTTTGCCCAGTGATCCTGCAGGAATTTTTCGTTCTCCGAGGCAAATTCTGCCGCCATATTGGCAGAAATTTCAGGGTCGTTGCGCAGGGCGAGAATTTCTTTTTTGCTTTTGCCTTCTGTTTCTATGCCGTGTTTTTCGCCATATTTATCGACCATGGACAGCCATGTGCTTTCGATAAACTGGTACAGGCCTGAGGCGCTGGAGGATTTGGCTTTGGCTTCGGGGTCAAAACGGCTCTCCACGGCGGCCTGCTGGAGCATATAGGAAAAATTGACCCCTGTTTTTGCGCTGGCGGTTTCAATGGCTTTGAGCACGCCTTGGGGGGCCTGCTTGCCGAAGGTCTCAAAAATCGCATGGGCCACTGAATTTGTTAATGCATTCATGGGAGAATAAGGTATCCTTTTCCTATGATCCTTGTCAGGGTGTTGCAAGGGGCGTGCCAAGGTATGAACATAGTATATCAAAGGATTTTGTATGAGCCTGTATGTGCCTCCCGTTGATGAGATGCAGTTTCTTCTCCACGATGTGCTCGGGTTTTCGCATCCGGCTTTCGGACCGGAGATGACAGAGGCTATTTTCGGGGAGGCCGCAAGGCTGGCCTCTGAAGTTCTGGCGCCGCTCAATCAGGTTGGGGATCGGCAAGGGGCCCTTCTGGAGGCGGGAAAAGTACGGACCGCAACAGGCTTCAAGGACGCTTACCGGCAATATTGCGCAGGGGGCTGGAATGCCATTCCTTTCGATCCTGCCTATGGTGGGCAGGGGGTGCCATGGGCGGTGTGCTTTCCGGTGCAGGAAATGTGGCAGGGCGCGAATATGGCGTTTGGCTTGTGTCCGCTCCTCAATCAGGGTGCGGTCGAAGCGATTGCCCATCATGGTTCGGAAGAACAAAAAGCGTATTATCTCCCCAGGCTGATTTCCGGAGAATGGACAGGCACGATGAATTTGACGGAAAGTCAGGCGGGGTCTGATCTGGGGCTTATTCGCACGCGGGCACGGTCGATCGGGGATGGGGCTTACGCTATCACAGGCCAGAAAATTTTTATCACGTATGGCGCGCATGATATGGCGGAGAACATCATTCATCTGGTGCTGGCACGGTTGCCGGATGCCCCTGAAGATGTGCGCGGGATTTCCCTGTTTATTGTGCCACAGGTTCTAGAGGACGGGACGCGCAATACGCTGGAATGTATAGGGCTGGAGCATAAGCTCGGCATTCATGCGTCTCCCACATGCACGATGGCGTTTTCAGATGCCAAAGGGTTTTTGGTGGGCGAAGCCCATATGGGGCTGAAATACATGTTTACCATGATGAATAACGCTCGTTTGAGCGTGGGTTTACAAGGCGTGGCGATTGCCGAGCGGGCCACCCAGCATGCGCAGGAGTACGCACAGAACCGGTTACAGGGCAAAGCCATGACGGGGGGGGATACGAGAGTCCCGATTGCCCGTCATGCGGATGTCAAGCGCATGCTGTTGACCATGCGGGCTTTGACACAAGCCGGACGGGCTCTGGCTTATGAGGCCGCGCTGGCGCTGGATGCCAAGGATCAGGCCCGTGTGGAGGTTATGACACCGATCGTCAAGGGCTGGTGCACCGATATGGCGCAGGAGGTCGCTTCGCTGGGCGTGCAGGTTCACGGTGGGATGGGCTTCATCGAGGAAACGGGGTCTGCGCAGTATCTGCGCGATGCCAGAATCCTGCCCATTTATGAGGGAACCAACGGGATACAGGCGCTGGATTTGGTGTTCCGCAAAACCCTGAAAGATGGCGGGGCGCAGGTGCGGGTGTATATGGCGGTCATGAAGGCGCGTATCGGATCTGCCGATCACGCGTTGTTTGCGCCGTATTTTGCCGCGCTGGAGGGCGCGGTGTCTGCTGTATTACAAGCGGGGCAAGCGCAAAATCTGGAGCTGGCGCAGGCCATGGCCTCACCGTTTTTGAAGGGGGTGGGGCTTGTGGCGGGTGGCGCGCTGTTGTCGGCTTCTGTGGAGGCCCTGCACGGACGGGCCGATGAATTCGCGCAGGATAAACGCCGGACGGCATCGTTTTTTGCGGGAAATATCCTGCCCTTTGCTTTGGGTCATTTTCACAGTGTGATGTATGGCGCGCGGGCGGTTTTATAATACTCAAGGATTATACGGATACAGCCGTTTGGCCAGCGCCGGATTCCTGCAGGACACAGTGGCCTGTGTTTTGAGCCGGATCATACTGCGGGAGCTGATCGTTGGCGCTTCGCGTTCCATGAGTTTGGAATAGCTGTTGGCTACGCAGGTGCAATATTTTTCGGGGTCTGTCCCGGGCTCCATCGTGTTTGCCGTTTTGAGGCAATTCACATAGACAGGGCCAGAGGCCAGAGAGGCGTCACGGCATTTTCGGGCGATGGCAAGGGTGATTTCGCTTTTATCGACGTATTTTCCCTCCTTGACGCGCTCCTTCAGATATTCATACGACAGGCACTGGCAATCGTAATATTGCGTCATATCGTAATTGGCTTCACATTCGTCATTATACGCCGTGGCCTCTGCCAGATATTCATCGGGCACCTTGGCCATATCAAGGGGTGGCGGTTTTTTGTTCAAGGGGTCATCGGCCTTTTGCGCGTGTGCAGGCGGCAAAAACCCCGCCGTAAAGACAGCGAGACACAGGGCGCAAAGCAAGGGTTTATACAGGGATATTCTCACCCCTTCAGGATAGCATTTTTATGCCTGAAAAGGGAAGATGCTTGTGACTATCCTGTTGTTTTGATACGTTTCCAGATTTTTCCGAAGGGGGAGGCCGCTTCGGCTTCTGCCTGTTTCTGGGCGTTCTGGTTTTGCGCATTCATCTTTTTCATGCGGGCTTCGAGCTGTTGTTGCTCCATTTTTTCGCGGCGTTCACGGCCTCTGCGTTCACGCTCTTTGATTTGCTCGGCCAGTTCCTCGGCCTGTTTTTGGGAGTACTGGCTGGTGATCAGAACCTGCGAGGCCTGTTTTTGCCATTGGTCCCGTTGGGCCTTGATATCGTCGATCTGGGTGTCCATCATTTCGATCTGGCCTTCCAGCATGCGGATGCGCATTTTCAGGCGCTCCATTTCCAGCAGGGCCGAGGCCTTTTCAAGTTCCTGCTCGACAGAGGTGGAAGGGGAGGTCCCGCCCGAGGCTGTGTTGCCGGCGCTTCTCAAACCGAATACCCTGTCGAGTTCGGAGACATCGACAATCCTCCGGCCATGGGGGTCGATTTCATAAGAAATTTTTCCATTGTTCATGGATCTCTGGATGGTGGATTTGGACACTCCTGTGAGTTCGCTTGCTCTTTGCGCGCCGACTTTCGCCATGGTCTTTTACCTCGCCTTGTTTGTGGAACAAGACAAGGGGTAGCACGAGTTTGTGCCATAATCAAGAAATGCTTCCATCAAAACAGAAAATTTATGCGGCTTCTTTTTCAAGTCTTTGATTTAAAAGCCATGACAGACGTTGCCATTGGGCACTGGAAAAGAGATGTGCATACAGGAAGGGCAGATAGCCTTTTGTGCGCCATTCCAAAAAGATTTTATCGTCCAGCTCTGCCAGTTTTTTCTCGTCCACGATTTTGAAGCCCGAGAAATTGATTCGCTTGTTTCCGGCGATGCTGAGCTGGGCTTCCCGATCAACCAGCAGGCCGCTTTCGGCCAGCGCCTTGCTGAATTCCAGAGTCGTCTGCGCGGCGGCATGGTAGGATTTGCAAAATTCAAGGGCGTTCTGGGAGAGATCGCTGGGCTTGCCGTCTTCCTTGAAAAAGCCGTTCTCGCCGCCTTCCTGCACAATCCCGTCCTGAATATCCACGCACAGGGTTAATTGATTGGTGGAGGGGATTTCAGAAAAAATAAATGGATAGCGACGGATATAGGCGGGGATATAGGTGTTGGTTTCCCAGCTGTTGTCAGCCTGTAAAAACAGATTTTCATTATCACGCAGGCCCAAAATTGCCACAGGCGTGGCATTGCCATCGGGCGAAAAGGCAATCGGATAGAAATGGCAGATTTGCGGCATTTCAATCAGGTTCACCGGTACGGCGTTGATTCCCGCAGTAAAGCCAAAGCCAAAATTCTTTTTCAAGCCCAGAGCGCCATGGGTCTTTCCATCAAGCGGGACAGGGTTTTTGTAGAACAGGGGAAGGTGGGTCTTTTTACCCGCGCCATTTTTGTCCGAAGTAGCACCGTTTGCTTTTTTGTCTTTTTCAGCCATGTGTTTGGGTTCCTTTGATTGACTGTCAAGAAGTTAAGCAAAATCGGGCCCGTTATGCAACGGTTTATTGTGTCTTTGCCCGAGAAAGGCCTGTATTTTCCTTAAAAAATATTATTTTGCCGTCCTTCTCTCCTGAAATGACTTGTAAAATCTGTGGCAAAATGCCAGAAAAGGACGATAATTCTGGCTTGATCTCTCTTATAAAGGAAGAACGATATGCGTATTGGTGTGGTGGGAACGGGGTATGTGGGCTTGGTGTCCGGTACCTGTTTTGCGGAGTTTGGTGTGGATGTGGTGTGCGTGGACAAGGATGCCACAAAGGTTGAAAAGCTCAAGCAGGGGATTATCCCTATTTACGAGCCCGGGCTGGATGATCTGGTGGAAAAACAGGTCAAGGCAGGCCGTCTGTCCTTTACGACCAGTCTGGCCGAAGCCCTGAAAGAAGCCGATGCGGTCTTTATTGCGGTGGGTACACCCTCTCGCGCCGATGACGGGCATGCCGATATGTCTTACGTGTATCAGGCCGCCCGCGAGATTGCCCGTGAAATGGACGGCTATACGCTGATCGTCACAAAATCCACCGTGCCGGTCGGTACGGCGCGGGAAATCCAGAAAATCGTACGGGAGGAACTCTCCGCACTCGGTAAGACGGAAGGCAAAGGCGGCGTGGAATTCGATGTGGCCTCCAACCCAGAATTTTTACGGGAAGGCGCGGCGATCAACGACTTTATGCGCCCTGACCGTGTGGTGATCGGGACGGATTCCCAAAGAGCCGTCGAAGTGATGCGGAATTTGTACCGGCCTTTGTATATCAATGAAACGCCCATGGTGGTGACAACGCCCGAAACGGCGGAAACGATTAAATATGCCGCTAATGCGTTTTTGGCAACCAAGATCACCTTTATCAATGAAATTGCGGATTTGTGCGAGAAGACCGGCGCGAATGTACAGGAAGTGGCCAAGGGGATCGGGCTGGATGGCCGGATTGGCTCCAAGTTCCTGCATGCGGGTCCAGGGTACGGGGGCTCTTGTTTCCCGAAAGATACGCTGGCCCTGACCCAGATCGGCCAGAAATACGGTGCGCCGCAGAATATCGTGGAAACGGTGGTGTGGGTGAATGCCGAGCGCCAGCGCTCCATGGCACTGCGGGTGATCGAGGCCTGTGGCGGGGATGTCAAAGGCAGGAAAATCGGGGTGTTGGGGCTCTCCTTCAAACCCAATACAGATGATATGCGTGAGGCACCCAGCCTCCAGATTATCCCGATTCTGCAGGAAGAAGGCGCGAAAGTTTCCGTCTTTGACCCCATCGCAATGGACGAGGCTAAAAAGCATCTGCATGACCTGACATGGTGCGCGGATTCCTACGAAGTGGCCAAGGATGCCGATGTGCTGGTGATTATCACGGAGTGGAACGAATTCCGAGGACTGGATCTGGAGCGCTTGGGCGATATCATGAAAGCCAAGCGGGTTGTAGACTTGCGCAATATCTATAAACCCGCCGAAATGCGGGAGCACGGGTTCCATTACGTGTCGGTGGGGCGTCCGGCTGTCCAGCCCGCCAAATCGGACAAACTCAAAAAAGCATCGTAAGCACTCCCGATTGGGAGCTGAAGGGGAGAGCATTGTGAAGACTTCATATCTGGATGAACTCGAAGCCAAAACGATCTATATTATCCGCGAGGCGTATAACCGCATTCATCCGCTGGGGATGCTCTGGTCGATTGGAAAAGATTCCACGGCAATGCTGTGGATGGTGCGGAAGGCCTTTTACGGCCGCGTGCCGTTCCCCGTGATTTTGCTCGATACTGAAATGGAGCTGGACGAGGTTTATGCTTTTCGGGATAAACTCATAGGCGAGTGGACTCTGGATTGCATCAACCATATCTGTCCGCCCGAGAGCGCAATGGATCAGACCTTGCCGCCCAATACGCGCTCGGCGATGCGCAAAACCGAAGGGCTGAAAACGCTTTTGGAGGATAAACAATTCAAGGGCATTATTGCGGGCATTCGGCGGGACGAGCAAGGTCTGCGCGCGAAGGAACGGGTGTTTTCGCCGCGCACGATGGACGGCGCGTGGGATTTCAAGGATCAACCGCCTGAATTCTGGGATCAATACAAAACCGAATTCCCTGAAGGGTGTCATTTGCGTATCCACCCGATTTTGCACTGGACGGAACTTGACATCTGGCGGTATCACCAGCGGGAAAATATCCCCTATTGCCCCCTCTATCTGGCGCGCAAGGATGAAACCACCGGCAAGATGATGCGCTATCGTTCGCTGGGGGAGAAAAATATCACCTTCCCCGTCGAAAGTGCCTCTGCCACGATCGAGGACATCATCCACGAGCTGGAAACCACCAATACGTCTGAACGCGCCGGCCGCACGATGGATAAGGAAACGGAAGACAGCTTCGAGAAGTTGCGGGCGAGAGGGTATATGTGACGGATTTCTTAATGAGCCGCAGGAGAATTTAGCAATCCGTCATCCCGTTGGCATTCGAGCGCAAGCGAGAATTCGCACAAACGGGATCCAGAAAAATGTTTAACCGCGAAGATGCGAAGAATACGAAGTTTAAATATACTGTCATCCCTGCGTAGGCGGGGATCTAGAATGTAAAAATAATGATTTATGTATTGGATATACTTATTCTAGGTCTGATGATTTGGTATTTCAAAAAAATTACCAGAGAGCCTAGTTATGCATGTATTTTTGAAAAAACAATCCATATTCCTGAAAATAAGAGGGCAGAAAAACCTTTGGGAGGGCTTTTTTTTAAAACTGTAGAACTTAGACGGCATATTGAATTACCGTTCTTTCCGCAAGCTGGTATCGTGGTCTCAGATTTTTTTGAAATACCAAACCTTAATCCAAAAGATGACGGCTATGGTGAGGGGACACCTTTTTCTGTAAAGATAGAAGAGGTGCGCTGGCGAAGAGATTTGCTCCCTATTTGTAAAACACAGGATTTTATCATCAAAGAAGACGACGAAATTGCCCCTATTATTATTCGTTTTTTATTAGAGGGTTGGCAGTTTTCAAGCTCTCAAGATTATGCGAAAGAGGAAGTTCGAAAATATATAGAGGCATGGGAATCAGGGACACAAGAAAAGGATATGGAATTTATTTCTAAAGTTAAATATTTGATGGGGTTGTCGTAGATAACCAAGATCGATACCTGCTTTTGTGGGGATGACAGGAGAGAAAGATGGTACAAAAACAACAAAAACCTTGGTATCTTTGTGCTTTGGTGGTTCGTTAAAACTGTCATCCGCGAGGAAGCCCGAAGGGCTGACGCGGCAATCCAGACCTTTCAAGATTTCTGGATCGCCACGGCTCTTTTGCAGAGCCTCGCGATGACGAAGAAATTGTCATCCTGAGGAGCGGTGCGACGAAGGATCTAAAATACAAAAGGAGATCCTTCAGGGCTAAAGCCCTTCAGGATGACAAACAATACATAGGAAATAAAAAAAACATGACACACGCATTGGCCAAAACACAAAACGCCCCGAAACAAGCCCAAAAGGCGCATCAGCAGCTCCGCGTGGTGATTGTAGGCCACGTGGATCACGGGAAATCGACCTTGATCGGGCGGTTGTTGTATGACACCAATTCTTTGCCGGACGGGAAATTCGAAGAGCTCCAAGCCATTTGCAAGCGGCGCGGCACGGCGGCGCTGGAATGGTCGTTTGTGCTCGATGCGTTTCAGGCGGAGCGGGATCAGGCCATTACGATCGACACGACGCAGATCTGGTTTTCAACGGAAGCCCGCGATTACGTGATTATTGACGCGCCTGGCCACCGCGAGTTCCTGAAAAACATGGTCTCTGGCGCGGCCGCCGCCGATGCCGCGATTTTGGTGGTGGATGCGACAGAAGGCGTGCGCGAGCAAACCAAGCGTCATGCCTATTTGCTCTCTCTCCTTGGCCTGCGGCAAGTGGCGGTCGTGGTGAACAAGATGGATGCGGTGGGGCATGATACGGAGGTCTTCGCCGATGTGTCCAAGCAAGTTGATACGTACCTCAAATCCATCGGTATTACGCCCAGTTTTATCGTGCCGATTTCCGCCCGTAACGGCGATATGATCGCGGGGCGCGGCGAGTCTATGGGCTGGTACAAGGGCAAGAGCCTGACCGAGGTTCTGGACGCGTTCGAGGTTGAAACCCCGCCGCTGTCGCGCGCGCTGCGTTTTCCTGTGCAGGATGTCTATCGTTTTGGTGAGGAACGGATTTTAGTAGGTCGTGTGGAGAGCGGAACCATCCGCACCGGTGACCGTGTGCTCTTTTCCCCCACCAATGAAGAAGCCACCGTCACGGCGATTAAAATCTGGCCTGATGATCCGAATAAGGTCGAGGCGCATACGGGCGAGGTGATTGGCATCACGCTGGATGACCGCATTTTTGTGGAGCGCGGGCATACAGGCTCGCACCTCAAAAACCCGCCTATGTTGTCCAATGTCTTTCGGTCCAATATTTTCTGGCTTTCGCCTAAGCCTTTGAAGGTGGGGAATTCCTATAAAATCCGCTATGGCACGCATGAGGCGATGGTGAGCGTGCAATCCATCGACCGCGTGATTGATACCGATGATCTGGCGCAAAATGAAAAAGCGGGCGAGGTCGGCAAGAATGCTGTGGCGGAGATCACCTTGCGGGCGCGGGACCTCTTGCCGATTGACCCCTATACCGACAACCAGAAACTGGGCCGCATTGTGATGTATGACGGCTATGATATTGCAGGCGGTGGGGCGATCAGCATGGAGGGCTATCCCGATCAGCGCCAGAATGCGGGTCCGGTGTCCGAGAATATCTACAAGGTGGACCATTTGATGACGGAAGACTCCCGTGCCGAGCGCAAGGGGCATAAGGGCGGTGTATTCTGGTTTACAGGGCTGTCGGGCGCGGGGAAATCCACGCTCGCCATGGCGGTGGAAAAGGCGCTGTTTGAAAAGGGCTATCATTCCTATGTGCTGGATGGCGATAACGTGCGCCATGGCTTGAATGCCGATTTAGGCTTTTCGCCGGATGACCGCGCGGAAAATATCCGGCGCGTGGGGGAGGTTTCTGCCCTCATGGCCGATGCAGGCCTGATTGTCATTACCGCGTTTATTTCCCCTTATCGGGCGGATCGGGATCGGGCCCGCAAGGCGTGTCCTTCCAAATTCCATGAGATTTATGTCAGTGCGGATCTGGCAACCTGCGAAACCCGTGACCCGAAAGGTCTGTACAAAAAAGCGCGTGCGGGACAAATTGCCGAATTTACAGGGATTGATTCCCCGTATGAACCCCCCGTCAACCCAGAGATGATTGTGGATACGGCGGCCAATGGCATTCAGGATTGCGTGAACCAGATCCTCAGCTATATCGAGGAACGCGCCCGTTTGCAGTCCAGTACGATCCGGCAGGAAAAAGCGATGGGGGTTTAAGTCCGGTATGTCTTCAAAGCTCCTCTCCCATCTGCCGGCTTTGTGTAACATGGTTAAACGCGTGGCGCTGTCTGCGGGTGAAATTACGATGGCCTATTTTGATGAGGGGCTGGATTTGCAGGTAGAAACAAAATCCGATGACTCCCCCGTGACGCAGGCGGACCGTGAAGCCGAGGCCTTTATTCAAAAGGCATTGAAAGAGATTTTGCCGGAGGTGCTTGTGGTGGGGGAGGAAGCCTTTGCACTGGGGCACGCGCCGGACGTGCAGGGGGCTGAGTATTTCTGGCTGGTCGATGCGCTGGATGGCACAAAGGAATTTATTGAAGGCGGTGGAGAATTTACGGTGAATATTGGGTTGATCCATCATGGCGTGCCAATTCTGGGGGTTGTTTATGCACCCGCGAAAGGGATGTTATATGCCGGATGCGGGGAGGGGACGGCTACGCGCTGGCTTGAGGAAAATGATCAGGAAAAGCCCATTGCCGTGCGTCAAGCGCCCAGAGCAGGTCTGACCGTGGTGGCAAGTAAAAGCCACGGGGATGCATCGCGGCAGGAAAAGTTTCTTGAAGGCTTTAAAATTGAAAAAATCATCAAGCGGGGCAGTTCGCTTAAAATCTGTGCGATCGCGGGCGGTAAGGCGGATTTGTATCCGCGTTTTGGTAAAACCTGCGAGTGGGATACGGCGGCGGCCGATGCTGTACTTCGTTCTGCGGGCGGATCAATCAGGGATTGTCAGGGTCGGCCGCTGGTCTATGGCGGCACGGATCCGCACTGGTATAACCCTGAATTTATCGCCAGTGCGTTTGACTGGTTTTCAGAGCCACTGTAGCTTCGCAATCACACGGCCTGTGAGGTTCACATGTTTGGCGGGATGACGCTCGGGCGGCAGGGCGCTTTGGGGGTTTGTGGTGGAAAGTTCGATGATTGGCGGGGTCGAGCGCGCGACAAAAGCACAATGCCGGACGATGTACCCGAAACCATCCGACAGCACAAAAGGCCCGGGCGGGGAGGGCCGCGTATCAGAGATATCCACCAGCACATGCTCCCCGCGCTTGAAGGCGGGTTCCATCATGGTATCCTCGACCTTGAACACCTTGATCTTGTCCGGCGGGGTTTGGGTGCGCTGGCCCATAATATCGGCGGGGATCATCCAGTGTCCTGTGGTGTGTTCGGGTTCTTTCAGCGCCCTTGCTTCCCGCAGGGGCTCCAGCACATAGGCGGTATCACGCTGTGCATGCAAGGCTTTTTCCCCGTCGGTTGGCAGACCGAAAAAACGCCGCATACCATGATACTCTTGTGCCTTGATTTGCCGCGTGCCATGCAGGATTTTGCTGATGGCCGGCGCGGTAAGCCCGAGAGCCCGGGCCAGATCCGTCTTGGTTTTTTCAGGATGAAGTTGAAATTGAAGGGTCAGCCATTGTGAATCCATGGGAAAAACTATGACACGCTCCACAAAGCAAAAAAATTTCTAATTTGGAAAATTATACTTGTGTATTTCTAAAATAGAAATTACTATGGTTGTAAGAAAAGGGAAGGGCCATGCAATGCGAAAGGTGGGATCGGAGTTCCGGATCATCGGGCAGAATTTAAGAGCGATACGGGAACAATACGGGTATTCCCAGAAAAAAATCGGTGAAATTTTGCAGGTGACTTTCCAGCAGATCCAGAAATATGAAAGGGGGCAGAGCCGCATTCCGGTTGAAAAACTTTATCTCTTGCACAAATTCTACAATGTGCCTTTTGCGGTCTTTTTTGAAAATGTGGAAGCGCATTTGTACGGTCCCTCTGCGGAACTCCAGTCTTTGAATATTTCTGTGGTGTGTTCCAGACTTCAAACCCTGCGGAACGAGGCTTTGAAGAATAAAATCTGTCAGGTGGTTCTGATTCTGGCGGAAGAGCCGTCTGTGTGAGGTTTGAAAAAAGAGCATGAAGAGGGGGCATGTCTTCTGCTATGATCCGCTCCATGAATCAGAAACTTTCTCATTGGAGCTCTATTGCGGCGCGGTGTCTTTTGCGGTTCTCGGAGCGCTGGGCGGCGCAGTACTGGCATGATTATCCGTTCGGGAAAACCGTACGGGCGGATAGGGCCAAGTATCATGCGCTCTGGGAAGCGGAGAAACAAGCGCGGTATCCCGAGATGGAGATTTACGAGAAACAGACCGGTTTTGCGGTAGACAAGGCATGGCTCGAGGATTTGGCACTGCATACGCAGATCGTGATCAAGGACTCGCCGTTATGTTACCAGCACGGGCGGGTGCTGTATTGCGCCTTGCGGACGTATTTGCAAACCAGAACGGATGACGGGAGGGTGATCCAGATTGTTGAGACAGGCACGGCGCGGGGCTTTTCAGCGATAGTCATGGCGCGGGCGCTGGCCGATGGGGGGCGGGCGGGACAGATCATGACCTTTGACCTGCTCCCTCACCGCATCCCGATGTTCTGGAACTGTGTGGATGATCTGGACGGTCCCAAAACACGGGAAGCCTTGCTTGCACCATGGCGGGCTTTGCAGGATTCTATTGTGTTTGTCGAAGGTGATAGCCGGATCACGTTGCCGAAAATGGCGCTGGGGCGGATCGCTTTTGCCTTTCTGGACGGGGCGCATACCTATCACGACGTGGCGCAGGAAATCGCGCGGATCGTGCCGTTCCAGCACGGGGGAGACGTCATCGTGTTTGACGATTACAGCACGAATGTCTTTCCTGGACTTGTGCGGGCGGTGGACGAGGCCTGCGACCGGTACGGCTACGATAAAACCGTCTTGCGTTCCAATGACCAGCGCGCGTATGTGGTGGCTGTCAAACGATGAGATCCATATTGTTTGAAGGGCCGGCCCACACGTACTTGCCGGAAATTCCGGCTTATATGCGCTTTCTGGCCCAGAATTTTCCCGATGTGCGGGCCTATAATGCGGGCGAGGTGCAGGATTACACCCCGCAGGATTTCGATGTGATGTGGCGGTTTATGGGCCTTGATCCCTTGGCTCGCGGGCGCTATGTGGTGCATGAGTATAATTCCCTCTCGGCGGGTCTTGTGCCACATGCCAAAAATTTTGTGAAATACATGCTCAATGGTTATCCGGACCGGCGCGTGTTTTTGAACAAGATGGTCCGCACGGGCTTTCCTTTTCGGGACAGTTCAAAAATTCCTTATGCCTATCGTGATATGGGGATTGCCTCGAAGTTTTTTGAAGTGGTCCCAAAGCCGGAATATGATTTTGTCTATGCAGGGTCTGTCCATCGGGGCCCCGAGGTGCTCCAGATGCTGGCGCATTTTGCGACAACCTTGAAAAACGCCAGCCTGCTCGTGATTGGCGCGGTGAATTCAGATGTCCTAGAGCACTATAAGGGGGCGTCCAATATCACTTTTGCCGGCCGTGTGCACTATACGGAGGTGGCGGACTGGATTGCCAAGGGGCGCTACGGGCTCAATCTGGTGCCAGACCAGTACCCGTACAATCGCCAGACGGCGACCAAGGTTCTCGAATACTGCGCCCTGAAACTTCCGATCGTGAGCATGAAATATCGCTGGATGGAGCATTTCGTGGCGCAAAAGGATGCGCGGGTCTTCTGGTTGTCGCACGATTACAGTAATTTGACCATGAAAAATGTGGAGTCGTTCGCCTTTCAAATCCCCGATGTCACAAACCGCCGGTGGCGCGATGTGATCAGGGAGTCCGGTGTCTTTGATTTTCTTAAAACACTTTAAAAGTAGGTTTTTTGTACGACATAGCCTAGAATACAAAACTCGTCCTGATTCACAGGACTTTATCGAAGGAGTCGTCATCATGTTTCAGCGTTCAAACGTATTGCGTCCCGTTTTGTCGGTTTTGGTTATCTTACTCTTGTCAGCTTGCGCTCATACAACGGGCGCGCCCACAAGCGGTCCGCAATGCGGCGGAATGAAAGACGGTATGGGCAAGTCCTCTTGTTGCTGTGCCAAAATGATGGAAGAAGCCCATAAAGGCGGAAAATCTCCCTGCTGTTGCTCCGGTGGAGAACACGGTACACATAAAATGTGCGCACCGAAGAAGTAGGTCCTGTTTTTGAGCTCCCCGCGAAAACGGGGGCTCTTTTTCTCCCATCGTGAAATAAAACTTCCCTTTTTCCTTGAAACCCTATAAAAGGCGGGCAGAATGTGACTATTCTGCGTCATCCCCGCGGCAGACCGAAGGTCTTCGCACGGCGGGGATCCAAAAAAGCGAGTCGCTTTTTGCGGCTCACATTACTGGATCCCGTTTGTGTCAGCGTTTTCAAAAGAAAACGCACCAACGGGATGACATATTTGAAATGGACCTTGGAAAAAAGAAGAATAATTTTATGAAAAACACCCTCCGGAATATCGCCATTATCGCCCACGTTGACCACGGCAAGACCACGCTCATCGACTCCTTGATGCGCCAAAGTGGCATGTTCCGCGACAATCAAAAGGTGGACGAGCGCGTGATGGACTCCAACGCGCTGGAAAAAGAGCGCGGGATTACCATTCTGGCCAAGCCGACTTCGATCCAGTGGGTGCATGACGGCGTGACAACGCGGATCAACATTATAGACACGCCCGGCCATGCGGATTTTGGCGGGGAGGTCGAGCGCGTCCTTCATATGGCAGACGGGGTAATCCTGCTGACCGATGCGGCGGAAGGACCTATGCCGCAAACGAAATTTGTTTTGGGGAAAGCCCTGAAGCAGGGCCTGCGCCCGATTGTCATTATCAACAAGATCGACCGCGCCGATGCACGGGCCGAGGAAGTCGTGGACGAGGTCTTTGATCTGTTCGTGGCGCTCGATGCCAATGATGCCCAGCTTGATTTCCCGATTTTGTACGCCTCAGGGCGCGATGGCTGGTGCGTGCGGGAACTCTCCGACCCGCGAGAAAATTTGACACCTTTGCTGGAGACGGTCATGGCCCATGTGCCGCCGCCGAATGTGCATGAAAATCTGCCTTTTGCGATGCTGGCCACATTGCTGGATTCCGATCCGTTTTTGGGGCGGTGCCTCACGGGCCGCGTGGTGCAGGGGTCTGCCAAAGTGAATGATACGGTGAAATCCATCAATTTGAACGGTGAAACCATTGAAACAGGCCGCCTGACAAAGCTGTTGACCTTTGATGGAACGGCGCGCGTGCCGGTGACGGAAGTCCACGCCGGCCAGATTATCTGTATTGCAGGTCTGACAAAAACCTCGGTGGCTGATACGATTGGCGCGCCTTCGTTGACAGTACCGATCAAATCCACACCGATTGATCCGCCCACGATGGCGGTGGTGATTTCAGTGAATGATTCGCCTTTTGCGGGGCAGGAAGGCAAAAAAGTGACCTCCACGATGATTCGGGATCGCTTGCTGGCCGAGGCTGAAACGAACGTCGCCATTACTTTCAAGGAAAGCGCGGATAAGGACGCCTTTGAAATCGGCGGGCGCGGTGAATTGCAGCTGGGCGTACTCATTGAAACCATGCGCAGAGAAGGGTTCGAGCTGACAGTCTCCCGTCCCCGTGTGCTGTTTCAGGAAAAAAATGGCGAGAAAATGGAGCCGATTGAGGAAGTCACCATTGATGTCGATGAAGAATATTCATCCTCCGTCGTGGACAAAATGAACCGTAGAAAGGCCGAGATGACGGATATGCGCTCCTCCGGCGCGGGCAAGACGCGGATTACGTTCCTTGCGCCCTCGCGCGGTTTGATTGGGTACCAGAGTCAGTTTTTGACCGACACACGCGGTACGGGGGTTCTCAACCGCCTGTTCCATTCGTATCAGCCCTACAAGGGAGATATCCCGCAACGCCGGAACGGGGCGCTGATCTCTATTGAAACGGGCGAGGCCGTGGCTTATGCCATTTTCAACCTGCAGGATCGCGGGACCATGTTTATCGGCCACCAGACACCCGTCTATCAAGGCATGATTGTCGGCGAACACAGCAGAGAGAACGATCTGGAAATCAACGTGCTGAAGGGTAAAAAGCTGACCAATATGCGGGCTTCGGGGTCTGATGATGCCGTCACGCTGGTGCCACCGCGCCGTATGTCGCTCGAAGACATGATGTCTTATATCAACGAGGATGAATTGCTCGAAGTCACGCCGAGCTCCTTGCGCCTGCGGAAGAAATATCTGTGCCCGAACGAGCGTAAGCGATTGTCCAGAACCGCAGGATAAAAAAAGACTTGACAAAACCCTAAATATATAGGAATATTTTCTCAGAAAGCACTTCCTCTTGCGCGTATTTTGTTAATATGAAAATAAATAATTCGTATTTTCTGTAGCACCTTTTGCCCATCATGCTATTGTGCCCTGCATGAAAGCATCGTTGAACACCGTTCTGGTTTTTCTTGTGCTTGTGCCCGTACTGCTCTGTGCGAACCCCTTTTCGGCGCAGGCCAAGGAATACAGCCTCGTCATCGCGCGGGAATTTGTGACTGTCACGGGGCATCCTGTGAAGAAGATCACCGTGAACGGCACCATTCCGGGCCCCACCTTGCGCTTTACGGAAGGGGAAGATGTCACGATCCATGTGACCAACCACATGACGGAAGATACTTCGGTGCACTGGCATGGGTTGTTGCTCCCAGGCGCAATGGACGGTGTGCCGGGCTTTAACGGCTTTCCTGGCATTAAACCGAACGAAACCTTCACCTATCATTTCAAAATCCGCCAAGCCGGCACCTATTGGTATCACGCCCACAGCATGGGGCAGGAACAGGACGGGCATTACGGCTCTATCGTGATTACGCCGCAAAACGATCCTGTAAAGGCGGATCGCGATTATGTGGTGCTGTTGTCCGATTTTCACACGGAAGAATCAGCCAGCATCATGGCGCATTTGAAAATGTCATCTGATTACTATGCCTATGCCCGTCAGACGCTCGGGGATTTTTTTGCGGATGTCAAAAAACAGGGTTTTTCCAAGGCGTGGGACAATACCACAACATGGGGCGATATGCGGATGATGGAAACCGATCTGTCGGATGTGAGCGGCTACACGTTCCTGATGAACGGAAAAAATAAGGATCAGAACTGGACAGGATTGTTCAAGGCGGGGGAGCGCGTGCGCCTGCGCTTTATCAATGCCTCTGCCATGTCGTTTTATGATGTGCGGATTCCGGGCCTGAAAATGCAGGTGGTGGCCACAGACGGGCAGAATATAGAGCCCGTGCCGGTGGATGAATTTCGCTTTGGGGTGGCCGAAACCTATGACGTGATTGTCACGCCCGAGGAGGACAAGGCCTATACGGTGGTGGCCGAGCCCATTGACCGGTCCGGCTTTGCACTGGGGACGCTGGCCCCGCGTGCGGGGATGAAAGGCCTTGTGCCGGAACATCGCCCTCGCGCCCTTCTGACCATGTTCGATATGAACATGGATAACATGATGAAGGATATGCCCGATATGGACATGACAAGCGAATCAGCGCGCGTGAGCGGCTGGGCCAAGGCCGGCACACCCAAGGGTGATAAGGCCTTGGCCTATAAAGACCTGCGGTATCTGGGCACACAAAAAGATACGCGCCCGCCGGAACGCGAAGTTCTGGTGACGTTGGGCGGAAATATGGAGCGCTATATCTGGACAATCAATGGAAAAAAATACGCCGAATCCGGTCCGATCAATTTGCAATACGGGGAGCGCGTGCGCCTGAAATTTGTCAATGAAACCATGATGGCTCACCCCATGCACATGCACGGCATGTTTGTGCAACTTGAAAATGGCCAGCCCATGGAAAAACTGCCCAACAAGCACACGGTCATCATTCCGCCCGGCCAATCCTATTCCGTACTGTTGACGGCGGATGAGCCTGGTGAATGGGCGTTTCATTGTCATCTGCTCTATCACATGATGGCGGGGATGATGAACAAGGTTGTGGTGGCCAAGCTTGATCCTTCGGCGATGCCGCGCGCGCGTGGCACTGAACAGAAGCCCGTGCAAGGAGGCTATCACCATGCACATTAAACATTGTTTGGCTTTGATGTGTGCCTTATGTTTTTCTCCCAATCTCGTATGGTCGCAAGAGATTCACGCCGGGCATGATGCGCATAATCCGCAGGACCACCGCCACGGCGCGGAAAGGTATCACGCCTTTACGCTGGAGACGGATTACGGCGGCAGTGAACATGGCGCGCTGGTGCGCTGGGATCTGGATGGCTGGATCGGTACGGATGAGAATAAACTCTGGCTCAAGGCTGAGGGGGAAAAAGCCCAAGGCACGACCGAGAGCGCTGAGTTCTGGGCGCTGTATAGCCGGAATGTGTCAGAGTTCTGGGATGTTCAAGCCGGTTTGCGGCATGATTCCCAGCCCCATCCGACGTCTTATGGAGTGCTTGGCCTGCAAGGGCTTTTACCCCTGTTTTTTGAAACGCAGGCGCATGTGTTTGTAAGCGATGAAGGGGATGTGAGTGCCCGCGTGCATACCGAAACGGACCTTCTGGTCACGCAACGCCTGATCCTCCAGCCCCACGCCGAAATAAACCTGTTCGCGCAGGATGTGCCGGAGCAGGATGTGGGGGCAGGCTTGAGCAACGGGGAAATCGGTGTGCAAACACGCTATGAGCTTTCACGGCAGTTTGCGCCCTATATGGATTTCACCTATGAACGCGCCTTCGGGGAAACATCCGCCATTGCCAAGCGGGAGGAAGGCGATAACGATAACGCGATTGTGTCCGTGGGCCTGCGGGTGATGTTTTAGAGCAAACATTTCCTTACTTGTCGTCACCCTCGCCGATTTTACCGCCAAGACACGAAGACACCAAGGTTTTCTTTATGCTTGGGGATCCTTCGGCTTTGCCTTCAGGATGACCATTCTTATTGGGAACAACTCTACAATCCATATATCTCGGGTCGCCTGTCTCTGAAAAATCCCCAGTCATTGCGGTATTCCCGCAGAGCCTCACGGTCGAAGCTATGAATCAGAACGCCTTCTTCGGTCTTGCCAAAGGATTGCACCAAATCACCGCTTTGATCCGCGATAAAGGAATGCCCGTAATAGGTTTGGGAAACCCCCAGCACAGTTTCTGTCCCGATCCGGTTGGCGGCGACAACGGGAATGGCGTTGGAGACGGCATGGCCCTGCATCGCCCTGCGCCAGCGGGCCGAAGTATCGAGTGCGGTATCGTAAGGTTCTGCGCCTATGGCAGTGGGATAGAGTAAGATTTCTGCGCCCTGCAAGGCCATGGCCCGCGCACATTCTGGAAACCATTGATCCCAGCAAATCCCCACGCCAAGCTTCCCGAACGGCGTATCCCAAACCTTGAACCCCGTATCGCCGGGCCGGAAATAGTATTTCTCCATATAGCCTGGACCATCGGGGATATGGGTTTTGCGGTACAGGCCCATGATCCCTCCGTCCGTGCCCAGTATCACGACAGAATTATAATAGTGGGGCCCGTCTTGCTCGAAAATCGAAACGGGAATCACAACGCCGAGCTGTTTTGCCACAGGTTGCAGAGCCGTCACACACGGATGCTCGGCGGCAGGATAGGCAGTTTCAAACCAGCGCGGGTCTTGGGACGTGCAGAAATATGGTCCCTGAAACAGCTCGGAGGGCAGGATGATATTGGCCTCTTTTTCTGCCGCCTGCCGAATAAAATGGATGGTTTTTTCGATGTTCTCGTCCCTATCCGCGCCATAAGAGGTCTGGATGGCGGCGATGGTCATTGTTTTATGTGTCATGCGGGCTCCTGCTGGGTGATGCAATGAAACGATCCGCCGCCGGTTAACACCGCGCGGGAGGGTACGCCAATGACCTTGCGCGTGGGGAAAAGCTCGGCAATGGCTGATACGGCTCTATCCGCGCTGTCTGTGCCATAGACGGGCACAACCACCACGCCGTTGGTGATGATAAAATTCATGTGGGAGGCCGGCTGGATCCAGCCTGTTTCATCCCGCACAAGGCCGGGGGAGGGGATTTGAATCACGTTCAACCCCATGGCTTTCAAGTCCCGCGCTGTTTTTTCATAGAGCGCTGTGTTGGGGTCATCGCTTCCAAAAGCCGTTTGGCACAGCACGGTTTTTTCATCCACAAAACGGGCGAGGTTGTCGATATGCCCGTCCGTGTGGTCGTTGAGCAGACCATCATCCAGCCAGTATACCGTGTGTACGCTGAATGTCTGTTTTAAGATGGCGGTCGCTTGCGCCTCGTCCCACCCATTGCGGTTGGGGTTCAGGAGGCATTGCCGCGTGGTCAAAATCGCGCCCGCGCCGTTATGATCGAGTGCACCGCCTTCGAGCACAAAATCATGCCGCTTGATGGGCGTTTGAGCGTATTTTGCCACCGTATCGCCGACCTCATCATCGAATTCATACACAAACTCCCCGCCCCAGCCATTGGTTTGAAACCGAAGCGCCGTGCCGTCTTTTGTAAAAATCGGCCCTGTATCGCGAAGCCAGATGTCTCCAAAACGGGCGGGGATAATTTCTATGTTGGTTTTGTCATTCTGAACGCAGTGAAGAATCTGTGAAGACATATCAGATCCTTCGCTTTGCTCAGGATGACAAAGGGGGTCAGAATGACACAAAATTTTAACAGGCTGGAATTCCGCCACCGCCCGCACCATTTGCGCGATTTCACTGCGGGCCGTTTCCAGTAAATCCCCTGCCCATAATTCGGGATGCGAGGGCCAGCAGGTCCAAAGCGCCTTTTGCGGGGCCCATTCAGCGGGGATCGGTTGTGTTTTGTCGTGTAACATCGCATGGTTATACTTGATTGAAATTTTTTTTCCAATATATAAGTAGGGACAAACGAAGGAGAACAACAGGCGATGAACGTACTCATAATCGGGGCTGGCGGGGCTGGCAGTGTGGTGGCGAAAAAATGCGCGATGAACCGTGATGTTTTTACCAATATTCATCTGGCGAGCCGGACGCTGTCCAAATGCGAGAAAATCCAGAAAGAATGCGTCTCCCCGATCACGATTTCACAGCTGGATGCCGATGTGGTGGCGGATACTGTTGCGCTGATCCGTCAGGTCAAGCCTGATCTGGTCATCAATATGGCTCTGCCCTACCAAGACCTTGTCATTATGGATGCGTGTTTAGAGGCGGGCGTAAACTACATGGACACCGCCAATTACGAGCCGCTGGACGTGGCGAAATTTGAATATCACTGGCAATGGGCGTATCAGGAGCGGTTTAAACAGGCGGGGCTTGTGGCGATCTTGGGCTGCGGGTTTGACCCGGGGCAGTCCAATATCTATTGTGCCTATGCCCAGAAAAATCTGTTTGATGAAGTCCACTATATCGACATTATCGACTGCAACGCGGGGGATCACGGGCAGGCGTTTGCGACCAATTTCAATCTTGAAATCAATTTACGTGAAGTGACCCAGCGCGGGAAATACTGGGAAAACGGGCGCTGGATCGAAACCGAGCCGCTGGAATTCCGCAAAACCATTGACTATCCCGAGGTAGGGCCGAAGGCGAGTTATTTGCTGTATCATGAGGAACTGGAATCTCTGGTGCAAAATATCAAGGGTCTGAAACGCATTCGCTTCTGGATGACCTTTGGCGATGCGTATATTACGCATATGGAAGTCCTGCAAAATGTCGGCATGACCCGCATTGACCCCGTGGTGCATAACGGGGTGGAGATTGTGCCGCTCCAGTTTTTGAAAACGTTGATGCCCGAACCTGCGTCACTGGCGGAAGGCTACACGGGCAAAACCTCCATCGGGTGCATTATCACGGGCGTGAAGGACGGCAAGGAAAAAACCGTGCTGATCTATAACGTCTGCGACCACGCGCAAACCCATGCGGAGGTCGGCGCGCAGGCCGTGTCCTACACCACCGGCGTGCCCCCCGTCACGGGCGCAATCATGCTGGCCAAAGGTTTCTGGGGCAAGGAAGCGGGCGTGTGGAATGTCGAGCAACTCGACCCCAACCCGTTTATGGAGGAAGTGGAGAAGCAAGGCCTGCCGTGGCATGTGGTGGAATTGAAAGAAGGGCTGGGGGAACTGACCGAGCGGCGGAAGAAGGCGGCTTGATTTTTACCGCGTCATTGCGAGCCGCAGGCGAAGAGTCTCATGGAAAAAAGAGATCCTTCGGCTTTGCCTCAGGATGACAATCTAAAGTAAAATGTCATCCTGAACGCAGTGAAGGATCTTTAAAAATGAACAAATCATATTTCGTGTATTGCATGACGAATAAAATCAATACAGTACTCTATACGGGGGTTACCAGTGATCTTGAACGGCGGGTCTATGAACACTGCAATGATATAATGGAAGGATTTACTAAAAAGTATCAATGCAATAAATTGGTCTATTTTGAATGTTTTTCTGATCCACAAAATGCAATTCAAAGGGAAAAGGAAATCAAGGGCTGGGTCAGGAAAAAGAAAAACGATTTAATTACAGGCGTTAATCCCGAATGGGTTGATTTATCCGAAAGAGATTTTCAATTTCCCAGAGATCCTTCACTGCGTTCAGGATGACAAGAACAAAAGAAAAAACCCAAAGAAAGAAAAAACATGACTGAGCAAAACCTTGAAGCCCTGAACACCATCGCCACGCCCGCCTATGTGGCGGATATTGCCGCGATTCGCAAAAATCTCGCCATTGCCCGCGAAATCAAAACCCGCGCGGGGGTGAAGATCATGCTGGCAACCAAGGCGTTTTCGCAGTTTTCCGTGTTCCCCTATATGAAAGACACGCTGGACGGCACGACCGCGAGCGGGCTGTACGAGGCGCGGCTCGGGCACGCGCATTTCGGACCGAATGAAAATAAAGAGATCCACACGTACAGCCCCGCGTTCGACGATCGGGAGATGGACGCACTCATCCCCATTACCACGCATTTGTATTTTAACTCCGTGTCCCAGATGAACCGCTTTTTACCACGCGTAAAGGCGCTCCGTCCCGATATTAAAATCGGTCTGCGCGTGAACCCACAAAAATCACTGGTAAAAAATTCCGCGCTGTATGATCCCTCCGCCCCCAATTCCCGTTTTGGTGCAAAAAAAGGACATCTGACGGACGAGGTCATGGCAAAGCTCGACATCCTGCACTTCCATAATCTCTGCGAAAACCCTGCGGAAGATTCCGTGGCGTTGCTCGAACACCTCACACAAAATTTTGCGCCGTATTTAGAGAAAGTTTCTGAAGTTAACTTAGGCGGCGGGCATTATTTCTCCAAGGCGGGGTATGATCTGGAAACTTTCATCGCCGCGCTCAAAACTTTCCGTGAACGCTTTGATCTGGAAGTCGTGTTGGAGCCAGGCGCGGCGCTGGTCTACGATGCGGGGTTCCTTGTGGCATCAGTGCTGGATGTATTTGAAGGCGCGAACCAGACCCATGTGGTGCTGGATACCTCCGCCAGCGCGCATATGCCCGACGTGCTCGAGGTGCCCTATCGCCCCGAGATTATCGGCGCGGGGGAAGAGGGCGAAAAACCGCACACCTATACCATCGGCGGGCGCACCTGCATGACGGGGGATGTGATCGGGACCTATAGTTTTGATTCGCCGCTGAACATCGGGGATCGGCTCGTGTTTACGGATATGGCGCAATATGCGATGGTGAAGAATACGACCTTTAATGGTGTGCCATTGCCCGCGATTGGAATCCTGCATGAGGACGGGTCTTATGAGCATGTGAAATCCTTTGGCTATGAGGATTTTGCACGGCGGTTGTCGTAGAGCTTCAATATCGGGAGGGGGCTCTTGACAGGCTGGCGTTCGTGCGCTACCCAGAAGTAGAATACCATTGTGTGCACTGTGTGAAGGGACTGCGTAACTGCCATGAAACACGCCGAACATTCTTCTGTCTCCCCTTTTAATGCCGTTGCGATGCTGGCCTTGTCGGGTGTTTTGACCGTCAGTGCGCCGGAGGCGGTGGCCGTTGCAACGTACGATCAGACATTGTCGTGGGATGCTTCTCCTACACAGAGTGTGACAGGGTATAGACTCTATGACAGGCCAACGGCAAATAGCGGTATAGCGTACCATATGACGGATGTCGGGAAGGTGATAACCGCGACGATCAGCCTTCCGGATAATGGACAGAGAGATTACTATCTCACGGCCTATGATTCTTCTCAGGAAAGTGCCGAGTCCAACCATGTGCAGGCGGTACCGCGATATGTTGCGGGGAGCTGTAACCCCCACGTCACAACAAGTGCTTCATCCGAAGTTGTATTGCCCACCAATATCACGTTTCATATTGCAGACTTCGATTGTGTCAAAGATCTCAAGGTTACGATGTCCGACAGTCCGATGCATTCGGCTCTGAATTTCTCCACGACCACGCCGGCGGCGAGTTATGTCGAGACTTTTGTTCGTCCGCCGGCCGGTACGCCATGCCCGCAAACTGCCCATATCACCTTTGACATGACCCGTCCCGATGGGTCTATCAAGAGAGAGATTTCCACGTTCACGGCCAAGAAAAGTTCATCCGGATTGTGCAATTCCACCTTTTCCTTGCCGCAACCTGTTGAGGTCGCCCCGCCGTGTGATGGAAGCAACGTCAACTTCTTTCTCTCTCGTGACACAACGAAGTACTATCAGCTCCATGCGGCATTCATGGGCAATGTCTCTTGCGTGACGAGTTTCAAGTTTACGGTCGATGCCAACGCCAAGCTCCATCCCGCCACAAATGTTCATATTTCAAGCACTGTCCCTCTGGGGTCTGACCTTGATCCTATTTTGCTTCTCACAAAACCAACAGGGAGTGGATGTCCTACGGATCTCAAACTGACGGGTGTATTTGAATTTAACAACGGGGGTCCTGCTGTGACCCGCATAGCGACTGTGAGAGCCAAAGAAACACCAGGCACCCACAACTGCAGAACAGACTACCAAATCTTTAATCCCGCGCCTTAGAGCGTTTATTATTTTTGGATGAGCCCTGAATTTTTATTGTCATTCTGAGCCAAAGGCGAAGAATCTCTTTGCAACACCATAAAGATCCTTCGTTTCACTCAGGATGACACTCGCCCTAATACAAACACACCGTATCGCACGCGCCGAACCCGTTGAAGTTCGTGCGCAGGGACTGGCTGTACGCGCCCAGATTTCCGATCTCGATCCAGTCGCCCATCCGGATATCGGCGGGGAGCATAAAGGGTCCCGCCATCATATCGAGTGAGTCACAAGTCGGGCCGGCAAAGCGGAAGGCCGCCATGTGAGGCGAAAGGGCCTCATGCGGGCGGTGGGCGCGCACGGGAAAACGGGTCTTGAGCAGGGGGCCTGCATCAAACAGCCCGCCATAGGTGCCGTCATTGAGGTACAGCATGTTCCCCTTGCGCAGTTCCACACGGGCAATCAGGCACCCGCTTTCGGCGACCAGCGCGCGGCCTGGTTCGGCGAGCAGGGTCAGGGACTCCAGCGTGTGGGCTTTGAGGCTCCGCGTAATCGTATGCATGCAAGAAGCGATCGAGGGCACCGTTTCATCCGGATAGGCCACGGGAAAGCCGCCGCCGACATCGAGCATATCCACGGTGACACCGCTTTTGCGGATAATATCGGCAGACACACCAATCGCGCGGTCATAGACGGCGGGGTCTGTGGTTTGTGTGCCGACATGGAAACACAGGCCGAGCTTGGCGCTATAGGGACGGGCATGGCGCAACAGCAGGGCGGCCTCCTGCGGCAGGGCGCCAAATTTTGCTGAAAAATCAATGGCGGCCTTGTCGTTTTTGGGCAGGGCAAAACGCACACACAGATTGAGGTCCGTGGCGTCACGCGTCTGGGTCAGGATTTTTTGCAGTTCGTCGAAGGTGTCGAGCGCAAAATCCCGCACGCCATAGTCGAAATAGGCCGTGCGGATGGCCTCGGGGGACTTGACCGTGTGCATGAAATGGATGCGCGCTTTTTTGGCTACGCGCCGGACGAGGCGGATTTCATCGAGAGAGGCCGCGTCAAAGCCCTTCATGCCGGCCTGATACAGGGCCCGCAGGACGGTCTCCTGCGGGTTTGTTTTGACGGCAAAAAGGGATTCGCCAGGAAAAGCCTGCATAAAGGCTGTGGCTGTCGCTTTGATTCGGTCTGGCCAGATCACATAGAGCGGGTCCGCAGGGCGCAGGGCCGCTACGATATCGCTGACAGATCCTGTCAGGCGTGCAGGAACAGTGCCGGTTTTTGACCGCCGGACGATTTCTTTCGCTAAAGGTACTACCTTATTCATACCAAACCTCCCTTTCAGTGTTTCAAGAGGTATTAAACAAATCAGCCCTGAACCCGTGCGGGGGATCAGGAAGAACCAAAAAGTCTAAAACAGCCCGAAATCCTTTCGGAGTTCCGGAATGCTCAATGTGAATTGGTAGAGAAATATACGGGAGGTTTAGCCTGTACCATATTGCTATGGCAAACGCATCTCCTACAACGTTACGAATGGTTACGTAAACCCTTTTAAATCTCTAGGGTTTGGGTCTTGCCTGTGATGGCTCTTCCCGCCCCGGTCCAAAATTGTTTACGCCGTTGCATAACCTAAGTCCGATACCCAAAAACAGTATCGGGGCCAGAGACACGTGCGCATTAGGTTTATTATTGCACTTTTTCAGATTTTGCAAAGAAAAAAATGCATTTTTCCGGATTTTTTTGAATCATTTTTTGTATGGCCTTTCAAAGGTTTGATAAAAAAACAGAAAATTTCCAAAATGGGATTGACCTGCACAGGAAAAAGCCTAAATCTGTGAGGGATCAAACCATCACGGAACAGACAGAAGAGAAGAAGGCGAGAGGTCTTGTATGAGGCAGGAGAGCGTGGCGCGTGTCAGGCGTGTGTTACAACGGCGAGGTACGCAAAGGGCTTTGGGACTTGCCTGTCTGTCTCTTGTCACGCTGGCGGTTCTGGCGTTTTGGCTGTTTCGCGGGGCGGGGCAGGCCGATGCGCAGATGCCGCCCGCCGACATGCCGCCCATGCCTGTGGTGGTGCAGGAAATCAAGCCGGAGAAATCTGCGATCTGGCGGGAGTTTTCGGGCCGCTTGACCCCTGTGGCCTATGCCGTTGTGACCCCGCAGGTCAGTGGCGTGATTACGGAAGTGCGTTTTGCGGACGGGCAGGTGGTCAAAAAGGGCGATGTGTTGTTTGTGATTGACCCGCGCCCCTACGAGGCGGCGGAAAAACTGGCAAAAGCCCTGCTGAGCGCCGCGCAGAACAAAGCGGCTCTGGCCCAGAAGGACGTGGCGCGGGCCAGAGATCTGATTGCCAGTCAGGCCATTTCAAAGAAAACCTACGACGAGCGGCAAAGTGACCTGCGGATTGCGCAGTCTGCTGTGCAGGGCGCGCAGGCGGAGCTGGACAAGGCACAGATCAATCTGGATTACGCGTTTGTCAAGGCTCCGATGGACGGGCGGACGGGCCGTGTGGAGGTTACGACCGGTAATCTGGTCCAGGCGGGGCCCAGTGCGCCTGTCTTGACGTCTGTGGTGTCGGATTCCGGTATTTATGCGGATTTCGAGGTGGACGAGCAGACCTATATCAGCCAGATTTATGCAGATGCCCGAGACCAGAAGGCTGAATCGGAAATTCCGGTCGAGATTGTCTTGCGGGGGGATACGCCACGCACGCTCACAGGCAGGATGCACACATTCGACAACCATATCGACCCCAAGTCCGGCACAATTCGGGCGCGGGCGGTGTTTGCGAATGCCGACGGTGCGTTGTTGCCCGGGATGTTTGTAAAGGTCCGTCTGGGGAATCCGGTCGCACGGGAGAACATGATCCTGTCCGAAAAAGCGATTGGCACGGACCAGAACCGCAAATTCGTTTACGTGGTGGATGACAGGAATATGGTGGCCTATCGTCAGGTGACGCTGGGCGAGTCCTTTCAGGGCGCTTATATCGTGACTTCCGGTCTGGATACGGGGGATAAAGTGATTGTAGAGGGCATTGTACGCTTGCGGCCTGGCATGCCGGTCAAGCCCATGAGCGCGCAGGAGATGGAGGCCATGATGAAACAGCCGCCTGCGGGTCATGAGGAAGGGCACTAAAAACCATGCGGTTTTCAAGCTTTTTTATTGATCGTCCGATCTTTGCCGGTGTGCTGTCCATTCTGATTTTTCTGGCGGGGCTGGTGTCCCTGTTTCAGTTGCCGGTGTCGGAATATCCGGAAGTCTCTCCCCCTTCTGTCGTGGTGAGTGCCGCTTTTCCTGGCGCGAATGCCACAACGGTGTCCGAGACGGTGGCCACGCCTCTGGAAGAGCAGATCAACGGGGTCGAGGGGATGCTCTATATGAATTCGCTGGCTTCGGCGGATGGACGGCTCAATCTCACGGTGACGTTCAAGATCGGGACGGATATTGATCTGGCGCAACAGCTTGTGCAAAACCGTGTGGCGCAGGCCTTGCCCCGTTTGCCTGATGTCACGCGGGCGCTGGGTGTGGTGGTGGTCAAAAGCTCACCGGACCTGACGATGGTGGTGCATCTGCGTTCGCCGTCCGAGCGGTATGATGTGCTTTATCTGCGGAACTTTGCCAATTTGAATGTCAAGGACCAGCTCGCCAAGATACAAGGGGTGGGACAGGTCGAGTTGTTCGGGTCGGGCAATTATGCCATGCGGGTCTGGCTGAACCCCGAGGCGATTGCGGAACTCGGGATGACGGGCACCGAAGTTGTGAACGCCATTCGCGCCCAGAACGTGCAGGTGGCCGCTGGTGTGGTCGGTGGGCCGCCCTCGGATGCGGCTGTGCAGATTCAGTTGCCGATCAACACGCAGGGCCGTTTGCAGAGCGTGCCGGAATTTGAAAATATCGTTATCAAACGTGATGCGGGCGGGGTAGTCACGCGGCTCAAGGACGTGGCGCGGGTGGAGCTTGATGCGGAAACCTATGCCTTGCGGTCCCTGCTGGATAACAAACCTGCCGCCGCGATTGCGATTTTTTCTGCGCCCGATGCCAATGCGCTTGAAATCTCGGCGCAGGTCCGGAAAAAAATGGAGATCCTGCAAAAGACCTTTCCGGAAGGGATTGCCTATTCGATTGTCTATGACCCCACGACCTTTGTACAGGATTCGATCAATTCGGTGGTTTCGACCCTGTTCGAGGCGCTCCTGCTGGTGGTGCTGGTGGTGATTGTGTTTCTCCAGACGTGGCGGGCTTCGATCATTCCATTGCTGGCGGTGCCAGTCTCTATTGTTGGAACATTTTGTGTGATGTTGCTTCTAGGGTTTTCCATCAATGTGCTGTCCCTGTTCGGCCTGATTTTGGCGATCGGGATTGTCGTGGACGATGCGATAGTGGTCGTCGAGAATGTCGAGCGAAATATCGAAGCGGGCAAAACCCCCCGCGAGGCGACCTTTCAGGCGATGAAGGAAGTGACGGGCCCCATTCTGGCCACCTCGCTGGTGCTGGTGAGTGTGTTTGTCCCGATTGCCTTTATCAGCGGGCTGACGGGCCAGTTTTACAGGCAGTTTGCTGTGACGATTGCGATTGCCACGGTGATTTCCATGATCAATTCGTTGACATTGTCGCCTGCCCTGTCTGCCATATTGCTCAAGTCCCCGTATGCGCCCAAAGATGCCCTCACGCGCCTGCTGGACACGCTGTTCGGGTGGTTTTTCCGGCTCTTTGACAGGCTGTTCGGGAATAGTATGCGCGCTTACGAGCGCGGCGTATCGTATTTTGTCCGGCATAAAAGTGTTATGATGGGGGTGTATGCCGGATTTTTGGTGCTGGCGTTTTTGAGTATGAATCTGTTGCCCAAGGGGTTTGTTCCCGCGCAGGACAAGCAGTACCTGATCAGCTTTGCCCAATTGCCAGCGGGATCCACGCTGGACCGGACGGAAGAGGTCATCCGCCAGATGTCGGATATTGCCCTCAAGCAGGAGGGCGTGGAAAGTGCCGTGGCGTTCCCTGGCCTGTCCATCAATGGTTTTGTGAGTTCTTCGAGCGCGGGGATTGTCTTTGTGACCCTGAAGGATTTTCATGCACGTACGCGCCCTGATTTGACGGGCTTTGCCATTGCGGGCCAGCTTCAACAGAAGTTCATGGCGCTGGATCAGGCCTTTATTGCGATTTTCCCACCCCCGCCCGTGAGTGGTCTGGGGACCATCGGGGGGTTCAAGCTCCAGATCGAGGACCGCATGGACAGCGGGGTCGAGGCGCTGGACAATGCTGTGAAGGCTGTCACGGAAAAAGCCTATCAGACGCCTGTGCTGACGGGCGTGTTTTCAGGATATAATGTGAATGTGCCGCAACTGTTTTTCAATCTGGACCGGACGCGGGCGCTTCAGATCGGGGTGGATATTGACGAAGTTTTCCGGACGCTTCAGGTCTATCTGGGCTCCCAGTATGTGAATGACTTTAACCAGTTTGGCCGGACCTATCAGGTGATTGCGCAGGCGGACCAGAAATTTCGGGCTGATCCTGCTGATATCCTGCGGCTCCAGACCCGTAACGCGGCGGGAGAAATGGTGCCGCTTGGCGCGGTGGCGGATGTGAAAGAGACATTCGGGCCTGAAATTGCCATGCATTATAATGCGTATCGTTCTGCGGATCTGAACGGAAACGCGGCCCCTGGCTATTCAAGCGGGCAGGCGCAGGATGCGATCGTCAAAATTTTGAAAGACACCTTGCCGCCTGGCTTTGATTTTGAATGGACGGAGCTGACCTACCAGCAGATTCTGGCGGGTAATTCGGCGGTTTATATTTTTCCCTTGTGTATCTTCCTCGTGTTTCTGGTGCTGGCGGCGCAGTATGAAAGCCTGATCATGCCGCTGGCGGTGATCCTGATTGTCCCGATGAGTACGCTTTCTGCGGTGGTGGGTGTCTATCTGTTCGGCGGGGATAACAATATTTTCACGCAGATCAGTCTTTTTGTGCTGGCGGGGCTGGCGTGCAAGAACGCGATTTTGATTGTCGAGTTTGCGCGGGATCTGGAGCATCAAGGCAGAACGCCTGTGGAGGCCGCCATTGAATCGGCCCATATCCGTTTGCGGCCTATTTTGATGACATCCTTTGCCTTTATCATGGGGGTTTTGCCTTTGGTGCACAGTCACGGCGCGGGCTCTGAAATGCGGATCGCCATCGGGCAGGCGGTGTTTTCGGGAATGCTGGGCGTGACGTTTTTTGGTATTGTTTTTACGCCCGTGTTTTACGTGCTGTTGCGGTCTTTGAAATTCAAGCGGTCTGTGCGGCGGGACTTTAGAGAAGGAACACTCCCATGAGACGGTCTGTGCTTTTGTTATCCATGACAACGGTTTTGTCCGGTTGCTTTGCCGGCGGGCAGGATTTCCCCCAAATGGCTCTGCCAGTGGCATGGCACTATGGCACAGCGCCTGCTGTCAAAATTTCCCCCGCAGGTGATATGACGCACTGGTGGGTGGGGTTCGGGGATCCGGTTTTAGGGCGGCTGGTGGATCTGGCGCTCTCCGGCAATCCGGATCGCCGAATCGCACAGGCGCGGATCACAGAGGCGCGGGGCCAGCGCCGGACCAGCTTTGGCGGGCTGTTCCCCGATATCGGCGCGTCTGCAGGGGTGGGCCGCGAGAAAAGCCAGTTCGGAGGCGCGAGTGATTATTATGATGCGCGGTTTGATGCCGCATTTGAAATGGATCTTTTTGGCAAGAACCGCAAGGCCCTGAATGCGTCCGAGGAAAATCTGCGCGCGCTGGAGGCTACGTATGAGGACGTGTCTTTGTCGCTGGTGGCAGAGGTCGTCCGGACCTATGTGGAAATGCGTGGCTTTCAAAAACAGGTCCTGATTGCAAAAGATAATCTGGCCGTACAGGACAAAACGCTGGGGCTGATCCGTCAACTGCACGAGGCTGGAGAAACGCCGCAGTTGGATGTCGAGCGGGCAGAAAATCTGGTGAACACGACACGGGCCGCCCTGCCCGATTATGAACGCCAAGCCAATAACGCGCAAATCCGCCTGACGGTTCTGACCGGAGAAATGCCTGCCGATCTGGCCGGACTGGTCCGGCAGGGGGGCGGTGAAATTCTCACAGCTGATGTGGCCCCCGTTTTATCTGCGCCGGCACGGGTTCTCACGCTTCGCCCTGATATTCGGGCGGCGCAGGCCACGCTGGCCCAACAGACGGCTCTGGCCGAATCGGTGACAGCCGAGATTTTTCCGACCTTCAGTCTTTCGGGATTTTTCGGGGTGGCGGATAATGCCGTGGTGAATTCTGCGACGATCTGGAATGTCGGGCTGGGCACGGCGGTGTCGATACTGGATTTTGGCCGGATCGCAGGCCGGATTGACGCCAGCAGGGCGCGGGAAACCCAAGCCTATGAGGCCTACCGGAAGGTGGTGCTGGAAGCCGTGGCGGATATGGAGACGGCGCTGAATGATTATGCGCAGATCAACGCGCAATATGTTGCCCTGTCGCAGGCCCATGACCATGCGCGCAAGGCTTTGGGGTTCTCCGAGGCGCTGTACAGGGAAGGGGAGATTTCGTTTCTGGATGTGCTGGATTCCGAGCGTACCTTGAATACCGCGCAAAGCGCGTTGGTGAATGCCGAGGTGGCGCGGGTACAGGCGCTGGTCCGGCTGTACAAGGCGCTGTCGGTGGGGCTGTAAGGGGCTGTTGATTGTTTGGGAGGCGCCTCTGGTCATCCGGCGGGGTTTGCGTTACAAAGGGGGGCAAAACATACACAATGTCAACACACGACAGAAGGAGCGGCCTTGCGGGCCTGAAGAGAGGATATCATGCAAAAAGGAATTTTACTGGTGGCTATCATGGTGATTGTCGGCGCAGGGGCGTTTTTCATGATGAAAAAACCACAAAATCCTGCACCGATTGTCCCGCCGCCTGTTGCGCAGGACACGGTTGACAACGAGACATCGTCGCCTGTCGCTCCTGCGGAATCGGATGTTCCGGAACCGGCGGGGCATGAGACCGCACAGGCAGGCCCTGCGAACGGCCTGCTCTGGAGCAAGCGGTGTGATAAGCCAAAAACAGAAGGGTCTGCGCCCTATTGCGAGGTCTTTCAAAAGCTCAGCGAGACGAAGACAAAACAGCGGTTTTTAGAATTTGCCCTCGGGTATTCTGCGGGACGTGAGAAGCCGATAACGGGCGTGATGATTTTGCCTCTGGGGGTGATGCTCCAGTCCGGCGGTACGATTCAGGTGGATGACAAGACCCTGAAGGCGTTTGCTATCAATACGTGTCTGCCGGAGGGGTGCGTGGCCCAGATGGAACTGGATCCGGCGTTTCTGGATGAAATGACACAGGGCAAGACTCTGCACGTCAAATTTGCCGATGCCAAAGGCAAGGTGATGGGTGTTGACATGCCGCTCGGGGGCTTTGCCACGCAACTGGGCACGTTATAAGACATAAAAAACGATCTTTTTGTGTTTCTTTTTTGCAACAGTGGAAATTTAATTTCTTCCCTTTTGAAACGGGTCCCTTGAGGGGGCCTTTTTTATTTGGTAAAAAACTTCCCAGACTTGGAGAGTCTCTTGTGCCAGAATGGTCAGGGGCGATTCGGGTTCTTGGAGTGCGTTCGTCAATAATATTTCATCAGTAGTATTTCATAAACAACACATAAGGGGTTCATCCATGATTTTGAATGTAAAGAAAACACTTTTGGCCGGAACGGCGCTGGTGGCTGTCGCGGGTTTTGCTGTGCAGGCCAATGCGGCTGATCTGACCCTGACGGGCGCGGCCACATGGGGTACAGCGGCCAACGGGATGGTGGCGACGCCCACATCCGGTGATAATGTCATTTTGGATACCAATACTTTGACGATTAACGGATCCGAGCTGGGTGTTACCACGATCGGTGCGATCACGAGCGCGTCTACGGGGGCTGTCACGATCACCAACGCCGATGATGCCGCCGATGTGGCGATTACAATCGGGTCTATCGCGATTACAGGGGCTGGTAACATCACGCAGTCTCTGACAGACGTGACGACACGCGATATCGCCTCGACCATTACGGGCAACGTGTCCACAGGCGGAAACCTGGTTTTGACAAACGTAGAGCCTGACGCCGCGGCCACAAACGCCATGGCTATTGGTGGGACATTGGCTGTGACGGGGACGACCGGTCTTACAGCGGGGAACTTTGCCGGTGCGTCTACGACGACATTGAGCGTGGGGGGGAATGCGACCTTTACAGGCGCTGTGACGGTGACGGGAGGCGCAAACGCCGCCGCAGATGCAACATTGACGCTGACGGGCGCGACGAATGCCTTTACGGCAGGTCTGACATTGACCGATGGGGCCGCTGGTGCGGCGCTTCTGGTGCTGAATGGCGCTGTGGCGCAAACGGTTTCCGGTAACATTGCCGGTACGGGTGATGTCACGGTGGACAATGCTTTGGGTGCGACATTCTCTGGTACAGTGGGTGCCGGTACGAACGTGATCACGATTGAAAAATCGGCCGGTGTGTCTTCTGCGACATTCCAAAATACGCTCAATGCGGCCACGATCACATTGGGGGGTGCCAATACCGGTACCAACACACTGACTTTGGATAGTACAACGAATGATTTCACGGTCACAGGAACTGTTGATGGTACGGCGACAGCGGCTGAAGTGAACAATGTTGTTGTTTCCGGTACTGGAACAGTGACCACGGCCACGGCTTGGGGTGGTGTGAACGGGAACCTTGACAGCGTGACTGTTTCGGGTTCCGGCACGATCTTGTCTGCCGGTGCGAGCATGACGACCACGGCCTTTACGGTGGGTTCCGGTGCCACGTTGCAAACATCCGGTGCCGCGACCCTGACGGGGACGATCAACGGGGCGGGTTCTTTGGACATCAACGCGGCAACGACGATTGCCGGTGTTGTCGGCGGCACGACGGCTTTGACATCGGTTGATGTGGCCGCTGGTACGACGTTGACGCTGAACGGCACTACAACGGCTTATACTGCTACCACGACAACATTGTCCGGTGTGGGGACGGGTATTCTGGCCCTGACAGGGGGTGCAACATCCCAGACGCTGACAACGGATATCGTAACGGCGACAGATGATGCCGGTCAGGTGACCATTGCCGACGGGACCGGTACAACGGCGTTTGTCGGTGATATCGGGTCAAGCTCTGCGCAGTTGGCCAATTTGACGCTTGCCGGTGGCAGTAACAATACTGTGACCACAACGGGCGACCTGTATGTCAACACCATTACGCTGGATGATTCGGATGTTCTGCAGTTCCTCGGAACAGGGGCGCAGACGGTATCGGGCGTGATTTTGGGTGTGGGTGCCAATGACGGGGTCGTGACTGTCGGGAACGGGACGACCGCTACACCGACTGTGACCTTTGCTGGTCTTTTGGGCGGCGGTGGGACCGATCCTGGTGCTCTGACGGTCAATGCGGGGGCGACAGCCGTCTTTGCGGCGAGCGGAACCCATGAAATTGACGGGACGATTACCAACTCCGGTACCATTCAGGTGAACGCAGGGGATACGCTCTCGACCGCCGGTGCTACGGCTGGTACGGGGACCTACAATATCGGTGTGTCCAAGTCTGCCGGAACGCAGACCCATGGTAAGGTTGTGGAGACAGGTGATACAGACCTGAGCGCCAACACCATTCACTTTCTCATTGACTCCTCCCAGCCTCTGACGACAGGGACTTCCGTTCTGGATGCCATGTTCAACGATGACAACACCGATGCAGTGATTGCAGGCGCGACTGTCACGGATAACTCGTTTATCTATGGGTTCAGCCTTGTGAACGACACGGCCAACGATGAGGTGGATGTTACCATCTTTGTTGAAAATGCCTTTGTTGATACCGCCAATACCAGCGGGAACATCAATGCGGGGACCTTGCTGATTACAGATCTGGCAACATCCACGAATACGGAGATCAACCAGATTCAAGATAACCTCGTTTCCGCCTCTACACAGGGTGAAATGAACGATATCCTTGAATCGGTGAACCCGACGGTGGATGGTGGCGCTGTTGTCGCGGGCTTCCAGGCTTCGGCGCAGTCGATCAGCCTGTCGACAGACCGTCTGGCCGCGTTGAGAACCAGCGAGACCGGTGTGGCTTCCGGAAACATGAGCACCGGCGTGACCGCCTGGATGCAGGGTTTCGGCAAAAAAGGCACACAGGACGAGCGCGATGGTATCGATGGATATGACGCCGACACGTTCGGGGCCGCTGTCGGAGTCGACACGGAAAATGTGGCGGATGATGTGGTTCTCGGGGTTTCTGTGAGCTATGCCAACAGCGATGTGTCTTCGGATAACGTGAACAGAACCAAAACCGATGTGGACAGCTATCAGGTTTCCTTGTACGGGGATTATGATATTGATCAGTCCATGTATGTTTCGGGGAATATTGGTTATGCTTGGAACAATATTGACCAGATCCGTCATAATGTCGGGGGAATCTCCGGCCTGACGGCGACAGCGGACTATGACAGCAACCAGTTCATGGCCAGCGGCGAAATCGGCCGTGACTATGCGGTGGGGACAGCCGTTATTACGCCGAGTGTTGGTGTAGACTATCAGCACATCTATGTTGACAGCTACACGGAATCCGGTGCCGGTGGTGCAAACCTGAACGTGGATAACGATGACCTGAATATTCTGGAAGTCGGTGTCGGCGCTAAAGCGAAATGGAACATCCCGCAGGCTGATGGTTCGGAAGTTGTGCCATCCTTGCATGCCGGTGTCCGCCATGACGTGATTGGTGATGAAGTGCAGTCCACCTCTTCCTTCACAGGGGGCGGGGCGTCCTTCAATTCGCAAGGGGTCGATCCTGCGCAGACCACGTTTGATGTGGGCGGGGCTATGACGCTCTACACCACGGATAACTGGGCCCTGACCGGAAGCTACGACTACGAAGCCAAGTCCGATTATGCCTCTCATGCTGGCTATGCCCGCGCAGGGTACAAGTTCTAGGAACTTGATTGCGCCTCTCTCTTAAAAAAAGAAGCCCCGATGTTTCCATCGGGGCTTTTTTGGCACACACACCAAAAGGGTTTAAAAAACCTGAAAGAGGCACAATCACACAATGATATTTTTGCTGGCAAACAGAGCCGCGACATCAAAGCTGGTTGTACCCGACAAGCTGGCAATGTTCGTAAAGACCGCTCCCCCTACAGCCCCATTGTAATCCACAGAAATCAGCATATTGCCTGTCGTGCCTGCTGTGGCATGCACAAAGTTCGCGATACTCTGCGTGAGGGGATCAAACGCGCTCAGGATATTGCTCAGATCCAGCACGTCCCCTTCTGTGGCTTTAAAGTCTGTGATCACATCAAGGCCTGGAGCATGGCGGGTATCAATGACAAACCGGTCGGCGCCCAGACCCCCTGTCATAGTATCCACGCCGACGTTTCCGCCGCCATACAAGATGTCATTGCCGGCATCACCAAACAGCTGGTCATTGCCCTGATTCCCATAGAGTCTGTCGTTGCCGTCTCCGCCATGGATGATATCATTTCCACCCAAGCCGTAAACCACATCATTGCCGATGGTGCCTGTGATTGTTTCACTAGCGGTGGCATTGTATGTTCCCAGAATAACGCCCACTGTATCCCAGTCCGACAAGACCTTGATCGTGGTGGTTTCCGCTGTCAGCATGGCGGAATACTGTGAGGCGTTCATGAAATCAAAGGATGAACCGATGGAGTCATATTTTCCTGTAATTCTCATCGTATCAAGGGCTTGGGCGTAGCTGAGGTCCCCTTCGATATTGCCATTAAACTTCCACACAAAGTCTTCGATGGCGTTGACGATGTTTTCTGTCTGGGCCACGGTGCCTGTCATGCCGGCCAGAGAAGAGAGCGTGCTGGTGAGATGCAGGTTTGAGATCACACCTCTCTCGGCAACCGTTACATAATCCGTGATGTTATCAAGTCCGGTTAAGTTCCCGTCAAAGGCGAACAATGTCATGGCCTCGCCCAGCCCCGCCGCCCCGACATATTGTCCGACCTTGGACATGAAGTCCCGTGCGGCCGCCGCAGAATTCGCGTCCTGCCCTGTGGTAAAGGTCAGGTCCGCAATGTGGATGAGGGCATCCCCCAAAGCCGCCTGTTGATTGACAGCTGAGGCTGTTGTGGTGGCGGTCCATCCGGCTTTGGTCGTCGCAGTGACAAAGTCTGATACGGCATCAATGCCGGCCAGATTGCTATCGGCGGCAAAGATGCTTATGGCCTTGGCTATCGCGGAGGCCCCCACATTGGTGCCCAGCTTGGTCAGGAAATCCCGTGCTTCAACCGCCGCCGCCGCGTCCTGGCCGGCCAGTGTTGTAGCGTTCGCAATGCCGATCAATATGGGGTTGAGGGTTGCCGCCGTGAAGGCTGTTGTTTGTGCAGGGGTTAAAAAGTCTGTGACACCGTCTATGCCTTTCAAGTTGCCATCGTTGGCATATGTGAGCATGGCACTGGCAATGGCGCCCGGGCTGACCAAGCTCCCGAGTTTGGACATGAAGTCCCGTGCCGCGTTGCTGGAGGCCGCATCCAGACCAGGTTTCAAGGTCAGGGCTACGATATCTCCCAGAATGGTATTCAGGTCAGTGACCAATGGTCCTGTAAAGAGTGCTTTTTGCGCAGGTGTAATAAAATCTGTGATGGCATCAATGCCGGCCAGATTTCCATCGAAAGAAAAGGTTTTCATGGCGGTACTGATGGAGGTGACACCCACAAAAGCGCCCAATTTTGACATAAAATCTCGTGCGGCGTTCGCAGAGGGTGTGTCCATACCTTCCGTGGAGGTATAGTTGGCGATATCTGTCAGAACCGTGTTCAGTGTAAGCTTGGGAATGGCGGCTTTTTGTGTATCTGTCAGGAAATCTGTGACACCGTCCAAACCTGCAAAGTTTCCATTGAGCGAATAAACGCCTATGGCGTAGCCTATGGCCGCGCCACTGACCGAGGCGCCTAGTTTAGACATAATATCTCTTGCCGCTACAGCAGACGAAGCCGCATCCAATGACACGGACAGGTCAGCAATCGCTATGACTGTATTATTCAACGCTGTGGCGAGTGTTCCTGTGAAGGCGGCTTTTTGTGTGACGGAAAGATAATCGGTGACAGCGTCCAAGGCGGCCAGATTCTGGTCTCCGACCAAAATTGTCATGGCACTGGAAATGGCATTGGTGCCCACAAAGGTTCCCATTTTTGACATGTAATCCCGTACTGCGGCTGTGGCTTCGGCATCTCTGGGATTTCCGAGGGAATCAATCTCAAAAGTAAAGTTTGCCAAATCTGTTAAAACGCCGTTCAGGCTGGCCACTGGAATGGCGGCTTTTTGTGTGGCAGACAGATTGTCCGTCATGGCATCCAGACCGCCCGCATTGAAGTCAGCCGAAAAAGTCTTCATCGCAATCCCAATCGTAGCGCCGTCAACATACGCGCCCACTTTGACCATAAAATTCCTGACCGTCAGGTTTGCGATACTGTCATTGACCAGCGTGTAATTGGCAATGCTTTTCAGGGCAAGGACGTAGGCGGGCGCAACCGTTGCAGTAAAAGCCGTATCTGCCTTTTGTGCGGCGGTGATGCTGTTGACCGTTGTCGTGATGAGAGACATGTTGTTAGCGGCGGCGGCGGCTGTCAGTGTGGCTTTGATTTGATCTGCTGTAGGCATGAGAGGCTCTCCTGGGTTTGTGTGTGTGTGGTGAGATTACGTCTGTCCGAAACACTTGAACTTTCTATAACTCCGAAGCTCTTAATCTAAATTTATCATAAATTTTATTAAATATTAGTTAATTGTTAACTTTTGAAGGCTCCAAGCGGGTTTGAGGAGAGAAGGGGTAGAAAATTTACATAAAGTTTACTTCGTTTCGCAGGAAACGGATTCTTTCAGCAAGGCGGGCCAGACGGACTCCCAGCCTTCAGTGTGTGTGGCCGCAGGCACAAGGGTTAATTTGAGGCAGGGTGCAGAGTTCAGGGCTTTCGCATAGGACTGGTAGATGACGGGCGGGACAATGTCGTCCTGCACCCCGATAAAATGGCGTTGGGGGATGGTTTTGAGCCGGTCTGCAAAATCAGCAGAATTGAGAGAGTCCGGCATGGGGCTGGTGTGGTGCAGGGCGTTAAAAGCCGTGATGTCGATATTCCCCGCTACGGTGCGGACACTCGCAATATCGGACCGGCGGGCGGCCAGCAACAGCGCGATATTCCCGCCACCGGAAAAGCCGATCAGGTCCAGTGCAGGGTTTTGAAGGCCTTGCGTGATACGGGACAGGGCCGTATCCATGCCCTGTATGATCTCTTCCGAAAAACGCTGGCTGGTCCAGCTTCTGACAGTGCAGGCGGGGGACTGTTCCAGAGGCGTATACTGGCAGGGGCGCGCCAGATAGACGATATTGGGCGCGGGGTCAAGGCTTGCCAGTGTGAGCGCTATGGGATCGGTCGGGGTCGGGTTGCGGGAGGGCGTAGAGCGGGACACCCAAGCTTGTCCATCCCCTTCAATATAAACGTGGAGGGGTGCGCCGGCTTGAGAGATTTTTTGCCACGTTGCGATGTTATAATGCAGGGTTTGCACCGTGAGAGGCTGGAGTCCCCCTTGGCTGGCTATATTTTGCGCTGTTTCCAGCCGTCCACCCAGCGTAAGAGGGTCTGCGCAGGCAGTGAGGAGGCTTAAAACGACTAGGCAACAAAAGCGTTTCATGTATGGAATCACTCTATCAGATCCTTTCAGATGCCATGAGCACAGGCAGGATCAGGGATTTGATATGCGCCATGGTTTTGGGTGTGGTATAGGGCGGATTGACGAGTATCATGCCGGAACCATAGAGTCCGTGGGGTTTGTCATGGGGCGGAGTAAAATGCCATTCGTCGATCTCATAAGGGTAGGGCAGGCTCTGGCATGGGGCTGTGAGGTCATGATGGCGCCCCGCAGGCAAAAGCGGATACCAGATCATAAAGGTGCCTTGGGGGAAGCGTTTCAGGGCGCTTTGGAGGTGCTCGAAGATCTCGGTGTATTCCGTTTTGATTTCATAGCTGGGGTCGATCAGCGCGCCACCACGGCGTGAAACGGGCGGAAGCAAGGCGTGCAGGGCTTGCGTGCCATCGGATTTTTGGATGTGCGCATGAGAAAAGGGTTTGAGGGATTGGGCCAGATGCGCGTATTCGGCAGGGTGCAGGTCAAAACTATGCAGGGAATCCGTGGGCCGGAGCATCTGGGCGGCAATAAAGGCCGAGCCCGGGTAGCAAGAGGGCCGTCCAGAACGGTCCGGATTGCAGGCCATCAGGATATCCCTGTAATGCCGGAGTGGCGCGGGCAGGGAGTCAGGCGGCGCGGTGTTGAAAAAATCCAGCACAGGAAAGAGGCCCGCTTCAAATTCCTTGCGCTTCAGGGCTTCGGGCGCCGTCAGGTCATACAGTCCCCGCCCGCCATGGGTGTCGATCCATGTCAGGGGGGCTTCTTTCTGGCGCAGATAGGCCAAAACCGTCACAAGCCAGAGATGCTTGTGAATATCGGCAGGGTTTCCGGCATGGTAAATATGTTGGTAGCTGAGCATAAAATAGATAGACCAGAGCAAGGCTTTGAAAGCAAGAAAAATTCAAATATCGTTTTTTACTTGCGCGGGGTAAAAAAAAAGGGTTTAATCGGTCTGATCTTTGGACTACTTCGCGCATTGACTACTGGACTACATCAAGACCGTCATCATCAGCCGAAAGAACTACCCAAGGAGCTGATTGAAAACTTGAACGCGAAGGAGTATCGCAACTATGGCTACAGGAACAGTAAAATGGTTTAATAACGATAAGGGCTATGGCTTTATCGTCCCCGATGATGGAAGTAAGGATATTTTTGTCCATATTTCTGCTGTGGAGGCCGCAGGGATGCGGACTTTGAACGAGGGGCAGAAACTGTCCTATGATCTTCAGGAGAACCGCGGCAAGCAAGCGGCCACCAACTTGAAGGCTATTTAAACAGAAAGGTTTTTTCAAGATGTCGTGTCTTTATCAGCACGTCACTTTGAAGCGTTTCGTAGCGTCCCTCATGGTTTTGGGGGGCGCTATGTTTGTTTTAGGGGCCGCGCAAGCTGTGGAAACCCCTGCCCCGCCTGCTGTGCAGGGGGCGCCTGTGGCAGGAGAGGATGTGCAGGAGCAGGCACAGCCACAAGAGCAAGAGAGCGGTGAAGCGCCGCCCGTCTCCGTCTTCAGAATGAAAAGCGACGGACAGTACCGCTATATCGCCGCCAACGGGGTGCCCGCTGTTCCGGTCAAGGATCCCGTGACGCCGCAGAGTTATGTATTTCGTATGTCCCTGAAGCCTGTGCAGGCCGGAGGCCGGACCCTCGTGCAGGATTCCATGTTTTTCGGGGTTGCGCTGGATGGTGTGCCCTTTGCCAGTGCAAACTATCCCGCCGAAGACGGTGTGTATCTGTATCATGGTATTCCGGAGGCGCTGGTCAAAAAACCGTTTGCGCATGTGGGGTATGCGGCAGATGGCTTCCCGATTTTCGTCAGTCAGACCGGACTGTTCAAATCCAGCTATGACGCCGCACGGGAATACAAGGCGGGTCTGGGAAATCTTGACCAGTGCAATGGGGCCATTGTGAACAAGAAATTTTATATTTATGTTCTGACAGAAGATTATCCCTCCATGCCGCTGTGCTGGACGGGGCAGGCCGACCAGACCTTTACCGAGCCTGTGAGTCTGGAAGAGCCTGCGCCAGATTCCGGTGACGAGAACGCCGCCCCCCCCGAAAAGAAAAAACCCAAATATCCGTTTTTTGTGGCCCCGGGCGTTCCGTTCTCGCACGAGCAGGATTCCATCCGCAGACGCCAGATGTAAGCCCCCTTCAACTGTCCACCCGCCCTTAGGTCCGGAAGATTGTGTGATCCTGTCTTGCGCTTTGGGTTTTTGATCGCTATAAAGCGCTGTGTTGTAGCTTTGCGAGAAGAATACATCCCCCCTTTGTGCCAATTTTGCTTCGCAAAAGGCCCTCGGGATGACGACAAAGAGGATGTGTTCATTTTTCAAGTGGCTATGGGTTAGAATTTTAAAACAATAAGGAAAAAATCATGGCGATCGAACGCACATTTTCCATGTTGAAGCCGGACGCCACGCGCCGGAATTTGACAGGAGCTATCAACGCAAAACTGGAAGCGGCGGGTTTGCGGATTATCGCGCAAAAACGGATCTATATGACGCTGGCGCAGGCCGAAGGTTTTTACGCCGTGCACAAGGCCCGTCCGTTCTTTGGGGAGCTGACGGAATTTATGAGCTCTGGCCCTGTTGTGGTGCAGGTTCTGGAAGGCGAGAATGCCGTTTCCAAAAACCGTGAAGTGATGGGCGCCACCAATCCGGCAGACGCTGTGTCCGGAACGATCCGCAAGGACTATGCCGTGAATATCGGCGAGAATTCCGTGCACGGGTCGGACAGTCTGGAAAATGCCGGTATTGAAATTGCCTATTTCTTCAAGCCGGACGAAATTGTCGGGTAGGGCTTTGAAGAAGAGAGGGCATGCTATAGCCCTTTGAGCCACTCGATCAGTTGTTCCTGTGCTCTTTGGTTCGCGTCGGGGAGGGCCTTTCCCGCCTTTTGTATTGTTGGGATGTCCTGTTTTTTGGCGGCCGTTTCGATGAGCCCCGCCAGTGTACTGATCTCTGTGAGGCCGAAATTTCCGGCCATGCCTTTGAGCTCGTGGGCCCTTTCGTACAAATGTTCCAGATCGCTTTGCCGTGTGTCATCGTTCAGGGCATAGATCAGTTCATCCGCCTTGTCCATCAGGCCGTGCAACAGACGCTCCAGTTCCATCCGCGGGATGTTTTTGTTCAAAGACTGGAGGAGGGCATGATTGAGAACAATCTCGGCAGGGCCGTGCGCGGGCGCTGTGGCGGGCTCTTTCTCTGAAAAAAGCGCCTGCGCTTCGGCGAAGGAATCAAAGGTCTCGTCCGTGATGACCTCTTCCAACGGGTCCGGCGTGGCGGCGAGCGCAGAAGTTTTGGTGAGGGCATGGGCGCTGAACTGGGAGAGCGTTTTCATCAGGGCTTCGGGATCAAGGGGTTTGGCAAGAAACCCGCTCATCCCTGCGTTTTTATATAAAAGCTGGTCTTCAAGGCTGACATTTCCCGACAAGGCGATGATGGGCGTTTGTGCGATGACAGAATCGGAATGCCTGCGGATCAGTTTGGTAAATTCGATCCCGTCCAGCCCCCCGAGCTGGATATCGGTGATTATGATGTCAAAGCGGTGATCCTTACAGTGATGCAAGGCCTCTTCCGCCGTTTCGCAGAGGGTGAGAGTGTGCTGTCCGCGTGTTAAAAACCCCTGCAGGACCCGCCGGTTCATTTCGTTATCGTCTATAATCAGAATATCCAGTGCCGGCAGTTCGATAGCGGTATAAGGGATGTATTGTTCAAGGGGCACGGAATCGTGCCCGAGTGTTTCACCGGCCTTCATGCGCAGGGTGAAGAAAAAGAGACTGCCTTCCTCCGGAATGCTTTTGACCTGCAGAAGCCCGCCCATGGCCTCGATCAGTTTACGGCAGATGGCCAGCCCCAGTCCCGTGCCGCCGTATTTGCGGGAGGTGCTTTTGTCGGCCTGCGCGAAGGGCTGGAACAATTTTTTCTGGGCCTCTTCGGAAATACCGATACCGGTGTCCTCGACGGCGCAATAGATCTCGTAATCCTCTTGCTCCGTACGCTGTGTTTTATCAATTGGCGTATGCTGGAGGTGCAGGGTAATACCCCCGTCCGGCGTGAATTTGATGGCGTTGTTCACAAGGTTCAGAAGGATTTGCCGGAAGCGCATCGGGTCGCCCTTGAGGGTCTCGGGAAATCCTTCGGCGATGTGGGCCTGCAGGAAGAGCTTTTTTTCCGCGACATGGCCGGACATCAGGGTCAGGACATCCTCGATCAGTTTTGTCATGTCGAACGAGATCTCCTCCAACAGCATATTCCCGCTCTCGATTTTTTCAAAATCCAGAATATCATTGAGCAGGGTCATCATGGTGTCGCCCGATTTTTTGATCGCGGTGAGGTAATCGGTCTGCTGTTTTGTCATTTTGGAATCGGTGAGGAGGCGGACCATCCCCATGATCCCGTTCATGGGGGTCCGGATTTCATGGCTGACAACGGCAAGAAAAGCGGATTTGGCGCGGTTGGCTTCGTCGGCCATGTCTTTGGCCTGCCGCATTTCGTTGGTGCGCTCGATTTCCCGTTCGCGGAGTTCTGCCATCAATTCCCGTTCCCGTTCTATAATACGGAGCAGGCGTGCCTGATCTGCGGTCTCCTTGGATTGTTTGAGGCGGGACAGGGATTGGGCCATCCGGTTTTCACGGGCCAGCAGGGCCATTTTTTCATCCAGCACCTTCTGGAGTTTTTCATGAAACGCCAGAATAAAACAGACACACTGCGGGAGCAGGAGAATCCAGTATCCCGTCATGAAGGTGTAAGAGGGGCTTTGAAACAGGTGCTCCCCCATCAGGAGGGTGCCGGTGCCGGTGAAGGCCAGAACCCATCCCCCCAGCAGGAAGACTGCGCCGTGCTGATTGTTCTGAAGCCGGATAAAGGACAAGAAGGTGCACAGGGCATAGGATATCAGCATGGGAAGCATCAACAGGGCGCCCTGCGGAATGTGGAAGGATTCCGGTACAGCATATTGTGCCATCAGGCCGCAGGCCAGAAGGACAAGGCCGGTGACAATCAGGCCGCGTTCCAGAACGCTGTGAAGCGGTGTTTCAAAAAAACGCACGGTCAGGAGGGGCGCCGACACCGCCGGTGCAAGGAACAGCAGGTTTGCGATGATGCCCGTGATCGCGCTTTGGGTATAAAACACGTGCTCGCAGACGCTGTACAGGGCGAGATACAAAAACACATAGCCGCAAAAGTACAAGGGCGCGGGATTTCTTTGAATCAGGCTGAACGCACTGAAAAATCCGGTGATCACGAGCAATAGCAGGAGATAGAAGGTCTTGCCCCACGCCCCGTTCTGGAGGTCCCTGACAAAAACATCATGACGGATCAGGGCTGGTGTCATGACGTTTGAAAATCCGTTGTCCGGTGTCAGGGATATCGCAAAATATTGCGGGATGTCTGGTGGCACGTGTACACGCAAGGTCCGTCCGTCAAAGCGTTCGGCAGAGGCGGGAGGGGGTGGGCTTTCCCCCCCCGTTTGAAAGAGGATCTCCCCTGTGGTCACGTTTTTGATTATCAGGTGCCGGATTTTCCCCATCCGTCCCTCGAAAACATGGCCGAAATCCAGCACCCAGTCCGGACTGGAGGATTGATTGATCACCGAAAAAACGAGCCATGCGGGGGTTCTGGTCGTGTGCAGGGCTACGAGTGTGTTGTTTTTCCGCAGGCCCTTGATATTGCTTTTGTGTCGGGCCACAAGGGTATCGGCATCCAGCGTGGGATCCTGACCCGCTGTTTCATAGAGGAACGGGCCAATAAAAGAACGGGGCTGGGTGTCTGTGAGCCGGACGTGGCTTCCCAGCGTGGGTTTGAGGGTCTGGCTTCGGGCAGGGGATTGTATGGTGACACAAAGAAGGAGGAGTGTGCCCAGAAATCCCAGCGCACGGTGCAGGGCGCGGGTCCTGATCTTGAAAGCCGAGAGGTGGAAGCGTATCCTGAACATATCGATGTGATTCACAAGCCTTGCATTATTGTATCATAGGACAATGTGCACGCAAAAAGTTAAGCTTTACTGAAGATGACGACTCAGGCAGAAAATCTTTTGTGTGCGATCAGGCGAACCGCTTCGGGGTAGGCGAGATGTTCCTGCGCAATCACGCGGGCTGAAAGGGTTTCGGGGGTATCACCGTCCAGAACGGGTACGGTTTTTTGCAGAATGACAGGGCCTTGGTCCACCTCTGGAATGACATAATGTATACTTGCGCCGCTTTGGGTTTCTCCCGCCTCCAGCACGGCCTTGTGTACATGCGCCCCGTACATGCCTTTGCCGCCGAATTTGGGCAAAAGCGCGGGGTGGGTATTGATGATTTTGCCTTCCCAGCGGTGGATGAAGGCCGGAGTCAGGATGCGCATAAAGCCTGCCAGACAGATCAAATCCACCGGATAGGCTTCCAGCACCTCTTGCAGGGCGTCTTCAAAGGCCTCGCGGGAGGGAAACTGCGTATGGTCGATACAGGGCGCGGGGAGGCCTTCTTTCCGTGCCCGTTCCAGCCCGTAGGCGTCCGGCCGGTTTGAAAGGACCACCGCAATTCTGGCCGGAAAATCCGGCGTTTTGCAGGCATCAATCAGGGCCTGCAGGTTACTGCCACTTCCCGAGATCAGCACCGCCAGAGAAAGAGGGGCGCGGTTGTTCATGCGCCAGCCCAGTGCGTGTCCGCCTGTTTCAGGATGACCCGTGGCCCGCCGTCCGTGCGGGGGCGGATGGTGCCGATGTCGTAAACCGTTTCGCCGTTGTTCTGGAAATGCTCTGTCAGCGCGTCCTTGTGTGCGGGGGCGCAGATCACCACCATCCCGATTCCGGCGTTGAGGGTGGCGCCCATATCGCGCGGGGTCAGTTTGCCGATCTGCATCAGCCAGCGAAAGACAGGCGGGAGCGTCCATGCGCCGGTATCAATCTCTGCGCAGACGGTGGCGGGCAGAATGCGGGGCACATTTTCGAGTAACCCGCCGCCGGTAATATGTGCCAGCCCTTTGATGCTACGGGGATGATGTGACAGGGCGGACAGGATAGATTTCACATAAATTCTTGTGGGGATGAGCAGGGCTTCCGCCAGTGTTTGCTCGCGGGCAAAGGGCGCGGGAGACGTGTAATCTTCGCTCTGTGTGGTTTTGATCAGATGCCGCACCAGCGAAAATCCGTTGGAGTGCAGGCCGCTGGAGGCCAGAGCCAGAATGGAATCGCCGGCGGTGATGGTGTCGCCTGTGATAATGTTCTCCCGCTCGACCGCGCCGACGGTAAAGCCTGCCAGATCGTAATCGCCCGTGGCATACAGGCCTGGCATTTCGGCAGTTTCCCCGCCAATCAAGGCACAGCCCGCGATTTCGCATCCTTTGGCAACGCCCTTGATGACGGCCTCGGCCACGCCGGTATCCAGTTTGCCTGTGGCGAAGTAATCGAGGAAAAACAAAGGTTCCGCGCCCTGTACAACCACATCGTTGACGCACATGGCCACGGCATCGATCCCGATGGTATCGTGATGCCCTGTCTCGATTGCAATTTTGATTTTTGTCCCTACGCCGTCTGTGCCGGAGACCAGTACAGGATCCTTGTATCCTGTGGCTTTGAGGTCGAACAGCGCGCCGAACCCCCCGATCCCGCTCATCACCCCCGTGCGGTTTGTTTTTTGGATATGGGGCTTGATATTTTCAACCAGCTCTGCGGCGGCCTCAATATCCACACCGGATTGTTTATAGGCGGTTTCATTCATGTTTGTATCAATCACTCTTCAAAAATAGTACTTCAATTCAATGCGCAGGAAGAGTATAAGCATACAGGCTTCCAGACTTTAAAAACAGGGAAAATTTCCATGGCTCTTTTGTATAGGACTTTTCTGTTTGTGCGTACAGGGCTTTGCGTGTCTTTTTTGGCAGGCCTGTGGGTGCCCTCCCCCGTGCAGGCGCAGGTCCTCACGCCTGCGGAAACGGCAACAGTCGAGGTGTCCCCTTTCACGGTGGAGAATATCGTTGTGGACGAGACGGCTGAAAATGCCCTGAAAGCGCGGGAAAACGCCTTTGCACAGGCGCAGGTCAAGGCTTTTTTGGCGCTGGCGGAAAAAACAGGGCCGTCCGGTCACACGGTTCCTGCCCCTGCGCCTGCCGTGCTCGCCCCGATGATTCAAGATTATGAGGTGACCAGCGAAAAACTCTCCAGCAAGCGGTATATTGGGACCTATACGTTCCGCTTTGACGAACAGGCCGTCCGGCAGTATTTCGGTCAGCAGGGGCTTGCCGTGAATACGGAGATGGCGGGGCCGGCGCAGGTCGCCCAGGAGCAAGAGGCTCCGGTCGGTATCGGGGCGCAGGCCCCTTCACAGGATCAGGCGGTTCCAGAGGGGCACAGCGCGCAGGCGCAAGGGCCTTTGCTGGTCCTGCCGTTTTTGGAAGACGCGGACGGGCGCCTGCAGTTATGGACACCTGCCAACGGGTTTCTCAAGGCGTGGGCCAGTGCGTCCGATCTGGGGATAGGGCCGATTCCCCTGATCGTGCCCATGGGGGATCTGGCGGATGTCAGCGCGGTCGGGGATGACGAAGCCCTGCATTACGATCCCCGCAATATGACGGCGCTGGTCCAGCGTTACGGGGCGGACTCTGCCGTGGTGTTGGTCGCCAGAAGGGTGCCGGAGGGGCTGGATATAAAAATTTACAGTGCTACAGGCGGTGGGCCGGCCTACGTCACAACCAAGCGGATGTTTTCCGCCACAGGGCAGGACGAGGCCAGCCTGTATGGCGGAGCTGTGGCGATGGTCCGGCAGGTGTTCCAGTCTGGATGGCAAAAGACGGCAGAGGCGGTTCCGCAAGAGGCGCTGGCGGCGGAGCCTGCGCCGGCAGTTCCGGCGCGAAATATGGCGATCGAAACAACTTTCCCTCGGGGAGAGGCGCAAGAGGGCGACCATCAGGGGGTCACAACGGTGCGGGTGGCGTTCGGGTCTTTGGGGGAGTGGGCGAATGTCCAGAAGGCGCTGGCGCGGGTGTCAGGGGTCTATAATATGTCCCTGAAAGCGCTGTCGCCCCGCGAAGCCTATCTGGATCTGGCGCATCACGGGAACCGGATGGCGTTGCAGGCGGCGCTGGCGCAGGCGGGGCTGGTCTTGGCGCAATCCCCGCGAGGACAAACGGCGGCGCTGGGTACGCCGGTCTATGACCTGTCCCTGCAGGGGGAAGCTTCGGCGGAGAATATTGCACCGCAGGCGGGCGGCGGCGGCGCGGTTGCGCCGGAAAAACCGCAATCCCGTGAATGGCATTTTTAGAACTGATCCGTAAAGAGGACTTTTGATGGAACTCTGCTGTGTCAAAAACGTACTTAAAACGCATGTCCCTCAAAGGACACTTGCCTTTTTCCGTGCGTTTTTTCCTGGCATCGTTCTCATCAAAATTTATTTGGAGCACAAACGATGACGTTCAGGTGTCAGGTGTATTTCTGGAGCGCCGTGGTGTGCGGGCTTCTGGCTTTTATATTTATTTTCAATGAAGTGTTGTTCCCGTTTGTGCTGGGGGCGGCCGTGGCCTACCTTCTCAATCCTGTTGTGGAAGGTTTTGCCCGACGGGGGATGAAACGGGGCTGGGCTGTTGGCTTGATCTCCGGTGTGTTTTTCGTGCTTGTGGCTTTATTTCTGGTGCTGATGGTTCCGTTTTTGTCGTATCAGGTTCTGCAGTTTCTGAAAGAGGTGCCTTTGTATTATCAGCGGGCGCTGGATCTGGCTTTGCCGTACTTCTCGCGGTATGGCGTGCCTGTGACAGGCCAGAGTGCGGGGCTGTCCGAATGGATGCAGGACCATATGGGCGCGATGGGGACGGTGGCGGGATCTGTGATGTCTTCTCTCGTGGCGGGCGGGCAGGCGTTTTTTCATGTGATTTCTGCCTGTCTCTTGACACCGGTCGCCGCCTATTTCTTTTTGTTGGAATGGCCGGCCCTGTGTCACTGGGGGGAGGAGATGCTTCCCCGCCGGCGCAAGGTCTTCCTTCTGGGTCTTCTGCAGAAAATGGATGAAAAAGTCTCGGCCTTTATTCGGGGGCAGATTATGGTAGCGCTGTTTCTGGCGGTCTTTTATGCGGTCTGTCTGGCTGTGGCGGGCCTGCCATACGGATTTTTGATCGGTCTGAGTGCGGGGCTGGTGTCCATCGTGCCTTTTGCAGGGCCTCTTTTGGGGGGCGCTGTGGGGGTTGGTATGGCTTGGGCTCAAAGCGGGGAATGGTCGTATGTAGCGCTGATCGGGAGTGTATTTGTGACGGGCCAGATCATCGAGGGGAACGTTCTTACCCCGCGTCTGGTTGGGGATCGTGTGGGGCTTCATCCGCTCTGGGTGTTTTTCTCCCTGATGGCGGGCGGGAGAGTGTGCGGGTTTTTGGGGGTCTTTCTGGCGATACCGGTGGCCGCCATCCTGAGTGTGCTATTGTCAGCCCTGATCTCATTCTACAGGGGGAGTCCCTATTACGGGGGCGATGTTTCCTTATCCAAACAGGGCGTTGAGGAGGGGTCTTGAAAGAAGCGATGATGCACAGGCCTGCCCAGATTCCCCTTGCGCTTGAGATGCGGCCTGTGATGGGACGGGCGCATTTTCTGATTGGGCCCAGCAATCAGGCGGCGGTGCAGTGGATTGACCGCTGGCCGGACTGGTCCGCGCCGCTCCTGTTTTTGAGCGGTCCGGCGGCTAGCGGTAAAACCCATCTGGCGGCCATGTGGCAGGACAAGGCGCAGGCGGTGTCTCTTCGTCCCGAAACCCTCATGACGCAGGGCGCCGAAGCGCTGGCCGCGCAGGGTCGGCATCTGGTGCTGGAAGGGGTGGATGCGTGGTTTGGCGCGCCCGAGGCCGAAACCGCCCTGTTTCACCTGTATAATATCTTCAAGGAAGAAGGGCGCTCGTTCCTGTGTACGGGCCGGATGACCCCGTCACAGGCGGAGTTTTCGATTGCCGATCTGGCCTCGCGGTTTCGGGCCGCGCCTCTGGCCGAGATCCGCCCGCCTGACGAGGTCCTGCTGGCATCTGTTCTTATAAAACTGTTCAGTGACAGACAGTTGCGTGTTGGAAATGATGTGATACGTTATCTACTCCCCCGTATGGAGCGTTCGTTTTCTGCGGCGCGGGACATTGTCATGCACGCCGACAGGGTGGCTCTGGCACAAAAACGACCGATTTCCGTCCCCCTGCTTCGCGGGATTATGGGGGCGCTCCGGCAGGATGATTTGTTGTCATAGAATATTTTCATAGAATTTTTCCCGAGGCCACTGCGCTTCCACGGGTGCTTTGGGCTTCGAGGCGAAGTAAAATCTTTTTAATGTGCAATATTGTCTTGCATTCAAAAGAAAAAAGTGCTTTATGGGCGTGTAATATCTGAAATTGTAGGACGACTTTGGCTTGTCAAAAGGGCCCTTTGATATTGCATTTGCATAGGATTTTCGCGTTGTCAGACATGATTTCAGACGCAAAATCGGGACACATAAGACACCTGTAACATTGAACAGTGAGGACGACATGAAAATATCGCATAAAACGAAAAAATCAGGAGTTTCCAGCCTCGGATCTTCTGCCAAGTTTTTACTTTCTTCTTCCGCTTTGACGGTTGCAGGTCTGGCCCTGTTCGCGGCGACTCCGGCTTTTGCCGATACGGCGCCTTGGAGCGATTTCACGGACGAGCATGGCACGATCGCCATTGATACCTCCAACAGTACGCAGACGAATATCCTGCAACACAGCGATATTTATGTCGGGCGTTCCGGCCATTTGAGCATTCCGGAAGGATACTCAGTCAATATCAAGCAAAATAGCGCGAATTCGTTGTTTGCCGCGAAAGCCTCGTTGGACTCCGACCCGACCCGTATTCTGGGCGCCCTGAACGCCAATGGCCGCGTTTTGATTGTTGACCGGAATGGCGTGTTTTTCGGGCAGAATTCTCAGGTGGATGTGGGCGGTCTTGTCGCCACGACAGGTGATGTCAGCAATGACCAGATCATCAACAACGCCTTTGGAAACTACACGTTTGTGAATGTGGATGGAAACCCCGATGCGCGTATTGATCTGCAAGGTCAGGTCAATGTGGCAGATTCCGGACTGGCCGCGTTTGTGGCCCCTTCCGTATCCCATAGCGGCGTGATCAATGCAAAAATGGGGACTGTGGCGCTGGCTTCCGGCAACAAAGTCACGATGGACCCTTACGGCGATAACCTCTTTGAAATCGAAGTGCCAAGCGATGTGGCGGCCAGAATTGAAAATTCCGGTGCCATTCACGCGCAGGGCGGCGTTGTCCAGATGACAACGTCTACTGCGGGGCATGTCGTGGATAATCTGATCAATGTCGATGGTCTGGTGGATGTGTCTTCCGCTAGCGTACAGGGCGGTAAAATCGTTCTGTCTGCTGGTAAAACCGGTACGGTGGCCGTGAAAGGCACGCTGGATGCGACAGGGAAAACAGGCGGAACCGTGACGGTCACCGGAAAAACGGTTGCGGCGCTCGATGGCGCGGTGATCGAGGCGTCCGGCCAGCAAGGCGGCGGCGATATCAAGTTTGGTGGCGCGTATCAGGGCCAAGGCGAAACACCCAAGGCTGATTACGCATATGTAGACCGCAATGCGGTTTTGCGGGCTGATGCCACGGTAGAGGGCGATGGCGGTGATGTGGTGGTCTGGTCCGAAGTGGGCACAGGCTTTCATGGTCTGATCACGGCGCGTGGCGCGGGCGCAGGTCAGGGCGGAACGGTTGAGACGTCCGGCAAGGACTATCTGGAAGCCGATGGTTCTGTTGTCGCAGGGGAATGGTTGCTTGACCCCCGTAACCTGGCGGTTGTTGACACGCTGAATCGGGATATTTCTCTCACTCTCGGGCTGGATTTGCTCGTAGAGCCCTTCAATATCATAAACTCGGTGTATTCCTATGTGACGGATGATGTGATTGAGGGGGCCTTGAATGCGGGGACCAATGTGACATTGCGGACGGCGGATTACGACACCCAGCAGGGTGATATCGTGGTCATGACCCAGATCGACAAAACGGCGGGCGGTGATGCCACCTTGCGGATGGAGGCCCATGATGACGTGTGGCTGAACGAAGGCATTGTGTCCACAGCCGGAAAACTGGCCGTTGAACTGATTGCCGGTGCTTTTGGTCCGACCATCGGGTCCCAGTCTGTTCTGGTGAATGGGAATGTCTCCACGAATGGCGGGAATTTTTATGCCACGGGTAAGAATTTCTCTATCGCAGGGATCAATCCTTCTGCCGTACTGGACGCGCAGGGCGGGAATATCCTCATTGAAAACTCCAAAATCTTTAATTCCGGTGCGGCCAATACCCTGCGCACAAGCGGCACAGGGACGATTGAGCTGAACCAGAACAAGGGCGGTTCAATCCAAAAGGCGATTGATGCTGTCAAAAATACGGGCACGGGCCTCAATACCATCCATGTCGGGGCGGGTACCTTCCATGAAAGCCTGACCGTTTCCAAAAACCACTTCCTTCTGGAAGGCGCGAATGCTGGTATTTCCGGCAATGATGCGCGGGGTGCGGAAACCATTATTGCACCGGCTTCCCCGGGCTTTTTCGTGACGGGTGATGATGTCACGATTGACGGCTTTACCGTCACAGGCGCCGATGACGGGATTTACTTCCTGAAAGGCCATGACGGCGTGATCCGCAACAATATTATTACAGACAGTAGCAAGGATGGCGTACGCGTGGTGCTCAGTGACCGCGTGAAAGTGTATGCGAACCTGATCCAGAACGCGCTGGATGACGGGATTGACGTTCATAACTCCAGTGATGTGACGATCGGCGGAGTCGATCTCGCTGACAGAAACCACATTATCGGCAATGGTATTTCAGGCAATAACAATAACGGGATCGAAGCCGTTGTGGTGGATCGTATCCGGATCCAGAACAACCTGATTGATACACCGCGCTGGGATGGTTTGAACCTGAAATTTGGTGATGATGTTCTGGTTTTTGATAATATAGTGAACGGGAGTATCCGGTCCGGTCTGGCCCTTAAAAACACAACGAATTCCTACGCGAGAGTCAACACGGTTAACAATGCTGGCACATGGGGCTTGTACAGTGATCATAATGATGGCGTGGATATTTCCTTCAACACCGTGAATGGCACGGGCCGTGACGGGATCTTCCATCAGGATGCGGAAGGGTCTGCAACGATTACTTACAACACCGTTGATGATGCTGGCTGGAACGGGATTTACAGCAAAAACAGTGACGATGTTTCCATTTTTGGCAATACGATCAATCGCGCTGGCCAAAACGGGATTGAAGCCGAAGGCGGCACAAACCTGATCATTGGAACGGATGACGTGGACGGAGGCAACAAGATCAATGAATCCGGTGAAGACGGTATTCAGGTCCATGATTTTGGTTCGGCGTGGATTGCGTATAACATCATCAACCAGACGGGCGATGACGGGATCGAAGCGCTGGACGGTGACTTTGTCGCTATCTATGACAACAGCGTGTTTGATGCGGGTCTAACGGTCGATAACGGGGATGAATCCGGTGCAGACGGGATCCATGTCGCCAATGTGGGCGGGATTGACGTGATTCCACCGATTGCAGATGAGGAAGACTCCGAAGGGTTTGGCTATGGCATTGCCGAAGCGGACTCCCAGATCTGGGGGAACTCGGTTGTCTTTACCCGTGATGACGGGATCGAGGTTGAGGATGGAAACGCCACCTATATCTACGATAACGATGTCGCGCATATTGGTCATGATACGTGGGATGCCGACGGGATCCGTGTTGTCGATACCGATCATACGATCGTGAAGCACAACCGTGTTTCCATGACGCTGGATGATGGAATCCGGATCAAGAACGGGGCCTATGCGGGCGTCTTCGGGAACAAGGTTCTTCTGGCCGGTGATGACGGGATTGAAGTCTCCGGCATTACATGGGAAGGCGAGTACATTCCTGAAATTGAATTCGCCGATGTGGACTATCCGTCCTATGGCTGGCCGGTGAATGTCGAGGATAACCAAGTGGCCCTGACAGGGGATAACGGGATTTACGTCCATGACTCTCTGGCCACACGGATCGTGAACAACGATGTCTCCTTCGCCGGACTGGGCGAAATCGTATCCGAGGCTGTCGAGGCTGTGGGTGATCTCTTCCTTGGCGAATTCCCCGTGCTGTTGGCGCTGGAAGACGACTCATGGGATGAGTACTCTGATTATGACTTCTTCTCCTTCACGTGGGGTGATGGTGACGGGATCAAGGTGGATAACGTGTATGCGGAGTCTCCGATCCTGACGCTGTCGCTGGAAGACGAAGAAGAGGACGACGAATACGATTCCTCGCCTTCGGAGTGGAGTGTGGTGATTCAGGGCAATGATGTGGCCTGGACGGGTGGAGACGGGATCGATGTGTCCTATAGTGGCCGGACCTTGATCGGCGGTTATGCCGAAGGTGAGGAAAATCGCGTCTATCAGGCCGGTATCGACTGGACGTCCCTGTCTGCATACGACTTTGATGAAGTGCTCTCCGAGGGACCGTTTGCGGGCGAAGATCGCCGGACGCTCTGGGGTGATGAGGATATGACGGATCTTCTCCGTTCCTATATCGTCTTTGATGAAATCGGGCATGACACGCATGACGGGATTACGGTCAGCGCTGTCTTTGATGACGGATATTTCTATGGTCCTGGTGCGAGCGGTGATGGGTATTACGGCTATGCGGTGGAAATCATCGGCAATGACGTGAACACAACGGGTGACGATGGAATCGAAGTGGCGTACTCCGGTTCGGCCCTGATCAAGGACAATACGGTTATGGGTGCCGGAATCGGCGGCTATGACGGGTCCGACATGACAGAGTCCTCGCCATTCGACCGCGTGAATTACGGGGCCGGTGATTATTACGGTGCCGATGGTATTCATGTGCGCGGTGTGCAGGGTGAAAGCGGCATTCCTGCTGGTATCGGGTACGAAGACGGCTTCCGTGACTATGCGGTTGTGGTGGACGGGAACCGTGTCGATGGTACCGCCGATGACGGGATTGAAGTCATTGACTCGGGCCGGACCAGAATTTCCAACAACTTTGTCACCAATGCCGGTATCTTCGGGTTCGGGTATGCGATGGATGCGAAATACTCCGAAGAGAGCGACTCTTATGAGGACACTTACCATGACGAGTACGGGGCTGATGGCATCCATGTCCGGAATGTGATTGATGGCGGGTATGGGTCCTCCGATGAATATGACTTCATCGGCGAACTCTACAATCCGGAAGACTGGAGTGTCGAGATCGTCGGCAACACGGTGGGCGTTCTGGGTGATGAGGAAGAGCCTTATGTGCCTGGCGCGGCTGATGATGGCATTCAGGTGCTGTGGAGCGGCAATACGCTGATCCAGGACAACCATGTATTCCATGTCGGGATCGGCGATATCATCGAAATACCATACTACGGTGACATTGATATGTGGGGCGCGGATGGCATTCATGTGCTGGCGGGCTTCTTGGAAGATACCAAGCCACGTGGGCGTTATGTATCGGAGGAGTCCTACTCCCCCTACTTCCTTGCCACGACAGTGCACATTATCGGGAACGAAGTGAACACAACAGGCGATGACGGGATCGAGGTCGAGAACGTCACGGATCTTCTGGTGGACAGCAATACGGTCGACAATGCCACGGACAACGGAATCAATATCCATGCCACGGGCGGTTTCTCCGAAGAGGAAGATGATCTGTACTTTGGTGAACAGGAAATTGATGTCGGCGTCATTGACAGCCTGCCGGTCTTCAACAGTGTTGTGACAAACAACATCGTCACGGATTCCGGTACGAATGGTCTGTATGTCGAGGGCACGGGGCATGGTTCTGTGATCGTGTCCGGCAATCGCTTCACGGACAACCCGACAGGGGCCCGTTTTGAAAGCGGTGCGGTCGATATTTCCGATGCAGGCAATCCGAACGCGTTTATCAATACGGTTCTGGGCTTCACACCGGTCGGTCTTTTGTTCGATGATTTGGAAGGGCCAAGCGATAACCTGACGATTGTCAATGAAACGCTCGGTGGGACGACATTTGAAGGGTTCCAGACGGCGGGAAGCTACTATGTGTACTTCACGGACGGCTCTATCCTTGATCCGTTGACGCTGGAGCCGATCGTGATTGACGGGGTGGATGCCACGTTTGACGGGATCACACCGGCGGATACGGGCGGAATTCTGAGCGCGGTCAACCGGACCTTCATCGAGGATCGCCTGAACGATGCGGATGATGCGCTTGTGAACGGGCGTGGACAGATCTTTGTCGGGACGGTTGCGGCCGATGAAGGGCTGGCCATTGATAACGTGGAAGATTTCTTCCGTCAGTTCTCGTTCTTTAATCCCGGGACTTCGGGCTTGAATGTCACCATTCTGGGCTTGCCGCCTGTGGGTGGGCCTTTCCCTCCCGCCTTTAATCTGGCAGGAATTCAACCCGCCGCCGGTGAAGAAGAGGGTGGCGTGGCTGGCATTGAGCCTGCGGCTGGTGACGAGGAAGGCGGAAACGCTGGACAGAATCCGCAAACGGGTAATGCGGGCCTGAACGCCATCGAGCCTGCCGGACAGAACGAAGACACACCTTGCTGGGGCGATGCGGTGAATGCCGCGCAAAACGGCGCGAGTGCGAACTTCTCGTTCGGCGGGACGCTGGAAGAAAGTCTGGCGGACACGATTTCGTGCCAGACAACGGCTTCCGCCCTGTAAGACAGTTTTTTCTTTCCTAGAGAAAAAAGCAGAAACCGGCCTTGAAAATTTTCAGGCCGGTTTTTTGCTGACAGGAGGGGGGCATGGGTTTATGGTAGGGCAGTCAATTTATAAAATGTCAGGTTTCCTTTCATGCGGCTGACGTGTGCCGATATCAAAAGCTTCAAGAACAGGCTGGAAAAGTTCGTGTGCCTGACGGCCTATACCACGCCGATGGCGCAAAGCCTTGTGCCTTATGTGGATCTTGTGCTGGTAGGGGATTCTGTGGGGACGGTGTTGTACGGCTTGCCGGACACCACAGGGGTAACGCTGGAGATGATGCTGGCGCATGGCTCTGCGGTCATGCGGGCTTCTCCCGATGTGCCCGTGATTGTTGATATGCCTTACGGGACGTATGAGGCGGGGCCGGACAGTGCACTCGAAAATGCGCGAAAAATCATGGATATTACGGGCTGTCATGGTGTGAAGCTGGAAGGGGGGGTGTCGATGTCTGCGCAGATTTCGGCGCTGGTGCGGGCCGGCATTCCCGTGATGGGGCATGTGGGTCTTCAGCCGCAATCGGTGGTGAAGGAGGGCGGGTATAAGGTGAAAGGCAAGCAGGCCAGCCAGATCACGGCCTTGCTCGCCGATATAGAGGCAGTGGAAACTGCGGGGGCGTTTGCGGTCGTGATAGAGGGCACGGTGGCCGCTGTAGCGGAACAGATGACGCGGGCGGTGGATATTCCCACGATCGGGATCGGGGCCTCCCCCGTTTGTGACGGGCAAATTCTGGTGACGGATGATCTGGTCGGCAGTCTCTATAGTGCGCCGCCGAAATTCGTGACACCCTATGCCCATGTCCGTGGCGTCATCGAGGATGCTGTGGAACGCTTTGCCGCAGATGTGCGGGCGGGCCGTTTTCCGCGGCCTGAGAATTTATACAAGGGTTAGTTTTTATATCTCATCCTTCAGCTTCGCTTCAGGATGACAGGCATGATGGAGAGGGAATGATTATTGTATATACAGCCATGGCACTCGCTACGGAAATCCAAAAACTGAAAGAGGCTGGCCAGCGCATCGGGTTTGTGCCCACGATGGGGGCTTTGCATGCGGGGCATATGACTCTGGTGCGGTTGGCGAAGGAAACGGCGGAGAAGGTGGTGGTGAGTATTTTCGTGAACCCCACGCAATTTGCCCCGCACGAGGATTTTGGCACCTATCCACGGCAGGTTGAAGTCGATCTTGAGACATTGAAAACCCAAGGCGCGGATCTGGTCTATGTGCCCACGGAGGCCGATATTTACCCGAACGGGGTGCAGGTCACGGTGAAGGCGGGCCCTGCGGCGGATGGGTTGGAGAGCGATTTCCGGCCCCATTTCTTTGACGGGGTGGCAACGGTGGTCCATACCTTGTTCGCGCATGTCCGGCCCGATATCGCGGTGTTCGGGGAAAAAGATTTCCAGCAGTTGCAGGTCATTCGGGAAATGGTTGAGACGGAAAAACTCGGGATAAGGATCCTCGGCGCGCCCATTGCGCGGGATGATTTCGGGCTGGCGCTGTCTTCGCGGAATGCGTATCTGGATTATGACGAACTTAAAATTGCCCGTACGTTCAATGTTGTTTTGCGGGCGGCGCTCCGGACAAAGGACTTTGTCTGGGCCAAAGAACAGTTGCGGGAGAACGGGTTTCAAAAGGTGGATTACGTGGAAGAGCGCTGGGGGCGGGTTCTGGCCGCGGTGTGGATTGGAAAAACTCGCCTGATTGATAATGCCTCTCTATAAAAAACGGGCAAAGAGAGCGGCAAAAGCCGCCTGCATCTCCAGACCCCCGCACTCTGAGCCAGCTGATGCAGGCGGCGGGGGTGACGACTGGTGTTGTGTGGTTCATTCTTATTTGAAACGATTATAAAACGTTCCTTAAGCCGATGCTTTTTTTCTGGCCGGCGCCTTTTTCGCAGGAGCAACGCCTGGGGCTTTTGTATTGGTGGATTTTTTGGCCGCTGGTTTTTTCGCTTTGGCGGCTTTTTCTTCCTGCACGCTTTCTACGATTTCCTCATCGAAAGAGGTCGGGCCGGAGTCCTTACCCTTGGCGGTTTCATCGCGGTCCACCAATTCGATCACGGCCATGGGCGCGCAATCGCCGTAACGGAAACCTGCCTTCAGTACGCGGGTGTATCCGCCCTGACGGGATTCATAGCGCTCGGCCAGAATGTCGAACAGCTTTTTCACTTGCGCTTCATCGCGCAGAATGGAAATGGCTTGGCGGCGTTTGGCCAGCGCGGTTTCAGGCTTGGCAGAGGCTTGTTTGCCCAGCGTGATGAGTTTTTCCACATAGGGTTTGATCGCCTTGGCCTTGACCAGGGTTGTTTTGATTTGCTCGTGCTTGATGAGGCTGGCGGCCATATTCGACATCATCGCCTTGCGGTGTGAAGAATCGCGTCCCAGTCTTTTTTGTCTATTGCCGTGGTTCATGGTTTTAGTGCCTTTCTTTTCTACGCACCTTAATATTTCAAAGGCGATGCTTGCGGCCTCACAGGGTGAGAGCCATGGGGTAATCCGGATAACACAAAGTAAAACCCGTTATCATCCGGTGGTGGGCACCATGCCCTAAAACATTTTATAAGTCTTGTTACGCGGAGCTTTGGAGATACGGAGTTTCTTATTTTTCTCCTAAAACTCCGATTCTCCGCGTTAAAGAATTAAAACTGCTGGTCGTCAACCTTTTTGGCGACTTCCTCGATATTTTCAGGGGGCCAGCCCTCAACCTGCATGCCCAGATGCAGACCCATGATGGACAGAACTTCCTTGATTTCATTGAGGGATTTCCGGCCAAAGTTGGGTGTGCGGAGCATGTCGCCTTCGCTCTTTTGCACCAGATCGCCGATGTAAACAATGTTGTCGTTTTTGAGGCAATTGGCGGAACGCACCGACAATTCCAGTTCGTCCACTTTCTTGAGCAGGTTTTTGTTGAAGGGCAGTTCCTCGATTTCCTCGCCTGCGCTGGCCTCTGTGGGTTCCTCGAAATTCACGAAGACCTGAAGCTGGTCTTGGAGAATGCGAGCGGCATAGGCCACGGCATCTTCCGGAGAAATAACCCCGTTCGTCTGGATGCTCAGAGTCAGTTTGTCGTAATCCGTAATCTGACCCACGCGGGTGTCTTCGACTTCGTATGTGACCTTGCGGATCGGCGAAAAAACCGAATCAATGGGAATGAGGCCGACAGGGGCTTCTTCCGGACGGTTCTGCGCGGCGGGACGGTAGCCCTTGCCGGTGTTGACGGTCATCTCCATGGAGAGTTTTGCGCCCTTATCCAATGTGCAGATGACCAGATCCGGATTCATGATTTCGATATCGGCGCCGGCTTCGATCTGTGCGGCGGTTACTTCACATGGGCCTACAGCAGACAAGCGCATTTTCTTGGGCCCTTCGGCGTGCATCCGCACGGCCAGTGCCTTGATGTTCAGGACGATATCGGTGACATCCTCGCGCACGCCCTCGATCGAGGAAAACTCGTGCAAAACGCCGTCAATCTGGACTGCCGTGACAGCCGCGCCCTGAAGGGAGGACAGTAAAATCCGGCGCAGGGCATTGCCGAGCGTCAGGCCAAAACCACGCTCAAGCGGCTCTGCCACGACTTTTCCGGTGTTTTGTGCTTTGGTGTGTGCGATATCAAGTTTCGCAGGTTTGATCAATTCCAGCCAGTTTTTCTGTATCAAGGGATTTCTCCTGTTGTTCTGTGTTTTTGCGTTTCATACCCCCTGCACATCCATATGTGCAGGGCCTTCAAGATCAAGTGACGCGGACCTCTCCCTACACCCTGCGGCGTTTGGGCGGTCTGCATCCGTTGTGGGGCACCGGCGTGATATCGTTGATCATCTTGATCGTAAAGCCGACACTCTGCAGACCCCGCAAGGCTGATTCGCGGCCAGAGCCGGGACCCTTCACGCGGACATCCAGATCCTTCATCCCGTGTTCCTGCGCCTTGCGGCCCGCGTCTTCAGCGGCCATCTGCGCGGCGTAGGGGGTGGATTTCCGAGAGCCCTTGAAGCCCATCATACCGGAAGAGGACCATGAAACCACGTTGCCTTGCGCATCCGTGATCGTGATAATCGTGTTGTTGAACGTCGAATTGACGTGCACAACGCCCGATACGATATTCTTTTTCTCTTTTTTCTTTGTTTTCACAGGTTTTGCCATCTCTTATGCCCTCCTATTTCTTCTTGCCAGCAATGGCTTTGGCCGGACCTTTGCGGGTGCGGGCATTTGTTTTGGTCCGTTGGCCGCGTACAGGCAAACCTGTCCGGTGGCGCAGGCCCCGATAGCATTTCATATCCATCAGGCGCTTGATGTTCATGGACACTTCGCGGCGCAGATCCCCTTCTATCAGGTATGCGCTTGTGTCGATTTCCGCACGGATCTGGTTGAGCGTATCCTCGCTCAGATCCCCCATGCGGGTCTGGACATCAATGCCGAGTTTTTCACAAAGTTTAAAAGCGGTCGTGCGACCAATGCCGTGAATGTATGTCAGCGCAATTGGTGTGCGCTTCTTGTCTGGTACATTCACACCAGCAATACGTGCCATGTTTTTTTTCCTTTCAAATATTCAGGGGTTCCGCCAAACAATTCGGCCTCATCACCCAGCCATACCGTAGAGAACTCCGCCCGTTACGCTTCCATTCCGCCAGTATGTCTACCCTGGTCTTTCGACCATAGACCCCCGCCCAAAGACGGAAATCAAGGCGCACTATAGGCATTATGGCGCCCGCGTCAACCTTTTTTTGCAGGGGGGCGGATCATTATTGTCTTTTGGCCTGCGAAGACCTGTTTTCTCCTTTACAGTAAGGCAGGGCTAAAATCAGAGAAAGGGTCAGGGCTGTGCAGTTGGCAACCCCCTGAAAGGCCGAAACCTCCGTCAAGCCATGAATTATGAAAAAAACAAACAGAGTCAGTTTGAACGTATCCTGAAATTTCAGGATATAATAGGACTTCACAATCAGAAGCGGTATCAACAGGGCTATCCCGACCCACCCCGTTGTAAAGAGGACCTGCAGGAAAAAATTATGGGCATGGGGCGTTGCGTGGGCAAATTTGGGCATGATAAAGCCGCTACTGCCGTACCCCCAGCCGAACACGGGTCTTTCGGACCATTTTTCAAGGACCTGCGCCCAGATTTCCGTCCGGCCCGTTCCGGTGGTGATTTCCTCGATATTGCCGGAGCGGGAAAACAGCGTCAGAAACGATTCGATATCCACAAAGGCCACAAATAAAATCGCGCCGCATATCCCCGCAAACAAAAAGGCCAGACGGGTATAGGTGGCTTTGTAAAGGAAGGCCAGACCAAAGGCCAGAATCATGGCGATGAGGGAGGTCCGGCTGTTGCTCATGATCTGGACTGTAAGGTTGAGCGCAAAGGCCAGATAATAGATTTTCGGCATATCAGAGGCGAAATACAGCCGGTAACACAGGATGATGACGCAGGCAAAGGCCGTCACGTATCCCATGGTATTGGCTTGTCCTGTGATGCCCGAGATCCGGCCCGAAGGCGCGCGCATCCCGTCCACCCATTCCTTGCTGGCGCCGAACGATGGATTCACATAAAACACAATCAGGGAAATAAAGGTGATCAGGGTACAGGCCCAGATGAGCGGCACGAGGATTTGTTTGAAATCCAGCAGGCTGGCGGCGTGATAGAGCAGAAGGGTCGGGGCGAGGATACTGACCACCGCCGCGATACTGTAAACGGGGCTCGGGGCATACAAACAGGTCACAAAAAACCACAGGATCAGGGGAATGTAAAACACGCCGTCTATCTTAAGAAGGCGATGCCCCCAATACCGGAAATAGTACAGGGCATAGGCAATGGTGAAAAGCGCCAGTCCGAATTTCAGGAGGATCTGGAAATCCAGTGCGGTTGTCCCGAAGGTCCGCGCCCGAAACACCGCAATCATCAGAAAGCTGTTGAGAAACAGCAGAGCCTGGGTCAGGTGCTGATGAAAGGCAAGGCGCGGGATCATGCTGTGATCCTGTCAAGAACGGGGACATGTTTCAAGAGCCATTTTTTGACAAGGATGGGCCCGATCAGGCCCGCGCCGAGCAACACGGGCAAAAACAGGAAAAAATTCAGACCGTTCCACGACAGCGCATGGAACATGACACCCTTGGTCACGCCGATGAAGAGCGTGTTGAGGAGGTAGATGATATAGGCATGGTGCCCCAAAAATGTCAGGGTGCGGGAGGTTTTGAACGAGGGCATGCGGATCAGGCCATGTAAAGCGGGCATGGAAAGGGTTCCGATCACAGCGTATTTTATCGCCCACGATTCTGTAAAAAATAAAAGGATAAACCCCCCGAAAAAAGCCAGAAGGCACCAGAGTGCTTTTTGGTCCAGTCTCTTCTGATACGGCGCGAGATGCTGTGCGGCCAGCCCGCCCAGAAGGAAAAAGGGCAGGTGATGTCCGATTTTATGGAGATACAAGATATCCGGCAAGGGCAGGAGATAGATCCCGCAGGACAGCAGAAAAAGGGGCCAGAGCCTTTGTCCCGAGATCCACAGGAGCGGCGGAATCAGGGCGCAATAGGAAAACAGGACGAAGACATACCAGACGGAAATGGCGGGGCTGAATTGTGTTTCCCAGAACAGATGGTACAGACCGGTGAGAAAATTGTCCGGCACACCATCGACGGTCATGAAATACTGGGCGCCTATTTTCCCTGTCAGAATCAGAAGGCCCATGGTGATAAAGGGGATCAGAAGGCGCGTGGCACGCTTTTTCAGGAAGTCTGGATACTGTGCCAGTGTGACATGCCCCGAGGAACGGGCGTAAAACATCACAAGACCGCTCAAATACATAAAAAACGGCATATGGAACAGATAGATGGAATCCCTGAGGGCCTTGAACCATTCGTGCCCTTCGGGATACCCGCCGCGCATGACGATATGTCCCACCACCACCAGTACAATGGCCAGCCCTTTGGCGCGGTCAATGTCGTCCAGCCGGTTTTTGGCAGGGGCTTGCGCGGTGGCGGCGGGGCAGGCGGGCATATTCTTTTTCATCATTAACAATATTTCGGGTTTTGCTGTTCCGGTCCTGCAAGAGCAGGTCTTGATTCAAGCGCTTATGACTAGCGTATCCCTGATTTTGATGCAATGATATTTCGTATTTTTCCTGTGGGACAGGAATGGGGAACAACTATAAATTCTGACTCCAGACCCTAGCCAAAGGGCACGGGATGTCGTAAACAGAATGCTATGCGTCCTGTCATAGTCGATATAAGCAATGATTATCCCGATCCGATGGTGCCGGATAAAACCAGAGCGGTGCAGGCCCTCGTCGAGGGGACGCCTGAATTCCGGCATGTCGTCTATGCCCTGAACCGTGTCAATGGCTGGTCGGGAATCGGGGCCGTGCCTTTTGGAGAGGACCGGATCGCCGTGGCCTATCGGGCCTTGCCCAAGGGCCTGTTCTGGGAGGGGCGTCTGGGAGCGGTGGCCGGATGGATCATTGCCGATTTGAAGCACAAGGGGATTGTGCCCGATCTGGTTGCGGCGCATAAATTCACGGTTGAAGGGCTGATCGGGCAGGCTGTCTCCAAGGCGTTTGGCGTGCCGCTGGTGTGCGGAATCCAAGGCGATACCGACACAAAGATCCTGCGAAACAAACCCGCCTTGCGGGCCCGTTACCGTGATATTGCAGAGCAGGCGGCGGTTGTATTTCCCTATGCGCCGTGGGCGTTTCCGGTGTTTCACGCGATGACAGGGCTGGACAAGGCCAAATGCCGTTTTTTACCTGTCGTGCCGGCCTGTGATGATCTGTCCCCTGCGCCTTATGTGGCGCAAAACAAATTTGTAACGGTTTTTAACAGCGATAGCTGGGACCGGAAAAATCTGGTGGGTGTGATGGCGGGCATGAAGCTGTTGACGGAGCGCTTTCCCGATATCACGCTGGATGTGTATGGGCGGGGAAAGCCGGATTCCATGCTGGCGATGATCAAGGCGGTGCGGGCCTCTGGCGTGCAATCGCGTGTGGCTATCAGGGGGCCGGTGCAAAATGCCCTGCTGTCTTCTGTCCTGAAGGGGTATGCCGGATTTGTGCTTCCTTCCAAGCGGGAGACGTATGGTCTGGTCTATGCCGAGGCGCTGTTTGCCGGTGTGCCGGTTCTGTTTTCCAAGGGACGGGGCATTGATGGCTATTTCGACGAGACGAAAATCGGTTATGCGTGTGATCCTTTCGCGTCCAAGGATATCGCCGCGGGTCTGGCGCATGTGCTGGTGCATCAGGCCGAACTGAAGGACTCCATCGCTCACGCCCAGTCTGCTGGTCTGTTTGACGTGATGCGCAAGGGGCCCATTCTGGAGCAGTATCGGGCGGGATTGAAACAGGCGCTGGGATCATGAGATACGAGAATGTTTCCCTGAATCCCTCTGATTCATCCCGTTATGCGCTGTATGCCGCACGGTTTTCTGTCGCCAGTGTCAGTGTTTTGATTTTTCTCAAAATGTATGCCTACGCTATGAGCGGATCGGCAAGTTTGCTTGGAACTCTTGTGGATTCTGCGGCCGATGCTGTCATTTCCGTGATGCTGTTGATGGCGATCCGGTTTTCCGCCAAGCCTGCGGACGAGGATCATCGCTATGGTCACGGGAAAATCGAAGGGGTCGCGGCGTTGTTTCAGGCGGCTTTTCTGGGAGGGGGCGCGGTGTTTCTGGCCTTTGAATCGCTCCAGCGTTTTGTGCATCCGGTGCCCGTCACCCATCATATGCTGGCTATCGGGGTGTCGGCGCTGGCATTGGCGCTATCGCTGGCGGTTGTGTTGGTCCAGCAATGGGTTTTGCGCCGGACGGCGTCTCTGGCGCTGTCTGCGGATCAAAGCCATTACAAAAGCGATATTCTCCTGAATGGCGGGGTGATCGGTGCGGTGCTGGTGAACTGGTACGGCGGGCCGCTCTGGGTGGATACCGTGTTCGGGCTCGTGATTGCGGGGTATATTGCCCGCACGGCTTATCAGGTCGGGCGCGAGGCGACGGATATGTTGATGGACAGGGAACTGCCCGATGAAATTCGCTACCGGATTATAGCGATTGCCGAGGCGCATACAGGCGTTTTGGGCCTGCATGATCTGCGCACCCGCCGGATGGGCAATGATGTCCATATCAGTTTTGATATCGAGGTGAATCCCGACCTGCCGCTTCGGGACGCGCACGAGATTAGCCGCGATCTGGAAGGGGACATTCTGCGCGAGATCCCCAATGCGGATATTATCATCCATATCGACCCGCAAGGTGATATTTACGATGCCCGCCACCGTGTACAGGGGATACATCATTGAACTCAGTTTCAAAAATCATCGTCACAGATATCGGCGGTACTTTCGTCCGTTTCGGAGTAGCGGAAGACGGCCAGATCACCGCTATTGAAAAATACGAAGTCATGGATTTTGAAACATTTGAATCTGCGCTGGATCATTATGTGCGGGAGGCTGGTGTGCCTGATGTCAAGGCGCTTCGCATTGCCACGGCGGGTTATGAAGACCAAGGCGTGTGGCGGTTCGTCAATGTCAATCCATGGCGGATTGATCCGGTCCGGCTGGCGGCGCAGGGCTGGCGGATAGAGTGTATCCTCAACGATTTCGAGGCCGCCACATGGGGGGTGCTGGGTCTGGAAGCAGGGGATGTGATCCCGTTGAATGGCGCCAAGGCGGGCGCGGGGCAGACCTGTTGTCTGCTGGGGCCCGGGACAGGGCTGGGGCTGGGGTATCTGGTGCGCACGGGTCATCCTTTTGTGCAAAAGACCCACGGCGGACATGTGCCGGTGTCTTGTGTCAGCGCAGAGCAATGGGATATTGTGGCGCGTATTGCTTCTGCGGAAGGGCGGTGCCTTGAATCGGGGATTGTGTTTGAAACGCTGGTGAGCGGGGCGGGCCTGTATCGGATCTATCAGGCCGTTTGCGCGCGCGCGGGTCTTTCCGTTTTGGTGTCCGCGCCGGAAATGCTTCTTGAGTCTGCGGATATGGAAGAAGTCAGGGAAGCGCTCCGGTTGTTCCATGAATTTCTGGGGCTCTTTGCGGCGCAGGCGGTTGTGACGGGTCATGCGTATGGCGGGGTGTATCTCACGGGCGGGGTGTTGGACCGTCTTGTGGCGGCCGGTTTGTTTGATGACAGGGCGTTTAAAAAGTATTTTATCCTGGAAGGACAGGTCTCTTCGGTAAAGCGCGATCTGCAGGCCACGCCTGTTTTATACGTGGCAAAACCCTATCTGGCCCTGCACGGGTTGATGGAGGCGGCGCATGCGTGAGGCCTATCTTACGATTGATGACAGCCCGTCGGAGCGGACGGATGATCTGGTGGATTTTCTGGCAGAACGGAACGTGCCGGCCCTGTTGTTTGTACGCGGGGACGCGCTTGAAAAAAATCCTGCGCCGGTGATCCGCGCCATTGAAAAGGGGTTTTTGATCGGCAACCACACTTTTCGTCACCGGCGGGCGAGCGAGTGGCCTTTGGCAGAGGTCAAGGCCGATATTCTGGCCTGTGAAGCGCTGATTGAAAACGCTTACCAGAGCGCGGGGCGGGTACAGCCTTGCAAGACCTTCCGGTTTTCCTATCTGGATCGGGGCGCGGGCGCGTGGGTAGTGGATTTTGATACTTTTTCTTCCGCAGACCGTCAGGCCTTGCAGGCGGTGTTCTGGGAGGGGCTCAATTTTTGTGACCAGAAAAAACCCGCACCGGAATATTTTGAAAAGCAGTCTGCCCTGCAGGATTTTTTAAAAGCCGAAGGCTACGGCGCGCCTTTTGAAGGTGTGACGTTTGACTGGTGCAAAAAGGCGCAGGTGGAAAAAGTGCATGATTGTTTTTTCACCTACTCGACGAATGACTGGATGCTGACACAGCGCCATTTGCAGAAAAACTGGCCCTGTAAAACACTGGCGGATTTACAGCGCCGAATTGATACGGATGCGGGGCTTGCAGACCGGACAAGCCGGCATGTGATTCTGGCCCATGATCAGGGTGAGCTGTTTGCGCCGGTTTGTGCGCTGGTGGAACATTTTTTGAAATCCGGTTTTTCCTTTATTGATTTTTCTTCTCCGAACGCTTAGAAAGGCGGTTCCGGTAATGACGGAGCGCGGGAGTAGCTCAGTGGTAGAGCATCAGCTTCCCAAGCTGAGGGTCGCGGGTTCGATACCCGTCTCCCGCTCCAATGTTTTCAACGGGTTGTGGGTTTTCTTGAGTATGTTTTCCCCCGTGTCAGGGACTTTTGTCAGGGGCCCGTGCTGTGGGCGAAGCGTCTGAGAAGCCAGTTGTCCAGCCCGAACTTGCCACTGCCATGGGTCAGGATCAGCCCCAGCAACAAGAGCCAGTGATAATGATCCGTCGTGCCTGGATAGATGAAGAGTTCAATGACCAGCGTCATGACGAAAAGTCCCAGAGCCGCGAGCGGTGTCATCAAGCCCAGAACCAGAAGAACGGGTAAGGACAGTTCGGCGGCCGTTGCCATGGTCGCGGCGATTTCGGGGGGAAGGATGGGGACTTTATATTCGTCCGTGAAAAGCGCGATTGTAGAACTCCAGCTCTTTATCTTCACCAGCCCCGACATTAGAAATACCTTGGCAATCCATAGCCTGGCCGCCAGCAAAGTCGCCGATTGGAGCCAGTTGGAGTTGGCTGTAAATTTGTCCATCACGGCGCATGCGCATTTGATCATGAATAAGTTTCCCTTCTTGTTCGTGCAAAGATTCCGAGGCTCACGGCTTCGGCGAATTCCTGTTGAAACGCGGTCATATCACGGGCATTTTCTCCGGCGATGGTCATCGCTTCAGCAAATGAGATGTCTTTTTGGCAACACTCCAGAAGTAATGCAAGGGCTGTGGAGGCTTTTCGGATAAGAACGCTGTCATCCGCCGCGCGCCAGACCACAAGCGCATGATCTTCCGGCGCAAGCGGGATGGTGCCCAGTGCTTCTTTTTGATGTGCCTGCCAGATATCAAGCGCGTTATAGCGCTGTGCGATCATATGGACGCTTGGATGCAAGACCAGTACAAAAGCGGGATCTGCCGACAGGGCCGCTGTCAATCCATTAAAATCAAGCGTTTCGGCATCATCGGCGATGCTGGCCTGAAAATGTGCCCATTCGAGCGCGGCGATGTCCGATAGATACGGCAGGCTCGCTACTGGTGCAAAACCCTTTAGAAAAGCCGCCAGCTCTCCGCCAAACATGTGGCGATTGCCAGCAAGCTGGGGATGCACCTTTAAATAATGTCGTGCGAGCGTTTTGAAAAAGTCCTCACCAACAATCTGCTGTACAACCGGATAGGCGTTCGCCAGAACATCGGCCAGACCCAAAACCGTATTATTGCGATAAATGCTGAGACGTGCGGGCGAAGAGACGGAACAATCAAGAAAGACCGCACTGGTCTGCTCGCCTGTATAAATATCGTGCATAAAAGCGGCCTGAAGATCACGCAACGCGGGCATGGGGTTCTCCTTTGACATGCGCACGGATTCGATCGGCCTTCACAGCTTCCGCCACGAGAACATCAAGGGCCGGAATGTCGGTGTCCCACTCGATCAGGGTCGGGATATCTCCGAAGCGGCGCAGGGCATGGGCGTACAGCGCCCAAACCTCCGGATAAACGGGCTGGCCATGGGTATCGAGATACACACAGTCCCCGTTGGGCAGGGGGTTGATCTGATAGCCTGCCAGATGAAATTGCTTCACGCGCCCGTCCGCTTTGACGCCGTCAATGTAAGCGACAGGATCGTAACCAAGGTTATGCGCACTGACGGCGATATTGTTGATATCGAGCAAGAGGCCGCATCCGGTGCGGCTCACAAGGGCATTCAAAAATTCCGGTTCCGTAAAATCAAGGTCTGCGAAGGCGAGGTAATTCGAGGGATTTTCTACAAGGATTTGTCGCCCGATAGTGTCCTGAAATGTCATGACATGCGTGGCAAAAATATCCAGCGCCTCGCGGGTGAAAGGCAGGGGCAAGAGATCGGGGACGTGGATATGGCTGTAAGCACTCCATGTCAGATGTTCCGAGACAAAAACGGGATCCACCTCATCGACCAGCTTTTTGATCTGGCGGAGATGATCGCGGTCCAGACCATCGGCGCGTCCGAGCGAGAGTCCGACACCGTGGAGGGTTACGGGGTAGCGTTCCGCGAGGTGTCTAAGCGTTTTGCGCGGACGCCCGCCGCCAAAATAATTTTCGGAATGGGCCTCCAGAAAACCGATGGGGACCACCGTTGTCAGGAGATCCTCCACATGCGGGGCCCGCAATCCTATTCCGGAACGCGCAAGCCTGTTTTTCGACATGGGAAGGTCTCCTGACATTGGGAGGACATCAGTTTATTTCGCAACCGTACCGCCCACGATTTTCTCGCAGGTGCCGGTTGGAACGTAGATCCATTCGTCTTTTACGCTGTCTGCGCTGGCCATACCAGCACAGCTGTGTGCGCCCGATTTGCAGTCGTTTTGTCCGGCCTTGACGATTCCGGCGCACATTTCAAAGCCTTCCTTTGCGGCTTGCGCTTCGGGAGCCATCAGGGCGGCACCGGCGACGAAGGCACCAAGAGCGGCAACAGTCATAAGGGATTTAGAGAGATTCATGTTATTTCCTTTCAGATTTTGGTTAACCGATTACCCACCTTGAGTGATCTGTTCAGGCTTATAATACGGGGCAGAACCCGTCTGGTTACAGCCGCGATTTTTATTTTTTAGAACCAGTGGAAAACGTAATGACCCAGGGCAGGAACCGCGATAATCATAATCACAATCATCATTTTTTCATGGCTACACATGCCTTTTTTGGCTTTGCAGGCTCCGTTTGAACACATCATAGACATTTTAATCTCCTTCAAGTTGTTACTGTGGACAAAAAGCGGCACATTCGTTAAAATGATCGCAAACGAGCCTTTGTGACGCGTTCAATGGTGTTAATACGTGCCCTTGGGCGGTCTGGTTACACCTCACTCAACATTTTTCTTCTGGGGTGTAACCACGGGCTGATGACAACGTATAACAGCAACAGATGGGACGATTGGATGCGTGCCGCCCTCAAAGGCGACCAGAACGCTTACCGTCTGCTGTTGACCGACCTTCGGCCATGGCTGACTGCGTATTTTGGAAAACGAATCCACCGAAGTGCTATCGAGGACTTGGTGCAGGATACGTTGATGACTTTGCATGCGAAAAGACAGACCTTTGATCCGAACTATCCCTTTGGCCCATGGATAGCGGCGGTCGCGCGTCATCGCTGGATTGACCACATGCGCAAGACCCTGAAATACGTAGAGACGGAGCTGGATCAGGAATTCCCATCTCAAGAACATGATCGTGACGCGTGCGCCAAGCACGACGTCAAAACATTGCTTAAACTCATCCCTCCGGCTCAAGCGGAAATGATCGAGATGATCAAACTACAGGAAATGAGTATCGAGGAAGTGTCTAGAAAAACAGGTCATAGCCCTTCGTCCGTCAAGGTTATGGTGCATCGTGGTATCAAAAAAATGATGGCGATTGTAGAGGTGGTACCGGATGAGTGATTCTCTTGTCAATCGGCTGGTTGAAGATCTCAGGCCGCAAACACCCCTGCACAATTTTAATTTATGGAAACACTGTGCGGGGTGTCTTGTTGTGTTGCTTGGCCTTGTTGTCGTGCTTTTGGGGATACGCGCAGACTACCTGTCTGCGATTCAAAACGGGGCTATGTTCTGGAAGCCCGGGGCCTTTTTTCTGGCAGGGGTGGGATGCGTGTTGCTTGTGATGGATCTGTCCCGTCCGGCAGGCCGGATCCGAAAACGTCATCTTCTGCCCTTATGGGGCGCGGCCCTGATTTTACTCTGGCAATGGGTTGTGCAGGCCGAGCGATTTTCTTTCCATGAGATGACGCAAAGCCTGTATGACGGGTCTGCCGTGTTTTGTTTGCCGATTGTGACGGGTGGCGGGGCTTTGACAACACTGCTTCTCTGGAAAGCCTGGCTCTCCAAAACCGCTTCGCCGCGTCCTGCGCTTTTGGGGGCTTTGGCGGGTTTTGGGGCCGGATGTCTTGTCGTGACGGCGTATGCCCTGCATTGTGATCACGATGTTGTCTTGTATGTCTCCTTATGTTACGGAGCGCCTGTTGTGCTGTTGTCGGTTGTCGCGGCGTTGCTGGGCAGAAGATACCTGAAATGGTAGGGTGTCCGCGTGTGAGCAGGTCCCTGGACTTACAGGCGGGTGAGAATCGATATTCCGCCCATCAGATCGGGGCTGGTGTCTGAAAAACCGGTCCCTGTATAAAATTGTATGTTGCTTTTGTCGGTCACATCGTATCCGAAAGAGGCTGTGATTTCGTGGGAATCGTCTGTTTCCGCCCCTGAAGAGGCCCAGTCATAGGTGAAGGCTGTCGAGAATGTGTCGGTGATATCGTATCCGATCTCGGCTGACAGGGACATCCCCCCGCCGGAGCGGGAAAAATCTGTGCCTATGCCTGTACTGATGTAAAAGCTTTCCCAGTCGCGTGTGGCATCCAGTCCTAGGGAATAGATCAGCTCGCCAGCGCCCAGACCGGATTCCACGCTCGCGGTCGGCAGGACAAGGCCGGCGTACCAGTCAAAGCTGATATTTTCGGTCGGGGAGGGGAGTATGCCGGACAGGCTGGTCGAAACATCCCCCAATCCCCTGAGGTGGATATCTTCTTCCTCCTCTACCGGAAAGATGAAGTGTTCCCATGGCAAGGAGGCCGAAAGACTGTAGCCTCCGTAGGCTACGGCCAGTGTTGAGGATACAATATGCGTTTTGCTTTTGGGTAAATCGGTCCCGTCATCGCCCTCGCTGTAATGGTAGCCTGTCCCGACCTGAAAAATTGCCGGACCGGACTGGGAATTTTCCCGCAAGGTCCTATCCTGTTCCTTTTCTGTCTGGGCCAGTGCGATGGGCGGCAGGAGCGGAGGGAAAAAAAACAAAAGGCATATGGCCCAGAGAGGGCGCCGGATCGAAATAAGCATGATAAAACCCTGTGTGAGAAGAAAAAATGTGGTATGGGGTGCGCCCGAGTCTGCAGGCTTGAGCGTACAGAGATTTTATCGGGAATCAAGGGGGGTGGAATCAAAAAGGCGCCCCCTTTTTTAATCAGGGCGCGCCTTTTCGGCTGGGAATCTTAGGGTCTGCGGGTTGTGCAGATGTGATGGATTGTACCGTCCGCATCAACGCCGGAGACGACCCACTTGCAACGCTTCGCAGAAGCGTCGCCTGTGAAGGCTGTCACGGAAAGGGTCAGGACCAAAGCGGCCAATACAATTTTCATAGTTTTTTTCATTATAAGATTCTCCATTAATTTGTGGGTTATTTTCCCACTCTATAACGTGAGGGCTGGAAAGTCAATAGTTTTGATAACATAAAGAAAATTTTTAATTTTTATTTTATTATCAATTTGTTAATAATTGTTTTTGTTCGTATTTTTGTACGTTTTTTCTTGAGAATATGATTTTTTTCAAAAAATTTGATAAAAATATTGACGTGTGAAAATATCACACTATATTCAGAACCGTTGGTTTGTGTGAAAAATTCACATTCTTAATCCGTGCTGATCTTTATAGGAGCGTCCCATGCCATTGCCCTTTACAAAAGTTTTTTTGACATCTTCTGTTCTCACGCCCACCGAAGGGTATCATTATCTGCCCAACACAACGGGTGATTTTGCAACCGTCTTGCCGCATGCGGCGTGGGTTTCGGCGATTGCGGATCTGAACGGAGATGGTCTGGTGGATATTGTTGTCGGTGGCGCCAGCGATGATGACAAGGATGTTGATGCAGGCCGTGTATATATCCGTTACGGGCAGGCTTTCGGTGATGCGGGAGGCGTTCTGCCGGATTCCCTCAATGGTCTGATTATTGACGGCGTGAATGCCGGCGACATGGCAGGGCATGCGGTGGGAAGCATTGCCGATCTGAACGCGGATGGCAAGGCTGAAATTCTCGTCGGGGCGCCAGGCATGGAGAACGGGGCCTTGACGGATGCGGGCGCTGGATTTGTGGTGTTTGGCCAAGCAACAGGCGGTGTGGATTTGAATGATCTGTTTGTGGGCGATGGTGGCGGATTTGCCATTAAAGGGCAGGCGGCAGGCGACCATGCCGGTATCACGATGACATCCATCGGGGATTTGAATGGCGATGGTAAGGCCGAGATTTTGATCGGTGCAACAGGCAATGACACGGGCGGTCTGGATGCAGGCGCGGCGTATGTGGTTTGGGGCAAGAGCACGGCAACGGCTGTGAATTTATCGAGTGTGGCTTCCGGTGTGGGCGGTTTTAAAATCATCGGGCAGGCGGCGGGCGATGAGGCCGGTGCGTCTTTGGGGTCTATTGCTGACCTGAATGGCGATGGCAAGGCCGAGATTCTGATTGGTGCAACCGGTGTTTCCGACAAGGGGCCCGATGATGGCGCGGTGTATGTCGTGTTCGGGAAATCAACGGGTACGGCGGTGAATCTGGATAATATTGCCGCTGGTACAGGCGGATTTCGGATTATCGGGAAGCAAGATGATATGGCGGGTTCTACTGTGTCGTCCATTGCGGATGTGAACGGGGACGGCAAGGCCGAGATTGTGATCGGGGCCGCCGGAAACGAGATCGCTTATGTCGTGTACGGGAAATCCACAACGGATGAAGTGAAGTTGAGCGATGTGCGAAACAATATTGGCGGTTTTGCCATTCGGGCCGAGCAGGGGAGCACATTGCTGGATATGACGGTGACGGCGGGCGGGGATTTCAACCGTGATGGCGTGGCTGATATCGTGATTGGCGCCCCGCATGATACAGAAAGTGGACCCGATTCCGGTGCGGTTTATATCGTATGGGGCGGTCCGTCCAGTACGATTATTGATCTGGATTTGATTGCGCAAGGCTTTGGTGGTGCAAAAATTGTCGGGGATTTTGGAAGTCTGACCGGAAGCAGTGTGGCAGTCTTGAGCGATTTGAACGGAGATTTGACTCCCGACTTGTTGATCGGGAGCGCGGGTTCTCCCGATGATTCCGTTTCGATTCTTTATGCGTCTGCACTCTGGCAACCGGATCCGAATATCTATGGATCGAATGATGCCGATACGATGGATCTGGGGTTTGGATCGCTTCATGTCATTGATAATGGCGACAACCTGATTTATGGGCTGGGCGGAGACGATATCATCAACGGCGCAGGCGGCAATGATGAAATAGATGGTGGTGAAGGCCGAGATTCCATGAGTGGCGGTCTGGGCGATGATCTGTTCTTTGTGGATGATGTGTTCGATGTCGTGACAGAGAATCTCGATGAGGGAACCGATACGGTCTTTTCTGCGATTGAAGGATATACGCTGGGGTTGAATGTAGAAAACCTTGTGCTGGACGCTGGTATCATAACCGGTACGGGGAATGCCGGCCACAATACCCTGACGGGAAATGCCAGCAACAATACCCTGTATGGGGCTGGTGGTGCCGATACGATGATCGGGGGGCTTGGAAATGACACCTATCAGGTGGATGACCTGAACGATATCGTGCAGGAAAATGAGAATGAAGGTCTTTCCGATACGGTTCTGGCCTCCGTGGATGGCTATGTGCTGGGCGATGATGTCGAGCGTCTGACCTTGACGGGATCTGCGCTGAGCGGAACCGGCAATGCGCACCAAAACCTGTTGACAGGCAATGCCGGCAACAATGTTTTGGATGGCGCGGGCGGGGCCGATATCATGGCCGGTGGTCTGGGGGACGATACCTATATTGTGGAGAGCGTCTCTGATTTTGTGTCGGAGGGCAGTGGGATCGGAACGGGGATCGATACGGTTCTGGCCTCTGTGAGTGGCTATGTGTTGAACCTGAATGTCGAGAATTTGACCCTGACAGGATCCGCGTTGAGCGGGACGGGGAACGCGCTGGCAAACGTGCTGACGGGGACGTCCGGCAACAATGATCTGGACGGGGCAGGCGGCGCAGACACCATGAAAGGGGGGCTGGGCGATGATACCTATCATGTGGATGATGTGAATGATGTGCTACAGGAGGATGGCGGGGTCGATACGGTGCTTTCATCCGTCAACGGGTATGTTCTGGCGGCCGATCTTGAAAATCTGACGCTGACGGGCGCCGTGATAGCCGGTACCGGAAATGCCGGCCATAATGTGCTGACGGGGACATCCGGCAACAATGATCTGGACGGGGCAGGCGGCGCCGATACCATGATCGGCGGTCTCGGGAATGATACCTATCATGTCGAAGATCTTCTGGATGTTGTGCAGGAAAATGCCGGCGAGGGTTCGGCGGATACGGTGATCACTACTCTTGACGGGTATGTGCTGGGGGACAACATCGAAAATCTGACTTTGGTGGGTTCTGCGGTGACGGGGAGTGGAAATGCAGGCAACAACATCCTGCACGGGCATGAAACACATGATACGCTGTATGGTCTGGACGGAGATGATACGCTGGATGGCGGACTGGGCAACGATACGATGATCGGTGGACTGGGCGATGATACGTATGTTGTCGACAGTCTGGATGATGTGATCGTTGAAGGGGCCGGCGGCGGGACCGATACGGTTATTGTGAATTTCGATTATGTGTTGTCTGAAAATATTGAATCGGCGCATATTACAGGCGCCGCACATAACCTGACAGGCAACAGCGGCAACAATACCATTTCCGGTGAATTCGGCGATGATACGCTGGACGGTGGCGCGGGTGATGACACGGTGATTGGCGGTGGCGGCGATGATACGCTTCATTCCTCGGCGGGGCATGATCTGCTCTCCGGCGGTGAAGGCGATGATACGTACAAGGTTGATGGCGGTGAAGTGGAAATCGAGGATTTCCTTGGGCATGACACACTGGATGCTAGTGATTCTGTTGCGGATTGCACCATTGATCTCAGCGGTGATTCTGTCAGTCATATCGAGGATCATGATGTGTATCTGGGGAATGGCGGGACAACCTTTGCGCCGCTCGATGTACAGTTCCTGCAGGATCTTTCGGGTTCCTTTGCGGATGATATTGCCAGTGTGAAAGCGCTGGTGCCCAATATTGTCTCGGCGTTACAGACCGTGCAGGCCAACAGCATGTTTGGTTCCTCCAGTTTTATTGATAAACCTGTCAATCCGTTCGGGGCGGCAGGGGAGTGGGTCTACAATACGCTCCTGCCTATTACTAACGATGCGGCTGAATTGACAGCGGTCTATACCGCCATGGCAACCCGCAACGGTGTGGATGCGCCGGAATCCCAGATCGAGGCGCTGATGCAACTGGCCCTGCGGACAGGGGAAGTGGGTTTCCGTGCAGACTCGGCGCGGTTTGTGGTGCTCTTTACAGACGCGCCGTTCCACAAGGCCGGTGACGGTGCTGTGGCAGGAATCACAACGCCCAACAACGGTGATGCGATTCTGGATGGTGTTATTCCTGGTACGGGAGAGGACTACCCTATGGTCTCCCAGTTGAAAGCGGCTTTGGAAGCGGCCAATATCATTCCGATTTTTGCAATTGCGGGGGGCGTGGAATCTGCTTACCAGACGCTGGTGACCGATATCGGACGTGGAACGGTTGTGACGTTGACAGCCAACAGCTCCAACGTGATCAATGCGATTGTGGCGGGTCTGAGCGCGGCTACGGTCACGGTGATCGAAGATGCCCATGGCGGTCATGGCGATGATGCAATCAACGGCAATGAAGCCGCAAATTATATCTCGGGACATGACGGGGACGACTCTCTTTATGGCGCGGATGGTGACGATGATTTGAACGGGGACTCTGGCAAGGATACCTTGTCGGGCGGGCATGGTTCCGATCATCTGGATGGTGGCTTGGACGAGGACACGGCGGATTACAGTGCATCCGGTGCGGGTGTGGTGATTGATCTGCTCAATGGCACGGCTTTGGGTGGTGATGCTCTGGGCGATGTTCTGGTGTCAATCGAGGATGTCACGGGCTCCAACTTTGCGGACACGATTTACGGCGATGCGCAGGCGAATGTTCTTCTGGGACTGGGTGGCAATGATGTGCTGGAAGGCGGTGCGGGGGCTGACACGATTGATGCGGGCGCGGGCTTTGACCGCGTGACCTATACCCGTTCGGCTCTGGGTGTGAGTGTGAATTTGGCGACCAATGTGAATACGGGCGGCGATGCGGCGGGCGATGTGCTGTACAATGTCGAGGCGGTCACGGGTTCGTCGAAGGACGATGTGATCACGGGCGCGGGCGGGAACGAGTTTCTGGTCGGCGGGAGCGGCAATGATACGCTCAAGGGTGGAGCAGGTCTGGATACGCTCAATGGGGGGAACGGCAACGACACGCTGGAGGGCGGTACGGGCCATGACGGCTTGACGGGTGGGAGTGGAAACGACACCTATCTCTTTGGGTCCGGCAAGGACACGGTGACGGAGCTGGCAGGCGGTGGTGTGGACACGGTGGTGTTCGATGCGGTCTGGCAAGCCTCGAATGCGTTGATTGTCGGGAACGTCATATCTTTTGATAGTTCAAACAGCGTGACCTTCAACGACATTGCGCAAGTCGAGAGCTTCCAGTTCAATGGTCTGGCGGGGATGACGCTGGCCGAGTTGCAGGCTTATATTCTGGCGAATCCGCCGGTTCCGGACGGGGTAACCTTTGTCGGGACAGCGGCGCCGGAAAATTTTGTCGGCGGTGCGGGGGCTGACACGGTGGATTATTCTGCCTCGACCGGCAATGTAACGGTGGATCTGAAGAACGGGACGACCTCTGGTGGTTTTTCTGCGGGCGATGGGTTGTCTTCGATCGAAAACGTGACCGGATCGGATCTGGCAACGGGGGGCGATACGCTGTACGGGAACGATGCAGACAATATTCTGCTGGGGCTGGGCGGGCGTGATACGTTGCAAGGTGGACTGGGCGCAGATATGCTGGATGGCGGGGCGGGGTATGATTACGCGTCCTACAGCCGTTCGGCCACGGGCGTGACGATCAATCTGGAGACGAATGTCAATACGGGCGGCGATGCGCAGGGCGATACGCTCTATAGTATCGAGGCGGTGACGGGTTCGGGCCAGAATGATGTCCTGACCGGCGGTCTGGGGAATGATTATCTGGCGGGCGGTGCGGGTAACGACACGCTGACCGGCGGCAAGGGACTGGATGTACTTGGCGGCGGGACAGGGGTTGACAGCTTTGTGTTTGTGGCCTCTGCGCTTGATAATAAAGTGGATCATGTGAAGGACTTCAGCGTGGCGCAAGGCGACAAGCTGGACCTGCATGATCTGTTGTTCGGCTATGATGCGCTGACCAGTGCGGTCACGGATTTTGTGGCGTTTACAACGGTTGGTGCCAATACAAATGTGGCGGTGGACCGCGATGGCGCTGGCGCAACATATGGCTGGCAACAACTCGCTGTGCTGGACAATGTCACAGGACTCACAGATGAAAACGCCTTGTACACCGCAGGAAATTTATTGGTTTAGGGGGAGGATTTCCACGTTCTCCCCTTGAAAGAGAGGTCTCGGTGTGCCCCGCACCGCGGCCTCTTTTTTTGTCTGGAATAAACACTATTGATTTAGTATGATATATATCATATATATTAAGTATAGTATTAGAAAATCAGACGCTTTTACAAAGCAGGAGAGGCAACAAATGCTATCCATGAAGGCAAAATATACTCTGCGGGCTTTGATGGTCATGGCGGGGCACGATAAAAAAATGCTGGCAAGCAAAGCGATTGCGCAGGAGGCGGATGTGCCGCAGAAATTTTTGGAGACGATTTTACAGGTGCTTCGGCAGGGGGGCTATGTGGATAGCCGGCGCGGGATTTTCGGCGGGTATTTTCTGGCGAAATCTCCCGACGAGATTATGGTAGGGAATGTGATTCGTCTGATGGACGGGCCTTTGGCCCCGATCCGGTGTGCCAGCGTGACGGCTTACCAGAAATGCGAGGATTGCCATGACGAAAAAAAATGTGCTATCCGCAGGGTCATGGTGGAGGTGCGCAATGCGATTGCCGATGTGCTGGACCGGAAATCCCTCAGGGATTTGACGGCGTTGGGATATTTTTATGAAGATCACGGAGGGATGATATGACGGTGACACGGGATTTGAACGAAGTCGAACAACATATTCTGGATGCGATCGGACGCATTCAATACGGCGCGGTCGAGGTTTTGATCCACGATTCCAAAGTCGTGCAGATTGCGCGGTGTGAAAAAACCCGTTTCGATACGAAAAAATAAACCGCATTCTTTCCGCTTACCAGACAACTGGCGGCATCACTTTAATTTTAATAAGGAGATGAAACCTATGAAGCGTATTTTGTTAACCACAACAGTTTTTGCGTTTTTTTCCGCCCCGCTTTCCAGTGCTTTCGCGCAGGACACCGGCGTGGCTGTCCGTATTCAAAAACTGGAGGAAGAACTGGCGCTCCTCAAGCGTCAACAGGAAGTGCAGGAGGAAAAAGACAAAGCATCAGCAGAAAAAGCCGCCAGCGTCGAATTTAGGAAAAAAGGCCTGAAAATCACCTCTCCGGACAAAAAATACGAGATGACCCTGCGCGGCACGATGCAGGTCGATGGACGGCATTTTTTCAAGGATGAAAATAAAACGGGACGGGATGATGTGCTGGCGCGGCGCCTGCGTCCTGTTCTGGAGGTCAGGGCGGGGGATGCGTCTTTTCGCCTGATGCCGGATTTTGCAGGGTCCACAACACGGATTTATGATGCGCATGCTGACTACAAACTCACGGATTCCATACAGTTCCGGTTCGGGAAATTCAAACCCCCCATCGGGCTGGAGCGCTTGCAATCTGCCGCCGATCTGACCTTTGTTGAGCGGAGTCATCCCACGAACCTTGCCCCGACACGGGATTTTGGGGTGATGCTGTATGGCAATCCACTTCCCGATGTTCTGGAGTACCAGCTCGGGCTGTTTAACGGTACGCCGGATCTGGGAAACACGGACGGGGACAGCGACGACAAGAAAGATGTTGTGGCACGGGTCTTTACCCAGCCGTTTCGGAATGCTGATACGGTGGCCTTGCAGGGGCTGGGGTTTGGACTGGCGGGAAGTTATGGCGCGCGCAATGGCTCGGCCTCCAATACGATTTTGGGGACCTATAAAACCCCCGGGCAACAGGATTTCTTCCGTTATCGCAGTGACACCTATGCGGACGGGACACACTGGCGACTCTTCCCCCAAGCCACATGGTACTACGGGTCTGTCGGGGTACTCGGCGAGTATGCGGTTTCCGATCAGGCGGTTTCGCGGAGTGTCAGTCACGCCACGCTCCAGCATCATGCCTGGCAGGTTGAGGGCTCTTACGTGCTGACGGGGGAGGACGCGAATTTCAAGGGCGGGGTCAAGCCGTCCGAGGATTTCAGTTTTTCCGGAAACGGGATCGGCGCGTGGGAACTGGCGGCACGGGTGGGCGCAACGGATGTGGATCATGCGGCGTTTTCCGTGTTTTCCGATCCGGCTGTTGCGGCCAGAAAGGCCCAGTCCTATGGGGCGGGTTTGAACTGGTACCTCAATGAAAATCTGAAGCTGATGGCGGATTACGACCTGACCCGTTTCGAGGGGGGCGCGACAGCGGGCGGTGATCGTCCCGATGAGCAGGCGTTGTTTACACGTGCCCAGTTTCGTTTCTGAATGTCCTCTCTCTCATTTCAAAGGAGCCTACGATGAAAATATTGAAAGTGTTTGTATTAACGGTTGTAATAACGGTGGTCCTGTTTTCTGTGTTTCCGGTCCGTGCGGCGGAGCCTGTGACTCTCCTGAATGTGTCGTATGACCCCACGCGGGAGTTTTACGAGGCGTATAATGACCTGTTTGCCACATACTGGAAGGCCAAAACAGGGCAGGACGTCACGATCAAGCAATCCCATGGCGGATCGGGGAAACAGGCACGGGGCGTGATCGACGGGCTACAGGCCGATGTGGTGACGCTGGCGCTGGCCTACGATATCGACGCGATTGCGGAGAAGGGGAAGCTGTTGCCAGCGAACTGGCAGGAAAAATTGCCGCATAACAGCGCGCCCTATACATCCACGATTGTGTTTCTGGTCAAAAAAGGCAATCCCAAGGGGATCAGGGATTGGGGCGATCTGGTAAAGGACGGCGTTCAGGTGATTACACCCAACCCCAAGACGTCCGGCGGGGCGCGTTGGAATTATCTCGCGGCGTATGGGTATGCCCTGAAGGCCAATGGCGGGGATGAGGCAAAGGCGGAGGATTTTGTAAAACAGCTCTTCGCACATGTCCCCGTGCTGGATACCGGTGCACGTGGCGCAACAACAACCTTTGTCCAGCGCGGGATCGGGGATGTCCTGCTGGCTTGGGAAAACGAAGCGTTTCTGGCGCAGGACAAAATCGGGAAGGGGCAGTTTGAAATTGTTGTGCCTTCGGTCAGTATTCTTGCAGAGCCGCCCGTTGCCGTTGTAGACAAGAATGCGGCCAAGCATGGGACTTTGGCCGTGGCGCGGGCGTATCTGGAGTATCTGTACAGCAAGGAAGCGCAGGTCCTGATCGGGACGCATGCTTATCGTCCGACAGACCCCGCCGTGGCAGAGCAGTTTTCCAGAAAATTTCAGAACATATCGCTCCTGACCATTGCGGATTTTGGTGGCTGGAAAGCGGCGCAGAAAAAACATTTCGATGATGGTGGCCTGTTTGACCGGATTTTTAAATAGCGCTTTCTCGCCTCCCTTCCCCTCCTGAAACGGGTGGCGATTCAGAGTGTCCTCCGGAAAAAGAGAGGGGCCAGTGTTCCCGCATTGATCCCTCTCTTTGATCTGGTGTATCAGGCGTTTTTATTTTGAAAGACAAAACGGGTATAAAAATAGCTGAGTCCCAGTAAGGAAAGCCCCAGTCCGAAGAACGAAAAGACGCGGAGCAGGCCTTCGAGCTCTGAGGCATCGTAGAGAAAAACTTTCGCGACACTCAGGATCATCATGAGCAGAGAGGCTATACGCACGGGCTGGTTTTGCCGCCACGTCCCCGTGACCAGAAGGGCGATTCCCAGCGCCAGCCAGACCACGGAATAGCTGTAAATCTCTGTATGTGTCATGGAACCGGTGCTCAAATCCGGTGCATGAAACACATGCCGGACAATCAGACTGATCCATGCAAAGAGAAACGCAAAGGAGAGGATCCCCGTCATGCGGGCCAGTTTTTTCTGCCCCAGAGACAGGAATTCCTTTCTGGCGATCCCCGCCCAGACAAGCGGCAGACCAAAGGCCAGCGCGAGAGTGTTGATCAAAGTCACACCGTGAATGATCTGATGTGTCCATAGCGGGTTGTGAAGCATGAGATCAAAATACAAGGTGCGGAAGAGGGCTACGCCAAAAAGCCCCATACCGCCCCATGACAGCGCGATTCTCCCAAAGCGCCGTCCAGCGTACAGGCAGGCGAGTCCATAGAGATACAAGAGATTGCTCATGACATTGCGTTCAAAAAATCCTGCCTGTTTGAACAGGATTTCGCTACTCACATGGAAGGCATGCCGGTTCAGGTAGTAGCCCATCACGGCGATGAGCCCGAGACTGGCCAGTTCAAGCCCCCGCACGAGTTTTCCATCACGCTCTTGCCGCAGATAATAGCCTGCGCCCAAAAACAGGCTGGCGGGAATCCCGAGCTGGAAGACGGGCCAGTTGACAATCGGAACAGCGTGCTGGAGAGAGAGTTTGACTTCCAGAAGGCTGAAGGTCGTAAGCTGGCAGAGCAGAAGAATTTGCGGGAGCAATAAAAAACCGAAAAGGCCAGACAAGATCAGGGCGATGGGGCGCAGAGCCTTGATGGGCAGGCGGGTCCCAATCCATGCCACGGCAAAGACTTCTCCGGCGAAGGCAACGGATAAAAACTCGCGCTGGAGCTCTATCGTCAGGGCCACAGAGAGAAAGGCCGTTGTCAGAAGCGCGCAAAGGCCCAGCACATCTTCCTTTTTCCGTGTGTCGCCCTGGAAAAAGGAGAGGGATTTCTGGGCCATGTGAAGGAAAAAGGCTGAGAGTATCAGGGCCAGTATGCCCCAGAAATGGGGTATCGTGGGCCCCTCTGGCATGGGAATGCTCTGGAACCTGAAATAGGCCAGAAGGTCATAGCCCATGCCGGTGGCGCCTGCTAATCCGGTCCATAGGGCGGGGCGCTGGCTTTTCCATGTCAAGACATATCCGCTGGCACAATACAACGCGGCAAACAGCGTCAGTGTCAGGCTCCATGATGAGGTGTCATAGGGGGACCAGGCGCTGAACATGACGGCATTGACCGCCATGGAAACCCATGGTACGAAGCCGTAGAGCCTGTCTTTGAAAGAGGCCAACGTGATTCCGCCCAGCGCCAGAAGACCAAAGAATCCCCACTCCAGTAATCCAAAATCGGTGTGTGCTGTGAGAAGCCCCATCAGGAGAAGGGCTCCGCTCAGACCTGTGTAGTTGAGGATATTGCAGGTACTCCATGGGATGTTTTTCAGGGAGGGGCTTTCTTCCATATCGCGGTGGGACCCCCATACGATCGTGCCGCACACGCCCAGCAAAAACAGCCCGATCCACAGGGAATCATCGGGGGCGGCTTGATGCGTGATATAATGCATGACCCAGAGAAAGGCGCCTGCCAGTGCAGGCAGAGACAGCCCCCACCATTTTTTCTGTTGGATTACGCTCATCAAGCCACTGAAAATCAAATAGAGATACAAAAACAGAAGCGGCGTAGGGATGGCGTTGTCAAGGGACAGGAGCGCGGGTGTGACAAACCCGCCCAAAAGCCCCAGCAGGGCGATCGGCGGTCCGTGGCGCAGGGAGAGCACGACAGCCGTTCCTGTGATGGCCAGCATCCCGAGCAAGGCCAGAATATCGGGTACCAGATGATACAGTGTACTGGACGCAAAAACGGACACGTACAAGATGGCGATTCCTGCGCCGGAGAGAGATTGGGCAATACGGTATCCGTCCGCCAGTATGTTTTTCAATCGGATTTTATAGGCGGAAAACAGGCAGGTGGATCCAAATGCAAGCCCCAGCAGGACACGGACAAGCGGGCTGAGGAGGTTATTGTCAATGGAATATTTGACCAGATAAAATCCGGCCAGCGCGAGCGCGATTCCACCAATCCAGACGGGCAGGCGGGCTCCGAATTGTTGCTCGAAAGTAAGACGGGTTTTTACGGGGGCGTGTTCGAG
>CAYGDY010000008.1:0-103035 GCA_964348795.1 uncultured Pseudobdellovibrionaceae bacterium | reverse complement strand
CCCCAGCACCGCTTTGAACAGATTGAGAATACTCCCTGCATCCTGTACCAAATGGTCCGAGAGATATAAAAATCCCAGATTATAGGGCTGACCTTGCGGATCCAAAGAACCAAACTGCTCCAGAACCGCCTTGACTGTATCCCGCCAATCTGTTCCCGAGGCGCAAGCAGAGGCAAATTGTGCGTTGGCTATAAACGACATATGATACCCGACACTCTTACGGTTTAAAAAGCAAATACTCTCATTTTCTTGATGAAAAAGAAATGTCCTGCATTACAATAACGTAGACACGGCAAAAAACAACACAGGATCAGATCATGAATACATTGGAGGGGGTCCTTCTTTTTCCCCCGCTACCATGTGATGTGTGAAGCAAACCCCCAAGGTCTCCCCTCATTGATTGTGTAAAATTCTGTTGAACAGGAAAGATAAAGATACAATGAAAATAGGCGAAAGCATAGCCGTAGCTACGGTGAGACTGTTTGAAGCAGGAGATTTGTCTTTCCTGTTCAACCCCGAAGGGGCGCAGAAAATTTTTGTGTCTGTCCGTTCAAAGCCCTTGCGCTTAGCTTTGGCTAGGCTCTGCGTGCTTTTCATAGACATCCATCAAAAATTTGACCCGCGCAGAATTTACAAAATCAATGAGGGGAGACCCTAGGCTTTCCTGCCAAAGACGGCGCTGAAGACCATAATACCGAATCCCTTTGATTTTAGGAGACAGCGGACTATATACTAGGGTAGTATCACTTTTATTTTGGAGAAAGAATATCATGCAACCCAATCGTTTTCCTCAAAGCTCTGTCCGGAACAGTGTGTCCTATGACGCAGGATTACGGACATATTTTGAACGCGTATACAACGTCATGGCCCTTGGCCTTGTCGTGACGGGCGCCGTGGCCTACGGCGTGGCCAGTGTTCCAGATCTTTTCAAGATGTTCCATGGGTCTGTTTTGGGGATTGCCATTGCCTTGGCGCCGCTTGGCATTATCTTTTTCGGTTTGAACCCTTCTAAAATCCACAGCCTGTCTGTCACAGCTGTGACAGGGCTCTACTTCTTGCTCACAGCCTTGTTCGGTGTTTCTCTTTCCTATATTTTCCTTTTATACTCGTCAGAGAGTATTGCACGGGTGTTTTTCGTCACATCGGGGATGTTTGCCGCAACATCGCTGTACGGCTATACCACAAAAAAAGATTTGTCCTCTATGGGGTCTCTCATGATGATGGGGCTGATCGGGATTATTATTGCAGGTCTGGTCAATATTTTCCTGCAATCCAGTATGGTGCAGTTCGTGACCTCCGTCATGGGCGTTATTATATTCACAGGTCTCACCGCATGGGATACGCAGGCTATCAAGGAAACCTACAACGGCTCAAACGGATCGCAGATCAATGCCAAAATGGCGGTCATGGGGGCCTTGAGTCTGTACCTTAATTTTATTAACCTGTTTGTGATGTTGCTCCGCCTGATGGGCAATTCCCGCGATTAACACATTTCGAACTCCCCGTACATAAAACCGCCCGCAAAAGGGCGGTTTTTCATTTCTGAAATTGACTCATCTTTTTGTTTTACGGTACTGTCTGCCCTGTCACTCCCTTACAATAAAAAAGGACAGGATATATGCTCAAGGAATTCAAAAATTTTATTGCCCGTGGCAACGTCATGGATATGGCCGTTGGTATCATTATGGGCGCGGCCTTTACCACAATCGTCAATTCCATGGTCGGGGATTTGATCATGCCTGTGATCGGGATGATCACCAGTGGTGTTGATTTTTCCGAGAAATTCATTGCGCTGGACGGGCAAGCCTATCCTTCCCTTGCCGCCGCTAAAAGCGCAGGCGCCAGTGTTGTGACCTATGGTCTGTTTGTCAATGCCGTCATTAACTTCTTTATTGTCTCCTTTGTGATCTTCATGCTTGTGAAGGGTGTCAACAAGCTGAAAAAATCCATGGAAGCTGAACAGGCCGCCGCCGCGGCCGCCGCACCGCCCGCCGATGTGGTTTTATTGTCTGAAATTCGAGATCTTCTGGCGAAAAAAGCCTGAGCCCCCTCTTCATGTTGTTGAAAAAAGAGCAACTCTTGCGCAAAGAGGCTCTTTTTTACTTGAACTTGAAAGCATTTTTGCTTACCTTCCCTAAACCTTGTCAAAAAGGGCCCATAGCTCAGCTGGGAGAGCGCTTGCATGGCATGCAAGAGGTCAGCGGTTCGATCCCGCTTGGGTCCACCATTTCTTAACAACCCGCCCCGTTTGGCGGGTTTTTGCGTCCTTAAACGAAATATTCTGGAGGAGCTCAAACATAAGGGGGAAAATGGTGGACATTCAAGGCCCCTTGTCGAACCAGATTTTCTCGCTTTTAGAGGAATGGGAGAAGGTTTTGAAGGGGTTTCCTGAGGGGCGTTCTGGACCTTCATAACCCTTCGAACCGTCAATCTTTATAGAAATTGCCGTGCCGGACCTGTTCATAGGTCCGGCTTTTTTGTTTTTCCAATCACCGCAGGATGATCGCCGCCCGCCCAGTTTTCTGGGCTAAGGAGGCTATCCTGTATTTGATCGCAAGGATGTAAAGCCCATGCCACAGAACAACACACATCGCCGTTGTACTATTTCTCTGCGCCTCACCGAGGAAGAACGGGCGCAGATCGCCCAAAAAGCTGGTTCTTTAACGCTGAGTGATTTTATCCGCCAAACCATGCTTTTGGTTCCTTGCCCCAGAAAGCACCGCCTTAAAGCCCCCATCAAGGATCATAAACCCTTGGCGCAAATACTTGCCCTTCTCGGGGCTTCTCGGATGGCGAGCAATATCAACCAGCTTGCCAGAGGCCTGAATACAGGCTCTCTGATTGTCTCGGTGGAGACTGAGGAGATGATAAAGGAAGCCTGTGCGGCGATCCTCCAGATGCGTGATCTTCTGATACAGGCTTTGGGGCTTTCAAGCGGAGGCCGCTCATGATCCTTGAAGGCAATCAACGCAGTGGGGCAGGACATCTGGCCCGCCATCTCCTGAATATGCAGGACAACGACCATGTTGAAGTCCATGAAATCTCGGGTTTTGTCTCCGATACCGTGCAGGGCGCGTTTCAGGAGATTAAAGCCTCGGCCTGCGGCACAAAATGCAGGCAATATATGTTTTCCGTGTCCCTCAACCCGCCGCACAAGGCAGATGTTCCCGTAGAGGTCTTTGAACAGGCGATTTCAGATATGGAAGACAGGTTGGGCCTGAAGGGGCAGCCTCGTGTGATTGTCTTCCACGAGAAAGAAGGCCGTAGGCACGCGCACTGTGTCTGGTCGCGGATTGATCCGCAGACCATGACGGCCATCAACTTGCCGCATTACAAGCGCAAGCTCAATGAACTCTCCAAAGAGCTGTATCTGAATTATGGCTGGGAGATTCCACAAGGGTTTATTGATAAAGCCTATCGGAATCCGCTCAACTTCACGCGGGAGGAATGGCAACAGGCCAAGCGGACGGATGAAGACCCGCGCCTTTTGAAAAGCATGTTTATTCGGGCGTGGGAATCCTCTGACAGCGCAAAGGCCTTCACCCATGCCCTGAAAGAGCATGGATTTTGGCTGGCACGGGGGGAGCGGCGCGGTTTTGTCGCCGTGGATTATAAGGGTGAAATCTATTCACTCTCCCGCTGGGCGGGGGTAAAGCCGAAGATTTTGCAAGAACGGCTGGGGAATGCGGAAACTTTGCCCTCCCTGCAAGAGGTTAAAACCGAAATCGCGGAGGGCATGAGCGAAAAGCTCCACGAGTATATTGCCGAGCTTCAAGGCAAGAAAGAAAAAGACTTCAAGCCGATCAAACACGCCGCCCAAACCATGCGCGACCATCACCGCGCCGCACGGCAAACGCTGAACACCAAGCAAACCGAACGCAGGCAAGCGGAAGAAAAAACCAGAATGAGCCGTTTACCACGCGGGTTGTTTGGCCTGTGGCAACGCCTTACCGGAAAATATCAGAAAATCCGTAAGGAAAATGAGATCGAAGCCCAGAATGCCTTCTTGCGCGACCGTGGAGAAAAACAATCCCTGATCCTGCACCAGCTTGAAGAACGCCAACGCCTACAATCCAAAATCCAGCAAAACCGCACGGTTTATTACCAGAGTATGCAAAGCCTGAGGCAAGATGCGGCGCGGTATGGAGAGATGAGGGATTTGGGGCCTTTCACAAACAGGCCTAGACGCAAGCACGAACAGGATATACACACCTGACGAAGATTTGCCTTATTTTTCAGCACTTTTACCACTACTGGGTTGTTCAAATTTCAAAATTCCTTTACCTTCTCATAAAACCTTAAAGTGAGCTGGGAGATTTTGTCGTGAAGCCATATTTTAATAAGGCTAGTCAATTCAACAATGTACAGGAATCCAACATTTGACCATGATTTCTGCCTTTCAAGCCAAATACTATGCCCATGAACTAACGCGGCGTTTTCCATCAGACAGCAACGAAAAACTTGCTGGTGCATTGGTTGATGCACAAGTTGACCTGAACCCTCATCAGGTTGAGGCCGCATTGTTTGCTTTCCGCTCCCCATTATCCAAGGGAGCTTTGCTGGCCGATGAAGTTGGACTTGGAAAGACGATTGAGGCTGGATTGGTACTCTCACAGAAATGGGCGGAAAGAAAACGCCGTATCCTTATCATCACACCATCAAACCTGCGGAAACAATGGCATCAGGAATTACAGGAAAAATTTTTCCTGCCGTGTTCAATCCTTGAGGCAAAAGTCTATAACAATGCCGTTAAGCTCGGCAATTTTCAGCCATTTGAAAGCAAAGATAGCATAATCATTTGCTCATACCAGTTTGCCAAAAGCAAAGCCCCTGATTTGCACCGTGTGCCGTGGGATTTAGTTGTCATTGACGAAGCGCATCGTTTGAGAAACGTCTATAAAACCTCAAACGTCATCGCAAACACATTAAAAAATGCGCTTAAACACGCCCCAAAAATACTTTTGACAGCGACACCGTTGCAAAATTCTCTTTTGGAGCTGTTCGGTCTTGTCAGCATTGTTGATGAACAGACTTTTGGTGATTTGAAAAGTTTTCGGGAACAATTTATAAACCTGAATGAAGAACAAGTTTTTCATACCTTGAAATCAAGGCTTAAGCCCGTCTGCCACCGAACACTGCGCCGTCAGGTTAAATCTGTTTCCTATACCAACCGCCTGCCGATGGTGGAGCAGTTTACACCAGAAGAAAGTGAAGACAGGCTTTATAGCCTTGTTTCAGAGTATTTGCGCCGTGATAATTTACAGGCTTTGCCGAATAGCCAGCGTTCGCTGATGACCTTGGTTTTAAGAAAACTTTTGGCTTCATCGACATTTGCGATTGCAGGTGCATTGGATACGCTTATCACCCGCCTTGAAAAGAAACTGGCAAAGCAAGTTCCTTCCGTTTCGCTAGAGGAAGAGCTGGATCAAGACTATGAAGCCTTGGATGAAACCGCAGAAGAATGGGAAGATGATGCAGAGGAAGAAATCTTGTCTGAATCTGACCAAAAGGCCTTGGCCAAAGAAATTGCAGACCTAAAATCTTTCCGTGATCTTGCTGTATCCATCACATACAATGCCAAAGGGAAAGCTCTTATTACCGCACTGAATAAGGCTTTCTCTACACCACACTTGCCGCGCAAAGCCATTGTGTTCACGGAATCCCGCAAGACACAGGACTATCTCATGCGCCTATTGGCGGACAGCCCATACAAAGATGGTGTTGTATTATTCAACGGGTCTAATAATGATCCCAAATCAAAGGCGATTTATGCCGAATGGCTGGAACGCCACGAAGGAACAGATAAAGTCACGGGATCAAAAACCGCTGATATGCGCTCTGCTCTGGTCGATTATTTCCGCGACAAAGGGCAAATCATGATCGCCACAGAAGCGGGATCGGAAGGGATAAACCTGCAATTCTGCGCTTTGGTCGTAAACTATGACCTGCCGTGGAACCCACAGCGGATCGAACAGCGCATTGGACGTTGTCACCGTTACGGGCAAAAACATGATGTTGTCGTTGTCAATTTTATAAATCTTAAAAACGAAGCGGATCAACGTGTCTTCCAACTTCTCTCTGAAAAATTCCATTTATTTGAGGGCGTGTTTGGCGCAAGCGATGAAGTGCTGGGCGCAATTGAATCTGGCGTTGATTTTGAACGGCGTATCGCTGACATATACCAAAAATGCCGTACACCCGAAGAAATCAAAGGGCATTTTGACCAGTTGCAAGCGGAATTGAATGCCCAAATCACCGATACCATGACGCAAACGCGCAGACAGTTGCTGGAAAATTTTGATGCCGAAGTTATTGAAAAACTTAAAATCAATCAGGCAGAAAGCCAAGCCAACCTCAGCCGTTATGAACGGATGCTGATGGATGTCACGCATTACGGATTGCAAGAACATGCCGTTTTTATTGATGGAAAGAAGGACAGTTTCCGCCTGAATACATATCCTTTTGAAAAAGCGAATGATGATATTCCGCTTGGGCTATACGAATTGCCACGCCGCAGTGGCGAAGCGCATTTATACCGTCTCGGCCACCCCTTAGCACAAAAACTGCTGGAGCAAATAAAGTCAGACCCGCTAGAGGGCGCGGAAGTGACCTTTAATGCCTCTGGCGCACAGCCAAAAGTTTCTGCACTTGAACCCTATATCGGCAAAACGGGCAAGCTCTCGCTGTCCCTTCTGACCATTGAGGCGTTGGATCAGGTGGAGGATTATCTAATTTTTACCGCGCATACGGATGATGGCGATATTCTGGAGCCTGACCTTGCCAAACGGCTCTCCACCCTGCCTGTAAAAGCCATGCAAACGGATGTGAGTTTAGACACGGCAACCCTTGAAAATCTGACGGCGCAAGAGCAGGCGAGAATCCAGCGCGATATTTCCGCCCGCAACGCCAATTTCTTTGAGGCCGAAGCGGATAAGCTGGACGGCTGGGCGGAGGATTTGAAAGTCACGCTGGAACGAGACATCAAGGAAATGGATAGAACGATCAAGGAAGCCAAACGCGCCGCCACTCTAGCCCTGACTCTGGAAGACAAACTGGCGGGGCAAAAACAGGTCAAAAACCTTGAAAGCCAGCGCAACGAAAAACGCCGCAAACTCTTTGATGCTCAAGATGAAATCGACGTTAAGCGCGGGGAACTGATTGCTGAGATTGAGGGAAAATTAAAGCAGAATGTAACGTTAAAAAATGTTTTTTTATTACACTGGAGAATCATATAAAAAGACAGAACATAGTCAGAACATGAGTCCAAAGGAGAGCGAATGAATAGTATTATAGAAAACAAAAACACCTCCTTTGAGGATCTTAAGAAAATCAACGAATACGGCGCAGAATTTTGGAGTGCGCGTGATCTGCAGCCTCATCTGGGTTATAGCCAATGGAGACGCTTTGAAGATGCGATCGCACGGGCAATGGAGTCCTGCCAAGCCTCTGGAAATGATAAAGAAAACCATTTTGCCAACGCCGGCAAAATGGTCGAAATCGGGTCAAAAGCTAAAAGAGAGCAAAATGATTACCACCTATCCCGTTTTGCCTGCTATCTGATTGCACAAAATGGTGATCCGCGTAAGCCTGAAATTGCAGGCGCACAAAAGTATTTTGCCATACAAACCCGCCGCCAAGAACTTTCTGACCAACTGGCGGCCGATCAAGAGCGTCTGGAAATCAGACGGCAAACAGCCGAGGAGTTCAAAGCTCTTTCTGGCGCGGCGCGGGACGCAGGTGTACAGAATAAAATGTTTGGTGTGTTTCATGATGCTGGGTATAAGGGGCTTTACGGCGGAATCGGTAATAAGTCCATAAAGTCAAAAAAAGGTATTCCCGAAGCTGAAAACCTGATGGATCGCATGAATGCAACAGAATTAGCCGCCAATCAATTCCGCATGACCCAAACACGGGAAAAACTCAAACGCGAAGGCATCTATGGACAACAAAAAGCCATTACCGCCCATGAACAGGTGGGCAAAGAAGTCCGCGCCGCTATCGTAAAAATCGGCGGTGATCTGCCCGAAAATATTCCCGCCGATGAACATATCAAACAAGTTGAAAAACGCGTAAAGTCCGCAACACCGAAATTATCTCTCGCACAAAAAGAGGCAAAGGGATTGCGCGGAACAACAATGCAAGATCGTGAATAAAAATGACCAAAAAACAAAAACTAGAACTCACATGGATTGGGAAAGAGCAGAGGCCGAGGTTGGAGCCACGGATTTTGCTGGAAGACCCTACGAAGTCGTATCATGCCAAGGTGCGGGTGACGGAGAATGACATTTTCGACAATCGCCTGATTTTTGGGGATAATTTACTCGCGCTCAAGGCGTTGGAGCAGGAGTTTGCGGGGAAGGTGAAGTGCGTCTTTATCGACCCGCCCTATAACACGGGCAGTGCGTTTGAGCATTATGATGATGGGTTGGAACATTCCATCTGGCTTGGCCTGATGCGTGACCGCTTAGAAATCATCCGTAATCTTATGTCCGATGATGGCTCCCTCTGGATCACGATTGATGATAACGAAGCGCATTACCTGAAAGTCATGTGCGACGAGATTTTTGGGAGAAATAATTTTGTAGCTTCCTCTATTTGGCACCACAGCGTCCAAGCAAAAGGCTATTCAGGGAAGTTTTCCGTTCATCATAACTATGTTTTGGTATACAGACGTTCAGATAGATTTGTCCTCAAAGATTTACCAAGGACAGAAGAACATAATGTAAATTATTCCAATCCAGACAATGATCCGAGAGGTAGATGGCGTTCTGGAGACGTAAGAAATTCTCTTGTGAGAAAAAATCTTATGTATGACATCACCACACCGAATGGAAATGTCATTAAACACCCGCCAAAAGGATGGCGTTTTAGTAAAGAAACGTTTGAAGCGGAATTTACAGAGGGAAAAATTATTTTTTCTCCTGATGAAACAAGAATAATCAGAAAAATTTATCTAGCTGACCAAGAAGGGCGAGTTCCTGAAACCTTATGGTTTGCACAGGATGTTGGAACGACTCGTGAGGCAAATTCTGAAATCAAGAATTTTGTTGATGGCGAGTATTTTGATACCCCGAAGCCTGAAAGGCTAATAAAACGTGTTCTTGATCTTTCTACAGAGAAAGATGATCTGGTTCTGGATTCATTCGGCGGTTCCGGCACAACAGGTGCAGTCGCCCATAAAATGGGGCGACGGTGGATTATGGTGGAGCTGGGCGAACACTGCCATACCCATATCATCCCGCGCCTTCAAAAGGTGATTGATGGTGATGATAAAGGCGGCGTGACCGATGCCGTTGGCTGGCAAGGTGGCGGCGGTTTCCGCTATTACTCGCTTGCTCCTTCTTTGCTTGAAAAAGACAAATGGGGGAATTGGGTTATTTCCAAAGAATATAACGCCAATCAGCTTTCCCAAGCCTTGTGCAAGCTGGAGGGCTTTACCTATGCCCCATCCGACACATTGTATTGGCAACATGGCTATTCCACCGAGAGCGATTTTATCTATATCACCACGCAAAGCCTTACGGCAGAGCAGTTACAAGCTCTGAATGATGATGTTGGCTCTGAACGCTCTCTCCTTGTTCTATGCTCTGCGTTCAAGGGTAATGCCGACCGTTTCCCGAATCTGACCATCAAGAAAATTCCCCGCGCTGTCCTGTCCAAGTGTGAATGGGGACATGATGATTATTCTTTGAATGTCGAGAACCTGCCAATGGCCGAGCGCGAAGAAGCAACACAGAAATCAAAGAAAGCCAAACAACCGACTTTGTTTGATGCGGAAGGGGAATAAGCCATGAATAAGTTTGTAAATTCCATTTCTGGTCGTCTTTCCCTTCGTGATCCGCAGCGTCATTCGCTGGACATTCTTGCTCGGGTGACGGAAATTGTCCCGCCACGCAAAAACACCGATATTGCGGCGGCGTTAGAGGTTATTAAGTCGGAATATCCGTCCGTGACGGATTTTGAGCGGGAATTTCCGTCCCTTTGCTTTGCACTGGCCACAGGCGTTGGTAAAACCCGCCTGATGGGCGCGTTTATTTCCTATCTGCATCTGGCGCACGGGATCAATAATTTCTTTGTGATGGCTCCGAACCTGACCATCTATAACAAGCTGATTGGCGATTTTCAGCCTGCCTCCCCCAAATATGTGTTCAAGGGGATTTCAGAATTTGCAATCAACCCGCCGTTTATCATTACGGGGGATGATTATAAAGAGCTGGCGGGGAACTTGTTCGACCAAGTGGCGCGTTGCAAGATCAATATCTTCAACATTTCCAAAATCAATTCCGAAGTGCGCGGCGGTAAGCTGCCTAAAATCAAGCGTCTTGCCGAATATATCGGGGAAAGTTATTTCGATTATCTGGCGGGGCTGGATGATCTTGTCTTGCTTATGGATGAATCTCACCGTTATCGTGCTTCGGCGGGGGTGCGGGCTATCAATGAATTGAAGCCGATTATTGGGCTGGAGCTGACCGCTACGCCGTTCACGGAAACAGGCAAAGGCGCAACGCCGTTCAAGAATGTCATTTATGATTATGCCCTCGGCAATGCGATGGATGACGGGTATGTGAAGGAACCCGCCGTTGTCACGCGCAAGGATTTCAGTCCCTTGGGCATGACGCCCGATGATATTGAACGCCTGAAACTGGAAGATGGTATCCGTTTGCATGAAGGCACAAAGGTTGAGCTTGAAACCTATGCCCGTGAAACAGGCAATAGAATTGTAAAACCCTTCTTGCTGGTCATTGCGCGGGATACGACCCATGCGGGGCAATTATTAGCATTGATTCAAGACAAAGAAAAATTCTTTGAAGGTCGCTATGCTGACAAAGTTATCCAAGTGGATTCCAGCCAGACTGGCGAAAAAGAAGATGAAATGATCCAGCGTCTTCTGGCCGTTGAAAGCACGGAAGAACCAACGGAAATTGTTATTCACGTTAATATGCTAAAAGAAGGCTGGGACGTAACGAACCTTTATACCATCGTGCCGCTTCGCGCCGCCAATGCGCGGATTTTGATTGAGCAGTCAATCGGGCGCGGGCTTCGTTTGCCCTATGGCAAGCGGACGGGCGTTGATGCCGTGGATCGCCTGAGCATAATCGCGCATGATAAATTTCAGGAAATTATTGATGAAGCGAATAAGCCGGATTCTGCTATCCGCCTGAAACAAGTTGTTTTGAGCGATACAGATTTGAAGCAAAAGACAGCGACGGTTGTTTCGCAATCCAATCTGGCGCAAATGCTTGGTACTGCACCCGCGCAGGCAAGCCCTAGCACCCATATTGCCCCTGCCGCGCAGCCGCCTGTTTTTGCTACGGCGGAAGAGCAGAAAATCGCACAGATCACGCATAAAGCCATTCAAAAGCTGGCACGGGATGCCACGCTTTTGCCAAGTGTCACCTATCTTCAAAATGAGGATATTAAAGCGCAGGTCTTGCGCGAGGTGCAGGCCGAATATCGTCCGCAACAGTTAGAAATGGGCGAAATCATAAAGCAACCTGATATAGCCGCGATTATCGCCAAAACAACGTCTCTGGTTATTCAACAAACCATAGATATTCCGCGCATTTCCGTTGTACCGAAAGGTGAAGTAAAGTCTGGTTTTAAGCCGTTTACGCTTAAACTGGACAGCTTGCGTTTCCAGCCACCAGAAGAAACACTATGGGTTCAATATCTCCGCACAGGAAAAAGCATGGAATTGGGCGTTGGTGAAGGTGGGATTGAAGAAGACCGCCTTGAAAACCATGTTGTTGCTGGTCTCATAGATTATGATGACGTTTCTTACGATGATAATGCCGATTTGCTGTATGAGCTTGCAGGGCAAGTTGTGGCGCATATGCGCTCTTATCTGCCCGAAGAACAGATTGGCAAGGTTCTGCGTTTCCATCAGCGCGAAGTCGCCCGTTTTGTACATGCCCAAATGTTAGAGCATTACTGGGAAGAAACGTCTGGCTATGATGTCGTTGTAAATTCTGGATTTTCAGCATTGAAGGAAAGCGCATATAGCACTTTATCGGGGCAAGAACCGTTGAATTTCAGAGTATCTCCTGCCGATAAAACCAACATGGCCAAGTACCTGTTTGGGGGATTTTCCAAATGCCTATACCCCGTCCAGAAATTTGACTCGGACGCTGAACGGCAACTGTCCGTCATTTTGGATCGTGAAGCCGATAAATGGTTCAAGCCTGCGCGTGGGCAGTTCCAGATTTACTATCGCGCTGGAACGGGTGAGCAAGAATATCAACCCGATTTCGTAGCAGAAACGGCAGATTTCATTTATATGCTAGAGCCAAAAGCACGCAATCAACTGGAAGCCTCCGAAGTTATTGCCAAAAAAGAAGCGGCAATCCGCTGGTGTCAAAATGCTTCGGATCACGCCAAAACATACGGCGGAAAACCGTGGATTTACGTCCTGATACCGCATGATGTGATTGCAGAGAATATGAGCTTGGCTGGATTAGCCAAGATTGGAGCATAAATGTGGATGGTAAGCGGCAGATCAGATTTTTTTAAGCCGAGATTTTCTGCGAGTCGATCTCGGTCAACAGATGTCCACTTTGTTAGCGAACGAAAAATAGACAAATGATCTGGAGGCAATTTATTCACTCCTAACGTGGTGCACCACTCAATTTCGAGGTTCTTGTGGTCTATGTGTCCGTAAAAATCACTAATGTCTAACGCAATCGAAACACAATTTCCTCTTCTCTTGATTTCATCAAAGGCGTTCTTGGCTAGACGAATGTTAGAACCCTTGCCTGATCTGTACCCTATGACACAATCATCAACGCCAGCAGCCTTTAGGTTAAACGAAATTTTAAGGGTTAGGCACAGTTTTTCACATGGATTTGGCATACCACAATATCACTGGAATTCATTACCTAGCGGAAACCGCAGGCTTACAAAAAAAAGCTTGGATATGGTGCAAGCGTTTTTTACTAATCTAGTTAATAAAACCGATACAGGTATGAAAGTGCACATAGAAAACACATACAGCATTATTTTGACGTGGTAGGGTATCCGCTTGCGGGCGTCCATCATCGATGCAGGCGGAAAGCTGGAAAGCCCCTCTATCGAATTTGGGGAGGATTCCGATAGTCGTCTGGTCGAGCATCTTTTGGCCTCTGTCGCCGCGCACCAACGCGAGAAGAACGCAGAACAAGTGAAAAACCGCATGATGGCCCGCATGCAAAACGGGTACTGGACCTTCTATCCAATCCCCGCTTACACCTACGCAAAAGAAAAGGGAAGTGGCGGAAAAATCCTTGTACGAAAAGAGCCGTTGGCCTCGATCGTTGCGGAGGCTTTGGAAGGCTATGCCGTGGGGCGGTTTGAAACCCAAGCAGAAATTCGTAACTTCCTTCTGGCAACACCGCATTTCCCGCGTGACCGCAAGGGCCGCATACATCTCACGCGTATCAAGGAGATGCTGGAGCGGGTTTTTTACGCCGGATATATCGACATGCCCGATTGGGGACTGTCCTTGGTCAAGGGTAAGCATGAACCGCTCATTAGTTACGAGACCTACCGCAAGATTCAAGAGCGTCTCCACGGGCAAGCCAATGCCCCTGCGAAACTCAATATCAATGAAGACTTCCCCTTAAGAGGCTTTATTACTTGTTCTTGCTGTGAGCAGCCGATGTCGGCCTGTTGGTCCAAGGGGCGCAACGGCAAGTATCCGTACTACCTGTGCAGAACAAAGGACTGTGAACGGGGCGGCAAGTCCATACGCCGAGAAAAGATTGAAGGGGATTTTGAGGTTTTGCTGACTGATCTTAAGCCCTCGGAGCATGTCTTCTTCATGGCCGCTGAAATGTTTACGGATTTGTGGAATGCCAAACGCGATGCCGTCAAAGCTGATGCCGAAACCTTGCGCCAGCAAGTCGTGCAGGTCGAGCGCAGGACAGCCCATTTCTTTGACCGGATTGCGCAAAATGAGCACTCCACCCTGATTGCTGCCTATGAAAATCAGATCAGAACATTGGAGGAGGAGAAAATCCGGCTGGATGAGCAGATTGCAAAATGCGGTCGCCCGCTGGCTTCATTCGACGAAACCTTTCGAACCGCGTTTTCTTTCCTTTCAAACCCGCAGAAACTCTTGGAAAGAGGCAATCTGGAACACAAAAGAGCCGTCATAAAACTGACCTTTACGAATAAATTGTCCTATGATGCAAAAACGGGATTTCGAACCGCTGAAACTTCGCTGCCAGTAAGGATTTTACAGGGCTTGTCAGGGGATAAAAAAGAAATGGTGGAGGGGGCGGGATTCGAACCTGCGTACTCATAAGAGGGCAGATTTACAGTCTGCTGCCATTAACCACTCGGCCACCCCTCCACACCGAAACCTTCTCTCGAAAATTTCTTATCCCGTACAAAAAAGACTTTCGCCTCTTCTGTCAAGACGCTATCGTAAAAAACGATGAAAAATCACAAAAATAAATTTCGGAAACCTGCGCCAAAAACACAAAAAACGCCTGATTTTCGGGAAAAAACAGCGCCGCATCCCTCCCAAAAACGCGCCGATCTTTATGGCTTTCATGCGGTTTGCGAGGCATGGTGCAATCCGGCGCGGGACATTCAGGCCCTGTATTTTTGCGATCAGGCCCTCAAATCCTTTGAACCGCACATGGAAAAAGCCCGTATTCTTGGCCTGAACCGCCCTGTCCCAACCCAGTTGGAGAAAAAACAGCTCGAAGCCCTCTTGCCCCAAGGGGCCGTCCACCAGGGACTTGCGATAGCCTGCAAACCGCTTGAAGAGCTTCAAATCGAAGATCTGATCATTCAGGGTCATGGCCTTGACAAGCATATCCTTTTGATACTGGATCAGGTCACAGACCCGCACAATGTCGGAGCAATTTTGCGCTCGGCCTGCGCGTTCGGGGCCCACGGGGTCATCCTGCAGAAAAAACATGCGCCCGAACTCACCGGTGTGCTTGCCAAAACGGCCTGCGGGGCGCTGGAACACATCCCCGTCGCCATGGAAACTAACCTGAGCCGGACCATTGAAACCCTGCAGGAAGCGGGCTACTTTGTTTATGGCCTTGATGAGCGGGGTCCCCGCACGATCGGAGAAACGGATCTGGCTTCCAGAGCTGTTTTGGTTCTGGGCGCGGAAGGCGCGGGCCTCCGGCCTCTCGTCAAAGAGCATTGCGATGCGCTGGTGCGCCTGCCCATGGCGGGACCCATGCCCAGCATCAATGTGTCCAACGCGGCCGCGGTTGCGCTGTACGCCATGCAAGTGCGGGTGTTTTAGGCTTCTTACAAAACCCGCTTTGGCGTGGTAAATGCAAGGAAAAAACACGCGCAGAAAGGCAAGCGTACATTGTGGTACGTGCGTTTCGAGCATGTTTCTGACGACGCAGATGCCCGTCCAAAATTAGGGTTTGCAAGAAGTCTATTACTGACGTGGAATATTCAGCTTCGGCCCGGATCGCGCCTGTTGTTGCTCCTCCAAAAATCGCATCGGGTATGTCGTATTGACAAACACAGTCCAGTGCTCTTTGGTGCGCAAATCCTCGACATCGTCCATATTGTACCATATCATCCCCTCGTTGCGCGGATCGGCCTTGAGCAATTTGACATTGAGCGTATATAACAAAGCCGTTTCCTCCGGCAAGGTTACAACGTCATACGCTTCGCGCAGGGATTTTCCCGTGCCCGATATCATCACCGTATCCATAATTCCGGCCTTCACCCACCGGAAAAAATCAGGATTTCCAAAGCGTTTGTCCTGCCGCGCCAGCGTCAACGCCTTCATCACCACGCCCAGATGCGCCAGATGATCCGCCACCAGCGCCCGATATTCCAGCAACGCCATGCCGGATTTTTCCGTGTTTTTTTCCGTCATGACGGTGTAGGACAGCGTATCCATGCGCGCCAGTGTATCCTCGCCGATGGGATCATACTGGCGTGTCTCGCTGTAGACGGCCCGAAACTCCATAAAGTCGAATTCTTTGGGATACACCTGAAAGGCGCGCCGCGCCATAAATTCATATTGCGGATTGGCCCGATGCGCGTTTTCATAGAGTTCCGCCCGCGCCGAAAAGGGCAGACACAGGATACACAGACACAGTATCAAAATGAGGCGCGTCATACCCTTATCGCTTCCGGAGCAAGACCATGCCCACAAGCATCACACCCGCGCCCGTGAACCCTGCCAACAACACCATCCATAGATCAGGCCCCGATGAAGGCGCAGGCCCTTGCACAGCCTGCGCAGTATCCAGATTTGCCACCTTCTGGCTCAAACCCTCCAGAGTCTTGCTCATCTTCGCAACGTCCCCTTTCAACATGTCATTCTCATCCTTCAACCCCTTCGCCGCCTCGATAAGCAAGCCTGTCATCTCCAGATACCGCACCGATTTCATATCCTCCGGCGTGTTGCCCCCATTGACCAGCTCGGGGAAGATTTTCTCGAGATCCTGCGCAATCACCCCGTAATGGGTGCGCCCCGCTTCGCCCTCGGCTTTCAGGCGGTAGGAAACCCCCTGCACCTGCGAGAGCCGCTCCAGCACCGTTTCACTGTCCAGCGGGGCGATATCGTGTTTCAACCGCACGTCCGAAGCAGACGCGCCCATCGCCACCCACGCGCCGCCCTCGCGCACCTCAAAGCCAATCGCGCTCGTCCCCACATCGGTTTTATAGCGCATCATGCCGTTGGCAGGCGTACCAGGGCGCTGGGCCTCTGTGCCTGTCGGAATGGTCAAGGCACCGGAAGACAGCGTCATGGACGTGGCAGGCGTGCGATCCGTTGAACCCGCACCCTGAGTTTCCAACACCGTCTGAAAGAGGATCGAAGAAGATCCATTCCCCGTCGCAAGACCCGCACTCAGGACCAGAGAACCACCGGCCAGATCGCTACTGCCAGAATCCGCACCCCCCGCAACAATTGTCAAATTCCGCCCCGCCGTCAGGTTTGTCGTCTCGCGATTCATCCCGATCGTCTGCGCCGCCGTATCGCCATCCATCGTCAGGTCATAGGTTGTGGTTGTCCCACCGATCGAGACATTATCCGTGCTCAAATCCGCATTGATCGTATCCCCGATATTCAGCCAGCTATTGGTGCCTGAAGCAGGCGTGGCCGCCTGACTCCCAATCAAGATATTGCTACTGCCCGTGCTTCCATCTCCCACACGATACCCGATCATCACGTTGTTGTCACCCGTGGTGCTATCCTCCATAGCCCGCGTGCCCAATATAATATTTTCACGCGAGCCTGTCGCAGACAGCATGGCGTCCTTCCCGATAGCAATATTGTCCCGTTCATCTGTCGTTGCGGTCAGGGCATTATACCCGATGGCAATATTGGTCCCACCGGATGTCAGAGAATCTGCGGCGTTTTGACCAATAGAGATATTGTATTGTCCCGCCGCGCTGGGGAGATGTTCGCTCCCGAGCGACATATTGAAATTCGTTGCATAATCCGTCTCTGTATCGGACAGGTCATCCAGCGCTATACTGCCCGCCGCAACTGTGACTTTATCCTCCGCCTGATACCAGTTCGTGCCGTTCGAGCAAACGCGGGTCATGTCATTGGGTGCCAAAGCCACATTCGCCCCTGCCGCCGTCAGGAATTTGGCATTGTCATCCAGCGTAATCGTATCCGCCGCATCCACGTTCACCACGTCCATGCAACAGCCGCTCGGGGTCGAGGCGGTAAACGTATCCGTTGTATTGGTCGTCACAGAGCCCGTGGATTGAAGGGGTTTGATCGTCCCGCACGCATCCGCCGTAATCGTTCCAGCCGCCGCAATCGTCTCCGTGGCCGGCGGCGCCGCATAGAGCGGCCCGACAGAGACCGCGCCAGACCCGCCAATCCGCACCCTGTCATTGGCCATATCCCCGTAAATCGTTCCGCCGATATTGAGTTCATCATCCACCGTGGCCGAAGAGGCATTCACGCCCGAGCCTAAAATAATGTTTCTGTCGCCCGAGGTTGTTGTAGAAGCGGCATTATAGCCCAGAACCGTATTGTCAACGCCCGTCACCGTTGTCAGAGCCGTATACCCCACCGCCACGTTCCGGCTTCCCGTGGTGCCGTTCCACATCACGCCCGCGCCAACCCCCACGTTCTTGGTCCCTGTCGTCGAATCGGACATGGCATAATTTCCTACAGCGGTGTTTTCATCATTCCCGCCCCCCGTGATCGTATACAAGGCATGTTTGCCGATGGCCACGTTGGCATTGTCCGTGTCACTGCTCGCCATGGCAGATTCCCCCACCGCCACGTTGGCGGTACTGGCCATAACCGTCATCAGAGCCTGCCGTCCCACCGCCACATTGGTGTTCCCTGTGTCGAGACTACTGAGCGCACTATCCCCTATGGCAGTATTGTAATACCCGCTCGTCAAGGACATCAAACTGCCATTCCCGACTCCGACGTTATAGTACCCTGTAAAGGGGGCCCCTACATTGCCCCCCACGGCGTTCTCGCCCAGCGCCACGTTCTCATAGCAGGTGGTACAGTCTCCCGCGGCCCCATAGCCAAACGCATTGTTATCATGGCCGGAGGTCATATCGCTCAGGGCCTGGTACCCCACCGCCGTATTCACATCCGTTGTGGCGGTGCTGTTTACGGTAGTGGCGCCCGCCAGTTCCCCGATAAACAAATTCGTTGTGGCCCCCGCCGCCAAGGCCGCGGCGCCCGCCCGCCCCATAATAAAATTACTGGTCGTCCCCGCATCATAAATCGTATACGCATCAGTCAGATCATCAATCGCCAGACTCCCTGCCGCACCGGTGACCTTATCCTCCGCCTGATACCAGTTCGTGCCGTTGGAGCACACGCGGGTCATGTCATTGGGTGCCAAAGCCACATTCGCGCCCCCAGCCGTCAGGAATTTCGCATTGTCATCCAGCGTAATGGTATCGGCCGCATCCACGTTCACCACGTCCATGCAACAGCCGCTCGGGGTTGAGGCGGTAAACGTATCCGTTGTATTCGTTGTCACACTCCCGACCGAGGTGATTTGCTTGATCGTCCCGCACGCATTCGCGGTGATCGTGCCAGCACCCGCAATCGCCTCTGACGCTGGCGGCACGGCATAAAGCGGCCCCGCACTGACCGCACCAGACCCACCAATACGCACGTTATCCGTGGACACATCCCCGAAGATCGTCCCACCAATGTTCAGGTGGTTACTGGTGCTTACTGCTGGCGTATCAACATCATAGCCTATAAGAATGTTGGAAGCCCCTGTGGTAATGCTATCGCCCGCTTGATACCCCAAAACTGTATTGGAGCCCCCTGTTGAGGATCCATCAACCCCCAATAACGCAGAATACCCCACCGCCGTATTGCCACTGGCCCCCGCAAAATACCGCAAGGAATATGTCCCCAAAGACGCATTACTGTTACCTGCATCCCGTTGCTGGGACAAATGCCCAATCGCGGTATTGTTATCCCCCGTGGTTGTTCCAAGGGTATTATATCCAAATGCTACGTTGTTAAATACAGACGTATTTGCATTGTCCATGGATGAGTATCCGATGGCAACGTTATAATTTCCATCTGTCATACCATTAAGAGCATTAAGACCTATCGCAATGTTATTGAGATCATCATTGATGGCGGTCAGGGCATCATACCCAATCGCGATATTTCCATCCCCCGTCGTAATAGAATCCCCTGCCGTCTGACCCAGTCCGATATTGTACTGCCCACCCACGGACGGGAGACGCTCCACCCCGATAAACATGTTAAAGTCCGTCGCATAATCGGTTTCGGAATCGGTCAAATTATCGAGCGAGCCAGAGACAGAACCGATCATATCCGTCCATGCGCCGTTTTCATACCCACGGAATTTATTAGTCGTGCTGTTGTAATATATCATCCCGTTTGCGGCGGCCTGCATCCCTGCTTGGCCTGCCTCCGCCGTGCTCGCCGCACTGGGCAGACTGAGCGCGTTAGAGGCCAAGGTCATGGACGTGGCGGGCGAACGGTCCGTAGACCCCGTTCCTTGATTGGCAACAACGGTTTGAAACACAATGCTGGAGGCCCCGTTTCCTGTCGTGGTGCCAGAGGACAATACCAGAGAACCGCCCGCCAGATTGTTACTCCCCGCATCTGCTCCACCTGCGGCAATCGTCAAATCCCGCCCCGCCGTGTTATTGCTTGTCTCCCGCTCCACCCCGATGGTACGGGCCGCACTATCCCCTTCGAAAGACAAATCATAGGAAGGTGTCATAACAAAGAATCCACCCTGCGCACCAATCCCTAAACGGCCCTCCGTATCCAACACCATGTTGGGATGAAAACCCGTTGTGCCCCGTGTATAAAAAATCATTTGTCCCGAAGGCAACGCATTACTGACCGTCTCCACAGCCAATGCCCCCACGGGGGCGCCCGCATCCTCGTAAAACATAATGGAACTCACAAGATTATCCGCCGTGGTCGTATTCGTGATGGCAATCTGTGCCGTTGAGTTTCCAGGAAGCGTGTTATCATTGTTCACGCTGGCTGTTTGGAGACCAATAATCCCATTCGTTTCCAACGGGTAGACAGGCGCACTCGTCCCGATCCCGACATTGCCATTGGCAAAAATCGCGGCATAGTTATTTGTTGCACCAGAGGCCGATACATACAGCCCTACATTCTCCGATGTCGCGCCCGTATGCGTGTTGGTAATGTACGCCCCATAGGTGCTCTGCCCCGCCGTGCCGTTCGCACCGCTTAGGGCCACCTCAAACATCTTCTGCGCATCGCCCGCCGCCGCCGTACTGGTGGACGACAGCTTCATCGCGCTATTCCCCGCCAGTGTATTCCACTGCCACTCCTGCGCATGCGTACCGCTATCAATTGTGTTCGTCCCTGTCGCCACGGTAATAGCGGAAAGAGCCGTAGCCCCGCCCACACTGCTGACCTTATCCTCCGCCTGATACCAGTTCGTACCGTTCGAGCACACGCGGATCATGTCATTGGGGCCCAGCGCGATATTCGCCCCGCCCGCCGTGAGAAACTTCGCATTGTCATCCAGCGTCACCGTATCCGCCGCATCCACGTTGACTACATCCATACAGCATCCGCTCGGGGTAGAGGACGTAAACGTATCCGTTGTATTGGTCGTGACGGACCCCGTCGATTGAATTTGCTTAATCGTCCCGCACGCATCCGCCGTAATCGTCCCTGCGGCGGCAATCGTCTCCGTGGCCGGCGGCGCCGCATAGAGCGGCCCCGCACTCACCGCGCCAGACCCGCCGATCCGCACCCTGTCATTGGCCATATCCCCGTAAATCGTGCCGCCAATGTTCAGATGGTTATCCGTTGTCGCCGCAGGGGGCTCCACATCATACCCGATCAGGATATTCGTGCCGCCACTGGTAATCGTACTGCCCGATGCAGAACCAAGCACCGTATTGCTTGACCCCGTGGTAACGGAAACCATAGCATTACTTCCTATGGCTGTATTACCATTATTGTTGTTTCCTGCAACGCCTTTGAGGGCCATAAATCCAAGGGCCGTGTTATCCGACCCGGTCCCGTTATACCGTCCTGCATCAAGGCCAATGCCAATGTTCGGATTTCCGTCATTATTTTCCAGTGCATTACTACCAATCGCGATGGCGCCGATGACATTGGTGTCTGATAAAAGTGCATCCACACCGATGGCGATATTACCTTGCCCCGATTGCATAGCGGTCAACGCATTATACCCAATGGCGATATTATAATCCCCCGTGGTGATCGCATCCCCCGCCGTCTGGCCGAGCCCTATATTGTACTGCCCGCCGACGGAAGGCAAACGCTCCACCCCGAGAAACATGTTGAAATCTGTCGCGTAATCGGTTTCGGCATCGCTCAGATCGTCGATGGCGTTTGACCCAGCGCCCGCAACGCTCGACACCGCCGCCGCCTGATACCAGTTCGTGCCATCCGAACACACCCGCACCGACTTGTTGGGCGCTAGGGCGATATTCGCCCCGCCGCCGGTCAGGAATTTCGCATTGTCATCCAGCGTCACCGTATCCGCCGCATCCACGTTCACCACGTCCATACAGCACCCCGCATAAGACGCCGTAGAGGACGTAAACGTATCCGTGGTATTGGTCGTGACGGACCCCGTCGATTGAATTTGCTTGATCGTCCCGCACGCATCCGCCGTAATCGTCCCTGCGGCGGCAATCGTCTCCGTGGCGGGTGGCGCGACCACGAATTTGGAAGGCGGTGTGGGCACTCCAACCCCCACATTTCCATCTCCATCAATCACAAACGGGGTCGTATCGCCCGCCACATCATTGACCCGCAGAGCCAGAGTCCCCGCGCCCGTGGCATTATGTTGCACCAGAAGACTCGTGCCCGTGTTCAAAACGCCCGTGTTGTTCAGCGTCAAAACACTGCCCGTATTGGCGGCGTTTGATCCCGATAATGTCAGCTCTTCGAGCGCCCCCGTCATGCCTGTTGCACTCGAAGCCAGATCCAGAATATTCCCCGAAGTCAGCGCATTGGCATTCATGCTCATCGCCGTCTCAGTGCTCAGCGTGCTCCAGCCCCAGACCTGCGCGAAATTCAGAGAATCAATTGTATTCGTCGCCGTCCCAGCCGTAAGGGATGAGAGAGCGGTTGTCCCCGTAGACGCGCTCGTCAGAATATCCTGCCACGCCCCGCCCTGATACCCTTCAAACTTTCCGTTTGCGCTGTTATACCGGAACATCCCATTCACGGGCGCGGCAGGTCGCGCCGCGGTATTGCCGGACGGCATCACAACCGCATCCGTGGCCGCGCCCAGATCCAGCACCGTCCGTGCCGTGAGTTGTGTTGCCGGAACGGCCGGATCAATCACCAGCTTCCCGCCAAACACACCCATGGTATTGGCCGCCGCAAAATTGACAGCACTCTGGCTCCCCATAAAAATACCAAGCGATTGTGCACCAGAAACAATCGGATCTGTAGGAGGATCAGTCGTCGTCAACCCAATTCCCATCGAACCATCTCCCGAGGAATTGACATTCACGTAACCGCCCAGCGCCATACTGGTATCCCCTGCCGCAGTCACCCTTGTCCCAAAAGCTCTGGATTCCGTAGCACTGGACACGGCATACCACCCGATCGCCGTACTATAACTACCACTTGCCGTGGCATCCAGGCCCAGCGCTGTCGCACTTAAGCCATTCGCCGTTACATCATTCCCCATCGCGACACTTCGGTTTCCAATACTGGCATTGTCCCACTGCGTCCCCGATACAGAACCTGCCCGAATTGCCCCTTTCTGCACATCAAAAAACATCCGTGTACCTGCGCCTGTCGCAGGAACGCTGGCCGTGCCGGTATATGTTCCGCTCAAGAGCAAATCCCCGTCTGACATGTATTTGAAGCTCGTGCTCCCGCCCAGAACCCCTGCATTGTTGAACTGGATATCACGGTCCGCGCCCGCCGCCGCCGGAGATCCCCCGCTTCCGTCATTCTGGTCCGCACCACACGCCCAGCCTGTGCCCGCCGTAAAGATCACTTTTTCCCCTGCGGCATCACAATCAGGCACCGTGCTGAAATTCTGGGTCAGGCTTGGCATTTTGTAATTGTCCGCTGTCACATCCCCGCCGAAAATCCCGTTGCCGTTCACATTCACATTGCCGTCCGAATCAATGGTCCCGACCGTCACCGCTCCGCTATCCTTGATGGTGAGGGGGTTTGTCGATCCATCCGCCGTGTCACCTGTAATCGTGACATTGTCCCCGAGCGTCGATTCACCGGTGATATTAAGAGTCCCCGTTGCATCAATATTGCCCGTCACATCCAGCGCATCATTGGGTGTGGCATTGCCGATTCCTACAAATCCATCGTTCTGGACCACAAGAATATCGGTTCCATCCAGTTTTTCGACTGTCAGCGCATCGGCTGTGGCATCGGAGGTAGACCCTGTGATCGTGACATTATTGTGCAGGATCGAAACACCATCCACATCCAAAGACCCGTTTAATGTAGCGTTGCCATCCACGTTCAGGGTCGAATCAAAATCACCTGCACCGACAACACCCAGCGTGCTGGACAGTGTTGTGGCCCCCGTCACACCCAGCGTACTGGACAGCGTTGTCGCCCCTGTCACACCCAGCGTGCTGGACAGCGTTGTGGCCCCCGTCACACCCAGCGTACTTCCCAGAGTTACAGCGCCTGTTGCGCCAAACGTCCCGCCGACATCCAATGCTCTGGCAGGATCTGTAACAGTCCCCACGCCCACATTGGCCGTGTCATAGTAAATTTCACCCGCCGCGCCATCCTTCCACCTTCCACCGCCCACATTCACCCATGCGGGCACAGAGCCATCACACACCTGCAAAACAGGCTCCTGATCATTCAAGGCCCCGTCATTCAGGCGCAACAAGAGATTATTGCCCGCCGTACAATTCACCAAAACCGCTTCATCCGGCAAGAGCATGGAGGCCGCGCCAAGCTGAAGCTGGGCGCTGGCATTCGTCAAATTCAAATCATCTGTAAATGTGGCCGTCCCCGTCACTTCGATGTTTTTGGCAATTTCCGCGACATTCGGATCACCGCTTTTGATATTCCACAGGCCCCCCGAGCTGGAAATCGCCTGATTATATGTCATGGATACGACAATATCATCTACCGCGCCCTCGTCAGGCGCAACATAATCATCTGCGGCCGCACCATCGGCGATACAATCTGTGTCAAAAACCCCGTTCGGGCCGGCAGACATGACAGCAATAGCAATATTGTTGGTGTTCGTATTTCCCTGCAGGTGTGTTCCGCACCCTCCCCCTGCGTTGCTCCCCGCCGCATCAGGACCATGGTCCCATGCGCAGTACCCGTATGCATTGCCCCACGGATCGTTTTGGGCGGCCCCGACGACAGGCAACAAGCCACCGCCCGTTGGGCCCGTTCCGGCAGAGGGTGCGGGACCTTCGGTATAGCCATCCGCCGCGCCCCCTTCACATTCCACCTCGTAATCATGGTTGGCCGCATCCACCAGCACCAAAGAAGCCGCCACTCTCAGCTCTGCCTTGGCTTGTTCCTTGCGGTTTACCTCTACCATAGTGGAGAGCGGGCCCCGCATGGTTGTCATGATCACCGCGCCTAAAATCCCGACAATGGCAATCGCGCCAAAGAGCGCAAAAAAAACGTTTCCACGTTCGTTCTGGGAGGCCTTGCCAAAATATTGGTGGTTTTTGAACGGTTTCGTACTCACAACGCCAAACGACCCCTGATCCGAAGACAAGCTATTTTATTATAATACAAAGACTTTCCATCATTCATTATGATCAAAATATCTTTTTTATGTGTTAATTTTCAAGAAAATCACAAAAAGAAGGCGGGACAGACAACGCAGACGGCCTTGCCCTGACAAGGCACATAGACAGAGTAAAGTATCATAACACGGCAGGGAGTTCAAACGCTTTCAAGGCCTCCTGTTGCCGCGCCTGCAGGGCCGCCGTATCAAAATCTGCAATCAGCGTGTTGAACAGCCGGTACCAGTTCACTTCCGCCTTGAGATGAATGAAAACGGACCCCAACCCCAGCGCGGCCCGATCCATAAAAACGAACTCGCGGGGAATTTGTATACCGCCTTTCCCTTTGCTGAGTTCCCGCAATTTCTTATGGACCTTTTCAGCCGTTTCATGCCCATAAACCGCCCCTTCCGCCACCCCGATCACGCGGGTTTTGTCCTCTAAAATCGGGCCGTACAAAAATCCCGCCCAGATATTCAGCGTTTCGATCTGTTCCTTTGACAAGCCTGTAAACCCCCATGTTTCATAGGCGTGAACAGCCAGCGCTTCGTCCTGGGTCTGAAGCGCTTTGTACAGATCAATCACCGCGCCGACAAATTCCGGCGGGAACACACGGACACAGCCAAAATCCAGCAGATTGAGGCTGAAATCCTCCCGCACACTGTAGTTGCCAGGATGTGGATCCCCGTGAATGACACCATAACCATAAAGCGGCACATACCACGCCCGAAACATGTTCAGGGCAATCTGGCTCCGCTGTTCCGCAGGCGCCTCTTTGAAATCCATAATCTTGCGCCCCTCCAGCCATGTGGCCGTCAAAAGGCGTGGCGTAGAGAGTTCTGCGATCACTTCCGGCACCTGCACACCTGATTCGTCCCGCAACATCCAGCGGTATAACCTGCATTGTCTGGCCTCGCGTGTATAATCCAGCTCCTCGAACAACCGTTCAGACAGTTCGGCATGAATTTTTTCCGTCCGGATCGAATCATCGTAATACTGGTACAGGGAAAAAATCATTTTCAGCTGGTCAAGATCAGCCTTGATTGCGCTGTGCATGTCGGGGTACTGGAGTTTGCAGGCCAGATCCCTGCCATCATGGGCTTTGGCTTTGTGTACCTGCCCCAAAGACGCCGCCGCAGAGGCCTCTTTCTCGAAAGACTGGAATTTTTGTTCCCAGTCCGGTCCTAGCTCTCCTTTCATCCGCCGCCGGACAAAGGGCCAGCCCATGGATGGCGCTTCGGACTGTAATTGCCGCAGGGCCTCGGCATATTCAGGGGGGAGCGCTTCAGGAATTGTCGCCAGAATTTGCGCCACCTTCATCAAGGGGCCTTTGAGGTTCCCCAGAGCCAGCATCAGTTCTCTGGCATGGTCTTCCCGCTCGATTTTCAGGCCCCAAAAGCGCTCTCCGGCAATCTTTGTGGCAAGCCCTGCCATCGTGCCCGAGACACGGCCATACCGTATCAGACGGGAACCCCATGTATTTTCCTTGAGGGGATTTTCTTTAAAAGGCTCGTTTTTCATACGGATTGCTTTCCATCACAGTCCATGGGGACTTGGAGTCTTTTTATATACCGGATATTGTACGGGAGCGGCATAAAAAATAAAAATTTCCTTTCCAAATCCTTTGCGAGTATGGTGAAATGGTCTTGATAATGCTTTAATATGTCGCCTGAAAAGCCCAAAACCCATGACACGTACACCTTTTTTTCTGCTCCTGATTCTTTTCCTGTGTTTCACAACGTCCCGTGCGCAGGCAGGGGTTATTGAATTTCTATTCCCGTCCCTCAGACAGCAGGACGCAGATCCCTCCACAACACTCGAAGCCCCCTTTGCGGAAAAAAAATCCGCAGGGCCTTCCCGAACAGGGACAGCACAACCCTCCCAAAAACCCTCTAGCCTGCCTGAAAACGCCATTCCGATGGATCAGCCCCACAGGAATACAAGCCAGATCACAGAGTGGATCATCAACGCCGCCGCAGATGCCCTGACCTTTGACAAGGCCGATTCCAAAACAAAACTGGCAGGCACCAGACCCTATTTCAATCAGACGGGGCGGGAACAATATGAGGCGTTTCTGACAGAGACGAAACTGGTCAAAGTTCTGGAGTCCGAAAAATATTACATCAGGAGCTACGTGAATGATGCCCCTCTTCTGCTCAACGAGGGCGTGACGGGCGGAACATATCACTGGCTTTATGAGGTGCCTGTGATGGTGAGTTATATGACCCGCGCCTCCAAAGGGTACAAGGAGGGGGCCATTCCCCTCAACCAGAAGATGATGATTACGCTCCAGATCGGGCGCTCGAATGCCACAAAAGACCCCTCGGGTCTGATCGTGGAGACATGGAAAGGAAAAGTTGAAAAAATCGATAAACAATAATCGGTTCTTTACAGCGCGTCCGAAAGCTTTAGTATTTTGTACGTCCGAATCAATTAACCCCCCTTGAGGAGAGTGTTTTTCCATGTCCGAAAATGTTGCCGAATTCCGTCAAAATCCTGCCCAGACTGCCACAGACAACGAACCAAAGGACATCGGAGGGGTTGCGGGGCAACGCCTGCGCAGTTTTATCGAGCGCATCGAGCGACTGAACGAGGAGATCACAAATCTGAACGAGGACAAGAAGGAGATTTTTTCCGAAGCCAAAGGCACGGGCTTTGATGTCACAGCCCTTCGCAAAATCATTACACTCCGGAAAATCGATGCGGAAAAACGCCGTGAGGCCGAAGAAATTCTGGATCTCTACAAAGCCGCCATCGGGATGGTTTAGTGACTTGAAATAAAAGTCAAACCGGTTTTGCCCTCTGCGCGATCAATGTTTCCACAACCGCCGGATCGGAGAGCGTTGACGTATCGCCCAGCGAATCACTCTCTCCCGCCGCAATCTTCCTTAAAATGCGTCGCATGATTTTGCCGGAACGGGTTTTGGGCAAGGCAGGCGCCCACTGTATGATATCGGGTGTAGCGATCGGCCCGATGATCCGGCGCACGGTTTTGATGATCTCTTTTTCAAGGACCTCGCTGGGTGTGCGCCCCTCCATCAGGGTGACGTACGCATAGATGCCCTGCCCTTTGATTTCGTGTGGAAAGCCAACCACCGCACTTTCAGAAACCGCCGCATGTTCGTTCAGGGCACTTTCAATCTCCGCCGTCCCGAGCCGGTGGCCCGACACATTGATGACATCATCCACACGGCCCGTGATCCAGTAATATCCTTCTGCGTCCCGACGGGCGCCGTCTCCGGTAAAATACAGCCCTGCGTATGTTGAAAAATACGTCGCCTGAAAGCGGGCATGATCCCCGTACAAGGAGCGCGCCTGCCCGGGCCAGCTGTCCTGAATGCACAAATGGCCTTCCGCTTCCCCTTCCAGAATATGTCCGGCGGAATCCACAAGGACAGGCTGAACGCCAAAAAACGGCTTAGCCGCAGAGCCTGGTTTGAGGGTGTGGCAGGGAAGCGGGGTAATCATATGCCCGCCCGTTTCGGTTTGCCACCACGTATCGATCACAGGGCAACGGCCCTCCCCCACGACATGATAGTACCACAGCCACGCCTCGTGGTTGATAGGCTCTCCGACCGTCCCCAGAATACGCAGGGATGTACGGGATGTCCGTTTTACAAAATCATCCCCCTCCCGCAAAAGCGCCCGAATCGCTGTCGGCGCGGTATAAAAGATATTCACCTTGTGCGTATCCACAATCAGCCAAAAACGGCTATAATCCGGATAATGCGGAACCCCTTCAAACACAAGACTGTTGGCACCATTGGCCAGCGCCCCGTAAACCACATAGCTATGCCCTGTGACCCAACCCACATCGGCTGTACACCAAAACACATCGCCCGCCCGATAATCAAACGACACCTCATGCGTCAGAGACACGTACACCAGATAACCACCCGTTGTGTGCAGGACCCCCTTGGGTTTTCCCGTCGAGCCGGACGTGTACAGGATAAAGAGGGGGTCTTCCGCCCCCATCGGTTCACACGGACATTCCGCAGACTGGTGGGGTACGGTCTCGTGCCACCAGACGTCCCGCCCCTCTTTCCAGGACACTTCCGATCCTGTCCGCTTGAAAACCAGTACTGTTTGTACGATATCACACGCCTTCAAGGCCTCATCCACATTGGCCTTGAGGGGAATTTTTTTGCCGCCCCGTACGCCTTCATCCGCTGTGATGACAATCTGCGATCCGCAATCCATGATCCTGTTTTTAAGACTCTCCGGTGAAAATCCCCCAAAGACGACAGAATGGACCGCCCCGATCCGTGCGCAGGCCAGCATCGCGTACACGGCCTCCAGCCCCATCGGCATATAAAGCGTTACCCGATCTCCTTTCTGAACGTTCAAAGTTTTCAGAAGATTGGCCAGACGCGAGACTTCGTCCTTGAGCTGGGCGTACGTCACCTGATAACTCTGTCTAGGCTCATCTCCCTCGAAGGTCAGTGCTACCGAATCCGGTTTGGAAAAAGCATGCCTGTCCACGCAGTTATAGCAGGCGTTTAAAATACCGTCCTCGTACCATTTGATAGAAACATCACCCGCAAATGTGGTCTTTTTGATCTGGGTGGGTTTTTTGAACCAGTCCAGCCGCTGGGCCTGTACCGCCCAGAAAATCTCGGGCTGTTCGACAGAACCCTTGTACATGGCCGTGTAACGGTCTTCTGAAATTTTAAGCAGACGCACGGCATCGGGGGAGGGTGGAAAGGTCTCGGCCATAGTGTCCTCCAGACAAGGGGCGTTATTTCTGCGCGTCCGGTCCCAGCACCATCATGATCTGACGCCCTTCAAACCGTGGTTCCATTTCGACTTTCCCCACATCGGACAAATCCTCCCGCATGCGCTTGAGCAAATCCATCCCGATATGCTGGTGAGACATTTCACGGCCCTTGAAGCGCATCGTCACCTTGACCTTGTCCCCTGCTTCCAGAAAACGGCGGGCGTTGCGCATTTTGACATCATAGTCATGATCTTCAATGCCCGGGCGGATTTTGATTTCCTTGATATCAACAATTTTTTGATTCTTGCGCGCTTCGGCGGCCTTTTTCTGCTGTTCGTATTTATATTTCCCGTAATCTAAAATCTTGCAGACGGGGGGCACGGCATTGGGCGAAACCTCCACAAGATCAAGGCCGGCCTCTTCCGCCAGCTTTAAAGCCTTATAGACAGGTACAACGCCTTGCATTTCACCATTTTCATCAATCAGGCGGACATCCCGTGACATAATCTGATCATTGACACGCGGCCCGTCATTATTATTGCGGGACGGTAGGTGGGGTGGGGTGGGTTTACTGATGGTGGTCTCTCCTTATAATCGTTGAAGTACTATCGTATAAATTACATTAAAATCATACCCTGTAAAGCTTTGATCGTTCTCAATAAGGCGGCAGAGCCTCTTGAACCAGAGATTTCAAAGCCTCTGAAAAGTCTTGCACGCTCTGATCCTGAGACCCCAGCCGCCGGATGGCCACCGTATGGTCCTCGGCCTCGCGGGCGCCTACCACAAACATCACAGGCACCTTGGAGAGCGAATGCTCACGGACCTTGTAATTGATTTTCTCGTTGCGGATATCCAGTTCCACCCGCAAACCTTCTGCTTTCATTTGGGTATAAAGATTCTGCGCGTACCCGTCCGCACTGCCTGTCACGGTCGCCACCACCGCCTGCACGGGCGCAAGCCACAAAGGCAATTTGCCAGCATAATGCTCGATCATGACGCCGATAAAACGCTCGAACGTCCCGAACACAGCGCGGTGGATCATCACGGGGCGGTGTTTCTGGCTATCCGCACCGATATAGGTTGCATCCAGCCGTTCGGGCAAAACAAAGTCAAGCTGACATGTGCCCATTTGCCAGGAACGGCCAATCGCATCTTTCAGGTGAAATTCATATTTGGGGCCATAAAAAGCCCCTTCCCCTTCTGCATATTCAAAAGGAATCTCAAGTTCGTACAATACGTCAGCCATGGCTTTTTCCGCCCGATCCCACGTTTCATCCGAGCCGGCCTTGTTTTCAGGACGTGTCGCAAGCAAAATCCGCAGATCACTAAATCCCAGATCCCTGTACACATTGTAAAACAATTTGATAAAGCGTTTGACCTCTTCATGGATTTGTTCTGCGGTACAGAAAATATGGGCATCGTCCTGCGTGAATTGCCGGACCCGCATCAGACCATGGAGCGCACCGTGAGCCTCGTTTCTGTGACAACACCCCATTTCCGCCATCCGGATCGGCAGGTCGCGATAGGATTTGATCCCCTGTTTGAAGATCTGGACATGGGCGGGGCAATTCATGGGTTTGAGCGCCATGAATTTCGTGGGTTCTTCTTTGAAAATGGGGCCGTCTTCGTCTGTGTTGGGTACCACATCGGGTACCACAAACATATTTTCGCGGTACTTGCCCCAGTGACCGGAGGCTTCCCAGAGCTTATTATCAATCAATTGCGGCGTTTTCACCTCGACATAGCCATCCTCTTGAATACGTCTGCGGATATACTCTTCCAGAGCGCGGTATACCGCGTAGCCTTTCGGATGCCAGAACACAGACCCTTGGGCTTCCTGCTGGAAATGAAAGAGCCCCATATCCTGCCCCAGTTTGCGGTGATCGCGCTTTTCAGCTTCCTCAATCTGGTGCAGATAGGCCGCCAGTTCCTTTTCATCCCGCCACGCCGTACCGTAAATGCGGGTGAGCATGGCCTTGGAGGAATCTCCCCGCCAGTAAGCCCCTGCCACCTTCATCAGCTTGAAAGCAGGACCCACATGCCGTGTACTGGGCATATGGGGACCACGGCATAAATCCAGCCACGTGCCCTGCCGGTAAATTTTGATATCTTCCGTTACGGGCAAATCCTGAATAATTTCGGCCTTGTAGGTCTCGCCCTTGTTTTTGAAAAACGCTATGGCCTGTTCTCTGGGCCAGACCTCGCGCACAAACGCATCACCGCGCGCGATAATCCGGTGCATTTCGGCTTCGATCAAAGAGAGATCCTCTGTCGAGAATGGCTCGTTCCGTGCAAAGTCGTAGAAAAACCCGTTTTCGATGTTGGGACCGATGGTCACTTGAGTCCCGGGAAAGAGCGTTTGAACGGCCTCTGCCAGAACATGGGCGCAATCATGGCGGATGAGCTCCAGCGCGTCATCGTGATCCCGTTTGATCAGGGAGATTTCGGAATCTTCCGTGATGGGTAATGACAAATCACAAAGGACGCCGTTGATCCGAATGGCTATCACGGCCTTTGCCAGACTTTTGGAGATGTTTTCGGCAATCTCGAACCCTGTAACCCCGACCGGATAGTGCCGGACAGCCCCGTCGGGAAGCGTAATACCAATCTGTTTTTCTGCGACTTGTGACATAGACACAGACGTTAACGCTCGGTCATCGCGTTATCAAGTGTTTTGATAAAAGGTTTGAGCAAATAATGCATCACAGTTTTCTTGCCCGTCAAGATATCCGCCGTGGCGACCATACCGGTGGTAATGGGCAGGACTTCGCCCTTGTGCTTGAGTTGGGTTTCCTTGGTGCGCAGACGGACGCGGTAGAAGCTGTTCTTTCGCTCATCCTCTATGGTATCGGCTGAAATATCCAGCACCTCGGCCTCCAGCCCTCCATAAATCGAAAAATCATAGGTGGAAATTTTGACAACGGCCTTTTGCCCGGGATAGATAAACGCACGGTCGGAGGGTTTGACCTTCGCCTCGACAATCAGCTGGTCATCCTTGGGAATGATTTTAACCAGATCCTCCCCTGGGCGAATGACTCCGCCCACCGTATTCACGGTAATTTCCTGAATCGTCCCGTTGACCGGTGATTTCAGCTCCGTCCGGCCCTTGCGCTCCGTCAAGGCCGAAAGCCGTTCCTTGATCTCGCTCATTTCAATGGTCTTGGTCGAGAGCTCCGCTTGCGCTTGGGCCTTCATATTGGTTTCCACCTCCGCTAAACGGGCTTGGGCTTCCTTGATGGAGGATTGCAAACGCGGCAAGCTGGACAGATAGCCGTTCAGCTCGGACGATTTTTCCTTCACGCTCCTTTGCAACTGGAGGAGCTCCATCTTCGGGGCCGCGCCACTTTTCACCAAGGGCTCCACCATATTCATTTCCTGTTGCTGGAGGGAAATCACCCCCCGTGTATCAGCAATACGGGTGTTGATTTCGCGCGCTTCCTGCTCCCGCTGGCTCAACTGTTGCCGCATCACGTCCGTCTGGCTGTTGAGCTGGAGCTGATTAGCACGAAAGGCATTCAATTCCTCTGTCACGCTTTGGGGCGAACCTTTCATGACTTCCTCGGGAAACTCGACAGTCCCTTTGCCTTCGACCTGTGCCTGTAACCGCGTCACCGCCGCCAAAATCCCCAAATAACGGGCGCGGTTTGCCCCCAGATCAGAGCTGGCCTCGATCGCATTCAGGCGCACAAGCACCTGACCCGTTTTGACCTCATCCCCTTCCTTGACAAGAAAGGCATCGACAATGCCCGCTTCCAGACTCTGGACCACCTGCGTATCGCTGGAGGGGATAATTTTTCCCTCGCCCCGCGTCACTTCATCCAAAGAGGCAAAGTTGGCCCACACCAGAAAGATCAGGAAGAAAGAAACAATCCCAAGCAAAAGCAAATGCTTGGACAAGGCCAGATCATCATCCGTTTCAAAAGTCGCCAGTGCATACGCCTGCACCCTTTGGGAACGTTCCTTCAACCAGTCTTTTTGAATCTGGGCCCAGTTTTGGGCCATGTTGATCGTAGCCGATTGAGAGGCCTTGCCAGATGGTGCGGGGGCCACGTCTTGTTTTTTCTGCCTGTTTTTTTTCATGGTTATACCTCTGTGGCCTCGGCGGCTGTGCCATATTGACGGGCCTGCAATTTGCGAATCACTTCATCTTTGGGTCCATATGCCACCAGTTTGCCCCGATCAATCAAGATCAGTTTTTCCACCAGATCCAGCATCGCACCCTTGTGTGTAATCAAAATCGTGGTCTTGCCCTGACACAAAACACCCAGACGCTTTTTCAGCCGGTTTTCCGAGGCCGGATCCATCGAGGCTGTGGGTTCATCCAGAATGAGAATCGGCGGGTCATACAGCAAGGATCGCGCAATCGCGACCGCCTGCCGCTGACCGCCGGACAGGGCCTCACCCCGCTCCCCGACCTGCGTATCAAGACCGGCCGAAGAATCCCGTAAAAATTCTGTGACACCAGACATCTCGGCCGCCCGCAACACCGCACGATCCGGCGCCATTTCATGTCCCATGGTAATATTCTGGCGCACAGAGCCGAAAAAGAGTTGCGGGCTTTGCTGGACCGCCCCCACATTCCGGCGCAAATCGCCCGGGTCAATCTGGCGGACATCGGTCCCGTCAATCTGGACAGACCCACTGCTGGGCTCATAGAGATTGATCAAGAGCCGTTCCAGCGTGGTTTTTCCCGAGCCCACAGCCCCGATAATCCCGACCTTTTCGCCAGGTTCAATCACAAAACTCAAGCGATTGACGGCAGGCACGCTCTGATTGGGATAGTGAAACACCACATCCCGAAACTCCACACGGCCCTGTACATGCGGCATCGTAATAAAATGCTTGCCCTTGGGCCGCTCCACAGGCTTTTTCATCAGCGCGTCCAGCTGGTCCAGCGCCTGACGGGACTGGTTGAAGCGCGTCATCAATCCGGCCACCTGTGCCAAAGGCCCCATCGCACGGCCCGATAACAGCACGGACGCCACAAGCCCCCCTTGGGTCAGCTGTCCCTCGGCGATCAGATAGACCCCCACGACAATGATCACCGCGCTCACCGCCTGTTGCACAAACAAGGCCCAGTTTTGCGAGAATGTCGAGATATGGCGGGTCTTCACAGACGTACGGGACGATTTTTCACTGAGTTCCTCCCAGTGCCGTTGAATATGACCCTCGGCGGCCTGTACCTTGATCGTCTCCAGACCAATAATTGTTTCAAACAGCAGGGCGTTTTTCAATGCGCTTTCATGCAGGGATTCCTTGATGGCTTTTTGCAATGGTTTTTGCAGATAAAGCCCCATCCCGACCACCAGAGGAATAGCCGCCAGAGGCACAAAAGCCACAGGACCCGCCACAAGCGCGATCATAAGAATATAGAAAAAAACGAACGGCAAATCCAAAAAGGCCACCATGGTCGCGGACGTAAAAAAGTCCCTCAACGTTTCAAATTCCTTCATGTTAGCGGCCAAAACCCCTGCGCTCGCAGGGCGGGCGGGCATGGTCATGCCCAAAATCTGCTCGAAAAGCTGGGCAGAAATATTCACATCCGCTTTCCGGCCCGCATGATCCAGAAAATGCGACCGCAGGTTTCTCAGCAAAAAGTCAAAGACATAAACAATCATAATCCCCAAAGCCAGAACCCAGAGCGTTTCAATGGCCTTATTGGGCACTACGCGGTCGTACACGTTCATGACATACAGGGACCCCGCCACCCCGAACAGATTGATCACAATGGCGGCAATGGCCACTTCGCTATACAGGGTCTTGTTCTGCCAGAATGTAGACCAGAACCAGCTCCGGCCCGTATCGATCTCGGCAGGGCCCGCCCTGTCATCCGCCCGTGCGACAGGCCGGACAAAGAACGCATAGCCAATGTAAAGGCCCTTGAAACTTTCAATATCCAGTGATTTTTTTTCGTCCGGTGTTTCCGGAAATGTGACGATAAAGCGCGTCTCGGGATGCATTTCGGGCACCTGCCCCTTCACGGGACGCTCCGACTTTACGGGGGACTTGATTTCCCACAAAATGCAGGCCTGTCCATGTTCCAGCGCCATAACACAAGGCAAATTAGGGGCAATCGACAGGGATTCGAGGGAACGTTCCGCCAAAACGGCATTCATATCAGCCCGCTCGGCGGCGCGGACAAAAAGGGGCGGCGTAATGCCCGTCTTGGGGATCGGCAATCCGGCCAGCAAAGCCACATTGCTGGTCCGCCTGCCATAATAGCCCGAGACCAGACGCAGACAATCCACAAGCGGCATATGCACCGCCATCCGGTCCGCCTGTAATGGCCAGGCATCCACATCCTGCAGGGGGGTCCTGAAGGCGCCCACCTGATCCAACTGTTCAGAATCCCCGCCCGCGCCCTTGTTCAGATTTTGTTCATCGGTCACAGTATTCCAAAGCCCCCAGCCCCACTCTTTAAAAAATCAACTCCGGACCCCGCCGATATCAGCGGGCGTCCATCTTTTCTTCATTCGACCAGCTTTCGCCGGAAGATACTTTGCTTTCCGCAGGATAGGGCAGACCCATGGTGGGGAACAAGGCCCCCTTCAAAGAGAGTAAACGGTAGACAGCAAACGCCTCAAGAAACTGGGTATTGATGGCATTGGATTTTGAGACAAAGAGCTCGTTCTGGGCATCCAGAACATCGAGCAATGTCCGGCGATCCAGTGTAAACTGCTCTCTGTAAGCCTTGACCACTTCGGTGTTGGCGTCGGCCTGTGCCGTAAACTCGCGGGTCCGTTCGCCAGCCGAGACCATGCTGGCCCAGGTCTGGCGCACATCATTTTCCACCTCTCTGGCGGCTTGGGCCCGTCTTTCCTTGGCCTGCTGGTGACGGTGAATAAATTCGCGGGACCGCGCCGTATCAGCACCCCCCCGATACAAGTTCCAGTTCATGACCAAAAGGGCAGAGCTGGAAGTATCCCGATCATGCACACCGTTGATGTCATAGCCCGTGCGACCATTCACCTGTAAATCCACTTGCGGATACATCGTGGACTTGGTTTTTTGGGCTTCCGCATACGCAACTTCGATATCGGAGGCAAAAATATCCAGAGTCGGGCTGAACACCAGTGTTTTTTCCACTTCCTGACTAACATCAGGAGAGAGTAAATCGAAAGGCACTTTGGGCATTTCAAGCTGGCCTGCTTCATCCCCGACCTCGGAGCGATATTTTGCTTCCGCCGTTCTCAGAGCCTGACGGGTATTGGATTCCGTGGCCTTTGCGGCGGCCAGACGCGCTTTGGCCTGCTCCAGATCGGCCTGGGTCGAGCGTCCCCCCGTCACCCCTGTCTGGATCTGGTCCAGAATGGACAGGTGATCTTCCACGTTTTGACGGGCAATCCCCAGCAACTCCCGCTGACGGATCACATCCAGATAGGCCTCTACAATTGAAAGCCCTACCAGTTCGGCGGTCTCACGGACCCGATTGGCAGACGAAGCCACCCGCGCCTGCTGGCGCTCGACCTCGTTCTTGGCTTCAAACCCGTCAAACAGCATCTGCGTCAATGTCAGGGAGGTTTCCGAACGCCAAAGCGTCTCGGTTTTTTTCCCAAAAGCCCGCGTGCCTGGATCATTGCTGTATTCATAGCCGGTATCGGCCCGCATATCCACCGAAGGCAGATAAAGCGCTTTGCCCTGCTTGAGTTCTTCGTCCGTCGCACGGCGGCTGGCCGCAACCACACCATATTCAGGATTTGTTGCAACCCCCATCGCCACCGCATCCTTCAAGGAAAGCTTGAGAGACTCGTGCAAAGCCGCATCCGCCTCCTCCGAAGAAGCCTGCCCCGCTGTCAATCCGGCAAAAGCCAACACGGAAACTGCCAAGCACAATGTACGAATGATTTTCTTTTTTATCACGGGACCAATCCTCTCACTCAAAATAACACGATTTCTTTTTAAAATTATTATAACAGCCTAGGAAACTTATCCACAGGCTTACACTCAGAGCATACTTATGCCTTTTTTTAAGTGGAAATGCAACAGCTTTGCATAAAAATATTATGGCTATCTTATTGACTGGCCTTGACGAGCCCGTTCCTGCGCATAATATCAATCACACGGCTCTTGTATTTTGTCCCGTAACGGGGAGTTTTGGAGTTATAATGCGCAATGGCCTTAGACAAACTGCCGGTTTCATCCAGATGCCCCCGCAAGATCCATGCCGCCACACCAACATTTGTACAAGGGTCATCCCGCACCCATTTGCGGGCGGTGACTTCCTGCACGCCCCACCGCGCGGCCAGATCCGGCAACCACACTGTATTGATCTGCATCGGGCCCAGATCATAGGACCCGTTATCGTTTCTGACTTCCTGCCCGACCGTACCCCCCTCGGCCTTGTAAATCCCCAGCAAAACGGCGGGCGGAACGGAATAGGTCTGGGATGCAAGCATCAGACAGGCGGCAAATACCGTACTGGCGGCCATCACAACTCCTTAAAAACTCTTTTGGAAAAATTCCAGCGGGGAGCACTCTAGCACGATTTAAACAAAAAATTCAAATTTTGCCAAGATTTTTTATGGATGACCGTATCAGACTTTTTCATCAAACGTATGCAGGAGCGCCTGATCCATTTCGGAGGCGGCTTCCAGCACCTTGACATTGGCCATAAAAGCCGTCTTGGAAAGGGACAGATTCACAATTTCCGTTGCCAGATCGGTTTCGGGCGCATTCGCGGCAATGCGTTCAGCGCTTTTAGCCACGCCGTTGCTTGCGGTATTCAGGCCTGCCAATGCGGATTGAATCATGTTAATCATCCCTACCACTTTATCACAAAAAGTGTTAATATCACGTATATTATGAATGATTCTCCCTTATCCTGAGGAATATTTTCATGCGTTTTCATCAGCTTTGTCCAATTTTAGCCATTTTGTTCTGCCTGACAGGTCCTGTTGCGGGGCACGCCCAAAGCATCGGAAAATATATATGGGGCCCTCCCAATACGGACCCTGTCCGTCCCTATCTCGAAACGGCTAAAATCCCGCATAACAGCCAATGGGCCCATGATGACTGGACCCCGCAGGACTGGGTGGAAACCCGTGGTGGAAAACCAATCAATGTGATCAATGGCCTGTACGAAGCCCAGATCATCACGGATCAGTACACCGATGACGATGTGCCGGTTCTGGAAGTGGGGCAAGCCTTTTTGGACTTGTCCACGCAGGAAAAATACCGTGTCGCCGCCTTTGTTGATTCGGCCTACGGCATCACAAAAAAAGGCAAGGGCGCCATCATGATCCGGTTTCACAAACGGGATATTCCGATCGGGATCTTCACCAAAGACGGCCTCCAGCTTCAATAACACAAAAGGAACTTTTTATGGTCACAGCCCTTTATGCCGGTATTTTCGCGTTCATGCAGGTTTTCCTCACCCTCAGGGTGATCCAAAAACGCGTCGCGCATAACATCAGCCTCGGGCATGGCGACAACGAAGAGCTTTTGAGAAATATCCGCGTCCACGGAAATTTCGTAGAGACCATCCCCATGGCGCTTTTTCTGATGCTCCTGCTGGAATCAAGCGGGCTGGCCTGGTGGATTTTGCATGCGCTCGGGGGAACGATGTTACTCTCCCGTGTGTTTCACATGATCGGTCTTTTGACCGGTGACCGCCTCCACCGCTTTCGTGTGGCCGGTGTCGTCCTCATGATCGGGGTGTACCTCACAGGCGCGGTCCTGTGCTTCCTGATGGGTCTGCCGACCACCACAAGCCTTCTGCCGATTCAAGACGGTTAGCGCATTCATCCTACGGTTCTACCACAAACGGTCGTTTTTGACATAATATTATTCAATCGGTCATGCCCCCCAGAAAACTTGATTTTTTTGTGATTTATGTTATAGGGTGACCATGAAAGTAGAATGGTGGGAGGGTTTTATGCAGGACATCGCAGAGTTTAATACAGTAGCGGGTCAAGCAGGGGAAAGTCATTTAACCCAAGAAGGGCAGGCTGACCCTGCATCAAAAGTATGGAAAAGATGGCAATCCATTCCACAAACTTTACGTAACGTAATTCTAGTGGAGGCACTTAAAGGTAAGCCAATGCGTGAATTAATTGAATTGTACGCTCCAAAAGACGATAACGGTCATGAAGATAACCACCCCCTCCTACCTGTTTAAGTCAAAATCAATTTTCCTATTGGTGGCGGATATTGCAGGAGCGTTTGGGCCTATGCTTTTTTGTAGAATATCTCTGTAGAATATCTCTTATGCAATCAAGGAGGCACATTCTATTTCCGTATTGCTCATACATTTCCGCATTTCCTTTGTTTGTTTTAGGAATTTCAGTCCATTGATTGCGCGTTCTCTGTGCCAGAAAATTAACTTCGGCTCTTACAGCGTGAGCATTTTTCATGTCATCGTCCTGCGCTCTTAAAAGTAAGATGGTGACGTAGTTTTTAATATTTTTAACATATATATCAATGTCATATTCAATCAACGCCCCATTTTCCCGTTCGGTTAAATCTGTGCTTTTATAATTTTTTCTTGAGACCTCCAATCCTTTTTTGGCAATATCGCAGAAAGAATTGAGCAAGGTTACATACCAGCCCTCATTAAGTTCTTCTTGAGAAAAATTCAGGCATAAATTCAAAAAATCATCACACAAATCGTTGTATACTGTGGCTGTTGCGCGATCGCGTCCGCGCACCATCAACACATCGGTAGCGTTTTTCAGGCTAAAATACCCGAACCCCAGCATCACACTTGAGTCACACGAAAAACTTGATTTTTTGTAAGCTCTCCTATACATTCTGGTATGTAAAAATGAGGAGACAGAGTATGTCTGAATCTAATGTGAGTGGATTTAACGCGACAGCAGAAGAAAAAAGAGCTCAAGGTATTGATGCGAAAGGATTAACGCCATGGGCGAGAAGATGGCAGTCTGTTCCGAAACATTTGCGAGCCAGAGTTCTGGTGGAAACATTTAAGGGGGAGTCAATGGATCAATTAATAGAATTGTATGCACCAAAAGAGGGCAACGATCAGGAAAGCATTCCCACCTCATTACCTGTTTAAGTCAGGAGATATTCCTTCCATATTGTTAGAAATTGAGGAGATGTTTGGGGCTATGCTTTTTTGCAAAATGGATCTTATGTGGTTAATCGCGTGCAGTCTGTTTTCATATTGCGCGTAAATTTCCGCATTTCCTTTGTTTGTTTTAGGAATTTCATTCCATTGATTGCACGTTCTCTGGGCCAGAAATTCGACTTCTGTCCTTACAGCTTGGACGTTGTTCATGTCGTAGTCTTGTGCCCTTAAAAGTAAAATGCTGACATAGTTTTTGAGACTTTGGGCATACATATCGATGTCATACTCAATCAACGCCCCATTTTCCCGTTCGGTTAAATCTGTGCTTTTATAATTTTTTCTTGAGACCTCCAATCCTTTTTTGGCAATATCGCAGAAAGAATTGAGCAAGCTTACATACCAGCCTTCGTCAACGGCTTCTTTGGAAAAATTCAAACATAGATTAAAAAAATCATCACACAAATCGTTGTATACTGTGGCTGTTGCGCGATCACGTCCGCGTACCATCAGGGCATCGGTGGTCTTGCTGAAAGCCTTTTCTTTTTCTTCCCACTTTTGGGTTAACGCGTTTTCTATCCTTTTTTCGCCACTCACGGCAAGGTCATGGAAGTGACTTTCCGCGGCCTCAAGTTGTTTCTTAAAATCTGTGACGGCTTGTCCCAGATCTTTCTTGAATTCATCTTTGACGTTTTTCAGACTGGCTTGCCCCGATCCGAAGATGTAGGCCGTCAGTAATCCAAAGGGAATGCCTAAAGCCGCTAAGATTTTATAAAAGAGCTCTCTTTGTTCTTTTTGCTCTTCGATCATTTTTTGCATCATGGTGATCTCAAGGCGTTCCGTTTTATTATCAAAACGCTCTTCGAGCAGGGTATGTTTCTCATGCAAAAGCCTGTTTTGGGCTTCCAGATGCTCCAGCTTCGAGGCGGTGTCCTGACGGCCGAACACAGGGGAAGAGGCCCCCATAACACTGCATAAAAATACAATCGATACACTGCGAGATGTCATGCGCCCTTCCTTCCTTTTTTTTAGAATGGCGTGAATATAGCATAACACCTGAAAAATGCAAAAATATTCTGGAAATTTTTAGAGGGGGTCTTGACGGGCCTTCATGCGTTCGCGGGCGTAGACAAACAGGCCAGCCCCCACAATGATGACCCCGCCCAGCGCCACATGCCAGTCTGGCACCTTGGACCAGATCAGAATATCCAGCCCTGTCGCCCAGACCAGCCCCGTATAGTTAAAAGGCGAAATCACGGATGCTGGGGCCTGTTTGAAGGCATTGCTGATGCAATATTGACCCAATCCGCCGGAAATCCCGACTCCCAGAATTAATGGGACGTCTACAAAACGCGGCATATGTGCGACAAAAGGTAAAAGCGGAAGCATCGCCACCACCCCGCCCGCGATGAAATAATAGGTCACCGTAAAGGCGTTTTCTTTCTTTAAAAACCGCAGGAGAATCTGGATCACGGCATGGGACAGAGCGGCACAAAACGCGATCATCACACCAAAAGCATTCCCCTGTCCCGAAGGCCCCGCCACCAGAAATACGCCGCAAAACCCGACTACAACAGCCCCCCAGCGATACGGTCCAATCTGCTCTTTCAAAAAGAAAAACGCCAGCACGGGTACGATCAGGTTCGCCGTCATGAAAATCAGGGTGGCATCCGTCATCGGTAAGGCCTTCCACGCAGAAAATGTCAGAAGCAAGCCGATCACGCCCGCCAGAACACGCCCCCCCAGCAGGGAGACGTTTAAAGGCACAAACAAATCCAGACGCTTGATATAAAGCACGTACAGGGTCATGGGAATCAACGCTACGATGTTGCGGTAAAACGTCACTTCAAAAATACTGTAATAGGACGAAAGCCCCTTTGAACACGCCCCCATCAAGGCAAACAGAAAAAATGCGGCGCACGCATGGGCAATCCCGCGGGGGATATTATCGTGTTGAGGGGCATGGTCTGGATTCATTTTATATTTCCATTTAGACAAAAAAAAGAGCCGCGAAATTTGCGGCTCTTTGATCTCATATGTTTCAAAAAACCACTAATTTTTGGCCTTGTCCACGAGCTTGTTTTTCCCGATCCACGGCATCATGGCGCGCAGGCGGGCCCCGACCGCTTCAATCGGGTGCTTGGCCTCGCGTTCACGGATTTCAACAAGACGGGACAACCCCTCCTTGTTGCCGCCCATAAAGGTTTCCACGAACTTGCCGGACTGGATATCTTCCAAAATGCGTTTCATTTCGGCTTTGGTTTCTTTTGTAATCACACGGGGACCACTCACGTAGTCGCCAAATTCCGCAGTATTAGAGATGGAATAGCGCATATTGGCCAGTCCGCCTTCATACATCAGGTCTACAATCAGTTTAAGCTCGTGCAGGCATTCGAAATAGGCCATTTCCTCTGGGTATCCCGCCTCGACCAGCGTTTCAAATCCGGCCTTGACCAGCTCGGACACGCCGCCGCACAAAACAGCCTGCTCCCCGAAGAGGTCTGTTTCACATTCATCCTTGAACGTTGTCTCGATAATGCCGGAACGTCCGCCTCCTACAGCCGAAGCATAAGACAAAGCCAGTGCCTTGGCGTTTCCGGTTGCATCCTGCGCCACCGCAATCAGGCAGGGGACGCCGCCACCTTTTTGATATTCGCCGCGCACGGTATGACCAGGCCCCTTGGGTGCGACCATGAAGACATCCAGATCCGCACGGGGCTTGATCAGGCCAAAATGGATATTCAAACCATGCGCAAACACCAGCGCAGAGCCCTTTTTCATGTGCGCTTCCAGAGAGTCGCGGTACAAATCCGCCTGATATTCATCGGGCACCAACACCATCACGACATCGGCCTCGGCCGCCGCCTTGGCAGGATCCATCACGGTAAAGCCTGCCGCTTTGGCCTTTGCAGAAGAGGCCGAGCCCTCACGCAAGCCAATGATGACACCGTTTACGCCACTGTCTTGCATGTTCTGGGCATGCGCATGGCCTTGCGAACCATAGCCGATCACGGCTACTTTTTTGGACTTGATCAAAGCCTGATCACAATCCTTGTCATAGTAAACATTGAGGGAAATTCCATTTGCGGGCGTATTCGCCGCAATATTCGCTTGTGCCATTGTTTTATATCCTTAAAGATCAGCCAAATTATTTCCCGCATAAAACAAGGTTTTTCAGCAAGAATCAAGCAAAACCGGAAAATTATATCTAGTCGTTGACAATTTCCTGAAAATAGGGGTATAAGGCTCTCACTTTTGTAATTTTTAAAGATATGGAGCGCTCTGTTACAAGATCCGGAGCGGTGAGATCAGATGAAACGTACTTTTCAACCCAGCCGTTTGGTTCGTGCCCGCCGCCATGGTTTTCGGGCCCGTATGGCCGATCGTTCCGGTCGTCAGGTTCTGGCACGCCGCCGTGCCAAAGGCCGCAAGCGCCTCAGCGCATAAACGCGCTGTCCTTAATTTTGGTTTTTAAGGGCGCTTTTTATCAGGAGCGCCCTTTTCCTTTGCACTTTTAAGGTCTCTTGGTATGCATGCTCTCAAAGCCCAAAGCCGTACACTCGGCATGCTCCGCAAACGCAAGGCGTTTCTGGCGGTTCAGGCCAGTGGCAGACGCTGGGTTTCCCACGGTCTGGTCCTGCAGGTCAAGGACGCACCCTCCCCCACTGAAAAGAAAATCGGGTTTACGGTCAGCAAGAAAGTCGATAAATCCGCTGTCAAACGCAACCGGATCAAACGGCGCTTACGGGCTGTGGCGGCTGATATCCTCCCGCAATACGGGATAGCAGGACAAGAATACGTTCTGGTCGGACGACCCCAAACCGCTTCGCGCCCCTATGCCCAGCTCTGCGAGGACTTGAAGTGGTGCCTGCGGAAACTCGACCTTCTGGAACGCAACAGATGATGCGCCGGTGCCTGATGACTCTGATTTCCCTTTACACGCTGTGTATTTCACCCTTTACGGGCCCTCATTGCCGCTTTCATCCCACCTGCGCGGCCTATGCCCGTGAAGCGGTCCAAAAACACGGGGCATGGGTCGGCCTTATCCTGTCACTCAGGCGCCTGCTCCGTTGTCATCCGTGGTCCAAAAGTCCCTTTCATGATCCCGTTCCGCCCATGGATTGATTGCAGGAACGGGATCGGCTATAAGCACAGGACTTTCAGAACGTCACACTTATATTTTTAAGGTATTGCCATGTTTCAATTCCAAGGCCCGCACAAAAAAGAATCCCCCATGAAACCGGAAGACCAGCGGAATCTTTTTATTTTTCTGATCATCGCGGCCCTTTCGTACTTTGCGTATGACGCCTTTGTTCTCCAGCCACAGGCGGAAGCCCTGCGCCAGTACCAGCTGACACATAAAAATATAGAAAAAACCCAAGGTGCGGCGTCCGCCCGAACCACGGCGCCCGAAACGATCCTGACACGGGAGGAAGCCCTCCGGAAAAGCCAGGGACGCGCATCCCTCGAAAACAAGGCCCTCAAAAGCACTCTGGCTCTCAAAGGCGCAAAATTCGATGATCTGGCCCTGTCAGAGTATTTCAAGGCCATTGATAAAAAAGAACCGGTCACACTGCTCAACCCCGAAGGCATGAAATATTTCAAAACCGTAGAGTATGGCTGGATCAGCGATGATAAAACACTCCGGCTTCCCGATGCCGACACGCTCTGGCAGGTGGATTTTGGACTCACAAAACCTCAAGCCCTTGTCCTGTTCTGGGATAACGGGCAAGGCCTGCGATTTGAACGGACAATCCTGTTGGATGACCACTACATGTTTACGGTAACAGACCGTGTGACGAACAACGCTGGAAAACCCGTAACGCTTTACCCGTACGGCCTGATCGTGCAAAAAGGCGTGCCGGAACACTATACAAACGTCTGGGTTTCATACGAGGGCCCTGTAGGCTACATCGGAGAAGAACTCCTCCAACTGGGTTACGCAGGCTTGAGAAAGGAACAGAAAAAAACCGTTTCCGCCCAGAAAGGCTGGATCGGGATCACCGACAAATACTGGCTGACAAGCCTGATCCCGCCGCAAAACGAGACCGTCAAATACAGCTATACGTTTTCCGGAGATGTCAAAGACAAGGACAATAAAGGCTTTTATCAGGCTGATTATCTCGGCACAGCACGGGATGTGGCCATAGGGGCCAGTGCCACTGTCACCAGTCACCTGTATGTTGGTGCGAAACAGGTCCAGCTTCTGGAGCGCTATGAGACACAGCTCGGGATCCCCAATTTTGACCTTTCGGTGGATTTTGGCTGGTTCTGGTTCATGAGCAAGCCCTTCTTTTTTGCACTCCACGCCCTCGGGGCATGGACCGGCAATATGGGCGCCGCCATTATCCTCCTGACACTCATCATTCGGGGCAGTGTTTTTCCACTGACCAATATTTCCTACCGGTCTTTTGCCAAAATGAAAAAAGTCGGACCACAAATCACGGCCCTGCGGGAACAATACGGGGATGATAAAGTCAAGCTCCAGCAAGAGCTCATGAAAATGTATGAAAAAGAAGGGGTGAATCCCATTTCCGGCTGTTTTCCGATTCTCCTGCAAATCCCGATCTTCTTTGCGCTCTACAAAACATTTTACGTGAGCATCGAACTCCGGCAGGCGCCTTTTTTCGGCTGGATTCAAGACCTCACCGCGCCAGACCCTACCAGCATCTTCAATCTGTTCGGGCTGATTCCATGGGAACCTCCCTTGCATATTGGCGTGTGGCCCTGCCTCATGCTTGTGGGTATGATCCTGCAAAGGCACCTCAATCCGCCACCGCAAGATGCCCTACAACGCGACATGGCCAATTACATGCCGTTCCTGTTTGCCTACATGATGTCCAACTTTGCCTCCGGCCTTGTGATTTACTGGACCTTCAGCGCCTATATCGGCATCACACAGCAAATCATCATCATGAAAAGCCTGAACGTGCCGATCCACCTGTTCGGGGAAACCAAAAAAGAGGCCGCCCTGAACGCCTTGATTGACAAGGGACCCGATGTGCATCCTTTGGAAGCCATGGCCACGCAACAGGTCGAACACGCCCTGTTCGGGGGAGAGACGCCAGATACACCCGCTCCTGCCGACGACACACCCGCCATTTCCAGACCCAGACCGAAAAAGAGTAAAAAGAAAAAATCATGAGCACGGATTTTTCTCCCGATGACATCGAGCACGCCCGCAAATTTTTTGCAGGGCCGTGTGATTTTATGCGGGGGATCACAACCCTGACCCAGCTCCCCGAGGCGTTCCTGCCCGAGGTAGCCTTTGCGGGGCGCTCCAATGTCGGAAAATCGTCTTTGATCAATACCCTGACACATCGCAAGACACTGGCCAATGTCTCCAACACGCCCGGACGCACGGCCCAGCTCAATTTCTTTAATCTCGGGGGGCGCCTGTGTCTGGTGGATATGCCCGGCTATGGCTATGCCAAGGTTTCAAAAACCGAGCGGGCGCTTTGGGCGGATCTGATCTATCATTACCTGCGGGGCCGCCCCACCTTGCATATGGTTTTTATTCTGATCGATTCCCGTCACGGATTAAAAGACTCCGATCTGGAACTCATGAAAATGCTGGATGAAACAGCCGTGCCCTACCGTATTATTTTCACCAAAACCGATAAAACATCCCTCACTGCGCTCAAAACACTCTCGGCGGATACACTGGAAATTCTCAAAAAACATGCGGCGGCCTACCCCGCCATTCATGAAACCAGCGCTGAAAAAGGGACGGGCATTCCGGAACTCCGCGCCATCTTGGAATCCTATGCGTTCAAGGCCTCTTAATCAAGCCCACCACCACGGGAAATGGCGGCCACGCCTGTGCGGGACACATCGACCAAGCCCAAAGGCCGCATCAGCGCAATAAACGCCTCGACCTTTTCCGTGGGGCCCGTGATTTCAAACACGAAGGATTCCAGTGTGGAATCCACCGGCCGCGCGCGAAACACATCGGCAATCCGCAAGGATTCAATGCGCTTCTCCCCCGTGCCCGCCACCTTGACCAGCGCCAGTTCCCGCTCGATATGCGGGCCGGCGACAGACAAATCCCGTACGCGTTTGACGGGGACAATCTGGCCCAGCTGGGCCTTGATCTGTTCAATCACCTGCGGCGTGCCGGAGCATACGACCGTGATGCGGGACGTATTTTCCTCGTGATCGGTTTCGGCCACGGTCAGGCTTTCGATATTATAGCCACGCCCCGTGAACAGGCCAATCACGCGGGCCAGCACGCCAGGCTCGTTTTTGACAATGACCGCCAGCGTATGGCGCGCGATCATCCCCTGCTCCGGCCCGGGGGCATAGACACTTTTACTGGCTTTGAGTTTTGTTTTGACCATTGGGGGTTCCTTGTGTTTTTTTAAAATTCTTTTTATGTATCGTCATCGCGAGGCCGCTTTAGCGGTCGTGGCGATCCAGTTTTTTATTTTTCTGGATTGCTTCGTCGGCTAACGCCTCCTCGCAATGACGGATTTCTAATGTGTTTCATACAACCTTATTTTACGGATAAACATCTACACTAACCCCTTATCAAACTGATCAGCATCCGGTGACAAAATCATCTCGTTGTGGGCCTTGCCGGACGGGATCATGGGGAAGCAATTTTCGCTTTGCGCCACGCGGACATCCACCAGCGTGACTTTATCCGTCGCCAACATCTGCTGGATCACGTGATCCAGCTCGTCCGGCGTTTCGGCCCGCAGGCCCACGCCGCCGTAGGCTTCGGCCAGTTTCACGAAATCAGGCAGGCTGGCGGTATAGCTCTCGGAATACCGCTCCCCGTGCAGGAGCTCCTGCCACTGACGGACCATGCCCATCCATTGGTTGTTCATGATAAAAACCTTCACAGGCATACGGTACTGTACGGCGGTGCTCATTTCCTGAATATTCATAAGGATCGAGGCATCCCCCGCCACGTCAATCACCAGCGCTTTGGGATGCGCAATCTGCGCGCCAATCGCGGCGGGCAGGCCATACCCCATCGTGCCGAGACCGCCCGATGTCATCCAGCGGTTGGGGTGATCAAAGCCCAAAAACTGCGCGGCCCACATTTGATGCTGGCCCACTTCGGTGGAGATGTACGTGTCGCGTTTATCAGCCTGAATAAAGTGCCGGAGCCGCTCCAGCGCATATTGCGGCTTGATGATTTTTGAATCATTCTTGTACGCGAGACACTTTTTTGCCCGCCAGCCTTCAATCTGTTTCCACCACTGACCGAGCGCGTCCGGATCGGCCTTGTATTTCCGTGCGCGCCAGATCTCCAGCATGGCTTTGAGCGCTTCCCCCGCATCGGCCACAATCCCCAGATCCACATGGATGTTCTTGTTGATGGAGCTGGGGTCAATATCCACGTGGATTTTCGTGGAATGGGGCGAGAACCCGTCCACACGGCCTGTGACACGGTCATCAAAGCGCGCGCCGATATTGATCATGACATCACAGTCATGCATGGCCCAGTTGGCCTCGAACGTGCCATGCATCCCCAGCATCCCGAGCCATTGCTTGTCCGACGCCGGATAGGCGCCCAACCCCATCAGGGTCGAGGTCACCGGAAAGCCGGTTTCCCGTGCCAGCGCCCGCAAGGCTTCGCAGGCCTTTGTGCCCGCATTGATGACCCCTCCACCTGTATAAAATACAGGGCGCTTGGCCATGACCATCCACTCCACCGCCTGTTCAATTGCGGAAAGGTCCGGACGCGTACGAGGCCTGTACGTCTCCTCCTCCGCACGCTTGGGCGGTGTGTACGTGCCCTTGGCAAATTGTATGTCTTTGGGAATATCCACCACCACAGGGCCCGGTCGGCCAGAGCGGGCGACATGAAACGCCTCGTGGATGACACTGGCCATTTCATCAGCGCTTTTGATCAGGTAATTATGCTTGGTGCAGGGGCGGGTGATGCCGGTGGTGTCAGCCTCCTGAAACGCATCCGTCCCGATCAGGAAGGAAGGCACCTGCCCCGTCAGACACACCAGCGGAATGGAATCCATCAGCGCGTCCGTCAGCCCTGTCACCGCGTTTGTGGCCCCGGGTCCCGATGTCACGAGCGCACATCCGACTTTACCCGTGGAACGGGCATAACCCTCCGCGGCATGGAGCGCACCTTGTTCATGACGGACCAGCACATGGCGGATTTTATCTTTGTGTTTGAACAACTCGTCATAAATCGGCAGAACGGCCCCGCCCGGATAGCCAAACACGACTGTGACACCCTGTTCGATCAGGGCCTGAATCACGCTTTCGGCGCCCGTCATCTGTCTCGTTTTGGGGTGTTCGCCTTTCGCAGGATCGGGCTTAGGTTTCAGTATGGGCATATCCGCTCTCTTGACTTGTTTTTGTTTGTTCTATTTACCGTTTTTTGCACTGCAAAATCAACCCCTCTTTGCTGTGTTTTTCAAAGGGGTGGCGGGATCGTTCGGGCTTGCGCAAGGAGATTATATAGGGTTTAAAATTACATTTTGTCAATATATTTTATATTTAAAAAATGTTTATTTAAATATAAAAGTAATTATATTTCCTCTTAAGTCCTTTCAAATCAGAACGAACCCAACATGTCTTCACGCGTCCACGCGATGACGGGAGAAAAAACAGCAATACGACAAAACACTTACCCTGCATGAATATTCTATGCTATAGGCAGAAATACGGGTCACAGACTGAGGGGCATGGGATGATGGCAAAGGGTCTTGTTCTTATTTTTTGAAGGGCTTATATCTGATGCCGGAACCATGTCATCTGCCGTTTGGCATAATGACGTGTTTCCGTTACGGCCTTTTTGATGGCCTCTTCTTTGGTGTATGTCCCCGCAAGATATCCGGCAAGGGGCTTGAAGCCCAGCGCCTGTGTCAGGGGAGCCTGCGGATCAATCTCGCCCTTGCCAATACGGTCCGAAAAGGCCGCAACTTCCTCCAGAACCCCCAGCCGGATCATCTCCATAAAACGTGACCGACAGCGTTCATAAAGGAGATCCCGCGCCGGCATGATTTTGTGGACCGTAAAATGCCAGTCGGGGGCCAGAGGGGTTTTCGGCAGGCTTTGCCAAGACGCAAGGGGCCGTCCTGTAAAGGCCAGCACTTCCCACGCCCGAACGAGACGCGCCGTATTATAGGGATCAAGGGACTGTGCCGTTTCAGGATCTTTCAAGGCCAGCGCCCTGTGAAAGGCGGGGTTTCCCAAGAGTTTTTGTTCCGCCACAGCCTGCGCCCGAAAGGCGGGTGGAATATCGGGAATGGGAGACAGACCTTCAATCAGGGCCTTGATATAAAATCCCGTGCCCCCGCACAGGATCGGAACACGGCCCGTTTCCAGAATACCCCTGATTTCCGGTATCACCGTACGGCACCAAAGACCGGCAGACACAGGCGTATTGGGATGAAAAACACCATAGAGTCTATGCGGGACAAGGGTCTGGTCTTCCGCGGTAGGCTGGGCGGTCAGGCGCGGCAAACCCGCATATAGCTGAAGGGAATCGGCATTCAGGATCACGCCCGACACCTCTTGGGCCAAGGCCAAGGCATGGGCGGATTTCCCGCTGGCGGTGGGGCCCACAATGACGGAAAGGGATGTCACAAACGCTCCTGCGGTTTTTGCCGTGTGATCTTCCTAACGGGCTTTTTTCACACCTTTTTTCGTGTCTTTTTTCTGCAATTTCAACGCCAGAAAACGCATTTCCCCTTCGCGGTTTACGAGAAGCAGGACAGAGGGTTTTCCGGCAGTGGTCGCACCGGAAATCAATTCTTTAAGTTTCTGGGGGTCTGTGATCACCTGCTGGTTGACCTCTACAATGACATCGCCTTCAAAGAGCCCTTTGCTTGCGGCTTCCGAAGAAGGCGCAACCTGAACGATAACCACGCCGTTCACTGTGGGGGGAATGGCGTAATCCTGACGCAGACCCTCCTCCATGGCCTTGACCAGCATCCCGACCTCCGGAATTTCAAGACCTGCCGTTTTGGGCATGGTATCGGAACCCAACAGCCCGTCGGCTTCGGCCTTTTCCAGTTCACCGATTTTGACACTCGTCTTGAGAGCCTTGCTATCGCGCCAGAATACAAGTTCAACCGAGGAATCAATCGGGGTTTCGGCCACCAATCGTGGCAGGGAGCGCATATGATCGAGTTTTTGCCCGTTCAGCTCTAAAATAACATCCCCGGGCTGGAGTCCGGCTTCATAAGCGGGTCCCTTGGGCGTCAGGCTTGCAACAAGCGCCCCGTCCTTGTTCGGGAGCCCCAAGGATTCCGCAATTTCATCCGTCACTTCCTGAATCCGGACCCCCATCCAGCCACGCCGTGTTCTGCCGAACTTTACGATCTGGTCTATCACAGAGGCCGCCAGAGCCGAAGGAATGGCAAAGCCAATCCCCACAGATCCGCCGGACGGGGAAAAGATCGCAGTATTGATCCCGATCACCTCCCCTTTCAGGTTAAACATCGGCCCCCCCGAATTACCCCGATTGATCGAGGCATCGGTCTGGATGAAATCATCGTACGGTCCGGCGTTAATATCGCGCTGGCGGGCTGAAACAATCCCTGCGGTGACGGTGCCTCCCAGACCAAACGGATTGCCAATCGCCACAATCCAGTCCCCGACCCGAAGCACATCGCTGTTTCCAAACGATACAGCTGTCAGTTTTTTATCGGTCTTGACTTTTAAAACCGCCAGATCCGTTTTTTCATCGGTGCCAAGAATTTCCGCAGGGACGGTCACATCATCCTGAAACGTCACGCGGATTTCTTCGGCATCCCGAATCACATGATTGTTGGTTACAATCAAACCATTCTGGGCATCAATCACAAAACCGGAGCCCAGAGAAACCTGAGGCATCTGAGGCATGCCTTGCCGGCGCTCCATGAATTCCTCGAAAAAATCCTGAAAAGGTGATCCTTCTGGGAATTGCGGCATTTCCTGGACTTCCGGCGGCATTTCCGCATCCATTTTTTGCGTGGAGGAGATATTGACAACAGCGGGCAAGAGTTTTTCAACAACATCGGCAAACCCTTCATTTTGAACATCCGAGAGCGCACGGGCTTCCGCCGGCGGCACACTGATCATGCAAAAAGCCACGCCTAAAACACAAACAGAGAGAAGATGTTTCATGGTAAAAAACCTTTTAAAAAGAGGGAGAAAGCACTCGTAAAATAGCGAGTTGCTCCCCTTCCGTCAACGGGCTGTGAGGGAAATATTTTTGCAGGGTATTTTGAAGAGGACATATTCCATCCTGACGTGTCATCCCGCTCTATGAGCACGCGGATGCGTGCGGCGGGGGTGACGATGACAGATGTTGACTTATCGCGTGTAGTGTCCCTCACGCCTACTGCCCGTTGAAATGCTTGAAAAACGGGCTTTCGGGTGAGAGAATCAAACGGGTCTGCGGGTCAGACAGTGTGGTTTTATACGCCTCCATTGAACGGATAAAGGAATAAAACGCCGGATCCTTGTTAAACGCCGTGGCATAGATTTTAATCGCCTCCATATCGCCTTTTCCCTTGAGGGCCTGCGCGTTTTGCTGGGCTTGCGCGATAGCGATCGTCCGTTCCTTGTCAGCGGTGGAGCGGATTTCAAGCGCGTGCTCCTCCCCCTTGGCGCGTGTTTCCGTAGCGCGTTCCTTGAGTTCGGAGATCATCCGCCGCACGGTCGAACTCCGCAAATCCGAAGTGAGATCCGCTCGCACAATCCGCACATCCACCAGTGTGATGCCGAGTTGATCCTGCTTGATTTTCTGGTTCACGCGGGTTTTGATGGTCTCCATGATACGGCTTCGCTCCGAGGACAACAGCTCTTTCAGCGTTGTCCGGCCTAAAACGGCACGGGTGGCGTCATTGAGGATCGTTTCAAGGCGGCTGTTCGCGCCGCCAACCGTCCGGAGTGTTTTGAGAAACTGGAGCGAATTGCTGATTTTATAACGGGCAAACGTATCGACAATAATCGGCTCGCCGCTTACATTCTGGATGGCGGGGGCTTCACGAGGGATTTTGGAACCTGCCGTGCCTTGATCCCTCTCTCCTTCTGTTTCCAGCGGTTCCTGTGGAATGGAGGAACTGGCGATCACCATCTGATCAGGCGGGGGATCGACAGACAGGACCCTGCGATCGAAAAAAACCACGTTTTGGATAAAGGGGATCTTGACATGCAGGCCTGGCCCGCGGGGCTCCCCTCTGGGTTGCCCGAGTTGCAAGACAAGGGCCTCCGCGCGTTGATCGACAATGTAAAACATCTGGAAGGCCATGAAGGCACAAAAGGCCAGAACCCATAGCGCGATAAAAGGGGGCTTGTTCATTTTCGTTCCTCGTATGTCATACCGTATCACAGATCATTGCAGGGTATTTTGGACCTCTTTGGGGGGGCTCGCAGTCTCGGCGGGTGTTTTGGGCCCGAGGGTCTCAAGCGGCAGGTAAGGGACTACCGCCTTTCCGCCTTCGCCTTCGAGAATAATTTTCTGGGCGTTTTTCAGCACATCTTCCATGGTTTCGATGAAAATCCGTTCCCTTGTTACGTCCTTGCCGCCCAGATACGCTTCATAAATCGAGTTAAAGCGCGAAGCATCCCCCTTGGCTTTGGAAACAGTCGACTGTGCGTACCCTTCCGCTTCCTGTACCATCTGGATGGCGCGGCCACGGGCCTTGGGCAAAATATCCTCGCGATAGGCACGGGCCTGATTCTGGACATCCTCGGCATCCTGCTTGGCGGACTGGACATCCTGAAACGCATCTTGCACATCGGGATGGACTTCGGCCTTCTGGATCAGAACCTGCGTGATATTCACACCGGATTTGTATTCATCCAGATTCTTCTGGATAATGGCCTTGGTACGATCGGCGACCTGCTGGCGCTGGTTGGTGATGATGGAAAACATGTTGGTTTGCCCAACAATTTCTCGAATAGCGCTTTCCGCGACTTTTTTGATAGTGGCTTCCTGGTCCTGAATTTCAAACAGGAAGTCTTCAGCGGATTTGATATTCCACTGGACTTCCAGATTGAGATCAACAATGTTCCGGTCCGAGGTGAGAATCAGACTCTCCTCTGGTAGATCCTGCCGTTCCAAAGCCTCGTTCCGGCCTGTCCCGTCCGTAAAACCGATATTGAGCTTTCTGATTTCCTCCACATTCACCAAGGTCACGGTTTCAAAAGGCGCCGGCAGATGATAGCCAAGGCCCGGCGCGGTCTTTGTGTGGGACCACGCGCCGAAGCGCTGTAAAACGCCGTACTCCCCGGGGTTGACCACATACAGGCCGCTTAAAAACCACAGACCGGTCAGAACCGCCAGAACAGCAGACAGCACAAAATATCCCCCTGAATATCCCTTGAAGCTTTTTGTAAAAGCCTCCTGCAATTTTTGAAACAAGGCATCAAGATCAGGTGGCGGCCCCCCACTGCCACCCCCTTGCGGTCCCGAACGGTTCGGCCCGCCGGAGCCCAGAGGTCCCCGTGGGGCATTGTCAGGCCGCCCCCAGGGATTTTTCCGATCTTTGGGGGGCTGATCTGGGGTTTCGTCCGAAGGCATGATGGGGTTCCTGATAAATATTGAAATAACGTTCCAGAAGAGCATATCGCAAAAGGCGCATATTTGATCTTGCATCACAGCGATACATATGACTTATACCAAGAATTGTTTTTACAGGTCAAATGCTAAAGCGGGAATATCCTGTTGCAGAAACATCGAGGTTTGAAGATGAACGTGCCCGATAAAAAACAGATTCAGGATGTTCTGGCCACATTGGACAATCCGGTGACGCATACGGATATTGTCTCTGCGGGGATGGTCCAGAATATCCGGATTGGCACGGATGGACGGGTCATCGTTTTGCTTGAGGTCCTGCCGGAACAGGGCCCGATACTCGAATCCCTGCGTCAGGAAGCCGAACGGCGCATTGCGGGAATACAGGGTGTTGAAAACGCCACCGTGATCCTGACAGCAGAAAAAAAACCGGCACCACCGTCTTCCTCTTCCGATCCGCACGGCCTGCAAAAGGCGCCCAAACTTACCCTCCCGATCCGGCATATTATCGCCGTGGCCTCGGGCAAGGGCGGCGTGGGAAAGTCTACGGTTTCCAGTGCACTGGCGCTGGCCCTAGCAAAAGAGACCGCTTTGCGGGTGGGGGTTTTGGATGCCGATATTTACGGGCCCTCCCAGCCCAAAATGTTCGGGCTGGAGGCCTATAAACCAGCCTTTACAAAGGATAAACACATCATTCCCGCACAGGTGCCCGCTGGACCGCATGGCTTGAAACTCATGTCCATCGGTTTTATGGTGGACACAACCGCCGCACTGATCTGGCGGGGTCCGATGATACAAACCGCGCTGTACCAGCTTTTTAGAGACGTACAGTGGGGCACCCCCGAACAGCCCCTGGATATTTTGATCGTGGATCTGCCACCCGGGACAGGCGATACCCAGCTGACGCTGGCGCAAAAAATTCCGGTGACGGGGGCGATCATCGTGTCCACACCACAGGATATCGCGCTCATAGACGCCCGTAAGGCCATTGAGATGTTTGAAAAAACGCATGTGCCGATTCTGGGTCTGATTGAAAACATGAGCACGCATCTTTGTTCGCAATGCGGCCACGAAGAACATCTTTTCGGGCATGGCGGGGTGCGTCAGGAGGCTGAAAAGCGGGGCGTTCCGTTTCTCGGTGAAATTCCCTTGCGCCTATCAATCCGCGAGGCCTCTGATTCCGGTCAACCCTTCGCCTTTCCGGCGGAAATCGTCAAGCAGGTCTTGCAGGCCCTCATAGTTTGAAACAAGAACGATACCCGCGCCGTGTGCTTTTTCCAAAACTTTACCAAAAAATTTGAATATCCCAGTAGCCAGATTCTCCAAAACCTGTTACGTTTCCAAGGGCAGGGTAATTTTTTACTCTGCACCCCACCCGAATAATTCACACTCTTATCCACATTTGTTATGCTTTCCCCTATGGTTCAGGCTTTGACTCGTATTGCGCCGTCTATTTTATCTGCTGATTTCTCGAAATTGGGCGCGGAGCTTCGTGCGCTGGAAGAGGCAGGCGCGGAGTATATCCATATCGACGTGATGGACGGGCATTTTGTGCCCAATCTCACTTTCGGGCCGCCCGTGATCAAATCCTTGCGGCCCCATACAACAAAAATCTTCGATGTGCATTTGATGATTGCCCCTGTGGACCCTTTGATACCGGAGTTCGCGCAGGCGGGGGCGGATATCATCACCGTGCATGTCGAGGCGGGCCCGCATCTGCACCGCTCCCTGCAGGCCATCAAGGCGCTGGGCGTCAGGGCCGGAGTGTCTCTCAACCCTGCAACCCCGATAGAGGCTATCACGCATGTGATGGATCTGGTTGATCTGATCTTGATCATGACGGTCAACCCGGGCTTCGGCGGCCAGAGCTTTATTCCCCTGATAGACAAAATTGCAAAAGCCCGTGCCATGATCACGCAGACAGGCCGTGCCATTGATCTGGAAGTGGATGGTGGCGTGAATCCGGAGACTGCAAAAACCTGTGTTTTGGCGGGGGCCGATGTGCTCGTGGCCGGAACGGCTGTTTTCAAAGATGGGCCGGAACATTACGCCCGAAACATCAAGGCGCTCAGGTCTTGAACCCCCTCATGGCAAAAAAAGGATTTCAATGCCCCTGCAACTTCTCACGCTCCTGAAAACAAAAGCCAGCCGGATGGCCTGCAACACCGCCTTGTATAACTGGAGCCTGCGGGGGCATGTGCCGGAACAACTGGTGATGCGGCCTGTCGATCCGTGGCCCGGTGATCCGGAAGCGGGCGAATCCCTTTCGCAAGGGGCCTTTCTCTGGCAAGGGGAATATTGTGTGATCAAGGGAGGAAGCTGGGAGCCTGCGCATGTTTCGCAGGCCTGGCTGGAGCATATCCACGGATTTACATGGCTTCGGAACCTGCGGGCCCATGCGTCCAAAAACCGTACGGGGCCTTCTTCCCGCGAACTGTCACGGGCGCTGGTACATAACTGGATTTCCCATTACAAAAACTGGCAGGCCCTGACGTGGCAACCCGATATCACGGGGGAGCGGATGGCCATGTGGTTGTCGTCCTATGATTTTTTTGGAGAGGAAGTCTTTGCGGATTCCGATGACGAGCAACGGTTTCAGGATGATTTCTTTGATTCCGTGACACGGCAGGCCCGTCACCTTTCGCGGGCCCTGTCCCATGAGTGGCCTGATACGGTGCAGGGGATCGGGGCACTGCAGGCTGGCAAGGGCTTGCTCTACGCCGGTTTGTGTCTGGAGGGGCACGCTCACTGGGTGACGCAGTCCCTGAAGGTGATCACAGACGAAATAGACCGGCAAATTCTGGGCGATGGCGCCCATGCCTCGCGCTCACCGTACCAGCTCCTCAAGGCGCTCCAGATTTTACTGGACGTGCGCACAGCCCTGCGGGCGGGCGATATTCCCCTGCCGGAGAAAATCCAGCACGCTATTGACCGGATGGGACCCGCTTTACGATTTTTCCGGTACAATGATAAAAAACTGTCTGCCTTCAATGGGGTGTGGGAAAGCCCGATTGATCTCATTGATTGTGTTCTCGGGCAGGCGGGATTCCGGAGCAAGACCTTGCAAAGTCTGCCTTGTGCGGGGTTTGAACGCCTCTCACAAGGGCGAACCATGATTCTCATGGATTGCGGGGCGACCCCTGCGCGGCCCTATGACAGGCATGCCCATGCGGGGCCGCTTTCTTTCGAGATGACCTACGGCAGGGAGCGGCTCTTTGTGAACTGCGGCAGTCATCCTCTCCTGCCGGACTGGCAGGATATCCTGCGGGTGACGCCTGCCCATAATACCGTGACACTGGATCATAAGAATGCGTGCGAAATCAAGCAGGACGGGCATTTTGCCCGCAAGACCAAGAAACGCTCCAGTCTGCGGGAAGAAGCCCGCAACGCGATTTTGATCGAAGCCAGCCACGATGGGTATGTCCCGCTCAACGGGTTTGTGCATCGCCGGCGGCTCTATCTTTCGGATCAGGGCCACGATCTGCGCGGGGAAGACACCCTTGTGAGTGCGATTGATCCGGCGCGGCCCTTGCCTGTGGCCATCCGGTTTCATTTGCACCCCCATGTTACGGCGTCCTTGACGCAAGACGGGACGGAGGCGCTTCTTCGCATGCAAAACGGGACAGGCTGGCGGTTTCATATCGCAGGGGCCGGTATGGCACTGGAAGAGAGCGTGTATCTGGGTGTCGGACAACAGCCCCGCAAGACCAGACAACTGGTCATTTATAATCAGATTGCCGAGAAAAAATTGCAGATCAAATGGGCCTTGCAAAAAGAAGGGGCATAAAAGCGTATAAAACCATGCGACTGGGACTCTTATGACTGCCAAGCCGGATAAAGAATTATTAGGCCAGATAGAGCGTCTTATCACGCAGTTCCAGCCTCTTGTGAAAGAGGCCGAAGGTTCAAAGGCAGAGGAGAGCTTTGTCTACGGCTTGCGGGCTCTGGTGTGTCTGGCAGGGATGATTTTACGGGAAGACGATGTCTTCGGGATCGAGGCGTGGCACAGCCTGTCCTCTGAAACAACCCTGATCAAGCCTGTTGAGATGCTCCTGCGGTTGCAAACATTTCAGGGCAAGCCCATGCCGCCCTATCCTGCGATCATGGCCTTTTACAACAACGGTTTTACGGCTGGCATCGACAGTATTTTATTTCTGGCGGGTCTCCAGCAATTCCAAAGACATATAAAAAAACAGGGAAAATATAATACCGTTTCCATCAATATTTCCGCCCGTTCCTTGCGTGACCCTGAATTCGTGCGGATCACGATGGACCGTCTGGAAATCCTGCAGTTGAAAAAACGGACAGACAGAAAAATTATCATTGAAATTCACGAAAGTACGCCGCATCTCACGCTCAGCCGCCAAATACTGGCCCTTTACAAAAATCTGGGCGTGTCCTTTGCGATTGATGATGTGGGCCTGAATATGGACGATATCATGCGGCTTTCCGAATTTGAAGGGATGACAGAGTACATCAAGATTGACCGGCATGCCGTGAATAGTCCCGAGAAACTCCGGCAGACGATGTCCTTTATCACGACCATTATGCCGGAAGTCCACATCATAGCCGAAGGGGTCAAAACACCGGAACAGGCGCTGAAGATCTCTCAGGATTTTCCCGACATACACTATGTGCAGGGACGATCTCTACCGGAATCCCACGAGACGTTTGCCCTGGCCTATTACAACGCCAAAGCCGCGCAACAAAGAACCAAAGAGACATAAAAACGGCTTAGAAAAACTCTCCGCTCCCCTCTTCTTGCTCCATAATCAATAGGGCTGGAGCCTAGTGATTTGGCATGTTCCTTTTTCATGGCCTTGATAGAATCTGCCAGTTTCTTATTGGTTTTATCGGTATGGAGCTTCAGGGCCAGACCGCTCAGAGGGACTGCAACGGCCAAAAACAGCGCCGAAAGGGTCAGGAAATTCTGCACATTCGTATTGGTGATGGCGGTTTTTGTTTCGATATAATCGTCTTTCAATTCCGTATGAAAGGCCGTTTGGCTGGTTTTGAGCTCTGTTTTAAAGCTCTCCAGTGCGGACAATACTGCGGGATCAGGCGCAGAGGGCTTTGAATTTCAATAATTATTGTCGTTTTCAATAAGAATGATACACAATTCATCGTCACCCCCGCCGCGTGCGAAGCACGCTCAGAGTGCGGGGGTCCATAAGGTGAGCCCGTTTCACGGCTCTCTTTTTCTGGATCCCGTGTGTGCCAATTTTGCTTCGCAAAATGCCCACGGGATGACGGGCTTTGTATCATTCTTATTGAAAACGACAATATTTGAAAATGGCAGGATACCACACAGGCCCGCATGGCGCATGAAGGAGGCTAGAAGCCAGACACGCAAGAGAACAGTTTCCCCTGTGGAAACCTGACAGGGAATTGAGACGCTTTAAAAGCCGCCGTTATTCCTGCCCGTCGGGGTCTACCCAACCGACATTGCCGTCCGGTCTGCGGTAGACCATATTGATCCCGTTATGCGTGGCGTTGCGGAACAGCAATGCGGGCTGGTTTGAAAGATCCAGCCGCATCACGGCTTCGGACACGCTCATCGTGTCAATCCGCGTGGTCATTTCCGCCACCACCACGGGCACGGTATGATCGGCCAGATCTTCGGTTTGTGCTGTATCCTGTTCCACAGCCGCCGCCAGCACGTAATCCCGTGCCTGTTGCACTTCGGCCTCGGGCGTTTGCTCCAGACGGTCATGATGATCCCGCAAGCGGCGTTTATACCGACGCATTTGCTTGCCGATTTTCTCGGCCGCGTTTTCAAAGGACACGTACGGATCGGCCTCTATCGCATCAGCCACCACCATGATATTCTTCCCGATCTGGATGGAAATATGCGCGCGGGTCTGCGGCTTTCCGTGCCCTTCACGAGAGAAGGTGACCGTAGCAAAGGTGGCATGGTTGAAATATTTCTGGTTCAAATCCTCGATTTTCCCCATAACATGCCCGCGCAGGGCATCCCCGACATCCATTTGTTTTCCATGAACATTCAGTTCCATTTTTTGATTCCTTACATGAAAGAAGTGTGCTGGTACCTTCTAATTCTATCACAAACTGATTCAAAGTCTCAAATATTAAAATTCGTCATGGCCGGTGCTTCAGCCGACGAAACACTCCAGAGCCAATGACGGCATACCGCTTCAGGTATTTTGTTGGTTCTGTTTCTGCCGTCGTCTTTGAACCGTCGAAAGGATATGAAGCGCCTCGCGGTATTTCGCCACCGTCCGGCGGGCGATATCGATTCCCTCTTGCTTTAACAGCTCCACCAGCCTGTCATCGGACAACACCTTTTTCGGGTCCTCCGCCTCCACCAGCGCCTTGATCCGCGCCTTGATGGATTCGCTACTGTGCTCCACGCCGGATTCGGAGACCAGCGCCGTGGAAAAGAAATATTTGAGCTCGAAAATTCCGCGGGGCGTTCCGATATATTTGTTCGTGGTCACGCGGGACACCGTACTTTCGTGCATCCCAATGACCTCTGCGATATCGGTGAGTTTCAGCGGTTTTAAAAACTCGATCCCGTAATTGAAAAAAGCCTCTTGTTGTTCTACGATCTCGGCGGAGACTTTCAGGATGGTTTGTGCGCGCTGATCCATCGCCCGAATCAGCCAGTTAGCATGGTTAAGCTGGGTGTTTAAATACTCTTTATCCTTTTTTTTGGTCGTGACCTGCGCCACTTCGGTGTAGTACGCCTGATTGATTAAAACGCGGGGCAGGGTATCAGTGTTGAGCTCCACCCGCCAGCCACCGCCCACATTCTTAGGCAAACGCTTCATCAGCACATCGGGTACAGCCGTTTGCGCTACAAAATGCTCGAACGCAGACGCAGGGCGCGGATTGAGAGATTTGATCTCGGCAATCATATCCTGCAGATAGGTGTCATTCACCGCGCAGATCTCGCACAGTTTTTTTAAATCATGGTTGCCCAGAAGATTCAAATGCGCCAGCAATTTACGCATGGGCGTGTCGAGCAGGCCTTGTTCTTCAAGTTGCAACGCCAGACACTCGGCCAAATCCCGCGCAAAAACCCCCGTAGGATCAAACCCTTTCATCGTTTTCAGGAGATTTTCAATCCGCTCCGGCGGGCACCCGAGTTGTCCGGCCAGAATGTCCGGCGTGTCCCGCAGATATCCGGCCTCGTCCAGCCGGTCAATCAGCATCGCGCCGATCAGGCGGTCCCTGCCGTCATCCCGCGCCATATGGAGTTGCTCGATCAAATGCTCCCGCAGGCTTTTTTCCAGCACCAGCCGGTTTTCAAAGGACTCCTCCATATCCTCGAATTTTGTATTGCCCCCCGCCCCTGCGTGCGCCATGGCAGACCCCGGGTCAAAATCATCGTTGGTGTTAGAGGATTCAAAGGCTTCCGCGACAGAATCCTGTTCGGGCGGGCGTTCTACGGGGTCTTCCGGCCCCTCGCTTTCGGCAGACCCTTCGGCTTTTTCAAGAAGCGGATTATTGGCTAGTTCTGCCTCGACCACTTCCAGCAATTCGACATTGCTGAGTTGCAACAATTTGATGGCTTGTTGCAACTGCGGGGTCATGACGAGATTTTGTGATTGCCGGAGATCCAGCCTCTGGGACATGTTACTCATCAGGGGATTGTATCATGAGGGGAAAAAGGAAAAAAGGGATAAGCGCTGGAAGGGCGCAAAGCTTTTCTCGTCGTCATCGCGAGGCCTCGTTAAGAGGCCGTGGCGATCCAGAAAAAGACTGGATTGTTCGCATGCGCTCGCAATGACAGAGAGCATTTTTAACCACAGAGGCGACAAAGACACGAATTTCTACGTATTACAAGGTAAAACCCTCGCCTAAATAAACGCGCCGGACATCCTTGTGGTTCACGATTTCCTCGGGCTTGCCGTGCATCAGGACTTTGCCGTCATGCAGGATATAGGCGCGGTCCACAACACCTAGGCAATCCCGTACGTTATGATCGGTGATCAAGACCCCGATCTTGCGGTTTTTCAGGTGGGAAATCAGGCTCCGGATATCACTGACCGCGATGGGGTCTATCCCCGCCAGCGGTTCGTCCAGCAGGATAAAATCGGGCCGTGCGGCCAGCGCGCGGGCAATTTCCACCCGCCGGCGCTCTCCCCCCGACAGGGCGGGTGCCGGAGCCTGCCGGAGATGCATAATCCCGAATTCCGAGAGCAGATCTTCCAGTAAAAGATCCTGTTCTTCCTTCGTCAAGTTCTGGGATTCCAGAACAGTACGCAAATTATTTTCGACATTCAGCCCTCTGAAAATAGAGGATTCCTGCGGCAAATACCCGAGCCCCATACGCGCCCTGCGGTACATGGGCAGACTTGTGATATTCTGGCCATCCAGAAAAATCTGTCCGCCATCGGGCTGGATCAAACCGGTTGTGATATAAAAACAGGTGGTTTTTCCTGCGCCGTTTGGTCCTAAAAGCGCTACGGCTTCGCCGCGATCGAGCGAAAACGATACATCGCGCAACACAGGCCGTTTTTTGTAGGATTTGGAGAGATGTTGCACACTCAAACCCTTAGGCACCTCTTTGAGGCGTGCCTTTTTTTCGAGCGGTTTAACGGGACGGATAAAATTCATGACAGGGCCTTGGCTCCCATGCTTTTAAAGCGTGTGACAATGGAACGATCCTACAGAAAGCCCCCTTGAAAGTCCATGAATTCTTATATCTCTTGTGGTCTGTATCTTGTTTTTGCCTTGTGAAACCTGCCTTTTATATAAAATCTTGAAAAGAAGAAAGACATGCGCGCATGCTTTGGTTTTCCTGTCGTTGTTTGACGTCCTTCGGTCCGAAGGGGGCGCGGGTCTTGTACAAGGCTCATCCTTGTCTGTTTCGATCACGAAACGCTCTGGCCCCTCTGCCGATTCTAGGACGTTGTTACCGGTAACGTCACATCTCATATATAGGATATTATTCCTAGTTTGTCAAGGGGTTTTTCTGGAATTCGGATAAAACACCCCGTGAACACGGGTTTTGGCCGAATCGCCACCAAAAATCTTGCTGGTATTGGTGTTCATATCAACCTCTGCGCGGTCCCCTTTGAGGGTATTAGGGCCCCGTACGATTTCTACGCCGCCCTTGATTTCTGCCGTGTTTGTGCTGGCCTTGTAAAGACCGTACGTGCCCGTGATGGTTTCTGTGGGGGTGGTAATCACGACATGGTCAAAGGCCTCCAGTGTTTTGAGGGCCTGCTGGCCTACCGCGTTTTTTTCAAAAACGGCAGAGATTTTATCGGCAGACAGCGTATCTTGCCCGCCTTCGGGTTTGGGACGCACCACTTTGGCTTGGCCGATGGCGCTGAAAAGCCCTTGTTCCACATGATATTCAAAGCGCTCCCGCGCTGTGACCGTCTGGTCCGGTGAGAGCATTTTGAGATCCCCGCCCGTCAGGGTCGCCAGCCCGTCATCCAGATTATAGACCGCCTTTTCCCCGTACGCCTTGTTTGTTTTGGATGTTAAAATCACACCGGTTTCCGCCGTAACCTTCCAGATTTCCATGCCTTTGCCTTCCGCACCCTCGCGGTAATCGGCTGTCAGGGTCTGCCCCGCCACAGAAGAGTCCCCTTGCGTAGCCAGTGCATTGGTGCGGGCGATCAGCTGTTTGTCATTGCGAAGCCATTCCAGCGTGCCATCCGCCGTAATTTCAAGCGGGGCCTTGCTGTCTTGCGTACCGGAAACAGGCGTTTTGTTCTGTGCGAAAGCCGGCGCACCTGCCAGAAAAAGAAGACACAAGAGCACAGTATAACAGAGCGGTTTCATACTTGGGTCTCCCCTCATTGATTTTGTAAATTCTGTTGAACAGGAAAGGTAAAGATACAATGAAAATAGGCGAAAGCATAGCCGTAGCTACGGTGAGACTGTTTGAAGCAGGAGATTTGTCTTTCCTGTTCAACAGAATTTACAAAATCAATGAGGGGAGACCCTAAAAATCCTTTCAAAAAAGACCCCCTCCAGCGGTAAACACCACCAGTTTTGCGGGTCCGTAAAAAATGAAATGACTGGCTCTGGTATCCAGCTTCATGCCGTTTGCCTGAAGGATTCCGGAGGGCCCTTCGCCTGTGACGCGGTCCCCCGTTGAAGCCACATTGTTCCGAAAATCAATGTCCAGCAAGGCCGTTTCAAACACGTACCCTTCGTCATAATGGAATATCACGCCCTTTTTCAGGACCATATATTGCCGGTTCTGGTCATAAACCCCGCTTTCGGCGCGAAGCGCCATCCAGTGCCCCCCGTCAAGCACGAGGTCGGCAAAGGGTTTTTCAAGCGCGATGTTGTGTTCGTCCGCACCCTGTACTGCCTTATCCGCCGTGATGGTATAGGGACGGCCCTTTTCATCCGTACTGTCAAAATGCGGGGCCAGAAGCTCGTTCTTGCCGATCGCCTGTGCGGGGGGATGTCCTGTGGTTTTCGTGTGCGCATACTCCTGCAGGATGGGATCCTGCGCAAAATAATTCCACGAGAACAAAACCACTACAATTCCCAAAGCCAGCAAAGGCAAAAGAATTTTCAAACCTTTTAAAAACCGGCTGTAGCGCTGGTGATCAGCCTCACGCCACCCGTTTTTCTGGGGAGAGTCCGCCCGCAACCCGATCCGGTCAAGCCTGCTCTCTTTTTCCGACATGCTACCCTGCTCCTTGCGTCTTTCTTTATGCCAGACCGGCCTGAATACAATCTTGTAGCCGGATCATGCCCGCAACAGCCCCCTGATGCGTGACCACCAGACTGCTCAGGTAATGGTCGGGTGTTTTTGTCATGACATTCAGAGCTTCGACCGCCAGCATCTCCGCAGGGATACTCTTGGGGTTGGGGGTCATAATCTCTCCTGCGCTTTTCTGGAGCAGTGTAGGGGACATATGCCGCTTGAGATCCCCGTCCGTGATAATGCCTTTGAGGTGATTGCGTGAATCCATCACCAGAACCGAGCCCAGATTTTTTTCCGTCAGTACCAGAAGAACCGATTCCATCAAGGCCGTTTCATGCACCAAAGGGAGTTTTTCAAATGGAATCATCAGTTCCGTGACCTTCATCAGTTTTTGCCCCAGCTTGCCGCCCGGGTGAAACACCTTGTATTGCTCGGGCGTCAGCGCCATCCGCTCCAGCAGGGCCACAGCCAGCGCATCCCCCAGTGCCAGCATCATGGTTGTCGATGTCGTGGGGGCCAGACCATTGGGGCAGGCTTCAGGGGCCTTGGGCAGGACCAGACAGATATCACAGTATTTTCCCAGCGTACTGGCCGGATTGCTTGTCATGGCAATGAGCGGGATATTATAGCGCCGCGTATAATGGATAAGGTCGGAAAGCTCGCTATTCTCGCCGGAATTGGAGAGCATCAGGACAGTATCCTGCCGCGTGATCATCCCCATATCCCCGTGGCTGGCTTCGCCCGGGTGTACAAAATAAGCCGGTGTCCCTGTCGAGGCCAGCGTCGCCGCGATTTTACGACAGATATGGCCACTTTTTCCGATCCCCGCAATAATCAGACGCCCGCCGCTTTGCGCCTTTTTCATGGTGTGGATCACTTCAACCGCTTTGGAAAAATGCTGGTCAAGGGTTTCAGAAAGCGCCGTGAGACCCGCGATTTCGGTCTGGATCACCCGTCTGGCGGCAGAGATATCCTGAAGGGGTTCGTGAGGCCTTGACATGAACATGCTTTCCCGATGTGTGTGAAAAACCAGAGACCAGACTTGAGATAAAAGATCTGTTTGTCAATGCTCAAAAATATCCAGACCGCACCAGCCGGTCAAATCCAGCTCTGCCCTGACGGGCAGAAAATCAAAACATTTTTTCGCCAGCGCGGTCCGGTTTTCACGCGCCAGCATGTCCCCCAGCCTGTCCCTGAGCGCATGAAGATGTAGGACATCATTGGCCGCGTACTGCAACTGCTCGGGTGTCAGGGTTTCGTGTCCCCAGTCGGAGGTCTGTTGTTGCTTGTTGAGCTCGACCCCCAGCAACTCCCGACAACATTCCCGCAAACCATGTTTGTCTGTGTAGGTTCGGACCAGTTTGGAGGCTGTACGCGTACAGAATACAGGCGTACAATCCACCCCGAGATACTGCTTGATCGTACCCAGATCAAAGCGCGCAAAATGAAAGATTTTCGTAATGGCCTGATCGGACAGGAGCGCCTTGAGATTCGGCGCATGATAGATTTTCCGGTCAAGCTGGACGATATGGGCATGGCCATCCCCTGCCGAAAGCTGAACGAGGCAGAGCGGGTCCCGTTTCAGATTAAGCCCCAGTGTCTCTGTATCCAGCGCGACCAGCGTTCCCAAGTCAAGATGTTCGGGGAGATCGCCCTTATGCAATGTTATAGTCATCAATAGAAATCCTGCTTCATCACATGCCGACAGTCCTGCCAGACTCTTGACAGGCTTTACTCTTGATTGGTGCCCAGGAAAGGACTCGAACCTTCACTCCCTTGCGAGAACTAGCACCTGAAGCTAGCGCGTCTACCAATTCCACCACCTGGGCTGACCTTCACCAAAGAATATTACAGCAAAACATCCTGAAACATTTTATGGCCGGATTCTAACTATAGGACTCTGGCATGAAAGTCAAATGGCCTGATGTTTTTTAATGGATGTTTTTTATAGGGTGTAACTTTTCGTTTTTTGTTATAGAATTTCCCTGCGCCTCGTAAAACCCTCCCCTCACGGCGCAAAGTTATCCAAGAAAGGACTTCCGCCCATGAAAATTCTGATTGTGGATCGTGACCCCCTTGCCGTACAGATGCTCCGGTCCAGACTTGAGCCTTTGGGGCATCAGGTTTCCGAAGAGTCGGCCAAAAACAATGCGGTTGCACGCCTGATGTCCGAGCCGTTCGATATTATCCTTCTAGATCCGTCCCCCCTGACGAGTCCTCGTCCTGTTGTCTTGAATATCCGGCGCAGTGTGAAATCCTATCCCTATATTTTTCTGCTGACGGATTCCATGAACGAGGCTGAAGCCGTCAAGGCGGGCGTGAATGATGTCCTGACGAAACCACTGGATCCGGAAAAACTCAAAATAAAAATCGGCAATGCGGAGCGGTTTTTGGCGTTGATCCACAAACTGGGAGATGATTCAGAGGATTTCCCCAGCGCTGGAGGCATTATCGCAAAATCCGCTATCAACCAGCTCTTCCTCTCCGCCATTGACAGGGCGGACCGCTACGGGGAACGAAGCTACATTCTCCAGATTTCTCTCAGCAATTACATACAGATCCGTGACATTGACGGCCCCTATGTGGCCGATCTCTTTGTCGCAAAGCTCTGCCAGTATCTGGTGCTCCTCAGACGGCAAAGCGATATCATTGGCCAGACAGGGAAAAACGAATATACGCTTTTACTGCAAAGGCCGATCTATGATACGGAGCCACTGGAAGCCGCGAACCGGTTTGCGGAATCTCTTGGAAAATTCAAGGATTTTGTTCCTTCCCACGAGACAAGCCTCGAGCTGACCGTTGCATTGATCGCTGTCCCCCCCGGAGAGCTCATGGCAAAACATGTGATCCATCTCTAGGGTCTCCCCTAGGGATGACAGACGCGCTGATGTGTGTTGTTTTTGCGTAAATTCCCTTTATTTCTCTGGGTTGTCAGCTGTTCTGAAATACTTTAGAATGGAGCCTGATTCGTCTTTATATTCCCGATTTTTCTACGGGATTTTTTCAGTGTCATGTTAAAAAGAGCAGTAAAACAGTTTTTCCTCGCAACGCTTGTCTTTGGATATTGTTTTCAGGGACTCTTTTTGTACGCGCAAAATACCGCGCCCGTCCCCGCCCATGAAAAACCTGTTGTGCTATCGGCGGAACCCGTGCCGTCGCCGGCGTCTCCTACCCCCAAACCCACTACGGGTCCGCAGGCCAGCTATCTGGTCGGACCGGATGACGAGATCCGCATGACCGTTTTCGGGGAAAAGGATCTGACCGGTGTTTTTACCATCAGTAGCAATGGCTTGCTCTCCATTCCGTTGATCGGGGATGTGCCGGCTCATGGTAAAACCCTGAAACAGATCGAACAGGATATTATTGTAAAATTAAAGGATGGCTATCTGATCAATCCCAGTGTAGCGCTGGAAATATCGAAATATCGTCCCTTTTATATTCTGGGAGAGGTGAGCGCACCAGGAAGCTACGGCTATGTCAATCACATGAATATCCTGAGCGCCGTAGCGCTAGCCGGCGGCTTTACATACCGTGCCAATACCAAATACGTACAGGTCCGGCGTGTCGGACCGGACCAAACAGAAGTTCTGGAGGAAAAACCGGTGGACTCTGCCGTGTCGCCCGGGGATATCATTCTTGTGAAAGAGCGGTTTTTTTAAATGGTCGACACAGCGCAAAATCCCGCGAGATTCCAGCCCTCTGGTTTTCAGGGCGCTGGAAGAGATGACGCCGAAGTCGATGTCCGTGCCCTATTCCTCATGCTTTGGCGGCGGAAAATGATTATTCTGGGGTGTCTGCTGGTGGGGTTGTCCCTCTCAACCCTTGCCATGACCTTTATGAAATCGCGCTATACGGGGCGGGCGCTGGTTCTGATAGAAAATAATGGCCCGCAGAAGGGGATCGAAGAGCTTCAGGCATTTATGACCTCCTTCCGAATCGACCCGTCTTTCATTCTCGGGGAAATAGAGGTTTTGAAATCCCGCACCATGGGACGCAAAATCGTCGAGCGCCTGAACATGATGGCCGATCCGGAATTCAATCCCCGCTTCCGGTCCGCATTGAAAACAAACAAAAATGAAAAAACACCAAAAAATTTCAAGACCCTGTCACTCTATGGTTCAGAGCTCGATAAATTTCCGGAGGATGTGATCGACAAGGAAGTCAGCGATGTGGTAACGAATTTTCTTGTCAATTTGAATGTCCGGTCTGTGCCAGGGTCCATGGCCATCCAGATCGAATATACCGCAACAGACCCCAACAAGGCCGCGCTGATTGCCAATACGATTGTGGACCTGTATCTGGAGCAACGGCTGGAAAACAAATTTCAGGCCACTCAGAAAGTCACAAAATGGCTGGATCAAAGGCTCCACGATCTGCGAAAACAGGTCCAAAGCGCCGAGTCCGCTGTTGCGCAATACAAGGCCCAGTACAACCTGACCGAAGGGGTCCGGAATGTTGCCGTCTCTGCGGAACAGCTCTCGGCCCTGAATTCCGAACTGGTGATTGCCAAGTCTAAACAGGCCGAAGCCGAAGCCCGCCTGAAGGAACTGGACGATATGTCCAACAATACGGGCCAAATGGAAACCACCACGGAGATTGTCAATTCCGGCCTGATCCAGACCCTGAAAAACAAACAAGCCGAGCTGGAAAGCCGTTTGTCCGAACTGTCCTTGCGGTACGGGTACAAGCATCCCGATATCCAGAAAGTGAAATCCGAATTGGGCGAGCTGAAAACACAGATCCACGATGAAGTGCTCAAGATTGCAAAAAGCGTGGAAAACGAGGTGACCTTTGCCAAGGCCCGTGTCAAGGCACTGGAAGAAGGCCTTTCGGAATATGCCGGACAACAGCACGAAGACAACACCGTCACCATAGAATTGCGGGAACTGGAGCGGCAGGCGCAGGCAACACGGCTGGTCTACGATACGTTTTTGAATACCTATAAAAAGTCCGATGATCAGGAAAAACTCCAGTCTCCCGAAGCCCGTGTGATCTCGTATGCCGTCCCGCCTCGCACGCCCACATATCCGAATAAAATGCTTTTACTCAGCCTCAGCGGGGCGATTTCGTTGTTTCTGGGACTCGCGCTCGCCTTGCTGATTGAAAAAATGGACAATACATTCCGAAGCGCCGGCCAGCTTGAAACCCTGCTCGGATATCCTTGTTATGCCCTTATTCCCAAACTGGAAAATATGTCTCAGACAGAGCTGACGCAATATATCCTGTCCAAGCCTTCTTCCGTGGTGGCCGAAGCCGTCCGGACCCTGCGCATGGTTTTGAACCTGAGGGCTCCAAATCCCGATATGAAACCACGGTGTGTGACGATTACCTCCTCCTTCCCGGGCGAAGGCAAGACCACGTTATCTGTCTGGCTTGGCCGTCTGGCCGCCAAATCCGGCGAGAAGGTCATTATTATTGATGCCGATCTCCGTCGCCCCAACGTCCACCGTGCTATCGGAGAAACCCAAAACGCCACCCTTGTTGAGTATCTGACTGGACAAAAAGACCTCAGCGAGGTCATCCAGACAACCGATGTTTCAGGGGTGCATATCATTTACGGACGCTCTGTCCCCAACAGTGCGCTGGATCTGGTCTCTTCGGAAAAAATGCACCGGCTTGTGGCCTCTCTCAAGCAGGTGTATGACCTTGTCATACTCGATACGCCGGCCTGTCTGGCGGTCTCGGATGCCCGTATTCTGGCCAAAATGTCCGATCAGCTGATCTATGTGGTGTCATGGGACAAAACCCCGCGGGAAGTCGTCATGAGCGGAGTCAAGCAATTTACGGATATGCAGTTCAATGCTCTGGCCTTTACCCTGACCAATGTTGATGTCAAGCGCCATGTCCGCTATGGTTACGGAGATACCGCCTATTATTACGGGCGATACAAGGAATACTACACTGAATAAGGGCATGATCGGGTTTTGATGCGTTATTATACATTCTCCGGCAGGATTTTTTTTCTCGGACTTCTTCTCGTCCTTGCCGGAACAACAATCCTGCTTCAGCTTGGTTTTATTTTCACGCAAAAAGCAGATTACAGCGCCCAGTGGCATTTTGTCGTGGCGCAACAGGCCCTCGAAAAAGCAGAGCACGCCCCGCGCCATACCGCCGCCAGACAACACCATCTCCGGATGACAGAAGAACATCTGCGCCGCGCCCTGTCCTACAAGCCGCTGGACCCCGTGTTGTGGCATTTTGCCAACGCCTTTTATCAACAGTATGCCCCGCCTGCGCAGGCACGGGAAGTTGCTGTCTTGTCTTCAACCCTGCCAATCCCCCCGCGATAGATCAGGACAGTTTATATGACAGATTCTGATCGCGTCTGGGATTTTCATCTCTTCCTCGGAGCCTTTCTCCTCAGCCATATGGCCTTGCTGTTCTGGCCGGAATCACCCCTGTGCTTCGGACTGTACAGCGTGTTCTGGTCCTGTTTCGCGTTCGTCAAACTCCTTTGGATTTTGGAAACACCTGTGCTTTTGGAACATATGGATCCGCCGCAAAGACGCACAAGGCTTCCGTGGGTGATCCTGAACAGCATGACACACCGCGCCCGTCTGGAATATGGCTTTACCGCGATGCGGGCGGGGGATTTTGTAGCGCTTTTGTGGGCCCTGCTGGGCCTGCTTTATATATTCTGGGGAGTTTTGACGCTCTTCATACCCCATTTGCCTTCCGAATTTCTGGTCTTTCAGGAACGAATCAGCCTGTTTCTGGAATCAGGCGCCCCCCCTGTTTCTCTCCATCACTTTGAAATATGGGAACAAGGACTGCCGGATATCGGGTTTTTGCTGACGCTCGGGATTGTACTGTGGCTTTGCAGGGTTTACGCCTATACTACGCCCTCTCCCGCGCGCTTTCGGGGGGCGCTGGCGGGCCTGCTGGCCCTGGATGCCATGCGCCTGTTCCCCAATGCCCGTTTTGCAACTTTTTTCGTGCCGGTGGAAAACCACTGGATGGGCTATGGATGGGGCGCCGCGCCGCTTATGAAACAGCTGGGTTTGATCCCGCCTGCGGACACCTCTTCTCTTTATAACAGAATAACCGAGATGGGGATGGGCGGTGTGGTCTTGTTCTACATGTTCTGTGGCTTTATCGGGCTGGTCTTCCTGAAAAAGGTCTTCCGGAAAGACCCCAAGGGGCTGTTTGCCCTTTCAGGTCTGCTCCTGCTTGGCCTGTTCGCAGGTATGGATGCCTTGATCGCCCATACGCCCGCCCTGACCCCTTTTTGGATCAGCGGCTGGAGTGTCCTTGTTCTTCTCTGGCATGGCGCGGAGTCCACAGGGCAGAAAACCTATCACATGAATCAGGTTTGAAATTCGGGGAAGCGGCGGGCGCTTTCACCGCAACGCCATGCAGGTGTAACGGTAAAGCCTTAAACAAGGCTATACCATGTGGCCCGTGCCTGCCCGTAGCGTCTCAGATATCCTGCATCGACGAGTTCGGCAAGACGCAGTTTCAGTGTGGCCCGCCGTCCATTCGTCAGGGACACAATTTGTTTCATCTGAAGGCGCTGGTGCTGTTTGAAAAGCCCCATGATTTTGGCAGACAAGGCGGGCAGGTTCTGGAGAGCGGTTTCCTGACCGTACAATTTTTGAAGCAGGCTGTTTTTCTGGACCTGCAAGAGCCCCAGAAAAAAGCCGGTCCAGTGCTCCCATGCGGGAGAACCCGTCTCCAAGGACCTCTGGTTTTCGTGCAAAGCCGTCCAGAATGCGTGGGCCTGTGCCTGAAAGAGGGGCGCCAAAGGGACGTACGGCGCGTACGTGTACCCTTTTTTCAACAGCACCAGAAGGATCAAAAAGTGAAGGAGTTTGATATTGCCGGTTTCAAAGGGTGCAATCTGCAGAAAGACGGCAGAAAAAACAGCCAGCACCAGGAGCGGATGCCACTCCTCTTCCTGCAGGGCGCTCTCCAGCCATATCAAAAGTTTCTCCATCAATCCCTGTACGTCTTCGGGCAATGCGGTTTCAAGAGTCCCAACGGCTTCATTGCCCTTCATGATGGTCAAGGGAGACGAACGGGTTTTATAAGCACTGGGGGGAGATAATTTTCCAAGATGGGCATGAAGCGTACAGAGCTGGGCTCCCGTAATAGGGGATCCCTGCAAGGGTGCCAGAAGCTGTTCAAACCCTGTCCCGTAATCGGCGACATCCGCCAGAAGATGCAGGCCGGTCGTGTGCCGCTCCAGCCCTTGCCAGAGCCCCTTGAACTGATCAAGATCACACAGTTGCTTCAGGAGAGACGGGGTAATTTTTAAAGTATGCATTCCAATCATTTGGCCAAATATAACCAAATATAACCCGCCTGTCAAGGCGTCCTTACATCCGCGCCGGTACGGCAATCCCCAGAAGATCCAGAATCAGAACCATATGCCGGTGCACCAGATGGCATAGTTTCAAACGACTGTGCCGGAGATCCGCCCGCGATTCGGAAAGAATATGACAGGTCCCGTAAAAGGAACTGAATGTCTGGGCCAGTTTGAACACATAATCACACAGCACATGCGGCGTATAGTGTTCGATTGCAAGCCTGTAGTGCTCGGGAAATTCCGCAAGCAACAGCGCCAGAGGCGTGTCTTCTGCCGTGAGGACGAAGGGCCTTTCACAGTATGCCCCATGCGCGGCCTGCGCTTTTTGCAGGAGGGACGTAATCCGGACAGCCTGATACAACAAGTAGGGCCCCGTTTTTCCCTCAAAATTCGTCATACGATCGAGATCAAAAACATAGTCAGAGGACCGGTTGTTTTGTAGATCGGCAAATTTGATCGCAGAAATCGCAATCCTGTGGGCGATATCCGCACGATCCGCAAGAGAAAGATTTTGCGCAAGCTTTGCCTCTTCGAGCCGTTTTACGGCTTTTTCGAGCCCCATGGCCAGCAGATCCTCCAGCCGCATCACACCCCCATCACGGGTTTTGAAAGGCTTCCCGTCCACCCCATTTACGGTCCCGAAACCGGCATGGGTCAGCTCCAGCGCGGCAGGGGCCATTCCGCCCTGCCGTGCCGCCCGAAATACCTGTTCAAAATGCAGGCTCTGGCGCTGGTCCACCACATATATGATCTTTGAAGGGTGATATAATTCAATGCGTTGACCAATAGTGGCCAAGTCTGTTGTGCCGTACATGACGGCCCCATCGCTTTTGTACAGGATCAGGGGCGGGATTTCTTTTTTATCCCCCTCCTGCGCCACAGGCACAATCACAGCGCCTTGATCCTTGACGGCGTGTCCTTGCTGTTCAAGGCGGGCGACCATCGGGGCTATGCAGTCATGGACACTGGATTCGCCCTCCCACAGGTCAAAGGTTATCCCGAGCGCCTCGTAATTTTTTTTCAGCCCGATAATGGAAACCGCGCGAATCATTTGCCACAATTCGTAATACGGGTTTTGTTTTTCCTGCAGGCACACTGTGACATCCTGTGCCCGTTTCATACAGGCGGGATCGTTTTTCGCGGCCATCGAGGCTTTCGGGTACCGGACTGCCATATCCTCCATCAGGCGCGTGATATCGCCTGGAACAGACAGATCCGCAGACCGGACAACGTCTTCTTCCTGCCGGTCCACATAATCGCCGATCAGCATGCCCATATGGGTCCCCCAGTCCCCCATATGCACATCGCCCACAGTCCGGTACCCCGCGCTTGAAAGCAAACGCCGGAGGGAATCCCCAATGACAGCCGAGCGTAAATGCCCAACATGCATGGCCTTGGCAATGTTGGGGCCGCCATAATCCAGCACAACGGTTTCGTTATTTTGCGAAATCAGCCCGCCTGTCAGGGTCTCCCGTAAAAAAATATCCTCCAGATTCCGACTCAAAAATTCCGGTGTGAGGGTCAGGTTGATAAAGCCGGGCCCCGCAATTTCGATTTTGGCAAAGGGAGAATCGGAGAGCGTTTCCAAAAATGCCACAATGCGAAGCGCCACATCCCGCGGGGCTTTTTGAAGCTGTTTGCCCCCTGCCATTGCCCCGTTACACTGGAACTGCGCCAAATCCGGACGGTCAGACACCTTAACAAGGCCCAAATCTTCGGGCAGGTCCTGTGCACGAAAAGCCTGCCCAACAATCCCAGACAGTGTATCTAAAAGAGAATGCATCTTTCCCAAAATCCTTTTATGTTTTGTTTTGTATACCCTGCTTCTGCCCTCATTTGACAGAGAAAATTTTATAAAACCTTAAGCTTTTCAAGTTATTCTATAATGCAAAACACATTTCAAGGGGATCTTCGTCGCGTCGTGAAAGAGATCTTCTTCATAATGTTAACATAACGATTGACTTTTGTTTTATGATTCTCTATGATCCTTCCCAATTCACTGATCGGTGGCCGGGGGACATTTCAAATGAACTGGTTGCGCGTGTTTTTATATGGAGAACGGTAATGGCTGACCAAAAAAATTCAACACCACATGTCAAAGCTCTGCAGGCTGAACCACAGGCCGCAAAAACCTCCGAGACGCTTGCCAAGCCCGATCCCGCGCCCCTTAAACCTGCCCACCCCGAAGAGGTCGGTCAAAAACCTGTTGCCGAAGTCATCCATCTTTTGAAGGCAGAGCAGGAAAAAGCCGCTGAACAAGACAAGAAAACCGAAAAAACAGAAGCGACCGACACACAAGCGGATCATACTGGAAAGCCCCATGATCCCGCACACGACCCTTCCAAGACCGAGAAGGGACAACAAGCCGAGCACGCTGAAAAGGGCGACAAACAAGGTACAGAAACCGCCGATCAGGATAAACCGCTGACGCCTGAAGAAATCAAGATGGCTGAAGCCCTCGCGCAGGTCGAGCCTGCGGCGGGTGAAGAAGGTGGCGCGCAGGCCGGCGGCCCACAAAATTCTGGCTTTACTTTTTCCGATCCGGAGGAAGCCTCTGTCGGTCCTTTGGATGCCGTGGGACCGATTGATCCCACCGCCCTTGTTTATGGCGTGGACCAGCCCACGGAAGACATCCGCTTGCTTCCACAAGGCGCACTGGCTCCGACAGATTCCTTTCCGGAAATCGATGTCACGGACCTGTTTCTGGATGAAACGGATCTGGGGCCTTTGACTCTTTCCGGCAGTATCCCTTTTGCGTTCGGCACGGACGGGCCAGGCACGATTACCGCCAATAATTCCTTTTCGGCGACAGGTTCCCTGTTGAACAACGTGTTGTCTTCCGGCGGAATCCCTGTCGAGGTTATAGCCAATGGTCTGGACGGGTACACGGGCTTTGCAGGCACTGTCAAGGTGTTTGAACTCGTACTCGATCAGGCCCTGACGGGCGAATACACCTTTACCCAGTTCAAGGCACTGGATCATCAGGACAGCACCAACCCCGATGATGTTATTTCGCTGGTCTTTGGCATTGTCGCTACGGATTCCGATGGAGACACCGCGCCCAGCACCCTTACGATCCATGTTGCTGACGATGCCCCCCTCTTGACGGCTCCCGATGAAAAAACGCTGGATGAACAAGCACTTGAAACAAGTGCCCTTGTGGCCAATGGACAGTTGGTTGTGGATTTTGGCAATGACGGCGCAGGGCAGGTCAGCCCTGATGGAACACATACCGTATCAGGCGTTGCGCTTCTGCAATCAGGCGGTCATCCTGTCACCATCGTTGCTACAACCACAGGCTATGAAGGCCAACTTGCAGGGGGCGAAAAAATCTTCACGCTTGTGATTGATCCTGCGACCGGCGCTTACACCTACACCCAGCTCAAAGGTCTGGATCACGAGCCGGAACACAACACAATTGACCTGACATTCGGGGTTGCCGTATCGGACTTCGACGGGGACAGCAGTGTCACGCACATTACCATCCACCTCACAGACAGTCTTCCGACATTCCCCGCCGTACCGGAACTCGGCAAGGGTCTTGAAATTGTCGATGAAACACTTCTGCCCAACGGTTCGCAGGCCAACGGGGTGTTGGGCGTGCAGTTCGGCGGAGACGCCCCCGGGAGTATCCTGCCCAATGGGCAGACAACCACCTCTATTCCCCTGTTCTCCCATGGCCTACCCGTTGTCATCACGCAAACAGCCGGTGAATACATCGGCACAACAGGCGATGGAACGGTTACGGTCTTTACCCTGACCATTGATCCCGTCACAGGCGATTATACCTTCAAACAGTTTTTGCCGCTCGACCATGCCGATGCGACCAATCCGGATGATGCGATCACGCTCGGTTTTGGCGTCATTGCCACTGACGCGGACGGAGATATGGCCACAGGCACCATTCAGGTCACCGTCAGGGATGACGGGCCCTGCGCGGTCAATGATACCGCCACGGTCGCGGTTGACACCACCAGTGTCTCCGGCAATGTGCTGGGCAATGATGCGCCAGGCGCTGATCTGCCGGGCCTTGTCTCCAAAGTCGTCTTCGCAGGCGTCCATTATCCTGTCATCGCCGGTACGCCCACCATCATCACCGGACTCCACGGCACACTGACCCTGCATGCGGACGGGTCCTTTACCTATGTGTCCGCCGGAAACAACGCCGCGCCCGTGCAGGAGCGCTTCACCTATACCCTCAAAGACTTTGACGGGGATACCGATGTGGCCGTCCTGACGATCCATGTCAACGATCTGGATGACACCCCTGTCATTGCCACCACAGCGCCGATTGTGGTTGATGAATCCGATCTGGCCCCGACCGATAGCGCCCATGGCACGCTCGGTGTTGATTTTGGGGCCGACACCCCTGGTACACTTTCTGTCGCAGACCCCTCGACTGTGACCTTTTCTGGCGCTAAGAATGGCACACTGACATCCCATGGTGTGCCTGTTGTTGTGACAACACAGGGCAATGCCTATATCGGGCAAGCCGGTGGTGTGGAGATTTTCCGTCTGACCCTCAACCCTGCGACCGGCGCGTATGACTTTGTCCTCAAAGGTGTGCTCGACCATGCCGATGCGACCAATCCGGATGATGCGATCACGCTCGGTTTTGGCGTCATTGCCACTGACGCGGACGGAGATATGGCCACAGGCACCATTCAGGTCACCGTCAGGGATGACGGGCCCTGCGCGGTCAATGATACCGCCACGGTCGCGGTTGACACCACCAGTGTCTCCGGCAATGTGCTGGGCAATGATGCGCCAGGCGCTGATCTGCCGGGCCTTGTCTCCAAAGTCGTCTTCGCAGGCGTCCATTATCCTGTCATCGCCGGTACGCCCACCATCATCACCGGACTCCACGGCACACTGACCCTGCATGCGGACGGGTCCTTTACCTATGTGTCCGCCGGAAACAACGCCGCGCCCGTGCAGGAGCGCTTCACCTATACCCTCAAAGACTTTGACGGGGATACCGATGTGGCCGTCCTGACGGTGAAAACCTTGCCGACACCTCCAGCCCTGATTGTCGGCGACAATGTCAACGACATTCCGGGCCAGACCGTGACATGGGTTGTCGGTGGTGGGAAAGGCGCGATTTTAGGTCATGCCGGTCCCGATATTCTGGTCGGGGATACGGGGGGCTCCACCGTTGAAAACCAGAAACAGGATTACAATATGCTCTTTATTATTGATAATTCCGGTTCCATGGGGAGTCACGAAGTACCAACCTCCAGAATTTCGCTTCTTGTTGATGCCCTAAAAAATCTGGTCTCCGATTTTGGAACCTACCAAAGCGGGGATATCAAGGTCCATTTTACGCCCTTCGGAACCACAGCGCAGGAGGGAGCAACCTTTCTCGTGACGAACCCCGCACAACTGGCGCAAGCCATTACGTGGCTTGAAAACCTCGACACGGGCGGATTTACAAACTATGAGTCCGCGCTTCAGGCTGGTATTGGTTGGCTTCAGAGCGGTGATGCCATTTCAGGGGCCGTGACCACGACCTATTTCCTGTCTGACGGGGAACCCAACCGTTATGTCACGAACAGCAATCCGGCAACGATCGGCAGTGTTGATGCCATTATGAAAGAAATCAACGGTGTGACGGATGGCACAAATGAAATCGGCGTGATCAACGCGCTCAGTGATCAGGTGATCGGGGTCGGGATCAATATCGGCGCACATATCAGCCGTATTGATGTCATTGATTCCGATGGTCATGCCCTCAATATTAACGACGCCAATGACCTGACAGCGGTTTTGGCCGAGACAAACCCCCTGTACAAACTGACGGCCGTAGGCGGTGATTCCCTGAATGGCGGGGCCTCCAGTGATATCATTTTTGGTGACTCCCTCAATACGGATTCTCTGGCACAGGCGCAGGGGCTGGATGGTACAGCCATTGGATCAGGCTGGGCGGTCTTTACCCGTCTCGAAAACGGGGAAGGGCTGGATACGGCCTGGAACCGTTCAACCACCATGGAATATATCAAAACACATGTGCTTGAGCTGTCTGTAGAATCTGTCAATGCCCAGAGTGAAGGCCGTCTGGGCGGGAATGACACCATTCAGGGCGGAGAGGGGAATGATCTGATCTTCGGTCAAGAAGGCAATGACCATATTGCAGGTGGTTTGGGGAATGATATCATTGATGGCGGAACCGGCAATGACGTGATCCTTTTCCAGACGATGGCCGATGGTGTGGATACGATCAGGGATTTCAACGTAGCAGAAGGAGACGTGCTGGATGTTTCAGCCCTGCTCCAAGGCTATGATGCCTTGCAGGACAGCATTGATGACTTTGTCTTTTCCATAGAGATCGGTGGGAACACCCTTGTTTCCGTGGATGTGGATGGACAGTCCGGTCCTGCGTCTGCCGTGCAGATTGCTATACTGGAATCGGTCACGGGTCTGAATATCGAAGACATTACCAATAATGGTCAGGCGACAGCTTAGGGCGTGTCGGGGAGCAAAGGCATAATGGCGCGCCTGGAAGGATTCGAACCTCCGACACCTGGTTCCGGAAACCAGTGCTCTATCCCCTGAGCTACAGGCGCACACGCATTACAAGCGGAGTGTATAGCCTGCGGGGAAGCAATCTTCAAGCTTTTTTCGCTTTTGGAGGCCTTTGAAACACGAATCTATAATCATTTCAGATAAGAATGCTCTATCATCCGTCATCCCGTGCTATGCGGCGGCTTGTGTGAGCTGGAGGAACACATCTTCGAGATCGCTTTCCTCTGTCACCAGATCCACAATACGAACGCCCGAAGCGCGCAGGGCCGTGAGAAGGGGGTCAAGGGGCTGGTCTTTAGGGGTATAGCGCACAATCAAGGTCCGCGGGGCGGAAAGCTCGGCATTATAGCCTTCAAGGCCTGCCGGAACGCGGGAACAGTCCTGATCCAGCGTAAAGCGGATTTCCTTGTTGTCAATGCGGGACAATAAAGCCGGCGTGGGTTCATCGATAATAACACGCCCGTGGTTGAGAATGGCAATATGGTCACACAGCTCTTCAGCCTCTTCCAGATAATGAGTGGTGAGCAGGATTGTCACGCCCTCTTTGTTGAGCGCCCTGATGTTGTTCCAGAGCTGTTTGCGCAAGTCCACATCCACACCCGCTGTGGGTTCATCCAGTACCAGAATGGGCGGGCTATGAACCATGGCCTTGGCCACCATCAAACGGCGTTTCATTCCGCCCGACAGGGCGCGGGTATAACTGTGTGCCTTGTCCTCCAGCCCCACCATGCGCAGGAGCTCCATGGTCCTGCGTTTGTCTGCGGGCACGCCATAGAGCCCTGCCATCAGGTCCAGCAACTTGGCGGGTGAAAAAAACGCATCGAAATTGAGTTCCTGTGGCACAATCCCGATGGCGGTTTTTGCATTGCGCGGGTCTTGGTCCAGATCGGAGTCCCAGATCCGCACGGATCCATCCGTTTTCATGACAAGGCCTGCCATGATATTGATGAGGGTGGATTTTCCTGCGCCGTTGGGGCCCAGCAATCCGAAAATAGAGCCCTGCCGGACGGTCAGGGAGACATCTTCGAGCGCGTATCGAGGGGCGCCGCCTTTGGCGGAGCGGTAGATTTTGTTCAAATGGCGGATTTCAATCGCGTTGTGTCGTTTTGAATTGTCCATCCTGACCCATATAGGCTTGTGCCCCTCCGTTATCCAGCCATTTTTTTGCAGTGGTGTCGTTTTTGAGAAAAGCATCCCAAAACGCCCGCGCCGTCACTTTGATCAGAGTCTCGTGCCGTTCCCTGTTCGGGTTGACCCCGAGTTTTCCCCGCGTCCCGTTATAGATCATATGATCTCCGTCCTGAAGGATCTGGAGATATTTGTCCGGATGGTTGGAATACTCATGGACGGCCATCCGGTGGGTATAATCGAAAGGCTCGATGGGGGAATCATCCTGCGTGCCGGTCATATAGAGCAGGGGAAGCGCAATAGGTCCGTACAGTTGGGAATCTGTGACCTGGTCTTCGACCAGATGCCGGACGGGCACCGGACTATACAGGATCCCCGCCTTGAAACGCGGGTCCCGAAAGCTGGACAGCACACCAGTTTCATCAGGAAAGTGCTGGCCCGCCAGAACCTGCGTTGTCATGGCCCCAAAGGAATGACCTGAAATCCCCAGAGATGAAAAATCCAGATGGGGTAAGACCGGCAAATCCAGCGTGGGGAGCTGGTCCAGCATAAAGGGAATATCGCCAAAACGTGCCAGTGTAGTCTCGCGGGGGACTTTGGTTTGTTTGAGGATATCCCACGGATGGCCTGCCTTGCCTTCCCACAGGGTGCTGTCTGTTCCGATATGCGTCACATGCACAACGGCATAGCCGTAAGAGGCCAGATAACGGGAAATAAAAGCGGCGCCGTCACGGTTTCCCCCGAACCCGTGACTCCAGAAAATCACAGGGATCAGGTTTGAAGGTGTTTCAGCAGGATAATAGATTTTATAGGGCACAAGGCGATGACCCCGCGCAGGGTCCCGCAACTCTCCTTTGGAGAGCAGAACCGAAAAAGGGCCATTGTGCGCAGAGGGATCAGCGCTCATATTTACGCCACTACTTCTTTCTGAATTTATCAAGGGAGACGACCTCACCCGAAGCGGCTTTTGTGTTTTTCTTGGCTTTACTGCGTTTGCCGCCGGAGGGTCCGCTTCCGTCCGGTTTGGGATCTTCTGAATCGTCCAGCTCGTCCAAGAGGGCAAGATCCGCCTCCTCTATCGCTTCGCCCAGAGGCTGGAACTGGAGGGCAAAATTGACGGATGGGTCCGCAAAAATGCTGATGGCATTCAAGGGAATTTGGAGACGCTCGGGGACATTGTTGAAGGACAATGTCACAGACATTTTCTCTGCGTCCACGCCCAGCTCACTGAACTGGTATTGCAGGACGATGGTCATCTCGCCCGGGTAACGGTCGCGCAGATAGCTGGGAATCTTGACGCCCGGGTAATCCGTCAGGAAGGTAATATAAAAATGATGCTCGCCAGGCATGCCGCCGTGGCGGACGGTGTGGCGGATCACCTCTTCCAGTGATTTACGGACAACACCGCGCAGGGCGGTCTCCACCATTTTGTCATATCGCAATGTTTCTTCATCATCCATCATCGCTTTATGTGTCGCAGAAAATCGCAGGGTAAATCAAGAGGGCTAAAAGATTTTATACAGATTTTTTCTTCAGCCGTGCGGCAAAAAAACCATCCGTATTGTGGCGCAAAGGGGTCAGGCGCATGAAGGGGGAACCCAGTCCGGCTTGCGGCGGAACAGGATCGATTTCAAAGGAATCATGTCGCTTTAAAAAAGCAGTGATTTGTTCTTCGTTTTCCGCCGGCAGGAGCGAACAGGTGGCATACACCAGATGACCCTCCGGTTTCACGCAGGGCGCGACCTTATCGAGTATGCCGGCTTGCAAGACGGTGAGTTCCTCCAAAGAAGGGCCAATGGGGCGCCACCGCAAATCGGGGTTGCGCCGCCATGTGCCGCTTCCGCTACACGGGACATCGGTGAGGACAATATCAAAGGTTTCTTTTTGCCTGCGGAGCCATTTTCTGTGTTTTTCATCCGAAAGGGGCCGCACCTCTATGATGTCGGCCAGATGGGCCTTGCGGTACCGGATACGGCCCCGTTCGAGGCGTTTTTCATCATTGTCCATGGCCACAATCCGGCCTTTACGTTGCATGGCAGAGCCCAGCGCCAGCGTTTTACCACCACCGCCTGCACAAAAATCCAGCACCTGCATGCCAGGCTGGGCACCACACAGTGCTGAAATACACTGGGAGCCTTCATCTTGAATCTCAACCCATCCTTTTTGGAAAGCTTTTGTTTTGGAAAGAAACGCTTTGTTCTCGCACCGCAGGCCCCACGGGGAATAAGGGGTCAGTGTGGTAGGGACTCCGTCTTCTTCGAGAGAGACTCTGGCTTTTTCCCGCGTACAGGTAAAAATATTGACCCTGAGATCCAGTGTCGCAGGGGCCAGCATCGCAGACATTTCATCGTGGAAAGTCTCCCCGAAATATTCTTTCAAAGGCGCCTCGTATAGCACGGGGCACTCGGTCGCCACAGATTCCGGCATATCGGGATGGTTCAGGGGTTGCCTTTCGAGCGCAGACAGCCACTGTATTTCGCTTTCCGTCAAGGGCTCCGGCGCATACTGCGTGCCATCAAAGAGTGCGGAAAACCGTTTGAGGTCGATCTGCTCTCCCAGCGCCAGCCACAAGATCACCCCGTTTCTCGGCGTATCAGGCAGGGCAAGGCGGGACAGCCACCATGCAAGGCGGGCGTGGGCCCGCATGATGTGGTAAGCCCGCTCGGCAATTTCAGCGCGGTCCTTGGACCCGATATAGCGCCTGTGACGCATGTAATCCCCGATGCGGGAATCCATCGGCATACGGACCTTTTCCAGACTTTCAAGGATCTCGATATTGGCTTGTATGCGGGAGGCAGGTTTCATAAAGTCTTTCTTATGTGTCTTGAGACATCGTTACGCGTTGCTTATGGCCTTTAAGGCGCTTGCGCGCCTCGTGCCTTATCTCAAAATAAATCAGCGCGATTTAATTTAAGCTTGTACCCGTTCCTGCACGGAAAGAAAAGAAAAACCCGATGGAGGAGGTCCATCGGGTTCTTGTATTGCATCGAAATGCAAATTACTGTGCGGCGCCTTCAGCAGGAGCTTCGCCAGCGGCAGGAGCGGCTTCTTCAACCACGAGCTTGCCGCCCATTGTTTTGATGGTTGTGCCATCCTGAAGAGCATGTTCGCCATCTGGAGCAGGTGTTTCTGCACCTTCAGCATTCATTACGAATACTTCTTCGCCTTTGATTACGGCTTTTGTGCCATCGGCCAGAACAACTTCTTTTGCTTCAGCGGCAGGAGCGGCTTCAGCGGCAGGAGCGGCATCTTCAGCTTGTGCTTGGAATGCAACGTAGGCAGGAGCAGCAGAAACCAGAGCGGCAACGGCGGCGATCATCATGTACTTTTTCATGTTTTTGTCCTCTTTCATATAACAATGCCCTGCAGAACTATCCAGCAGAGCTTCCCCAATATGCGCGAATTTAAAATTTTTTCAAGCGAAAAAAACACGGAGAAAAATATATTTTTCAGTGCGAAGGGTTCATACAATTCTGCCGTATAGCTTCGATTGTCTTTGGTGAAATACCATGCAGGGAGAGGTGCTGGTGCATGTCCTGCTTGCTTTCATTTCCGTTTAGATGTCCGAAAATATCGAGCTGTTTTAAGAATGAGGATGTGAGGGTTCCCTTTGGTCCCAGAAGATCACAATCAACAGGAATGGTCATGTGTTTGATGCGGGCATTGAATTCAGGTCCTTCCTTTGCATGCGCAAACGAAACTGATGCCGTGAGGAAAATTCCCAAGAGGGTGTTTTGAAGAGTGTTACTCATATCGTTTCTTTCCTTTCTTTTTTTATGAAAACATATAATTAGGCCCTTGTGCGCCCTTAAATGTTATACTATAACATATGTTATAATATAACATTTCAAAAGAGAATGCATATGTCAACCCTTAAAAAACCAGGCTCCCAAAACTCTGGTGGAACACTGACAACTCTGTTTTCAGCGGCGGCCTTGGCATTAGGAGCTGATTTTATAGGAGAGTTTTTTACCTTTCCTTTTTTCCATGAGTCCAATATGGGCAATGCACTGGTGCAAGTAGCCAACAGTATTTTAGTGCCTTTTTATAATGCGGCGGGAAGTGCGTTGGGCTTTACACCTCCCGTGCTAGCCGCCACGGGTGTGCCGACCCTATCCTTTGACTAGAGCAAAACGATCAAAGCTCTAAAGGGTAGATTCTTAAACGAGAACTGTTCTGCGGTAGGACAGCGCCTCGGCAATATCGTTCTTACGGATTTTGTACGAAACCTGCCCCGAGACAGCACCTTCCAGATCGGCAATGGTACGGGCAACTCTCAAGATACGGTAATAGCCTCTGGCCGAAAATTTGGCCTGTTCCGCCACGCGGTTCAAAAGGCTCTGGGCTTCGGGGTCCATGGCACCCAAGGATTCCAAAAGCGCGCTATCCGCCTGCGCATTCACGCTGATATGTTTTTCAGCCTCCAGCCCTGCAAAACGCTCGGCCTGTATCCGGCGAGCTTGTGTCACACGCACCGCGACAGCCCCCGAAGATTCTGCGCGGGTGGGAGTATTGAGGTCTGCAATCGATACCGCCCCCACATCCACTTGCAAGTCCATCCGGTCCAGCAAGGGGCCGGAAATTCTGGATTGATACTCGGCCCCGCATCGGGGCGCTTTGGTGCATTCCAGTGATTCTTCGCCCAGATGCCCGCACCGACAGGGGTTCATGGCCGCGATGAGCTGAAAACGCGCCGGATAGCGCGCATGATGATTGGCCCGCGCAATGAGGGCTTCTCCGGTTTCAAGGGGCTGGCGCAAGGATTCAAGCGTGCCCCGTGCAAATTCCGGAAGTTCGTCCAAAAACAGCACGCCATTATGAGCCAATGAAATTTCCCCGGGTTTGGCACGCATGCCGCCGCCGATCAACGCCGGCAGGGAGGCGGAATGATGCGGGTCCCGAAAAGGCCTGTGGCGGAGCAACCGCCCTTCGGGCAAAGTCCCCGCAAGGGAATGGATCATGGAGACTTCGAGCGCTTCACGGGGACTCAAAGGCGGTAAAATGCCAGGCAGGCAACTGGCCAGCAAGGATTTCCCCGACCCTGGCGGCCCGATCATCAGCAGATTATGCCCGCCGGCGGCTGTGATCTCAAGCGCGCGTTTAGCGGTTTCCTGCCCCTTGACATCCGCCAGATCCGGATAACGGGGGCCAGAGTCTTCTGCCTGCAATTTCGGATCTGGCCGGCGCATGACTTGCGTGCCCTTGATATGATTGATGAGCTGGAGGAGATGGCGCGGGGCCAGAATATCCAGATCACCTGCCCATGCGGCTTCCCCGCCGCAACTCTCGGGGCAGATCAGGCGATTGTCATTGCCGGAGGCATGAAGCGCGGCGGGGAGAATCCCCGTCACCGCGCGGATAGACGCATCGAGCGAGAGCTCCCCCAACACCACATATTCGGCAAGCTCTTCCTTGGGGATGACCTCCATCGCGCCCAGCAACCCCAGCGCAATCGGCAGATCATAATGGCTCCCCTCCTTCATCACATCGGCAGGAGCCAGATTCACCGTCAAACGCTTGGCCGGAAGCGATAAGCCCAGCGCATGAAGCGCGCTTCGCACCCGCTCCTTGCTTTCGGCGACAGCCTTGTCCGGCAGGCCCACAATCGTAAAGGCCGGCAGGCCGTTGGAAATCTGCACCTGCACATCCACGGCCTGCACATCGATTCCCTGAAAGGCGACTGTATTGACCCGTGCGACCATCGGGATTTTTTCTCCACATCTTATTGATACAGCCCGAGGCTACAGGATTTCAGGGCTTTATTCTAGAGGCCGCAAAAAAAGAAAACCGCGTTAAGGGTTTTTTTACCTTTACCCCTTAAGACAGGGGGTAAGACAACAACAAAAAGAGCACATAAGAAAAAGGAGACCCTCAAGATGTTACAGGACAAAGAACTGGCGAATCTGACCAATTCACTGCAGGTCCCTATGATTATGCAGGATCTTCTGGAAGGGCGCGAAACGCTGGAGCCTGATGTGCGGTACGGCATTCATGAAATCCTGAGCGAATATTACCCCGATTCGGCCCTGCTGTGTCTGGCTTTGAGTGCCCGTAAAATCGCCACCTTCTTGCAAAAGCGTTATGGGCTGATGCGCGCGCTCAAACTGGAATGTGACCGGATCGTGGAAGAGTATGCGCCCTTGTGGCTGGATCATGCCTACAAGCGGACGCTGGATGAGACGACGCTGTTCGAGACCTTGAGCCAGATTCCCGAGGATCTGGAGTCTCTGGCCGAACTTCTGGAGGTTGATGCTGTTTTTTTACGCGGGGAAGAGCCTTTGCCAGCGGAATTGTGCCGGATTCTTTCCCTTCAGGCGCGGGCACAGATTCTGGTCGCGGAATCCTATCTGGAAGCCTATACCACGCAGATTGAAAAACAGGCCGATGCCCTGCCGATGCTCGTTTCTTTGAACAATGTCATTCCCTTCCCTGTCCAGAATATAAGGGCTTGAGGATATTTTCTTGCGTTTTTATGGTTTATGTCATACAAAAACAGAGACACACGGCAATGTCTTAACAAGTTCTTAAGAAATCGTGTGTAGAGTGTTAAGTGTAAACACAGCACAAAAAAGCGTGGTGCAATGAATTTTGGCAAGGGAAACAATGACAAGGCTTTGGGGTACGTCGCGGCCAGCACGGTGGGCCGTGTCTCGCCCTTGCAACAGTCCTTTGCCAATGCCACGACCGCGCCACAAGAAAATATCGGCCCCATTTCCATGATGTCCGATCTGGGCAAGCAAGCTGTTCGGACCAATGTAGATCCCCTGTCCGTCACGGGCAATGCCGCCACGAATGTCCAGAACGCCCAGACCGTGAAGACAACGGCGGACGATGTCAAGCAGGGCATGGCCGATTTCAAGGAAAATCTAGGCCAGCTTCAAGGGGCCCTGCAGGAGGGGATTGTAGAGGCGGTTGGCCCAAACATTGAAGATCAAAAAACCGCCTATAACACGTTTGGGCCGGGCGCTGGTTCGGGTGGCGCTTCTGTGATGGCGGATATTGGAGCCGGTCTGGTGGGCGCACCGCCCGTGATGACAGGGGCCATGACCGTCAACGACCTGATTTCACAAGCCACGGGCGGGCAGAAGCTTTCTCCCAAGGCGGAAGTCGAGCTGGCCGCGAAAATACAGGATTTGTTTGTCCCCAAGCGGGACAGTGTGAACGGGGACATTGTAGCGCCGCCCCGCATCCCGACTCCCTATGCCAGCCAGATCGAGAAAATGCGGCCAGAGCAGTTCGCACAGTTTATGAAACAGGCGTTTTTACCGGCAGAAATGCATCCCGAATTTCAACAGATGTTGGCGCTGGACAAAGATCTGGATACTCTGCACCAAAACCATATCGAGATTTCAGACGACAATGACTTTGCGCTCAATACCTCCGAGAAAATTGGTCTGGGGATCGAACAGATCGATGTGCAGGATATGGCGCTGGAGCCCGAGTCCGTGGAATTAGCCAGCGCCGCCCTGAAAGATGACGGGTGGCGGCTTCAAACGACAAGCGCCCCGAGTGTGCCAGCGATGGTTTTAAACCTGTTGGCCAAAGTGGGGATCGAGGATGTCCAAGCCAAACTCAAGCCGCCCGAGCCCGCCAATACGGCTTCATTTGCTTCACCGGCTGTGGCATAGTTTTCTTTCAATGTTTTTCTGTCCTGAGCGATTTTAATGAATCACGCCGTTTGTATCTTTTGTGCCTCCTCGGACTCGCTGGATCCGCAGTATGTGGCGCTCTCTGCCGAGATGGGCCGGCTCTGCGCCCGCAATGATTTTCATGTGATTTACGGGGGAGCGCATAGCGGGATGATGGGCGCGCTGGCGGATTCCGCGCTGGCCCACGGCGGAAAAGTGACAGGTGTTATTCCTGAAATTCTGAAGGAACGGGAGCGGGCGCATACGGGCCTTACAGAACTGATCGTCACACAAGATATGCATGAACGCCAGAAAACCATGGCCGATCTGGCCGATGGTTTTGTGATCCTGCCAGGGGGGCTTGGGACGCTCGCGGAATTTTTTGAAATTGTAACGTGGAAGCAAATCGGACTCCACAACAAACCGATTCTCATACTGAACCATCAGGGATTTTGGGATGACCTGCTAGCGATGATTACCAAAAGCACGACCTTGCGTTTTCTGCATCAAAACCCGCAAGAATTATTTGATGTCTTGTCTTCTCTGGACGAGATTTTTTCGTTTTTTGCAAAAAAATGAAATATTCTTGCTTTTTCTTCCGGTTCAAGCCTGTTAGACTCTCCCCAGTTTGTTTTACCATGATTGTTTAAAATATTATTTATCGTGCAATATTCACATACCAAAGAAAAAGCGGAAGAGTTTGCCAGACAGTCCATGGACCGGATCGGGCTCGAGGGGCTTGTGCCTGTTCCGCAGACCTATGAACTCTGGTATGCGTACTACTCCGCTTTCATACCTGAAGTCATACGGGCGATTGATGTTCTGCTTTCAAAGAAGCAAAAAGTGACGGACGAACATTGTGCGGAGATCTTTCAGAAATACCTCTCCGAAGGGGTGCAAAACGAAAAAATCCGTCAGGCCGGAGACCAGATTCAAGAAGCCATTCTGGGCGTCTCCCACCGTGTGAGCGATGTGAAATCCGCCACCCACAAATACAATGAAATCCTGCAGGGCGCGACAGACAGGCTGGCTGACAAGGCGAGTGTGGACGAGATTCGTGCCACCTTGCGGGATGTTCTGGACAATACCGGCGACATGATCCGGCAAAACCAGATGCTGGAGCTGGAGCTGGAGCGCTCGACCCTGATCATGCAGGAATTGCAACGGGATCTGGAAATTGTCCGGCAACAGGCCTTGACGGACGGGCTGACAAGCCTGTCCAACCGGAAGGCTTTTGACGCAGAAATCATGCGGCTTGCCGCAGATTCATCCCAGACGGGCGAACCCTTTTGTCTTGTATTTATGGATATTGATCATTTCAAGAATTTCAATGACAATTTCGGGCATCAGGTTGGCGATCAGGTGCTCAGGCTGGTCGCCCGCGCGTTTCTGGACGGGGTCAAGGGGCGGGATCTGGCCGCACGGTACGGCGGGGAGGAATTTGCGCTGGTCTTGCCGCAAACCAGTCTGGCAGGCGGGATCAAGGTGGCTGATTCCTTGCGGGTCATCATTCAGGGCAAGGAGCTTGTCAACCGGAACACTGGCGAAAAACTGGGCCGGATTACCATGTCGGGCGGGGTGGCGGAATATGTACCGCACGAGTCTGTCGAAAATCTGATAGATCGGGCCGATTCGGCGTTGTACACCGCAAAGCATAACGGACGCAACCAGATTGCTTCTGCGCTGGCCCCTGGCCAGAGCCGCATCAAAAAAGAAGAAGACGTGTAAGCGTTCTGTTTTTTTACGGGCAGGCCCTTGTGCGCCGGATTTAAAAGCGTAAATTATCCCGCATGTCAGACTCTGCTGTGAATCATCCGCCCGTATTCCCCGCCTATCTTGAAAACCTGAACGCCCCGCAACGGGCGGCGGTCGAGACACTGGACGGCCCCGTTCTGGTGCTGGCAGGCGCGGGAACCGGCAAGACGCGGGTTTTGACAACCCGTCTGGCACATGTGCTTCATACGCGCCGGATTTTCCCTTCCCAGATTCTGGCCGTCACCTTCACGAACAAAGCCGCGCAGGAAATGCGCCACCGCGTCAGTGAATTGCTGGGCGGGGCGCCCGTTGACGGCTGGTGGCTCGGGACCTTTCATGCGCTGGCGGCCCGTATGCTCAGGCGGCATGCCGATCTGGTGGGCTTGTCCTCCAATTTTACCATTTTGGATCCGGATGATCAGGTCCGGCTTTTGAAGCAGGTCATGGAAGGCGAAGGGCTGGACACCAAAAAATGGGTGCCCAAGGCGATGATGTCTTGTATCGAGCGCTGGAAAGACCGTGGTCTGACCCCCGAGGCTGTGGGGATGGAGGAGGCGGGAGAGTTGGCGGGCGGAAAACTGCCACAGTTATACCGCCTGTATCAGGCGCGTCTGAAGGCGGTCAATGCCTGTGATTTCGGGGATTTGATCCTGCATATGGTGACCATTTTACGGGACCCCGCCCACCAGAATGTGTTGGCGGAGTACCACAGGCGGTTTCAATATATTCTGGTGGACGAGTATCAGGATACCAACGGCGCACAGTATCTTTGGCTCCGGCTTCTGGCGCAGGGATCCCGCAATATTTGCTGTGTCGGGGACGATGATCAGGCCATTTATGGCTGGCGCGGGGCCGAGGTCGGGAATATTTTGAAGTTTGAAAAGGATTTTCCAGGAGCCCGTATTATCCGGCTGGAACAGAACTATCGTTCCACCAATACGATTTTGAAAGCCGCGCATGCCGTCATCAGCCATAACGAGGGACGACTGGGGAAGGAATTATGGTCAGAGTCCGAAGAGGGCGAGAAAATCCGTGTGATGGGGCTTCATGACGGGGAAGCCGAGGCGCGCTGGGTGGGAGAAGAAATCGAACAGCTCCAGCGCACAAAAAACGGCGCACAGCGCTGGTCGCTGAATGATATCGCGATTTTGGTACGGGCGGGTTTTCAAACGCGGGAGTTCGAGGAACGCTTTATCAAACTGGGCCTGCCTTACAAAGTTATCGGGGGGCTCCGTTTTTACGAACGGATGGAGATCAGGGACGCACTGGCCTATTTGCGGGTGATTGCCCAAAGTCACGATGATCTGGCGCTGGAGCGCATCCTCAACACACCCAAGCGGGGTCTGGGTGATTCTACGCTCCAGACATTGATTGTCCATGCGCGCACCCGCGGAATCAGCCTGTATGAAGCCATTTGGGACCTGACACAGACCGATGCGCTCCGGCCCAAGGTCAAAGCCACCTTGATGAAACTTCTGGATGATTTTGCGCGCTGGCGTTCGCTGGTGGACACGATGGCGCATCCGGCGCTGGCCGCGCAGGTTCTGGAAGAATCGGGCTATATGCAGATGTGGAAAGAGGATAAAACCCCCGAAGCGCCAGGCCGGATTGAAAACCTCAAAGAACTGGTGTCCGGCATGGCGCAGTTTGAAAGTCTGGCCACCTTTCTGGAACATATTGCGCTGGTGCTGGAAAATCAGGATATGAATACCGGTGAATTCATCACCGTCATGACGTTGCATGGCGCAAAGGGCCTTGAATTTCGGGCTGTTTTTCTGCCCGGGTGGGAGGAAGGGCTGTTTCCCTCGCAACGCACCATGGATGAACACGGGATAAAGGGGCTGGAAGAAGAACGCCGACTGGCCTATGTGGGGATCACACGGGCCAAAGAGCGGGCTTTTATATCCTATGCCGGAAACCGCAGAATGTATGGAAACTGGATCAGCGCGATTCCATCACGGTTTGTCGAGGAATTGCCCGAAGATGTGATCCAGTCCGATGCGGAAACGGGCCTGTATCAAGCCGGACGGTCTGCGCATTGGGATTCCTCTGGGATGACGCCGCACCCTGTGAGAAGAGGGGATGTTTCGGAGCGCAAAGTCATGAATCAGGCTGGTGTGGTTTTTTCATCGGGCGATGTTGTTTTTCACGCAACATTCGGGCAGGGAAAAATTATCCACATTGACGGGCACAAGCTGGACATTGCCTTTGAGAAGGCTGGCATGAAACGTGTCATGGACAGTTTTGTCGAGAAACGGTAGAAAGGGGTCCTGAACATATGAAACAACGCGAAACAAGGGATAGAGGCCACACAATGAAACAGTTCGGATGGCGTGTTTTGATGATATGGGGGGTTTGTCTGTTTTTATTGCGCCCCGCTCTGGCGGAAACGATTGCGCTGGTGGTGAATGAGGATGCCATTACGATGTCAGACGTGAATGATCGGGTGAAGCTGATCACGGCCTCGGCAGGCCTGCCGGATACCCCTGAAATCCGCTCGAAACTTCTGCCGCAGATTGTGGGTGCGCTGGTGGACGAGCAGATTATGTTGCAGGAAGCACACAAGCTGGAGCAATCGGTATCGCAATCCGAAATAGAGGCCGGTCTTGCACAAATTGCGCAACAAAATAAAATGACGGCAGAGCAGTTCAAGGGCCTTTTGCAACGAAGCGGAATCCGTACGGAAACGCTGGAACATCAGATACAGTCTCAGGTCGCGTGGGCCAAAGTTGTGCAACAAAAATTGCGGCCTAAAGTCACTGTTTCCGAAAGTGATATCGACAACCGTCTGGAGCAAATCGTAAAAGCTAAGGGCAAGACAGAGTACCTGATTGCCGAAATTTTTCTTCCTGTCACGGACGCAAAAAATCAGGACAAGGCCCGCCAGCTCGCAGACCGTCTTGTCCGTGAAATCCGTGCCGGCAAGGCGCCCTTTTCAAAGGTTGCACAACAATTTTCGCAGGCCGCAGGTTCTGCCCAGGGTGGAGATCTGGGCTGGGTCCAGCAAGGGCAACTGGACCCAGCGCTGGATGGTATTTTGCCGAAAATTCCCAAGGGCGGGATCAGTGATCCTGTGAAAACGGTTGCAGGGTATCATGTGTTGCTCATTCGGGACCAGCGCCAGATTTCCGATGCCACCATGCCTTCCAGAACCCAGATCATGAACGGCATCGGACAGGAGCGCTTGGAGCGGCAGGCGCGGCGTTATCTGATGGATTTGAGATCGTCTTCCTACATTGATAATCGCCTTGCCAGACAATAACGATTCCGCTGGATTTCTTGAATCCCTGCCGCCCCTGCGGGAGGTGATCACGGCACATCATTTGCGGGCGGAAAAATCTCTGGGACAAAATTTTTTGCTGGACCAGAATATCACGGATAAGATTGCACGGCAGGCTGGTACTTTAACGCACAAAAACGTGATTGAAATAGGGCCTGGCCCGGGCGGGCTGACCCGTTCCTTGTTGCGGCAGGGTGCACAAAAACTCATTGCGATAGAATTTGACCCCAGAGCCGTACAGGCTCTCTCTGGCTTGCAGGAGGCCGCGTCAGGCAGACTTGAAATTGTGCAGGCCGATGCGCTCGAAACAGATCTCACCGCGCTTGTGCCCGCACCGCGTGTGATTGTGGCCAACCTGCCGTATAATATTGCCACGCCGCTGTTGGTGCGCTGGCTGGAGGATCTGTGGCAAGATCATACAGCCTATGACGGTATGATCCTGATGTTCCAGAAAGAAGTTGCGCAACGCATGACGGCGCAGGTCAACACCAAGGCGTATGGGCGGCTTTCGATCCTGTGCCAGTGGCTGTGCGATGTGCGCAAACTCTTTGATCTCCCGCCTGGCGCCTTTACACCGCCGCCCAAGGTCATTTCCCGTGTGATGGGTTTTGTGCCCCAAAAACTCCCGTTGGACAAACCCGCATTTGCAACAATGGAGCGTGTAACAGCTGAAGCGTTTGGGCAAAGACGCAAGATGATCCGCTCCAGCCTCAAACCCCATATGGCTGTGATCGAGGCGCTCGGGATCGATTCCCAAAAACGGGCGGAAGACCTCACTGTTGCGGAATTTGTTGCGCTCGCGCAGAAGGTTTCTTTTTAGCGCTCTTACTTCCGCAAGGGCTTGTATTTCAGGCGGTGCGGTGTATCGGCATCGTGACCCATCCGGCGTTTATAATCCGCCTCGTAATCCTGATAATTGCCCTCGAACCACGTCACCTGTGAATTCCCTTCAAATGCCAGAATATGGGTCGCCAGACGATCCAAAAACCAACGATCGTGGGAGATAATCACTGCGCACCCCGGGAAGCGTTCCAGCGCTTCTTCCAGCGCCGCCAGTGTTTCGGTATCGAGATCATTCGTAGGTTCATCGAGCAAAATGACATTGGCTTCTTTTTTGAGCATTTTAGCCAGATGCACGCGGTTTCTCTGCCCGCCCGAGAGATTCCCTACCAGTTGCTGATGGTCCGGCCCCCGAAAATTAAAGGCCGAAACATACGCACGGGACGGCATTTCGACTTTTCCAAGCTTGATGATATCAAGCCCGTCCGAGATTTCCTCCCATACCGTTTTATCGGGGTTCAGGCTGTCACGACTCTGGTCAACATAACCAAGCTTCACCGTCTCCCCGACTTTGAACGTGCCCTCATCGGGGGTTTCCCCGCCGGTAATCATTTTAAAGAGCGTGGATTTCCCTGCACCGTTGGGACCGATCACGCCCACAATCCCGCCGGGCGGAAGCTTGAAGGAGAGCCCGTCAATCAACAGCTTGTCACCAAAGGCCTTGCGGATCTTGTCGGCTTCGATGACCACCTGCCCCAAACGCGGCGGGGCGGGAATGACAATCTGCGCATCGCGCTGGGTGCGGGCCTCGGATTCCGCCAACAAGTCTTCGTAAGCGGCAATACGGGCCTTGGATTTTGTCCGGCGGGCCGAGGGACTCTGCCCCATCCATTCCTGCTCCCGCGCAATGGTGCGCTGGCGGGAGTCTTCCTCTCTGGCTTCCTGCTCCAGCCGCTTGCGCTTGGCTTGCAGATAGGCCGAGTAATTGCCTTCATAGGGGATAGCGCGTCCGCGGTCGATCTCCAAAATCCAGCCTGTGACATTGTCCAGAAAGTACCGGTCGTGCGTAATCATGATCACGGTGCCCGCGTAGTCGGATAAAAAGCGCTGAAGCCACGCCACGCTTTCCGCATCCAAATGGTTCGTGGGTTCGTCGAGCAAAAGCAGATCAGGTTTTTCCAAAAGCAGGCGGCACAGGGCCACGCGGCGCTTTTCACCGCCCGAAAGGGTTGTCACATCGGAATCCCCGGGCGGACAGCGCAGAGCGTCCATGGCGATTTCCACCGTGCGATCGAGCTCCCAACCCTCCACTGCATCGATTTTTTCCTGCAGTTCGCCCATTTCTGTCATCAGCGCATCAAAATCCGCGCCTTCTTCCGCCATTTCCAGCCCGATCGCATTAAAACGGTCAATCATCGCCTTGGTCCCTGCCAGCGCTTCAAGCACGTTTTCATGCACGGTTTTGGTGGGGTCCAGCTGGGGTTCCTGCTCCAGATAGCCTACGCGGGCGCCTTCGGCAGACCACGCTTCTCCGGTCGTATCCTTATCGCGTCCGGCCATGATCCGCAGGAGCGTTGATTTCCCTGCGCCGTTAGGCCCCAAAACCCCGATTTTCGCGCCAGGCAAAAAACTCAATGTGACATTTTCCAGCACTTTTTTGCCGTTGCCATAGGTCTTGGACAGACCTTTCATCACATATACATACTGATACGATGCCATTTTTCAGAGCCCTTTTTTGTCTTGCGGGGGTATTGCGTTATAAAACAGGGGCTTTCATACCATAGTGAAGGGCGGAGAGAAAGACCGAAAAACGCGAAGGAAAAACGCTGAGGGATTATTTGCGTTTATACTCGATTTTTCCGCTCCCCTGCCCCCCCCGAAAGGAAACGTCCTTCTTTTTCCCTTTCTGATCGTATTTCCCGTAGAAAACCTTGCCTTCTCTGGCAAAGGGGCCGATCTTGAAAAAGCCGAGCAGGTAAAAAAGACAAACCATGATTCCGGCAAAAGCCAATCCTGTATAGAAAGCCTTGAACGTCAGGAGAGAGTCAATGATCGCCCATGTCTGCGGATCTGTGGACCGCACAAAATTTTTGTAGCCCTCTTCGTCATAGGTCGTCCAGATAAAGCCAAAGGCACTGAACTTGAATTCCTGCAGGATCAGATCAAGGCTCAGGCCTTCGAGAGAAATATAATTTACATAAAATAAAAACATGTCGTGCCCGAGCGCAATAAAGGCGGGCAATAACAGAATAAAAATGAAGGAAGACGGGCGCATAATACAAAAGATCTCCGGTTGAAGGTAGGCTTTTTCCGGTCACTTTACCAGTGATCTTGCTTTTCGCAAAGCCATTCCCGTTACGTCACAAACTTCATCTTGCACTTTTTTTCCGATGAGTCTACTGTGCCCGCCAGAAGACCCCAAAAGAAGATACGCTTCTTCTTGATCTTACATGGGGACAGGTGGCCGAGTGGTTGATGGCGCACGCTTGGAAAGCGTGTTAGGGTTTATAGCCCTACGCGGGTTCGAATCCCGCCCTGTCCGCCATTATTCTATTTCATACCACCCTCTAAAGTTTTTGGGTGGTGCTGAAACGGGCCAGTTTTGGCCATATCTTTCAGGATAACCTCTGTACATTTTTAACAGCCCACGCCCCCATCAGCGGGCGGGTTTCGCTCTCAAGACGGCTATTCTCTCAGCAGCCTCTGAACATGATGGCAAAATGTACGGAAGGAAAAGTCCAGAGCTTTGCTGGATTTTTGGGTTTGGCATTCCTTTTCCCGTTATCTGCTCCATTTTCGGGGACACGAGCGAAAACAAAAATATTTCTGCGAAAACTACTGTGATTTCCCGCGTCACGCGCCCGCGATAAGATTTGCAGTATGATTAACAAAGACAACACATCACCCGCCGACGAAATTGCCCGCATTCTGGCTTTGGGCATTCTGCGCCTGCGCACCAGAAATAAAGCCAAAAATTCTCAGAAACCCGTGGACTTCAGAGCGAATGGAAGCATTCATGACCCTAAGGAGAATGGTCGTGAACAATGATGTTTTAGCCAAAATAACGGCATTAAAAATAATGCCCATAGGACAGTTAAAGAAGCTCTGGAAAGACCTTTATAAATCGGATGCACCTGAGTTCAATCGAAACTACCTGGTCAGCCGCCTAACGTATCGGCTTCAAGAATTAGCCTGGGGCGGTGATAATGATCTTCTGGAAAAACGATTGACGGCCCGTGCCAAAAGCGTCCTTAGCGACGACCTGAAGCAGAAGCGCAAAATCAAGATCCATCGCCCTCCGGTCGGCACACGTCTCCTGCGAGATTATCAGGGGATGGAATATCATGTCACTGTGATGGCTGATGGCTTTGCCTTCCAGGGGCGAAAATATCGCAGCCTGTCGCGCATCGCTCACATCATCACGGGAACCCCATGGTCAGGCCCAGCCTTTTTTGGCCTCTCGCAAGTTTCCGATGGCAGAAAGAAGCAAAAGCCATGAGTGAAATTAAACGCCGTATCCGCTGCGCGGTTTATACCCGTAAATCCACCGAAGAAGGCCTGGACATGGAATTCAACAGCCTTGACGCTCAGCGCGAGGCTGGCGAGGCTTACGTTCTATCGCAACGGAATGAAGGCTGGACGCTGGTGTCAGACTATTACGACGATGGCGGGTTTTCAGGTGGTTCGATGGAACGGCCTGCGCTTAAAAGATTAATAAAGGACATTGAAGCCGGACTCATTGATGTGATCGTCGTTTACAAAGTGGATCGCCTGTCCCGTTCGCTGATGGACTTTGCCAAGCTGGTTGAAACTTTCGATCGCTTTAATGTCAGCTTTGTATCCGTCACCCAGCAATTTAATACCACCACATCCATGGGGCGGCTGACGCTTAATATACTTTTATCATTCGCGCAGTTCGAACGTGAGGTGATCGGCGAGCGCATCCGCGATAAATTCTCTGCCTCAAAACGCAAGGGCATGTGGATGGGTGGCCCGCCACCATTGGGCTATGATGTGCTTGCCCGAAAACTTGTGGTCAATCCCGAAGAAGCAAAACAGGTCAAATATATTTTTGAGCGCTTTATCACGCTACGCTCGGCCACAATGTTAATGAAGGAATTAAAAACAACAGATATGCATTGAGCTTCGGCGGCAGCGGCTTTTGCTTGAGTAGGATATAAATTAAACAGTTCTGTTTTTGCTATATCTCCTCTAGCATATGCCCAATACTCTTTTGGGATATTGTCCTGAGAAAACTGACGATAAAAGCTCCGCAACATCAGTGTGCTATGTGCGGTTGGGTCTTTTTCAATCGATACCGCAAGCTTAAATGGAAATTTCCCCATGCGATATCCGAAAGCAACAAAGCCCTCGCCGAGCCCGCCTGGGCCAGCGAAAACGTCTATGACTTTGTATGCTTCCTTCTTGCTCATCATCTCCGCTTTTTTGTTCTGTCCCATGAAGCTACATTGCTCGAAGAGGCTGTTTTATCCAGCATTTTCTTGCGTGGATTAAGCTCATTCATGTTGTCGATGATGTTCATTTTATCGGCTCCGTTCCCGCAACCAGAATGTCCAGATACGCTTCGTATGCGAAGATACGGTTGCGGGATTTTCCGGTCATTTCTTTCAACACGCCGATATCAACCAGCTTTTGCACCGTGCTGGTTGTGGACGGCACCGAGATATCAAGCTCCGCCGCGACTTTCGTAATCGAGAGGTACGGTTTTTTGAGCAGATAATCATGAATTTTGAGCGCGCTCTTCGACGCTTTGCCGATCTGGCTGATACGCACACGGTCATGCTCCAGAAGGTCGATGATCTTCTTGGCATCATCGGCGGCTTGCGTCGCCATGGTCGTCACACCGTCAAGGAAGAAGTCGCACCAGCGTTCCCAGTCGCCTTTGAGCCGAACGTCCTGCAGCATGTCGTAGTAAAGCTGGCGGTGTTCCTTGAAATGCAAGCTGAGATAAAGGATCGGTTGCGCCAGCACGCCATCGGCGCAAAGCAGCAGTGTGATGAGCAGACGCCCCAGACGGCCATTGCCATCAAGGAACGGGTGGATGGTCTCGAACTGAACGTGGATCAGCGCGGCTTTGACCAGCGCGGGCAGTTTCTGGTCTTCGTCATGCGCGAATTTTTCCAGATCGCTCATAAGGTCGTCGACCATTTCCGGCGGCGGCGGGACATACCGCGCCTTGCCTGGGCGAATGCCACCGATCCAGTTTTGCGAGCGGCGAAACGCACCAGGGGCTTTGTTGGCTCCACGCCCACCGCGCAGCAGGATTTTGTGCATCTCGCGGATCAGGCGGGTGGAAAGCGGAAAGCCCTTCCGCATGCGCTCCAGCCCATGGTTCAGAGCGGCGATGTAATTGGAAACTTCCTCCACATCGTCCACGGGAACGGAAGGGTTTTCCTCATTCTCGAACAACAGAAGGTCGGACAGCGAAGATTGTGTCCCCTCGATCTGGGAGGACACCAGAGCTTCTTTGCGCACATACATATAAAGAAAGAGGCTGATGTCCGGCAGCAACTTGGCCAGCGCATCGATCCCGCCCAAGGCTTTCATCGCCTGATCAAGAGGTTTATAAAGCCGATCCATGTCGATGGCAGGCTGCGGGGGAAGCGCCGCCGGAACATAGGACTTGTAAGCCTCCCCAGCCGTGCTGCGGGAAACATAGGTTCCAAGTCGTGTATTCGTGACCGTTTTTGCCATTTTGTCTGCCCCTAATAACCCCGCTTTCAGGCGAATCTTGCCCTGAATATAAGAAAGCGTTGTTTAGGTTTAGACTAAAAAGCCTGAATATGGAAGCCCTTATTCAGGGCGCGGCGACATTTTTCAACAAGAACCAAAACCACACCCAATTACACCCATTTCCGGCTAATCAATCTGGCAATCTGCCTGCCTGGAGGGATGCACCCGTTCTGGCCAACTCCTTCTGCTCATACGCCTGAATGTCGACAAGCCTGTACCGGATGCGCCCGCCGACTTTGATGTAAGGAAGACCGACGCCCAGCCACCGCCAGCGTTCCAGCGTGCTTGGGCTGATGCACCACCGCTGACTGAGCTGCTTGGCGGTCAGGAAAGACTCTGTGGTCATAATGGCGTCTCTGCGACCAGGGGGATACCTTCGTCTTTGGCGGTTTCCGTCCGCATCTGGCTGCGCTCATACGCCTCGATATCTTCGAGCCTGTAAAGAACCCGCCCGCCGATCTTGAGATGGACAGGCCCGATGCCTTCCCACCGCCAACGCTCTAGGGTGCGCGGGCTGAGGTGCCAGCGCTGGACAAGCTGGGATTGTGTCATCAGGATTGTGCTTGCCATGACTATTCTCCTTTTCATGGCATGAATGCTTCATGTTCGCTGGAAGTCCAGCGGAATGGAGCGGCACAGAAAAACAGTCTGGAGGATTGTTTACGGATGTCGTAGCATCAAAAAATGTTGGTAGGCGTTTGTGTTGCGTTTGTTCGGCGACAATCAAGGGCATGATGGGGCGACATTCTTCCCGCAAATTTTGCCTTCAAATTGGGAAGCGCGGCAAATCAACGGCTCCTTCTGATAGGAAGTTGGAAAAACGGCAGCCGCCCACCGCCATTATTTTTCCAACTGTTTTTCGACGGGTACGGAGAAGTGACGAAAATAGATTTAATACCTTCCAAAATAACCTCCGTACCGATATAGTCATGGGTGATATGGGTTGCGGAGAATATAGCCCAAAACTCGCAGAGATTTATGGTCGCTCCGTACTGGTAAGGAGCTTTTTCAGGCAATAGCTTTTTTGCTTAACGAAGGAAACAGGGGGAAAACTCATGTGTGATAATTGCGACCAGTTTGACACAGAGATTGACATCCAATCACCAGGGCAACTTAAAAGTCTTGTGAGCAAAAATACACAGCCCTCACGGATAAGAGTATTATACAATTCCTTTGAGTCAGATCGTGCATTGATTGGCCAAGTTCCTTTCGATCAGCTTAATCTCGAAAACTCTATACCTGACGTCATGTACTATTATTTTGGCTACAAAGAGTGCAGAAATATCTTTGGCTTGGTACGTGAAGGCTATCATGGCTCTGGTGGAAAATGGTCAAATCTGATGAATTGAGAGAAAAAATGGAACGCGAATTTATAAAGAAAATCTATGTGAATGGTGACAGTGAGCTGGTCCTGATATTGGAAAATGATGGCAAACCTGAATATCAATACGTTTACCGTGGAGCGGCAGGAGTTTACTGGGATCAAGAAGTTAAAGGATTCAAATCCACGCCAATGAAAGAACTATCATGCTCGGGCTGGTTTACACAAATAATTGAGGTCGTAAAGTCCGAGTTAGGCGTTGAGTTATTTTTAAGTCCATCATCCTCATGGCATGAAATTCCAACGGAAGAAATTGAAAAGATAAGGCAAACTTACGACGTTAAATAAGCCGCTCATCTTTTTGCCTGTTTCCTACGCAGAGCAAACTATCCAGATCTATGATGTCAGGAGACAATCCCAATAAAATCAATGTTTGCAAGTTAGACGAGTTACCAAATTATAGCCTCCGTCATATAAATTGATTCAAAGTGAAGATTTCATCAATGGAGCAGA
>CAYGDY010000007.1:0-109211 GCA_964348795.1 uncultured Pseudobdellovibrionaceae bacterium | reverse complement strand
CCCGTTTTCTACAACACCCCCAGCACCGACGATTTCCGCCACCGCCTTGCACCGCCACAAGGACCCCCTTGCCTACAGGCCTCCCCCTTCCATCGTGGCGATTGGCTCTTCCACCGGCGGCCCGCAAGCGCTCTTCAACGTCCTCAAGCATGTGCGCGGATTTCCTATTCCGATTGTCGTGACCCAGCACATGCCGCCTATGTTCACAAAAATTCTGGCCGAACATATCGCCCAGCAATCCGGCGTTCCCACCCATGAAGGCGCAGACGGGATGCCAGTGGAAAACGGAAAGATCTATATCGCACCCGGGGGATTTCACATGACGATTGTCAAAGAATCCGGAAAACCCGTCATCAGACTCGATACCGGCCCTGCGGAAAATTTCTGCAAACCCTCCGTAGACCCCATGTTCCGGAGCATCATCGAGATTTTTGGCCCCAAAATTCTGGGGGTCATCCTGACCGGTATGGGCAGTGACGGATTGAACGGTGGAAAACGCCTTGTCGAGAAAAACGGACAGTTGATCGCACAGGACGAGGCCACGAGCGTTGTATGGGGAATGCCTGGCGCTGTTGCAAAGGCCGGTATTTGCGCCGAAATACTACCATTAGACAAAATTGGTCCTTGGATCAGAAAAACAGTATTGGGTTAGACAATGAAAATTACAGATTTTGACCTCTACCGGGATCTCATCAAAGAAAAATCGGGAATTTCTTTGACACAGGACAAGGCTTACCTTCTGGAATCCCGTCTGGGGCCGGTCGCCAAGAAATGGGGGCTGGAGTCACTGGATGGCCTCACCACAAAAATCCGTGGCGTGCCGGACAGGAATCTTGTCAACGATATCATCGAGGCCATGACAACGAATGAAACCTCGTTCTTTCGGGATACCAGACCTTTCGAGTTGTTCAAGGATACGGTGATGGCCTACATGAAGCAGGCCAGAGGCCCCCGAAAGAAGGTCCGTATCTGGTGCGCGGCGGCCAGCAGTGGTCAGGAATCCTATACGCTGTCCATCCTGCTCAAGGAAATGGCGCTCCAATATCCGGGCTGGACCTTTGAGATTCTCGGTACCGATATTTCTCACGACATTCTGGCTCTGGCGCGCGAGGGCATTTACTCACAATTTGAGGTCCAGCGTGGCATGCCCATCACACTCCTCGTGAAATATTTCACACAGAACGGAGATAAATGGCGGATCAACGATGAGGTCCGGAAAATCATCAGATTCGAGCATTTCAACCTGATGGAACCGATGTCTCGCCTCGGCACGTTTGATATTATTTTTTGCCGGAATGTCCTGATCTATTTCGATGAAAAAACGAAAGCTACCGTTCTGTCCAATATGGCCAAACAGCTCGAACCCGATGGATTTTTATTTTTGGGCGGGGCGGAAACCGTGATCGGAATCACCGATGTTTTCAAACCTGTGCCTGAAAAACGAGGCTTGTATGCGCTTGAAAAAAGCGCGCATGTCATGGCAGGTAAGCCTGCGGGTGCAAAAGCCCTTGCATAAGCGGCATTTTTTGCTTAGAAGGCTTGTCCCATGACCGATCACGTAAAAATCAAACGGGCCTTGCTCTCCGTATCCGATAAAACGGGTCTGGTGGCCTTTGCCAAAGCTCTCCAGGCTCACGACATAGAAATCCTCTCCACGGGGGGGACGGCGCAAACTCTCAAAGACGCCGGATTGTCTGTCACGGACGTGTCGGACCACACCGGTTTTCCGGAAATCATGGACGGACGGGTCAAGACTCTACATCCCAAGATCCACGGCGGACTTCTGGCCCGCAGGGATGACCCCGCGCATCTGTCGGCCATGCAAACCCATGATATTTCAGACATTGATCTTCTGGTGGTCAATCTATATCCGTTCGTGGAAACGCTTAAAAAAGGCGCTGATTTTGAAACCTGTATCGAAAATATCGATATTGGGGGCCCTTCGATGGTGCGCTCTGCCGCAAAAAATCATGCTTTTGTCACGATTGTGACAAATCCTGCCGATTACACCATTGTCGCCGAAGAATTAGAAACTCACAAAGGGTGCACAACCCATACGCTTCGTAAAACGCTGGCGGCCAAGGCTTTTGCCCTGACGGCGGGGTATGATGGGGCCATAGCGGGCTGGTTTTCGGGTCAGCTTGGGCAAGAAAATCCAGACAATTTTGTGATGACAGGCCAGCGTCTGCACACTTTGCGGTACGGGGAAAACCCGCACCAGTCTGCGGCATTTTATACGGATAGCTCGGCCAGAGCCGGCGCGGCGCTGGCCACGCAAATTCAAGGCAAGGCGCTGTCCTATAACAACCTGAATGACACGGATGCGGCGTTTGAACTGGTCGCGGAGTTTGACACGCCTGCTGTTGCCATTATCAAGCATGCCAACCCATGCGGGGTCGCCACCGCCGCCACGATGGTGGAGGCCTACCACAACGCCTTGCGCTGTGATCCGGTTTCGGCCTTTGGCGGGATTATTGCGCTCAATCGCCCGCTTGATGCGGCCACGGCACAAGAAATCGTAAAAATCTTTACTGAGGTTATTATTGCGCCCTCAGCCACGCCAGAGGCCTGCGCGATCATAGCCGCCAAGAAAAATCTGCGCCTTCTGACCACGGGGTCCCTGCCCGATCCGGCCCAAAAACGGCTGGCAATCAAAGCGCTGGCAGGCGGTTATCTGGTTCAGGATACCGATACGGGGCGCATCACCGCGCAAGATCTCAAAATTGTAACCAAGAGAGCCCCAACGAACCAAGAGCTTGAAGATCTGCTCTTTGCCTTCCGCGTGGCCAAGCATGTGAAATCCAACGCCATTGTCTATGCCAGGGCCGGTGCAACGGTGGGAATCGGCGCGGGCCAGATGAGCCGCGTAGATTCAGCCCGTATTGCCGCATGGAAGGCGCTGGAGGCCGCCAAACAGGCCGGCGCGCCTGAATCTTTTGCCAAAGGCGCTGTCGTGGCCTCGGATGCGTTTTTCCCGTTTGCAGACGGCTTAATTTCCGCCGCAGAAGCCGGCGTGACTGCCGTAATCCAGCCCGGCGGCTCTGTGCGGGATGACGAAGTCATCTCTGCCGCCGATGAGCGAGGTCTGGCAATGGTTCTTACCGGTATGCGCCATTTCCGGCATTGATGATACTTATAGTCGTTTCAGTTAAAAATCCGACATTTCATATCGTCATCGCGAGGCCCTGCAAAGAGCCGTGGCGATCCAGAAAAAAGAAAAAACTGGATTGCCGCGCTCCCTAACGGTCGCTCGCAATGACGGAGTCTTATTTTACAATTTCTTATAAAACAAGATCTATCAAAGAGCATTCCAGCGCGTTGGCAATGGTCACCAGCGCCTTGACCGTGACATTCATCTTTCCATTCTCCAGTTCCGAGAGATAGCTCCGGTCAATCTGCGCCAAGCCGCACAAATCCTCTTGCGTGAGTTTTCTCTCCTTGCGCAGTCTGCGAATGTTTTTTCCGATGAGATTCAGCTCGTCCATCAGACGAATAATGTTGATTTTAACCCAAATTTACTGTAGGTTATAACCTATATATGCTCTATTGGTTGCATTCATACACAACAAAAACCTTGTGTTTTTCTGCGTTCATACACCCAAAAAACAATCATATGTTGATTTTAAACCTATGCTCCTCGTCATCACAACCCGCACGAAAACGACACAGCACTGGCAGGAAGAAAAACTCTTCCGGAGCCTTTGGCGCGCCCTGCCTTATATTGTCTGGCAAGCCTTGCGCTACGGCCCTCGTAATGTCCATATCAGCCGCGATTTTCAAAACCGGTTCGGCGCATGAACGACCGCAGTACATTCAAAGACCTGATCATCCTCATCCTTCTGCTCTCGTACGGGCTCACTTTATATGGATTGCTGTATTTGAAGCTTTTCCAGCCGGATTTTTGTTCATAGCCCATTGTTTTCAGGCTTCGTCACCCCCGCCGATTGCCGTAGGCAAGCTGAAAGTGCAGGGGGTCCAGTTGGAGGTGAGTGGCTTTGCCGCTCGCTTTTGCTGGATCCCGTGTATGCGAGTTTTACTTCGTAAAACGCTCACGGGATGACGAAAAAAGAGCATCCCATAAAATTTTACGAAAACTCCTCCCTTCGTTAACCAATTGTTAACCCTCGCTCTATATCATGGGCCTTATAGAGAAAGGTCTAGCGGGTATGGGCATTAAGGAGTTTTTTCAGGCGAATGTCTTAAATCCCGTCAAGGATAAAGTGACGGGCGGCCTGTCTGACCTGAAAGATACGTTTGCGAACAAGGCCGAAGAGGCCGCCACAAGCGCGATGGACAGCCTTGAAATATCTCCGGTTACCGTGGGTCTGGCCGTGGGATTCCTGATGGAAAAAATGGGCGGCGCAGGCATCAAATGGGGCCTGCTGGCGGCAATGGCCACCTATGCCTTCAAAGCCCTGACAGACGGCGATAAAGCCGAACCAGAGCCACAGGCCGACATAGCGGCGTCTGATACCGCCCCCGCGCCGAGCCTTTAAAAAAACAACGCCCAGATAGAAAGGCGGATGAGATGAGTGATGAAAAAACAAAAGAATTCTGGAAGGGCACACACTATGATTCCACGGTCTTTGATCGGGATCTTGACGCCGATACCCTTAAGAACAATGCGGATTTCCTGAAGGCCGCACGGCTGTACTATCAAGTTGTCGAGGGCACAAACGCCCCCGCAAGCATGTCCAACGAAGAACTGTCCGACTGGGCGCAAAAGGAAGCCGCCTGGTTCAACAACAACATGGCGTTCACCACCGGAAAAGCCCTCAACATCACACACGCCACACCAGAACAGAAACAGGCGTTCCTGTACATCATGGATGTGTATGACCACACAGACACTACGGCCGGACAATTTGTGCGCGGTCTTGGCATGAATATCGTTGACCCGATGAACCTTGCCAGCGTCGCCACGTTTGGCGCGGGCGCTGTCGCAGGACAATCGGCCAAGCTGGCCCTGAAGATCGGTTTACAAAGCGCGGTGAAACAAGCCATTGCCGAAAAAGCCATCGCAGGCGCGATCATCGGCGGTGTGGACGGCGCAGTCCAAGGGGCCGTGCGGGACGGTGCCAAACAAACCACCGAAATCACGGGCGGGAAACAAGACGACTACAGCGCAACACAAACCATGACCAGCATGGCCATCGGCGCCGGAATCGGCGGAACCTTGGGTGGTGCATTGGGGGGAGGGGCAAGCGCCCTCGCCCCGAAAATTTCAAACTATTTTTCGACAAGAGCCGCAAACAAAGTAGCGCAAAATGTGAATCCTGATTTTCCTGAATTTTCTCCGAAAATTGATAAATTTAAAATTTATTCACATTTGAATTTAGACCTTAACGTATTGAACCCTTTATCTTATATTCATTGGTATCCTATTAAAGCCATGAGACCACGCTCTGTTGAAATCACAAAACCTGTGATACAGGCCATAGATACGAATATGAAAAACAACGGGGGCCTCATAACCTCAATTCAAACCTTAAACAAGAACGCTCTAGAAACCATTAAGAATGGTGGAGATGCATCAAACCTTATTGATACATTCGCAAAAAATAATTCTACAAATCTTGGCAATTTCAAAACATATCTCCAAAACCTTAAACAACATGTTTCTGATAACTACAAAACAAATGAAGTTACACATTGGAAAGCCGATCTGACAGAATATCAAAAAAAAGCCCTCCTCTCCTACATCACTGATCTTGAAGCCCTGACAGATGATCTTGCAAAAGGTGTGAATGGGAAAACTGGTCAGGAAATCCTTGATAACCTAAAAAAGATACAAAATAAGGAAATCGATTTCGATGATATTCACAACAGCGTTACAGGGCTTTCAAAAGCACATCTACTCGCAAATAACGCCTACATGAGACTAACAAAGAAATATCCAGATGGCGTAAAAATCCAGATTAAAGATGTAGTAGAAATATCAAAGGACACACCTGCAGTGAACGAATGGGTCACTGGATTGGAACGTTCGATTGATGTTGGTTTTTACAATCCCCATCCCCATACAGGAAAGCCACTTTCCTACACATCCATTAATAAAAACAATTTAGAACACGATTGGCAAAACAAGCTCTTGGAATATGCGGAAAGAGATGACGGCGGCAAGGCCCTTAAAATTGACTATGCAAAGCAAGTGGAGGCCGCGAAAAAATTTGTTGGTATTTTAGAGACAATGTACGAAGGCGGTTTCGGACACGAAGCACTCATGAGCATAGACATGATTAGAAGATTACGTATGGTTTGGGGAGGAAAGGATCTTGATACAACACCTGAATATGGGGTCGCCAAAGATATCTTTCGTCTTAAACAAAGAAATGATCCTGCGTTTCAAGAGTGGGCGACAGCGGCACTAGAACACCTAAGCCCTGTCTACAATCCCACAAAAGGACGCGAAAGAGCTACATTTTTTCAGATAAATGAGAAGTTTTTTGATGATAATAGGCAAAACAGACATCAAGCAGAAATTGCTTCGTATTTCTGGGAGTATAAAGATCGCTGGAAAGGCACTCAAACGATATCTACTCCCGGCAACAACTTTTTGATGAATAAATTTATTCATAATCCTAAAAAACTGCTATGGGCTTTTATCAGTGGCGCAAAAGAATTTGAGACAGGAACAGGAAATCTTTTCGGTGCCACAGTAAAAAATTATGAAACACCCAACATTACTATAAAGGGTACTGACGAAACAGATTGGTCTATCGCGCGTAGAGTTGGAACAAGAGGTTTCTCAGGTGGATTGATTAATGACTTTGGTTCTATCCTCAAATTTATTCCCATCCCCAAACCTACAAAACTCGGCTGGCTGGGCTTGGGCGGCGCAGGATTGTGGGGCATTGGAGAAGCCGCAGACATGGAAAACTTCGAAAACTTGGGCAAAGGCACAACAAAATATACGGTGGGTGCGGCCTCCCTTCTCGCCAGCCCAATTTACGGACTCACCTCACTGGGGACACAGCAAGCATTTGATGTTGAAACCCCTAACCTCGTTTCTATGGCACATGATGAAATTGTCAAAAAGGCAGATACGAATAACTTCAAAGGTGATGCCTACCTCCGTGCGCTGGAAGGCATTAATATCACCAAGCCCGACGGGTCTGTGGTGAAGGCCTCTCAGGTGACCTTTCTGGACAATGTCTCCCCCATGCAGACGGCCTTGATCCAGACCTTCAAAACCAGAAACGTAAGCCCCGATACTTTGAACCCTCTGCTTGTGCAAGATTACGCCAACACGCTCTGGAAAGAGGAAGAAAGAAAAGCCTACAATACATCCGCCTCCACACAACCTGTGGCCCAAACCCTTTCTGCCGCCTCTGGCAATCCGACCACGACACCCGCGATTGCGGTTGGGCCGGCGGGGACAACAGGAGGAAATGCCGGCGGCAATGCCGCAACGGCCCCTGCGCCGACAGCGCCCGCCCCGAATGCGAATGCAACCCCGCCTGCGGCTGGCGGAGGAACATCAGCCCCCACGAAACCCGCAGACGACAAAACCGCAACGACGGGCGCAAAAGAAAAACCCGTGGCAGAGCAAACCGAATCCATCAAAAATAAAATCTCCGCCAAAGCCAAAAGCGTCTTTTCCGGCAATATGGAAGACAATTTCGACAAGGTGGGCAGTGGCCTTTCCGAAGCGGGATCTGCCTTTAGCAATTTCGTCAGCGACCAGTTTGAATGGGCGGGATCGAAAGACCCCAACAGCTTTATCGGCGGCATGGGGCAAATCATCTCCGGCGGCGTTGGCGCAGGCGCAACACTGGTCGGGGATATGGCTGGCGGACGGGTCAAAGGCGGAAAAACGGCGCTGTCCTGGATTGGCGCGATTGGCGGCGGGATCATGCTGACCACGCTCCTGAAATCGTTGTTGCCTAGCAGTCTGGGCAACAGCCAGATTGTCAGCATCGGCCTGTTCGTCACAATTGCAGGGATGATCGGCGGGATTATTAACGGCTCCCTCAATAAAAACAGCAAGAACAACGTCCATCAGGGTGAGGGCGCTTTCGGTGTCACCGGCATGACAGCAGATCAGCGTGCCTCTCATGATGAAAACGACCCTGTTGTGAAAGCCCCTGTTGCGACAAAAGATACACATGTGATTTCTGTTTTAAACATGGGCGACATTACGTTTACGGACCATGACAAAGACAATCTGTTCTCTGTGCAGGTTTCTGCCAAAAATGGTGGTCAAACCTTTGCGGATTACACCGTTTTGACAGGCCAGGACGCTGTGAGCGCCGCCAAAAATCCGTCTTATAACGTTGCTCACTTTGGAGCAGACCAATGGAAACCCAAAGGCCTGCATGCGGCAGACATCAAAGGATTTGAAAATCTGGAATATGATGCGGTTGATCACGCCAATAATGCAAATGATCCCGATACGGCTCTCCCCTTTGTTCTGAAACGCAAAGGTACAGGCACGGGGCCGGATATGTTGGTTTTTGATAGATAACGCCTTCAAATAGAAAGGGAAACAAGGCTTTGTCTTTAAATGGAACTCATGGTACAATGGCGGAAAGTCGGGGCAAGGCCCCCGTTTTTGTTGTCTTTTTTTCTTTCCCGCCCTCTTGATGTTGCAATGCCAGTTTCCATGACCAACGACACCGAAAAAAACTCCAAAAAAGGCTCGATGCGAAAAGCCTTCGGGCCCGCGAAAGGCACGGGAAAACCTGTCCTGTTCCTGCCAGAGGAAATGGATATCTATTGCAACAAAGTCACGAAAGAAACCTTTGTCTTCCATGGCAAGGATGTGGACTATGACAGTTTGGAGCGCGCAGAATATAATCCAAAAGACCATACGGTCGAGATTTTCAAAAAAGACGGTACCTCGGTGGATCTGGGGGTCAAAATCCAGTGGCTCCTGCGCCCCTATTTCACAAAATCTACGGAAATCCAGATCGTGCAGACTTTGAACGGGCAGGCCATCAATGGCACCTTTATACCACTAACACACAAAGGTAAATAAAGAGTTAATTTTTATGCACAAAAACACATATAAATCATTGAAAAAATTGATAAAAATGTTTGCGTTTCAAGAATTCCTTATGGTATTATTAACCTATGGAAGGCGACTGGGTGGTTGGTTTTCCGGCATAAACAAGGTAGGATGCTTTTCATGATCGAAGAGCCCTCCCCGCAGACCGAACGCCCCCCCGTCGGGAACCTGACGGATTTTGTCCATGGTGTGGATGGTAAACACCACTTGGACATAGAAGTCGCCGTTGATGAAAAAGGCAAAGTTGTGGTGTTCCACAACCGCCCGTTTAAAAAGGAGATTGCGTGGTTTGAGTTCGATCTTAGTACTAACCAACTGCACTTTATTGTTGATGACGGCGATATCCGCGATGCGGGATTGCCGCTCACCAGAGATGTCGCGAAATACATGCAAAACAGCCATCAGATATTGATGGTCTTATTGGACGATGAAACAGGGGAGGCCACGACAGGACATTACATACCACTCATTATCCATCGCAGTTAAGCGTTACAAAACGCATAAAACAAAAAAGACAATAGAAGGAGTGTGAAATATGAGTTACAAAAGCAATTTTCTAACGGGTGAATTTGCAAGTTGTGCAAGCAGAATTTTTGATGATGGATCACCAAGCGTCCGAATCTCCGGTATCGGGGCTATCGGAGGTGTCGCGCTGGAACAAGCGAATGCACCATCCACGTCCACGCCCTCTTCTTCACTGACATTCTCAAACGGCATGGGATAAACATTTCATCACACTCTTGGCGTGCGGGCTTCTCGCACGCCTTTTTTGTGCCCGTCTGCTTTTTCCTTCGTCATCGCGAGACCGCACAAGCGGTCGTGGCGATCCAGAAAAAGAAAAAGGCTGGATTGCTTCGGCCTTGCCTCGCAATGACGGAAGAAAATCACCCGCACGCCGCGCAACGGCCATGAATTTCTATATTCCAAAACGCCAGATGAAACCCTTTTTCTTCCACCTGTATCTCCAGCGCAGGGGGCAAATCACACAGATGCGCTTCCTCCACCCGCCCGCAGGACTCGCAAATCATAAATTGCGACCCACCATGTTTATGATTTTCACGGCACGCTACATAGGCATTGAGACTTTCGATCCGGTGCACAAAACCATGCTGTGTTAAAAAATCCAAAGCACGGTAGGCTGTCGGCGGTTTAGGATTGTCGAGCTTTTGCCCCAAAGCCTCCAATACTTCATAGGCCGTCACAGGTTTTTTATGGCGCGCCACAATCTCCAGCACATGCTTACGGGGATCGGTGGGACGCAGACCCGCGGCCTTGCAATAGGTCTCAAATGCGGAAAGAATGGCCTGACCCATGGATAGCCCTTACCCTTTTGTTTCGGTTTCCGCTTTTGGAGCCCCCAGCAAGGAAACCACGACACCGCCACCCAAAAGCGCCACTGTAATTCCCAATGAGAGCAAGGACGGAAATTTTTCCATCCCCAGCAGATCGGCGATAAAAAGCTTAGACCCGATAAAGATCAGCACCAGCGCCAGCGCATATTTGAGATACGCGAATTTGTGGATCACCGCCGCCAGCGCAAAATACAGCGCTCTCAGCCCCAGAATGGCAAAAATATTGCTGGTATAGATCACGTAGGGTTCTGTTGTGATGGTAAAGATGGCCGGCACGGAATCCACGGCAAAAATGACATCGGCCGTTTCAATCGAAATCAGGGCCAGCAAGAGCGGCGTCCCATAATACACCAGCTTTTGTGTTTTGGGATCCGGCAAGCGGACAAAAAACTTTTGTCCCTCCAGCACACTGCTCAGACGGATATGGCGCTTTAAAAACAAGATCATCTTGTTATTGGCCATATCGACTTCTTCCTGCTCTTCTCTGGTCATCAGAAGCTTCACTCCTGTAATGACCAAAAACGCGGCAAAGACGTAGAGCAACCACTCAAAATGCTCCACCAGTGTGGCCCCCGCACCAATCATAATACCGCGCAGGATAATCACCCCCACCACACCCCAGAACAACACACGGTGCTGGTATTTCAACGGAATATGAAAGCTGGAGAAAATCAGGGCAATGACGAAGATATTATCCAACGAAAGGCTTTTTTCAATCAGAAACCCCGTGAGATAGTCCGCGGCATGGATAGAGCCCATCTGAAAATAAATCCAAGCACTGAACAGCAAGCCCACACTGATATAGCCTGCCGACATTTTGAGGCTCTCCTGCATCGAGATTTCATGCTGGTCCTTGTGAAAGACCCCCAGATCCAGCGCCAGCAATATGATGACAACGGCAAAAAAGATCAACCAGAGCCACAAAGCCTGCCCCATGAAGGATAAGAATATTATATCGAACATTTTAGAAAAACCCTTTCAGCCTTATCGCTGGCTCATCATACCGCGAAAAGAAAAGGGCAGGCAAACGCAAAATCCCCTTATGCGGCCATCCACTCTTTTATTTTCCCCAAGGATTCCAGCTTTTTCACAGGGCCCAGCGCGGCCAAGGTCTGAGCCGTTTGAAATATCCGTCTAGCACAGCGCAGAAGATCGGGTGCACTGACCGCATCAATAGCCGCAATCTGGCTGGCAATATCATAGGCCTGATCACGAAAAATCATATGTTTGGCAAGCGTATCGGCCCGCGTCATCATGGATTCCAGCCCCATGAGCGTACTGGCCTTCATTTGTGCCTTGGCGCGCGCAATTTCAATCTCCTCCACCGCATGCGTGACTTTCATCAGCTCCTCGCAGATCACAGGCATGATCTCGCCCAGTTTATCAGGCCCTGTGCCCGCATAGACCCCAAACTGGCCCGTATCCTGATACCCCGCATGGAAGGAAAAGATCGAATAGACCAACCCCCGCTTTTCCCGAATTTCCTGAAACAGGCGGGAGGACATCCCGCCGCCCAGAAGGGTTGAGAGAACCTGTACCGCGTAATAATCGGGATCAAAACGGTGAAGCCCTTCAAACCCCAGCACAATATGTGCCTGCTCCAGCGTTTTTTCCGTTCGGCATTCTCCGCCCTGATACAACGCCTTTTGCTCGGGCTCGGCCTTTGCGCGGGGCATCTGGCCCAGCCGTGCCTGCACTTGCTCTACAAACTGTGCATGGTTGACAGCCCCCGCCGCCGTCACAACACTATGGGCGGGCGTATAAAAACGGGCAATGTGCCGCGCCATCATATCACGTTTCATGTCCGTGATATTGGCCTCCCGCCCCAGTACGGGCGCGCCCATGGCTTGCGCTGGAAAGGCCGTTTCAAAATACTGGTCAAAGATCAGATCATCGGGTGTATCGTTGTTCATCCCGATTTCCTGAATGATGACATCGCGCTCGCGCTCTATTTCCTCGTCAGGTAACACCGAATGCAGATACATATCAGAGAGGACTTCCAGGCCCAGCCCCGCATCCTCTTTGAGTAAATGCACGTGATAGCTGGTCAGTTCACGACTGGTATAAGCATTGACAGAGGCCCCCACAGTTTCGAGTTCCTCGACAATCTGGAGCGCATTGCGCTGTTTCGTGCCCTTGAACAGCATATGCTCCACCATATGCGCCACGCCGTTTTCCGGCAGGTGCTCGTGCCGCGTGCCCACACCGACCCAGATCCCCAGCGCCGTCGTGTGCATCCCCTCCACCGTATCGGTCACAATCCGCAAGCCGTTATCCAGTGTGGTGGTTTTGATTCCTGTCATGGTGTAGGTAATCCTTATGGCAATTTAAACCCGTGAATGTTTTCGGATATACTCTTGTATAATCGGCATGTTATTGGGAACGGGGGTCAGGCGCTCTGGCCGCTCCAGAAGATCAGACAAACGCTCCGGCAAGGCGGGCCGCCGCCCGATGGCCTGCTCAACCGCATCGGGGAATTTGGCCGCATGCGCGCAGGCCAGCGAAACAATCGGCACCGCCGGATCGTCCTTCAGCGCCAATGCGCCAGAGAGCGCAACCGCCGTATGCGGGTCAATCACCTCGGCTGTTTCGTCATAGCATTGCTTGATGATCTTGATCGTGTTCGCATCATCACACCGGTGCGCCGAAAAATCCTTACGGGCGCGGGCCATCAGGGACTCATCGAGCGTGAAGCGCCCATTTTGCTTGAAGAGGTTCATGACAGCCGTGAGTTGCAAAGGATCATACCCCAGAAGTTCAAACAGATACCGCTCGAAATTGCTGGAAATCTGGATATCCATGGACGGGCTGAGGGATTTTTCAACCCCCGTCATTTTCATCTCTCCCGTTTCAAAAAAGCGGGTCAGGATATCGTTCCGGTTCGTAGAGATCACAAGGCGCTTGATCGGCAAACCCATTTTACGCGCCACATGGGCGGCGTACACATTCCCGAAATTGCCTGTGGGGATGCTAAACGCAACTTCGCGGGCAGGCGCGCCCAGCGCCAGTGCCGAGGTAAAATAATAGACAATCTGCGCCATAATCCGCGCCCAGTTGATGGAATTGATAGCCGACAAATTCATTTCGGCCCGGAACTTTGCATCGTTGAACATCGCCTTCACGAGGTTCTGGCAATCGTCAAACGTGCCCTCCACAGCCAGATTATAGATATTACCGCCCTTAACAGTTGTCATCTGCCGCCGCTGAACCTCCGACACACGGTCCTTGGGATGCAGGATAAAAATATCCACGTTCTTACAGGACTTGCACCCTTCAATCGCCGCTGACCCCGTATCACCGGAGGTGGCCCCTACAATCGTCACTCGTCTTTTCTTTTTCTCCAGCACATGATCAAACAGCCGGCCTAAAAGCTGGAGCGCGACATCCTTGAACGCCAAGGTCGGCCCACGGTGAAGCTCCATATTCCAGATATGGGGCCCCAGCTGAACCAAGGGCGCAACGCTCGCATGATCAAATACATCACCGGCATAGGTCTCATGAAGGATTTTCCGGAAAGCTTTATGGTCAATCGCCGCCCCGATAAAGGGCAACATAACCTGCATGGCAATTTCCGTGTAGGGCAAACCCGCCATACGCTCCAGATCCCGCGTATCGAACACAGGGAAAGAATCCGGCACATACAAGCCACCATCAGGGGCCAGCCCTTCCAGCAGGACTTCTTCAAAATTCTTGGAGGCAGAGCCCTTGCCCGCGCCATGCCCTCTGGTGGAAATATAGCGTGTCATAGGCGTCAGTTTTATGGGTTTTTCCGCACCAAGTCAACGAACATCCGGTGCATGGGGGAGGGAAACGCGGGTGTCAATTCGGGGTGAAATGTTGTTGCCATATACTGTCTGGACTTGACCCAGACGGACGCACCCTCATGCGTGGCCAGCGTTTCCACCCCCGCCCCCAGCGCGGTGATCACAGGAGCGCGGATAAAAGAGACCGTGTAACCGTTCACCTGCGCGGTGTGGCTATCCAGTTGCCGCCCATAGCCGTTCCGCTGGATCGTGAGTGGCAACAGGCCAAAAGATTTTTGAATCTCCCTTTCTTTGCCCCCTCTCCCCTCTGGGGAGAGGGATGGGGTGAGGGGAATGTCAACATCCCTGTAAACTGTTTCAGCCATCAAAATTGCCCCCGCACAAATGCCCCAGACGGGTTTTCGCTCGAAATTGCGAGCCAAAGAGTCCCACAGGCCAAAAATGTCGATCAACTTGAGCATCGTGGTGCTCTCCCCGCCTGGCAGGATAAACCCATCCACCGCGTCAAACGCCTCGGGTGTTTTCACCGCGCGAAACTGCGCCCCACACGCCTCGATATGGGGTTTATGCGGCTCCACCGCACCTTGGAGGGCCAGAACACCGATAATACATTTGTTTTTCATCAATTCAAAGCTAATGGGTCAAAGAGAGTGTCTGCCAATTCCTGATTTTTGTTGTATGCCTCAATGGAACTAACAGTTTTCTCTAAAGCATTGTCCCCATGCATACTTATATACTGACCTTGATGATCTAACTCAACCTCATTCATAGCAATTAGAAGATTCCAGTTCTGAGCATCATAGAGATCCTCTGATACAGTTGTGTTTTTTAGCACCTTCATAACAAGAGTATTAAATTCTTCTCTTTTCCTAGGCAACTTTATATACGGCGTAACTTTTAAAGTGCGAACATTTTTATGGTTTATCAGTGTAGCTTCAATCTGCTTCCCTTGCCCTGCAGAGTCAAGGAATGTGAGTAAAAGGTTCAGTCCCGTCGGCTCTCTTAACTCATTTTCGTTTTTATAATTTATCATTACAGCTCACTCATTATTGTTACTCAGTTAGAAAATCTTTCTACCACCCCCGATTGGCCATACGCATGCCGTCCTCGATGGTGTCGAGCGCCACGCCGCGCATCGCCTCGCCAAGCCCCTTAGAGGCCTCCAGCACCATTTTGGGGTCATTGTAATGCGCAGTGGCCTTGACAATCGCCTTGGCAAACTTGGCGGGGTTATCCGATTTAAAAATGCCTGAACCCACAAACACCGTCTCCGCCCCCAGTTGCATACACAGCGCCGCATCCGCAGGGGTGGCAACACCGCCCGCCGCAAAATTCGGCACGGGCAAGCGGCCCAGTTGTTTCACCAGTTTCACCAGCTCGAACGGCGCGCCCAGATTTTTAGCCTCGGTCATCAGCTCAGAATCCTCCAGCACTGTAATCCGGCGGATATCCTGATTGATCTGGCGTAAGTGGCGCACAGCCTCGACAATATTACCCGTACCAGGCTCCCCCTTGGTGCGCATCAGGGCCGCACCTTCGCCAATTCGGCGCAGGGCCTCGCCCAGATTTTTCGCCCCGCACACGAAGGGGACTTTAAAATCCTGCTTGTTGATATGGTATTCTTCATCGGCGGGTGTCAGGACTTCGGATTCATCAATATAATCCACCCCGATGGCCTCCAAAATCTGCGCTTCGGCAAAATGCCCGATCCGGCATTTGGCCATGACGGGGATAGACACCGCAGACATAATCTCCTGCACCAGCTCCGGCGGACTCATCCGCGCAACACCGCCCGCCTTGCGGATATCGGACGGCACGCGCTCCAGCGCCATCACCGCCACCGCGCCCGCATCCTCGGCGATTTTGGCCTGATCCGCCGTTACGACGTCCATAATCACGCCGCCCTTGAGCATTTCTGCCAAGCCCACTTTCAGGTTAATCACATTCCCGCCTTGTATATTCTGGGTCATCTTTTTCCGCGCTCTTCGCTGTTTTCCATGTTTGAAGGTGATTGTTTATAGAGGGTTTTAGACGGAATTGCAAAAAAAATCGTTCAATCCCGCACCCGCCGCCACTGCGCCACATTCCTGTTATGCTCCGCCAGTGTACGGGCAAAAACATGCCCGCCCGTGCCATCGGCCACGAAATACAGATAATCGTGCTGTTCGGGGTGGAGCACAGCCTCCAGAGCGGCCCGCCCCACATTGCAGATCGGGGAGGGCGGCAAGCCCTTATTCAGATAGGTGTTATAGGGCGAAGGGGTTTGAAGATCCTTTGACAACAGCCGCCGCCCGAGCGGCCCCTGCCCGCCCTGTTCCGGCACGCCTTTTGTGATTCCGTAAATAACAGTCGGGTCACTTTGAAGCGGCATCCCGATTTTAAGGCGGTTATAAAACACGCCCGCGATCCGCGCCCGTTCGTCTGGCTTTCCTGTTTCCTTTTCCACGATGGAGGCGAGCACAAGCACCTCCTCCTTCGTTTTCAAAGGCACATCAGGCGCACGCGCGAACCACAGCGTATCCAGCATTTTCGTCATGGCCTCTCGCATCCGGTCCATGACCACAGAAACGCGCTCACCTTTTTGGTAGTGATAGGTTTCAGGGAGATAAACCCCTTCAGAACGGGGGAGTTTCCACTGCACCGTTTTGGACAGATCCTCCCGCGCCAGCAAAAGTGTTTTGATCTCAAAATTGGTCAGTCCCTCTGGAATAGTAATTTTCCGCTCGAAAATCTTTCCGGCTTTGATCTGCTCCATAATCGCACGCGGGGACAGGCGAGGAAGAAATTCGTATTCTCCGGCTTTCAATTCAGCTTGCGCTCCCACGACCCGCGTCCCGAAGATAAAGATATAGGGATTTTCCACCACACCTTCTGATCGCAAAATATCGGCAATACCCCTGAGACCCACCCCCAAGGGAATCACGACATAGCGCGTTTCAGCAGAAGGCCCCGCCTTGTTAAACGCGACAGAGGCCCACCAGAATGCACCGGCAAACAACACTGTGAGAATGGTGAGCGTGTAAAGAGACAGGGCCAGAAGTTTGGGAATATATGTCTTCAAATTCATCTGCCCACCGCCTTTTTAGCAAAATCATTTAGGATAAAAAAATCCGACATCCTTCCTCGTCATGCTCGCGAAGGCGGGCATCCAGAAAAAAGTCCTTAAGCTGGACTCCCGCCTACGCGGGAGTGACGGAGCCTTCTTTTAAAAGACCTATAAGATCCCTCGACTACGCTCGGGATGACAACCCCTAAACCGCCCGCATAACCAGAGACGCATTCGTCCCGCCAAAACCAAAGGAATTGGACAGCACGGTGCGGACTTTTTTCTGCTTGGCTACTTTAGGCACCAGATCAATCCCTTGGCAGGCTTCCGACACATTTTCAAGGTTGAGGGTTGGCGGCACAACACCCGTTTGAATGGCTTTTAAAGAATAAATCGCCTCCACAGCGCCCGCCGCGCCCAGCAAATGCCCGATGGCCGATTTGGTCGAGGACATGGACACACGGTCCAGCGCACCCGCAAACAGCCGTTTGACCGCACCACATTCAATACCGTCCCCCATAGGGGTCGAGGTGCCATGCGCGTTGATGTAATCAATATCTTCGGGGTTACAGCCCGCCCGCTTCAAGGCCGCCTGCATCGCCCGAAATCCGCCGTTACCATCTTCCGCCGGAGAGGTAATATGGTGTGCATCGCCCGACATGCCGTAACCGATCACTTCCCCGTAAATCTTGGCCCCGCGTTTTTTTGCATGCTCGTATTCTTCCAGCACCACAATGCCGGCCCCTTCGGCGATCACGAACCCATCGCGGCCCTCGTCAAACGGACGCGAAGCCTCGGACGGACGATCATTATACCCTGTCGAAAGAGCACGGGCGGCGGCAAAGCTCGACACCCCAAAGCGATTCACGGCGGCCTCGGCCCCGCCCGCAATCATCACCTCCGCATCCTCCAGCGCCACCATCCGTGCCGCATCGCCAATCGCGTGCGTGCCCGTAGCACATGCCGTTACCACAGAGTGATTCGGCCCCCGAAAACCATAGTGAATGGACACCTGCCCCGAAGCCAGATTGATCAACTGGGCGGGAACGGTAAAGGGTGATAAACGGCGCGGACCGCGTTCATTCATCACTGTCACGGCCTCGTATGTCGTTAAAAGACCTCCGATACCAGAGCCAATGAGAACACCGGTCGCATTCAAGTCTTCTTCTTCTGTGGGTTTCCAACCGGAATCGGCAATGGCTTCCTGCGCCGCGGCCATAGCGTAGGTAATAAACACATCCGTTTTACGCTGGTCCTTCGGGGCCATAAACAGATCAGGATTGAACGCACCGTCTGTCGGGTTTTCATCTGCCGTACGCGGCACAACACCTGCCACATGCGAAGCCACATCAGTTAAATCAAAATGAGATATCTTACAAATGCCGCTTTTTCCGGCGGTCAGGCTTTTCCAGTTATGGTCCACCCCCACACCCAGCGGAGATACCATGCCCATCCCAGTTACAACAACGCGTTTCATATCCTACCTCTAGACTTAGAAAAACAAGACAGCCGCACAAGGGCGGCTGAACGTCTATTTTTTTATACAAACAAAATTGTCTTCATGGGAAGACCTTATTCTGTTGCGTGTTCCTTGATAAAGGATACAGCGTCGCCGACCGTCTGGATTTTTTCCGCCGCATCATCCGGAATCTCAACGCTGAATTCTTCTTCGAACGCCATAACGAGTTCAACCGTATCCAGAGAGTCAGCCCCCAGATCATCAATAAAACTGGCTTTTTCTGTGACTTTATCTTCGTCAACGCCCAAATGCTCGACGACAATCTTTTTCACGCGGGTGGCAATATCACTCATCAGTGTATCCTTATCTTAAAATTATAAACTATGTCTTATATGCAATCATGCAGGTACATGACAGACAGGCAACTTAATCAGCCCTCCGCCCGATTGCAAGCAGTTTTATCTCGTTATCACAGCAACGGGACGGGATAAACCCTTTTTTGGTCTGCTATGGCTTCGGGTATGTGGATAAGCCGTTCCAGCACCCTGAAAGCCCCTGCATCACGTAAAATTTCGGCTTGCCTACCGGAATCGTGGGCTGTGCCCACGAACCCGATCACATCAATATGGGCAGATCGCGCCGCTCGCACACCGGTCAGACTGTCCTCGATCACGACCGCCCTATCTGGTGAAACGCTCATTTGTGCACAGGCAAACAAAAACAGGTCCGGCGCAGGCTTGGGGCGCGCCACCTGTATTTTGGTAAAAACATGCTCTTCCGCAAAACACCGAATCAAGCCCGTAAGCTCCAAACTCTGAAGCACATTATGGCGTTCGCCATTCGAGGCCACGCAGAGTTTATACTCCCGCCCCAATTGCTCCACCACCCCCAGCGCGTCCGGCACCGCTTGCACATCCGTGTACATCCGCTTTTCTGCCAGTTGCACATAGCGCCCTATAATGTCATCTGGCATTTTTTCCTGATGCCGGATTTCCAGCTCCTGCCGGATGGTGGACCAGCTATACCCCGCAAACAGTTCCAGACACAGCTCCGGCGTATATTCGGCATAACCCAAGCCATTCAACAGCTCCGCCGTGATGGTATTATACAACCGTTCGCTGTCCACCAGCGTACCATCACAATCAAAAATCACAAGGTCATAGGGCATAAAATACTATAGTCATTCTCATTAAAAATGATACAAAGAATCCTCGTCACCCCCGCCGCCTGCCTTTAAGCAGGCTTAAAGTGTGGGGGTCCGTAAGGGTGTATATTCATTGCTCAAACGACTATATTATGGATACTATGAAATACCTTATCACAGGTGCCGCAGGCTTTATCGGACAACATCTCTGCCGGATACTGGCGGTGCAGGGCCATGCGGTCACGGGCGTGGATATCAAGCCCCGCCCCAATGGTTTTCAAGGGAATTTTTATCAGGACACGATCCTCGATCTGCCGCGCATGAGCACGCTGGCAGACGAGTGTGACGGGATTTTCCATCTGGCGGCTATTGCCTCGGTCACCAAAACGATCGAGGCCCCCCTCAGCACACGCACCACCAACGTCACAGGCACGCAAAATATGCTGGAAGCGGCGCGACAGAACGGCAACATCCCCTTTGTGTACGCCTCTTCGGCGGCGGTGTACGGAGACACCCCAACCCTGCCCCTCAAAGAAACGCTGGACGGACGGCCCCTTTCGCCCTATGCGGAGCACAAGCTGGCCAATGAGACCGATGCCAAAGCCTATGGAACGACCCATGGTTTGCCCAGTTTTGGTCTGCGGTTTTTCAACCTGTATGGCACAGGACAGGACCCCACCTCGCCCTATTCCGGCGTGATTTCCATTTTCCACCAGAAACTCGGCGCGGGAGAGCCCTTGATGATGTTCGGGGATGGTACACAGACCCGTGATTTTGTATTTATTGATGATGCCATTGCCGGCTTAATCTCAAGCTTGGCACATGCCAACCCGCAAGCGCCCGTCTGTAACGTCTGCACAGGCCAGCAAACCAGCCTGCTCACACTCGCCGAAACCTTAGGCAATATCATGCACATAAAACCCGATATCCATTTTCAACCCGCCCGTGCGGGTGATATCCGCCATTCCTGCGGGGACCCTGCGTATTTTAAAACCTTGACAGGGTTTATACCGAAAACCCCCTTGAAAGAGGGCTTGAAAGCTCTGCTCAAGCCCAACGCCTAAAACGTATTTTTTAGCCCCAGCATAACAACACTCTGATCATATGATAAAGAAGGGGCGGTGCTCTCGCGGGTCTGGTAACCGTAAGACCCTTCCAGCGCCAAGCCCCGCTGGATATTGTACACCACAGAGCCCGACCCTGCATATTCATCATCCTGACGGGTCGAGGACAGGAACTCCGTATGGCTGTACGACCCCTTGCCGTTCACGGACCAGCGGGCATTGAGTTCATGCGAAAGCGCCAGCCCGTACGTTGTTTCTGTCAGGCCCGACAACAGGAGGTTGTCATCATAAGACCGCTTGCCGAAATTGAACTGCCCGTCCGTCCGCGCAGAAGGCGAAAATTTGATCACCACATCTGCGGAAAAGCCTTTGACTGGATCGGCGGCAGGTTCGGCATATTCGTGTTTTTCCGGCCCCAACAGGATGATGCCGCTCAGCAAGCCCTTGTAATCAAATCCGATCCCCGCTAGCGCCCGCAAAGTGGTGTTGCTCCGGTTTATCCCGTCAAATCCGGTGGCAGTGAGCGTCCGGCGCAAATAATCTTCCGTATTGTAGATGAGTTTTACAATCGGTTTCCAGCTCGTCTGTGTTTCATAGGACAAGGTTGTGGCAAGCTCCAGCGTATTTTTTGCCCTGTCCCTGGCGTTCACTCGTGCCCCCGAGACCAGCAAGGTCGAATCAGCCACCCGTGCCTGATCATAGGTGCCGAGGAATTCGAGCTTCAGACGGTTAGGCTGATACACAAAACCCGATTGGGCCGTTTTATGGGTGAGCTCTACCGGATTTTTTGTCAGGCTGGTCAAACGCCGATTCGTACGGCCCTGATGCCCCAGACTATAAGCCAGCTTTAAAGGGATATGGAAGGTATGATATACTTCGATATCTCCCAGAAACGCACCGGAATAATCCAGGGTATTTTCATCCTGATGTTCCACAAAGCGGGCACCTTGCGCGCCCGCCGTCACCGCAAAATTATGCCGCCCGAAACTTTTGACAAGCTGGGCGGTGGGCGCAATCGTGGTTATAAAATCCGATTCCGCGCCCGTTTCCTGCGCCAAAATATTGTCGTTATAGGTTTCACCAACCGTGATATCCGAAAACAACAAAAACGATCCGAACTTGACAGGCGGTTTCACAAAACTCTTATTCGGATCTTGTTCCTGCACCGGTGCATATAGCGGGATGTCGCCTGCAAAGGCTTCAAAAGCGCTAGCCCAAAGACACGCGAGTAGAGCCAGAACATATCTGGATATTTTGAAAGACCGAAAGATCATAAAAGCGAATCGCAAAACCAGAAAAATGAAAAATAAGGAAAATGAATACGCAAGGGTACGCAGGAAATTATACCCAAAAAACACGACACAAAAAAGGATTAAATGCCCGACTCGTAAGAGAAACGCAGAAACGTCGCAATCCTTTCGGCCCGTCTCTCCCAGCTATAACAGGTCACAAGATCCTGATACGCTCCTTCGGACAGATGCTGAGCCAGCAGGGGATTGTGCTGAATTTTGCGAAGCACGTGGACCCATTCGTCCGGATTGTCAGGATTGACCAGCATGGCATTCTGCCCGTCCACCATAACCTCGCGCAGGACCGACAGATCGGAACACACAATCGGCTTGCGAAGCGCCATGTATTCAAACAGTTTCAACGGAGAAATCCAGCGCGCAATATCGGCCCCCGTCCCGATATGGATCACAGGCAAATAGGGCGCCACCAGAATATCGCAGGCCGACAGCCGTCCCGCTACGGCGCTATGAGGTATGGCACCGTAAAATCGGATATTGGGGGGCAGAGCGCGGGACTCCCATTTTTCTCGCTCGGCTTGCGGCCCGCCAAAGACATGAAATCCGCCTTCCGGCATTTTTTCCGCCATCTGGACGAGAAGCTCCACCCCTTTCCCCGCGTAGAGCGAACCGGCATAGCCCACCTGCACCACTGTTCCGGCAAGGGATTCGAGGGGGACGGGCGTTACAAGCCCCTGCGGCACATCCCCGCCATCGGGCGCCACCAGAATTTTCTCCTCCGGATAATACGGCGCAAAGCGCATCAGGTCGTATTTGAGCCCTTCGGTAATAACAATCACGCCTCTGAGATTTTTTGCGTTTATGATCCGGCACAGAGCCCCTTTTTGAAGCCGCCCGCGCGGGATTTCATGCAACTCGAGCGCTAAAGGGATCCTCCCGCCCGCCAGACCCGCCAGAGTCCAGATATCCCGCCCGTACAGCAGATCAGGAGGATTCTTTTCACTGACAACCCGCCAGAGTGTCTGGAGAATCCGGACCGGTCCGGAGAGCATTTTATTTTGAAGACGCGCCGTTCTAGATAATTTGAATATTCCTGACACACCATAGATTTCAAAGAGTTCTCTCGGATGTGTTTTTTCCACGCCTGCCTTGGCAAACAGCGTGACGTCCGCCCCCCATATTTTGGCGAACGCCTGACACATTTTCATCACATGCACCGCATTGGCATACCCCGATGGCAGGGTTGAACCCGAAAGATAAAAAAGCTTCATACATCCTGTCCTGAAAAGACTGCGGGGCCGGCGGCACAGTCTGTTTGAAAAACAATGGTTTTTATTATATCCTGTGGCAAGCTGTTTCACCAGACCCCGTTTTTTCCGAAATTTTCTCTCCATGACGCTTCAAAAACATTACATGAGTACGGCGGGGCTGGCCCTGTTCAGCAAGGGGTTCAATCTCCTGTCGACATTTGGTGTCCTTTGGCTCCAAAGCACCATGATGGACAAGGACTCTTTCGGGCTGTTCATGATGGCCTTTTCCCTGATGTTTACGCTCAGCATGGTGCTCTCTGCGGGGTTTCAGGCCTTGATCCTGTACCATGTGTCCCGCACGGCACAGGACAATCCGGACACCATCACAGCCCTGTCCAGCCAGATTTTCTGGCTTTCGGGTATCCTTAGCCTTGTGTGCGGTGGCTTGATATACGGGTTTTCACCCCATATTGCGCGGCTCATGGGGCACACCGCTTTGTTGCCATGGCTCCAGAACATGGCGCTTTTTATTCCGGTGAACACCGCCGCGCTTGTCTTGCCGTCTTATTCCCGCGCCCGTCAGCGCGTGAAAGAAACCCTGTTTTTTCAGGAAATTTTTCTCAATGGCCTGCGGGTTCTTCTGGTCGGCCTGTTATGGCTGTTGGCCCTGCCGCCCTTGTGGACGGCGCACGCCTATATCCTCAGCACACTGATTCCCGTTATGGTGCTGTTCTTTCGGGCGCCCCTGTGGCCCAACGTCGCATATAGCACCCTGACGCGCTGGGATCTCACATACGCCCTCAAAAGCACCGCCTTTCAAGTGCTGAACCAACCGTTTCGGGGGCTGGATATCGTGCTCGTCGGGTTTTTTACCACCGCCAGCATTGCCGCCGATTATGCCATGGCCGTCCGGCTTTCGCAAATGCTCTGGATCCCCAAACATGCCGTCGCACAACTTCAGGTTCCACGCATGGGAGCCTTGCTCGCCAAACACGATATGGCCCAGCTTACACTCGAATATAATGCCATGCGCGCCGTATCTCTTGTTGCGGTTTTGGGCGCATGCGCGGGTCTCCTGTTTTTCGGCGGACCCTTGTTGTCCCTGTTCGGGGATTACCACAGCGCCCTGCCCGCCCTATACATTCTAGCGGCGGCCAGTGTCATCCGTACAGGGTTCGGCGCGTCAGGGGATTTGCTCGGGATGGCGGGGCACGCAGGAGACAGCGCCCTCATCGCCGGTTTTTCGATGGTCATCACCTGCGTGGGCACCGCCTGGCTTGTGCCGAACCAAGGGGCGGAAGGCGCGGCTTTCGTCATTTTTATCAGTACACTTCAGCTTTTCACCGGATTTGTCCGCGTTCTGAAACGCAAGGAGGGATTGCACCTCCTTCCACCCTTTATGTGCCTTGTCAATATTTTGGCTTCTCTGGCGCTTTTACTGCCTGCCGGACATTTTGTGCCGCTCATGCCTTCCGGCTTGATCCTGCTGGCTCTGGCGGGTATAGTTCCTGTTGTCGACAAAAGCTGGACAAGGTTGATTTCCCATGCCTCTTGAACCTGTAGCGCTCTTTCATGCAGGCCCGCCCAAAACGGCCACAACATGGGTCTACCACCTCTTGAAGGAACACCCGCAGATTGTGACCTCCGCAAAAGATACCATCCATTATTTCGACATGCACTTCACACGCGGGGAAGACTGGTACAATGCACAATTTTCTACGCGGAATGCGAATGAAAAGGGAACCATCCGGTTTGATCCCACCTATTCCTATATTTGCTCCCCCCGCGCGCCTGCGCGGATCGCGGCCTACAACCCTCATGCCAGAGTCATGGTGTGCCTGAGAGACCCCATCGAGCGGGCCTTTTCGCATTACTGGCATATCAAGAAACAAAGCGGTGATCCGGCCTTGCGGTTTGAAGACGTGCTGAAACACTATAATACCTATGCCACATGGCTGGAGCACGGATTTGTCGGGATTGGTCTCAAAGCCCTTTACGATGCCCTGCCGCGCGAAAATATTCTGATCCTGCGGTTTGATACGCTGGAATCCGACCCCGAAGGCACGTATAAAACCATTGCGGATTTTGCAGGCCTCTCGGCAGATTTTCGTCCCAGCGCCCTTCATAAAAAGGTCAACATTGCCGGAGCCAAAACAGGATTTTTCCAGAAAAACACACACCGCCTCGCCAAGCACCTACTGGGGGAGACACGCCTGAACGAAATGGCCAAGTCCTCCGCCCTCATCCGCCTACTCTCGGGCAAAAGCGAGTATATCCAAGGCATAGACCCAGAATTCCGCAAAACACTCGAAGCCGTGTGCGCACCCGAAATCCAAGAAATCAAACGCCTGACAGGAGTAGACCTTTCCCCATGACACAGACACAGAAAAAATACGGCCTGCCCGAAACCTATCAGGAAAACCCTGTCCGTACGACCATGGATTCGGAAAGCGGCGGGACTTACTGGAACCCGCATCGCCTCAACAACGCCAAACACTACCAGTACGCCGTATACACTTATGCACGCGATGTGATCCGGAAAAACGGCTTTAAAAACCTGATGGATATCGGGTGCGGGCCCGCCATGAAACTCCGGATGATCCACGCAGACCTGCCGGACCTTCAGATCATCGGGATCGACCAGCCCCATCCCATCACCTTTTGCAAGGAAAACCATCCCTTCGGGCAATGGCTCAGTGATGATTTTGAAAACCCGAACCCCGCACACAAGGACCTGAAGGCCGACCTGATTTTGTGTTCAGATGTCATTGAACACGTGGTAGACCCCGATAAACTTCTGACCTATATCCAGTCCAGAATGCACAAAGACAGCCTTGTCATTCTCTCGACCCCTGATCGGGACAGGCACTACGGGCAGGGCTTTATGAAATCGGGCCACAAAAGCCATATCCGCGAGTGGAACAAGGCCGAATTCGCACAGTATCTGGAATCCGAAGGCTGGCAGGTGCTGGACCATTTTCACGCACAAGGGGCCAAACCGGGCCTCAATCAGGCTTATCTGCACGAACTGATATACCACTTTACCCACAAACGGCCCCTGCAGATGGATTACAACCAGGTTGCCTTGCTGAAAAGAAAGCCTTGAGAGCCATGCGCACCCGTCTCCTTTTCATACTCCTTCTTGTTGCCTTCTGTCCTGTGAAAGCCGGTGCACGCTCCCCCGCACAAGTAGCGCCCACATATGCCGATGTGTCTTATGGCACAGACCCCAAACAGACAATGGATGTGTACGTACCGGCAGGGGCAAAAAACACCCCGATCCTGTTTATCGTCCATGGCGGGGCTTGGAGCGGCGGCGACAAACAGGCTGAAGAGGTCGCAGGCGAGAACATCACATACTGGCTTGAAAAAGGCTATGTGATTGTCTCTACCAATTACCGCGTTTTTCCCGATGTCGGGCCTTTTCAGGAATCGGAAGATGTCGCCCATGCCATAGGATTTGCGCAAAAAAACGCGGCAAAATGGGGAGGAAATTCAGAGGATCTCATCCTGATGGGGCATTCTGCTGGCGCGCATCTGGTGGCTTTACTCGCGGCCCGCCCCGAATTCGCGTACTTGCGCGGGGCCCAGCCCTGGCGCGGGACGATCGTTCTGGACAGCGCCGCGCTTGATGTCGTCTCACTGATGGAGCGGGAACATCCCCGTTTTTACAACCCTGTCTTCGGGGATGACCCCCTGTTCTGGGAACAGGTTTCGCCCTACCACAAGCTCTCCCAAGGTGCAACACCGTTTCTTTTGGTATGCTCCGAAGGGTTCAACGAGATGACCTGTGACGAGGAACGGGCCTTGGCCAAACGCGCCAAGAAATTCCAGATCAGAACGCAAATTCTACCACAAAAGCTAAACCATATGGATATTATGCGCACCTTAGGAAAGGCAGGCCCCTATACTGAGGCCGTCAATACGTTTATGGAATCTCTTCTCAAGCCGGAGAAGAAGTAAACCCTTTTGCCCTCATCCCGTGAGCGTTTTGCGAAACAGACAAGAAAGACTACATTTTCCGCATGGTCAGCAGGACAATATCCTTGCCATAGGCAATCTGGCCGGACATCTGGATTTTATCCCCCTTGCAGGCCAGCTTTAAAACACTTTCATACGTGACGGGTTTGCGGGTGGGAGAGCCATCCGGCGCGGTCAACAAGAAATCTGTCACAGCCTCGGACGGATCGGCAACCGAGACCATCCGCACTTCGGTTTCGCTCAATATCGTAAAGGTGCTCGTCCATTTACAATGGGCCGCATCGTACCGCTCGGTCTGGCTGTTTTTGATTTGTGTCTCCCCGTCACTGCGTTTTTCGAGAGGCCCCTGATAACTGGTCGTGCTGGTGACACGATACGTGCCGTCCAGTGGATGTACGCTGTCTTGTGTCATAAAACCTCCGTCATAAAAACCATCAAAATTATCATATTGGCTTTCCCGCGAAAGCGGGAATCTTTTTAAGAACCCACCTTTAAGACCCCCGTTTTCACGGGGGAAGCACTCCCCTCTTATGCGGCCTGATCCAAGAGCCCTTCGCGCTTCAACAGCGCGTCAGGATCGGCGTCCCGCCCGCGAAACTTGCGATAGAGCACAGCAGGGTTTTCAGATCCCCCCTTGGCCAGAATTTCATGGCGGTAGGCCTGCGCGGTTTGAGGGTCGTACAGACCCTTTTCCAGAAACAGGGCAAACGTATCGGCATCGAGTACTTCCGCCCATTTATAGCTGTAATAGCCTGCCGAATAGCCGCCTGCAAAAATATGGGAAAAACTGCTCGACACTGGTCCTCCCAGACGCGGGAACAGCGCCGTATCCTTGAGCGCCCCATCCTCGAACGCGGCCACATCCTTGAAGGCTTCGGGGCTGGCCGTATGCCATGCCATGTCGAGCGTACCCAGACTGACCTGCCGCAGACCCGCCCAGCCCACCATGAAATTCATCGCCTTGCGGAGCTTTTCAATCAGCTCTGCGGGGATTGGCGCGCCGGTTTCATAATGGCCCGCAAACAGGTCCAGCGTTTCTTTTTCAAAGCACCAGTTTTCCTGCACCTGAGAGGGAAGCTCAACAAAATCCCAGAGCACCGCCGGACTGGCCAGCGAGGAATAGGTCACATTCGAGAGCAATCCATGCACCGCATGGCCCATCTCATGAAACAACGTCGTCACCTCTCCATGCGTCAAGAGCGAGGGTTTTTGCGGTGTCGGTTTTGTGAAGTTACAGACAATCGCAATCACAGGCCGCTCGACCTTACCATGATAGAGGCCCTGGGCGCGATAGGCGGTCATCCACGCGCCGTCTTTTTTGCCCTTGCGCGGATAAAAATCACAAAATAGCGTGCCGACAAACCCCCCGCCGTCTTTTTCGAAGACCTCGAACACCTTCACATCCGTATGCCAGACCTCATAGCCCTGTGCGGCCCGAAATTCTATGCCGAACAAGCGGCTGAAATGGGCGAAACACCCGTCCAGTACCCTTTCAAGCGGCAAATAGGGCCGAAAATCCTCGGACGAGAATTCAAACAATTCTTCTTTCAATTTTTCGCTGTAATAGGCTACATCCCACGGTTTGATATCTTCCAGCCCATCGCGTTTCTTGGCAAAGGCCTGAAGGGTTTCCAGATCCTTTTGCGCGGCGGGTTTATACACCTGCTTGAGTTTGTTCAAAAACGCCATGACCGTTTCCGGCGTTTGCGCCATCCGGCGTTCCAACACATAATCCGCATGAGTTTTGTACCCCAGCAATTTGGCCCGCTCATCCTTCAAAGATACAATAGTTTTGATATTTTCGGCGTTGTTATAACTTTCCGTCCAGCCCCGCAGACCAAAGCCCCGCCACATTTTTTCCCTCAGACTCCGGTTATCCGCATATTGCACAAAGGGAATATAGCTCGGGTAATCGAGCGTAAAAAGCCAGCCGGTTTTATGGTCTTTTTCTTCTGCGGCGTGGCGCGCGGCCTCAATACTCGAAGGAGGCAATCCCGCCAGATCCGTCTCATCCGTAACCAATAACGAAAAATTCTCGGAGGACTTGCTAACATTGTTCATAAAGGCAGGCCCCAGCGTGGAGAGTGTTTGCGAGATTTCCCGCAAGCGGGCTTTACCCGCCTCGTCCAGCAAGGCCCCCGCCCGCACAAACCCCTTGTAGGATTCCTCCAGCAGTGTTTTTTGCTCCGGCGTATAGGTACACGCCTCAATGGCATCATGCACGGCTTTAACACGCGCAAACAGCACAGGGTCCAACATGATATCGCTGGAAAACGCGGCTGAAAGCGGGCCTATTTTCTCCGCCAGTTCATGTAATTCATCCCCACCGACAGCTGAAAGCTGGTTATAAAAAATGCCCGTGGCCTGACCCAGGAGCTCCCCACAGGATTCCATGGCCGCGATGGTGTTTTCAAAATCAGGCGGGCGTGTATCTGCGCGGATGGCGTCATATTGCGCTCTGGCCTGTGCGATGGCCTCCTCGACCGCTGGCAAATAATGCTCCGGCAAAATTTTATCAAATTCCGGCGCGTAGTTAGGTAGGGAAGATACAGACAAAAGTGGATTAGTCTTGGACATCAGGGGCGCGGTTCCTTATAAAAACATTCAGATTTCGAAAGAATATAGGCAACGCCATGGATACGGCAACCCCAAAAGATATTTTAGCCTCTCAACAATACACCGGATTGCGTTCAGCGGCATTTGATGATCTCTATTTTTCCGCGCAAGATGGGCTGGCTGAAACCATCCATGTGTTTCTGAACGGCAATCATTTACCGGAACGCTGGAAAGACAAGAACACCTTCGTGATTGCAGAAACAGGTTTTGGGACAGGCCTTAATTTTCTGGCGGTCTGGAAATTGTTTTCAGAACACAGCACGCCGGAGCAACGGCTTCATTTTATCTCGTTTGAAAAATTTCCGCTGGATAGAAATTTGATCTATTCAACCCTAAAACCATTACTCCCCGCTGATAACAAAATATATCTGGAACGGCTCGTATCGGTTTATCCTGAGAACCCTCAAGGGACACAGCGCTTCACGTTTGACAAGGCCGTGAGCCTCACCGTGATATTTGAAGACGTCAATACCGCTATTCCGACTCTCAACACCCCTGTAGATGCTTGGTTTTTAGATGGTTTCAAGCCTGCCACAAACCCCGACATGTGGAGCGACACCCTCTTTACCCATATGGCGCGGCTCAGTCGATCCGGCACCACACTCGCGACCTTTACCGCCGCAGGGTTTGTCCGGCGCGGTCTGGAAACTGCCGGTTTTACGATTCACAAAACAAAAGGGTTCGGGCATAAGCGTCATATGACAACCGGAGCATTGTCATGAAGGTCAGAATCATAGGCGGCGGGCTGGCCGGATGCGCACTGGCTTACCAGCTTAAAAAACAGGGCGCAGAGCCCCTCATTTACGAATCGGGCCCTACCCTCGCAGGGCACGCTTCGGGCAATTCTGTCGGGCTCTATAATCCCCGCCTCAGTGCCTTTTTAGACCCACAAAGCCTGTATTTCAAAAGCGCTTTTGCATTGGCTCTACAGACCTTTCCCACACTCGAAGATATTGACTGGAATCCCTGCGGCGCCCTTCATCTCATGACCGATGAGAAAAAAATCAAACGCTTTTCTCAAACCGTCAAGCATTGGGGTTGGGGACCTGAATTGATCCGACTTGTCAACGCGTACGACGCGTCCGAAATTGCCAAAACACCGCTTTCTCATGCGGCACTTTTTCTCCCGCAGGCAGGGACTGTAAGCCCTGAAAAACTCTGTCACGCCTATACCAAAAATATTGAAATTTATCTCAACACGCCTTTCACTGAGGATGATTTTAATAAATACGATACGGATCGTATTGTTATTTGCTCTGGCGCAAGCGCAAAGAATTTCAGACTCACAAAAGATATCCCCCTCACCACCATACGCGGGCAAATCACGCAAATCGGCGAAACAGGTCTTTCCCAAAAACTGTCCTGCGCCCTATGTTACGGCGGCTATATAACCCCTTCCGTTCAAGAACATCACACACTGGGTGCAACATTCCAACGCTGGCTGGATCATACGGATATTCTTCCGCAAGATGATATCGACAATCTTGAAAAATTGCGCCCCGTTGCTCCCGAGCTTTATGATAGCGTGTCTTTGCGACCTATAGCCGCACACCGCGCCGGTGTGCGTGTTTCAAGCCCCGATCATTTTCCGCTGGTAGGCCGTTTGCAAAACACAAAGCATGTTTTTATCTCCACCGCCCATGGCTCCCACGGGATTTTAAGTACCCTCATGGCAGGCCAATTGCTTTCCGATATGATTTTGGGCACAATACCCTCTTTGCCAGAGACCTCGTGCAAGGCTCTGGCACCGGATCGTTTTATGCAGGACCCACCCCACATCTGATTTTTTGGATTTTCATATGGTTCACATTCTTTCCCATCCCCTGTTCTGGGCCATTTCGGCCTTTATACTCGTGCTGGGGGCTGTCCCGCCCATGATGCAATGCGCACCGTTTCTGGGCCTGATGGACACACCGGACAAACGCAAACAGCATGAAGGAACCATTCCGTTAATTGGCGGACTTGTGATCCTGCCCGTTTTTATGACGCTTTGCCTCGTTTCGGGGCATACATGGGATTCCACCTGGCCTTTATACAGTGCGCTGGGGCTTTTGCTCCTGACAGGCGCAGTGGACGATAAAATTCATCTGCATCCCCTGATCAAATTCAGCATCCAGTTTATTGCCGCCGCGCTCGTTGTCATGCCGGGCGGGGCCCAACTCTACCAGCTTGGAAATCTGTTCGGGATGGGCGATGTGGGCCTTGATTCCCTGAGCCTGCCTTTTTCGCTGATTTCCGTGGTTCTACTGATCAATGCCATCAATCTGATCGACGGACTGGACGGGCTGGCGGGCGGCACCGTTTTTATCATGACGGGATGGTTCCTGACGGCCTGTCTTCTGACATCTCTGGCAGGCGCCCTGATTTTCATCCCCTCTCTGTCGATCCTGCTGGGCTGTCTGGCAGGTTTTTTGTTCTACAACATCCGGAGCCCATGGCGCAAAAAAGCGGTTATTTTCATGGGCGATGCCGGAAGCATGTCTCTGGGGTTACTGATGGCATGGTATGCTATTCACCTTTCGCCCGAACATCGCCGTGTCATGGAACCTATTTCGGTCGCCTGGATTCTGGCTCTTCCCATCTGGGATGAATGCGCCCAGTTCTACAGACGCGTTAGAGAGGGCAAACACCCTTTTTGGCCGGATCGCGGGCATTTCCACCATCATTTTATCACAGCGGGATTGCCGCCGGAGACCGCCGTCCGGATTATTCTCTCCCTTGTGTTCCTGAGCGGGGGGATAGGTACTTTCGGACTCGAAATCGGCCTCCCGCTCCTCCTGCTGACGGTTTCATGGATAGGATTTTTGCTCTGGCACATAGGCTTTTCCGCCAAACTGGACCGCTACCCCGCCATGATCCGCAAGTGCAGGTGGCTCAAGACACCATCATCAGCGCATTGACGGCAACCCATTTCAGGGCTTCCAGAGAGGTCTGATGCAGAGCCATCCCCGCAATCGCCACAAAGCAGGCCAGCTCGAAGGGTACCCGCAGGACATAGGTTGTCATGAAAGCGGTATAGGCGTAGGAATACAGTGTCATAAACACCATCAACGGATAGATTTCCGCCCAAGTGTAATACCCGTTCAAAAACAGGGCCAAAACCGGAAACATGATCACGGCGGCCGGCAGGGTCAGCCAGTTGTTGGCTGTCGCAAAACGGTAAAAACTATCCAGCCGGTCCATCGACCGCGCCATGCTGTACACAAGCGCCAGAAAACCCGCCAGATACACAAACAGCCGCAAGGTGTAGATCAGCGCTAGAGCCTGCATCGAGGCTATATCGAGTTTTTCGGGGTGGGCGGCCAGCACGCTCGCCACCGTCAGGGGCAACAACACAACCGGAATCATAAAGGAGCGTTTCATGGACTCCCGCGAGGCGGAAAAACGCCCTGTGCCTGTCCGCATAAACAGCGCCACTTCAAGGGACCCTAAAAGATTCTGACGGAGTTCTGATCTGGTAAACATGGCAACCCTCATACGTTAAAATTTCTTCTATCTCCCTTCCGTTTTATGCGGAAAACATTAAAATTCCGTTAATTTGAGGAATTTTGGCGGAATTCTTTCGTTTTGACCTCCTGCAAAGCCTTTGATGTGGATAAACAGGCCTGATCCTTGTGTATGAATTGACCCCGTGGCAAAAGACTTTTCTAATCGGAGGCAACACGTCCACCGCTTCAAAAGATTTCAAGGCCCCCATGATGCCGCACAAACTTATGCCTTCTTTTAAATTGTCCCTTGCGCTTTCAGCGCTGATTCTGCTGGGGGCCTGTACCCCGCTGACCTCCTCGAAAACGGCTTCGTCCGCCCCCGCCAAACCAGGCTCACCGGAAGAACTTTTGTCCGCCGAAGGGGAATGGAAGCTGGTGGAAGAGCAACACACGGCCACCCCCATCCAGCAACACATGAAAACCCGAAAACAGGTGAACCCCGCCCAGCTTGCCAAAAGTCAGGCCTATACCGAAAATGCGGCTTCGGCCCATATAGAGGACGATGTCCATTTCAGAGTGCTCAAGCTGGAACGGCAAATGAACACCCTGCAGAGTGATTTTGATAAAATCCTGCCCCCCCTCGCCAAACTGCCGGATCCCGAACTGCGTAAAACCGTGCAGGATATCCAGTCGCGCCCGCTGGAAGCCCCCGAAGAAACAACCACGCCTCTGGCCCATGCCCCGACTCCGCCGATGGTGATAACGCCTGAAGCGCCAAAACACGCCAAAGCGCCGGAGCCCGCCCTGTCGAAGGGGGCCACTAGTGCCCCCGTCGTCACCAGTATCCGGACGGGCCAACATCCCGGGAAAATCCGGCTGGTTCTGGACCTCTCGGACAAAACAGCCTTTTCCGCCGATCTTGACCCTTCAGAAAATCTTCTGGTCATAGAACTTCCGCAGGCACACTGGTCTGCTGAACAAGAAAAACTCTTTCACGATCCGCTCCTGAAACACTACACAGCCGAAGCCACCGCGACAGGAACACGTCTTGTCATGGAATTGAAAAAATCTGCAAAAATCGTTATGAAATCCACGTTCCCCCCCAATGAAACCCACGGACACAGAATCGTCATAGACATCGCCCCCCTGTAGAGGATACAACAGAGCTATAAAAAATCTGTCCCGCCCGCGAAGGGAGGGCCCTGCGTATCTCGTATTACGGATATAACCCCCTTTAACCAAAAAGGAATGACACTATGAAAAAAATATTTGCACTGACCTTGCTGGGTCTCACACTCTCCTCTGCCCCTGTTTTTGCAGAAAAACTGCAAGACCATCACGGGAAAATGTTTGAAAAACTTGACATTGATGGTGATGGGACAGTCACGAAAGAAGAATTCATGAAACGTCATGAAGAGCACTTTACCATGATGGATACCAACAAGGATGGTACGATTACAAAAGATGAAGCCGAAGCGATGAAGGAAAAAATGCGTGAAATGCGCGAAAAAGCCGCAGAAAATGGGGATGACGCAGAAAGCGCGGAAGAGGATGACACAGTCGAAGGGGAGGCCCCTGCTACAGGCACGGACACAACCGCCCCAACAGACGCTCCCACCACTGGCACGGACGCTGAAAAAACAGAGTAATTGTCTTTTAAAAAAAACAGTGCCAATGCACTGAAAAAGACAGCGATGACACCCTTCGAGGACCAGACCGACGAAAGCCTGATGGAACGCATCACAAGCGGGAACCAGCAGGCTTTTGCGGTTCTGGTCCGCCGTCATACGCCTCTCTTTTTTTCAGCCGCGTACCGGATTTGCGGCACAACAGACGAAGCGGAAGATATTGTGCAAGATGCCTTTTTAAAATTATGGGACAAGCCAGAGGCCTTCCATCAGGATAAAAACACAAAATTTACCACATGGTTTTACCGTGTTGTGACGAATCTGGCGATTGACAAGAGCCGGAAAAAAAAGCCCATGGCCCATCCCGATACGCTGGAGACCATGGCGGACCATACGCCGCTGGCCGACAGCGCCCTTGAAACACAAGAACGGCAAACCGCCCTTGAAGAAGCGATCCAAGCCCTGCCGGAACGCCAGAAGCTGGCGCTCAACCTGTGTTTTTACGAAGGTTTGAGCAACAAGGATGCCGCCGATATTATGGGTGTGGGCCTCAAGGCGCTGGAATCCCTTCTGGTGCGGGCCAAAAAAACCCTTCACAGCACCTGTCTTTCCAAAGGACTGATAGAAGAACAACCCGATCACTCACGAAAGGTGGCCCATGTCAGATAACACGCTTCCGCCTGCCGGCCTGCAGAACACTAACCCTTTTGCTACAGAGCTCTTCGGAGATATGGCAAAAATTCTTGTACAGAGACGGACACCCGCCCCACCCGATGACCTGAGCACACGGATCATCCGGAACGCGCTGGCGCAGACGCGCCCTGCCCGCAAGGAATTATCCGGTCTATGGACAGAATTTCAGGCTTTTTGGGAAGAGCTCGGCAGTATGCTTTTTCTACCAAAACCTGCTATAGCCTTTGCATCCCTTCTTGTCCTAGGCATTGCCATTAGTTTTTGGACGCGCCATGTCGACAGCATCGCCCAAACCGTTTTACCCAATATGACCCCGTATGATCTGGCAAGTTTCATGATAATAGAGGACCGGTTTGTCGCCGGAGAATGGCTATGAGAAACAGTATCAAATTTATATTCACACTATCCCTCCTGCTCAATGTCGTGTTACTGGGCTATATTGGCCGGCATGAATACGACACGTGGGAGCACCACCCCTGGCAGGAAACCAGAGAGGCGCTCAGTCCCGAGGCCCGCAATCTGGTGGCCCGCACCTTCCAGAGCGCCTTTCGGGAAATCCGTGAAGCAGGCGACAAAGCCCGCAAAATTCGCAGTGATCTGGTGGACATTTTGTCGGCTCCTGCCTTCGATCCAAAAGCCTTTGACAAGACCGCCAAAAAACTGATGGACTCGCGCCAGATAATCACGGCACTTAAAATCAAGGCCACCAAACAAGTCGCAGAAGATCTGTCACCCGAAGACCGCGCAAAAATGGCAGAACGCATGACAGATATGATCGGCGGTGGTGGACGGAAGGATGTCAACCGCGACAGAAATCCCATGGAACTCTCGCCGGAAGACCTCCCCCCTTCAGAACAAAAGGATCTCAAGAAAGACAAAAAGGCAAAAAAATGATCCTCTAAAAATCAAATTTCAATGATGACAATAAATCTTGAACCGCTCGAACGACACAGCATTGCCTTCAGAGCCGATGAACTCTATTTCATCGGTCTGGCAAATGCCTATATCCGCGGGATGTTTTGGGATTTTTTTCCACGCACCAAACCCAAACGCCGACTGGTGTTATACGACATAACGAAAAATCACTTACCCCTCACAGGACAGGAAAACGATCCAAAAAAACCTGTCTATGACGCTCTTATTCCGCCCCGTACGCAAACGTTGGATACCATCTCGGGCACATTCACCAATAATATTCTGAAAAATTTTCCAGAGGATCTCATTCTGGCGTTTGAAAACAAAAACCGTCTGGAATACGGGTTTTTCTTGCGCTTTCAAAAAAATTATCCTGATGCGGAAACCATGCGGGGTGTCCTTGAAACACTTGCCAGACGGAGAAATACGCTTCAGCACTTTGACAAACCCACAAAAAAGGGGAAAGGGAAAAGCGACACAGAAAAATTTTATAGCGGGCGGGCAGACTCTCCCCTCCATAATGACCTTGCCTTTATCAAGGCTCTGAGCCTTTTTCTCCTGCCCGATCTGCTTCATCATTTTGCGGGGCGGGTCTCTGCGTGTGAAACACGGCTCAAAAAAACAGGGCATCTGCCCAAAGACGCACCCTCCCAAGCCGATGAGATTCGCGCTATTCTCCGCCAAGCGGTGAAGGAACGACGGGAAAACACTCATCAGGTCTTTGCCGAGGAACGCACACGCCAAAACAACAAAGACAAATCTTTGCGGAAAAAACTGGTCGACCCCGAAGTGCCGTGGCGCAAAGCGTATCGGGAAATGACCCGTCATAAAACCGATTACCGCGAACATGAATTCAAAATGCGGTATCATTTTATAGGGCAAGAAAACATCGACCATATCCGAAAATTCCTGAGAAACATCAAAGAGTCTCAAACCCCTCTGTCATGGGATTCCGATACCCGCCCAATGCACTTCAAGCGCGATATAGAAGCGTTCTATCTGTTAACGCAAAAAATTCACTTGGTCATGCATCGTCTGTTTCATGAATTGCCACGGGATGACAAGGATGAAATTTTGGGAGAAACACCAGAAACCACAGAAATTTTAAGAAAGATCAGAAACGCCATATCACATAATCGTTTATTCTGGAAAACAGAAATCACCTTTGCCGAGCAAATGCGCCTCCTGTTATATACGGCTTACTGGTCTGGCGGCATGGAACGGATGAATGACTTCAAGGTACAAATTGAACGCCTGCTTTTAGGCGAAAAATACGCCGTGATGGATATAAAAGGACTCCCCCCAAAAACCCTGCACGTCACACAATGGACCAAAAACCAGCACCAGAACAAAAAAAATCCTGACGCCACAACCGATATGCGCCGCACCGTCAAGCGCGCCATCGGCAAATGGATGACCTCTCTCAATCAAGAATTTGAAAAAATAACCCTTGAAAAACGGAAAAAAAAGGATAAAATGGGCAGGTGCTGATCCTGTTTTACACAAGATTTGTAAGTCACAGGAGCAGTTTTTTCCTGTTATTTCAACACGAAAGAACCGTATCCGTCATAGCCCCCCTATAGGGAGGGGGCTATGACAAAGATGATCGTCCTTTACAATGTCGTTCCCTGAATCCGCACGGCGGGTTCTAGGGGGGGGTCCATCGAAAGAACTATATAGCCATTTCAAATAAGAATCCGTCACGCCCGACACGGGGTGGGTATGACGATGAATTATGTCGGATTTTTAACTGAAAGGACTATAAACGCCTCTTGAACCTTTTGGATTCTCCCAGAAAGACAGCAAGAATACAAAAAACTCTACGCGCCCGTTTCAGCGTATTTCTCCGCATAGAATTTCTGCCGGTCGCGCAAAGCCCGCTCCCGCTCGGATGTCAAACTGTCCTTGCAATGATGACAGGAAATGCCCTTTTCATAGGCCGGATGCACGAGATCTTCCCCAGAAAGGGGTTCGCGGCACGCATGACAGATCGCCCATTCACCTTCCTGCAAGCCATGCCCCACGGACACGCGCTGGTCGAAGACAAAACATTCGCCTTTCCATGTGCTCTGGTCCGCCGGAATGGTTTCCAGATATTTTAAAATTCCGCCTTTGAGGTGGTAGACATTCTCAAATCCCTGTGCGCGCATGTAAGCGCTGGCCTTCTCGCACCGGATACCGCCCGTGCAGAACATAGCGATTTTTTTATGCCTGGCGGGATCGAGATTTTCAGCCACCCAATCCGGAAATTCCGTAAAGACTTTGATGTCGGGATCTCTTGCGCCTTCAAAAATACCGACTTTGGTTTCATAGTCGTTGCGTGTATCCACCAATACAACATCCGGATCACGGATCAACGCATTCCAGTCCTGCGGCTCCACATAGGTTCCTACAATTTTATTGGGATCGGCTTCAGGCCGTTTGAGGGTGATCAGCTCTTTTTTGGGACGCACCTTGAAACGGTTAAAAGGTTGCTTGGATGCGTGGGAGTATTTGAGTTCCCCCTTTGAAATGCCCAGCTTCTCATCAAGAAACGCCACCATGGCGTCCAGATCGTCCGGAAAGGCCGCGATGGTGCCGTTGATCCCTTCGGGCGCAAGAAGGAGGGTTCCGCACAACCCCGCGCAGGACTCTCCGAAGGCACGGATCTCCGATCGCAAAGCCGGAATATCGGCAACAGGCACAAACCGGTACAGGGCGGCAACTTTCCACGTCATACGGGGGGCTTATAATCCTTTTTCCTTCTTTTGGCAAGGTGCAGACGCTTTTCTACAGTTTTTTATTGCAAATTCCCCTTGATTTCCGCATGATCGGCCCTAAATCACGCTCTTGAGATATCAACACATAAAGGAGAATACTATGCTCGGCATCGGCGATACAGTCCCCCCCTTCACCATCACAGGCGTAAAGCCCGGCTTTAACAAGCACGAGGAAAATGGCAAATCTGCCTTTGAAAAAATTACCGAACAAAGCTTTGCCGGACAATGGAAAGTTTTCTTTTTCTACCCCAAGGATTTTACCTTTGTCTGCCCGACGGAAATCGCAGAATTCGCCAGATTGAACAGCGAATTTGCAGACCGCAATTGCGTGGTACTGGGCGGTTCCACTGACAACGAGTTCTGCAAACTGGCATGGCGCCGAGAACACAAGGATCTGGACAAGCTCGGTCAATGGTCCTTTGCCGATACGAACGGCTCTCTTACAGACGGACTGGGCGTTCGGGATCACAATGCGGGTGTCGCTTTACGCGCCACCTTTATCGTGGACCCTGACAACACCATCCAGCACGTGAGCGTCAACGCCTTGAGTGTGGGCCGGAACCCCAAGGAAACCCTGCGCATTCTGGATGCCCTGCAGTCTGATGAACTCTGCCCCTGCAACCGCCCTGTCGGCGGGGACACGATTGATGTCTCGGCCGAAGCCCAGAAAATTGCGGCATAGGACACTATTGTCTAAAGCGCCTTATGAAATCCCCGTCTCGTCAAAAGGGGCGGGGATTTTCCTTACTCAAACCCACCTTTTCTGTAAAGGAAATGTTTTGATGTCGATTGAAATATTGAAAACCCTGATTCCGGAATACGCCAAGGATATCAGACTCAATCTCTCCACTTTGGCCATGGATGAAAGCCTAAACCCCGAACAGCTCTGGGGTACTTTTTTAGCTTCGGCGCTGGCCACACGGCAAAAAACCGTTATTGCGCATATGACCGCAGAAGTTTCCCCCCGTCTTTCGCCTGAAGCCCTGAACGCGGTAAAATCTGCGGCTTCCATCATGGCCATGAACAATATTTATTACAAGTTCACCGGCATGATGGCAGAAGAATACAAGACCCTGCCCGCGAAACTGCGGATGAATGTGATTGGAAATCCAGGCGTGGACAAAGCCCATTTCGAGCTCTGGGCCCTTGCGGTTTCTGTCATCAATGGCTGTCAGTTTTGCGTAAAATCCCACGAAAACATCCTGCGGGAACACGGCCTGAAAATCGAACACATTCAAACAGCGGTCCGGATTGCCAGTGTCCTGCATGCCGTGGCTACGATTCTGGATACGGAAGAGGCCGGATAACAGGACTTTTTATGCGCTGATCAGGCGCACGGCTTCCCTCGGATATGTCTCCCGAAACGCCGCATCCAGCGTAGACGGATTGGCCATGAGCCGGAAAAAAATTGGCCCGCACAACAGATCCACCGCGAGCTTGATATCCAAAGTCGGACGGAATTCACGGTCCCTGACCCCTTGCTCTACACTGAACTCGATCGCATCGATCAGGGGCGTAAGGAAAATATCGGAAAAAATTTTATGGGCCTGCGGATTATTCTGGGCCTCACTGAAGAGCTGGGAAATAATCTCGCCGTTTTTACTGTCCAGCAAACGGATCAGCTTATCCAGTTGCAAAATAACAGCTTCGGCGTTATTTTTAGGGGTCGGCAAGGGGCTTTGAATCCCGGGCTGGCTGATCAGCGCCTCCATCACAATCGCGGTCTTGTTCGACCACCAGCGATAAATCGTGGATTTCCCGACCTTTGCTTTCTTGGCAACGGCCTCGATGGACAGGTCCTGTACCGAAGTATGTAAAAGCAAAGCATTGACCGCTTTTAACACCGCTTTCCGGCAAGACTGGCTTCTGGGACGGCCCTTATGGAGCTTTTGAGGGATGGTCTGTTCCTCCCCCACAGGTTCGGGCAAACGTGCCTCATGTCCATCAAACTCTTCTTTCAAAGCATATCCGGCTTTATATCCCACGGGCACTATTCCTCTTGTTATTATTTTTCAAAACAATCCGTATCGTATCGAAATACCGAATCGTTCTTCAGAGAAGTCAGAGCGTGCCGTTTTTCACACGAAAAAGCAAGTGTCGATTTGGGGAAAATTTTCTAGGGTACGGCGGTCTGGAATGTTTTCGGTGCCTCTTCGAGAAGGACGATTTGTCCCGTCTCGAACCCCAAAACCGCCAAACCCCGTTCCGCCACACCATTGGGTTTGAAACGGAAAATTCCATCAATCCCCGACCAGCCATTGGGATTCATCAGCGCAGACCGGTCATAGGCCGGCCCAGTGCCTTTTTCAGCCCCCATGCGCGCCAGCACAACCGCCAGCGCCGTCGCATCATAAGCCAGCGTGGCGATCCGTGGCGGCATCACACCATAAAGCGCTGTATAACGGTCCTCGAATTTTCGGCGCAAAGCGGGTGCAGGCGCTGGAAACCAAGCTCCATTCAAATCCGGATTCCCGCGCAACAAGGACTCGCCTGTTGTCTCATCAAACAGGCCTGTGCCTAAAATCCGAACCGTGCCGGCTTGCAACCCTTGCCCGCGTAATTGCCGCGCCACAGCCACAGCCTGTGCACCACCCGCCGGCAGGAGAACCGCGGAAGAAGACACCGCCTGCGTAGAAAAACGCGCAACATAGGGGGCAACATCCCCCCCTTGCGCCGGAAAACTACCCTTGGCAGAAATCGTCACCCCATAGCGTGGAGCCAGAGTGGAAAACGCGCCTGTCACCATCCGCCCATACACATCTTCGGGCGCGAACACAGACACATTGCGCAGGTTCTGCGCAGACGCATAGCGCGTGATCCGCTCCACCTGATCGAACGGCGTAAAGCCCAGCACATAGACATTCCCCCCCGCCAGCGTCCAGTCAGTCGTGAAGGAAATCACGTTCACGCCCGCCCGCTCCGCCACAGGCTTGACCGCCCGCACGGATGGCGAAAACACGGGCCCCAGCAACAATTGCGCCCCTGAATCAATCGCAGAATTTGCGGCCTGCACCGCTTGCGCGGGCGTAGATCCCACATCACGGGGCACCAATTCCACATTCTCGTACCCGATATCAAACAATGCCAGTTGCGCGGACTGGAACAACGCCTGCCCCAACGCCTGATGCGGTCCACTCAAGGGGAGCAAAATTCCGACCTTGATTTTTTCCGCCTGCGGGGCGGATACAGGGGCCGCCGTCTTAGGAGCCTGAGACACCGCACCCGCAACCTCCTGCGCGGTCCGGTATCCCGCCCCGAGGCCGCAAGCCGTCAGAGCACAGAGCAAAAACGCAAACAAAACGCTTTTTATTATATTTCCAAAACCCTGTCTCATGTGGTTCTCCCTGAAGTTATGTTAGCGATTTGGCTTATAGGTAGGCTTTACGATGTCCGCAACATCGGACGAAACGGGTTTTATAAAGATCCCATCATATCTGTGTTTTGCAGAATCATAGGAAAAACGGTTTAAATCCCCTTCCTTCGCGCTCAAAGACCAATAATCCAGCAGGTCATGAAATCCTTCATGGCTGGTTTCCAGCACTTCAAAATTACGTGTCAGATTGACAAACCCGATCAACCTATATTGTTCTGCCTCCACGGGCGAAAAAATACAATAAAAACATCCAGCCTGTCCGCAATCCGTTCCTATGAATTTTTCCGGATTTTTATCCCCGTTTATATCCACAGAAAAACTATCGCCAACAGGCTCCCCCATCGAAAATTTTTCAACGACACCCATGATTTTATCTTCCGTCAGGAGCGGAAATTCTCCCAAATCATCGGGGAACTGAGATGCCTGCGCGTACGAGCACAGCACACTTAAAAAAACGATCCCGACCAGTCCTGCCTTTTTCATGTCCGCCTCTCTCCATTTCCCTCCACCATACACCTTTTCGTGGATTTTGGAAGAATCCCTCTGTATGTTCAGGTATGAGCACACACACCCCACGCCCCGTATCTGCATGGATTTTACCGGACCCCGTCCACAAACCACTGAAGGCGGGGCTCTATTTGATTGCCACGCCGATTGGAAACCTGAGGGATATCACTTTGCGCGCGCTTGATACCTTGAGCGCCGTGGACACTATTTACTGCGAGGACACCCGCATCTCAGGCAAGCTTCTCTCCACCTACGGGATCAAAAAGAAGCTCGAAATCTATAACGATCACAGCGATTCCGGCAAACGCGCAGAAATCCTCCAGCGCATTCAAAATGGCGAAGCGCTCGCCCTGATCAGCGATGCCGGCACGCCGTTGATCTCGGACCCGGGATACAAGCTGGTAGAAGACCTTAAGGCAAAAGGGCTTTATGTAACAAGCCTGCCCGGAGCCAATGCGCCTTTAACCGCGCTCCAGCTTTCAGGCCTTCCCAGCAATGCCTTTACCTTTATCGGGTTTTTGCCCCCCAAATCAGGCGCGCGCCAGAGCCTGCTCCGGCTCTGGCAGAATACGCCTTCGACCCTTATAGCGTTTGAAACGGGACCGCGCCTAACCAAAAGTCTTGCAGATATTGCAGAGGTTCTGGGCAACAGGACTGTGGCGGTCACACGGGAGCTCACAAAACTCTACGAAGAAATCCAGTGCGGCCCCCTCGAAACGCTCATCACCCATTATGAATCCCGCGAACAGCCCAAAGGTGAAATCGTGCTGGTCATTGCCCCGCCTGTAGAAACCACCATATCCGAAGAGGATCTCTCCACACTTTTGAAAACGGCCCTCAAAACCATGCGGACCAAAGAAGCCGCCGCGCATGTCAGCACGCAGACCGGCGCATCCCGCTCCGCCTTGTACACACTGGCCCTCACCCTCACGGAGAGCCCAGATGCCGACTAAAACCGCCAGACGCAAGGCCTATGACCATGGCCACTGGGCCGAGACAATTTCTGCGCTCTTTCTTTGCCTCAAAGGCTACAAAATTCTGGCCCAGCGCTATAAAACCCCTGTGGGGGAGATTGACCTCATCGCCCGCAAGAAAAATATGATCCTTATTATAGAAGTCAAAGCGCGAGAAACCAAAGAGGCGGCCCTGCACGCCGTGCGCCCGCAAAACCGCCGGCGCATTGAAAATGCCGCCCGCTATTTTCTGGCCCACCATCCCGCCTACTATGACTTTGCCCTCCGCTTTGATGTCATAACCGTGAGCGGCGGCCTGTCCGTTTATCATCTGGACAATGCGTGGATTGAAGGGCAATAATAAGCAGACTGATTCGATCCAGCGGAAATGTACGCCATGTTTCATATAAGATCTCTTTTGATTGCTTCAACGTTATTGCTTTGCTCCTGCGCGCCGATTGGAATTGCGACAGGAATCGCCGCCACGGCAGGCGTTTCAGCCTCGCAGGAAGGCGGGATTTCCGGTGCGGTCAGTGATGCAGGGATCCAAATCGCCATCAATGATTTGTGGTTCAAATACGATGTTGATACATTTTCCAAGCTGGATCTCACCATCAACAATGGTCGTGTTCTTATTACCGGTGTCGTGCAAAAGCCCGAAGCCCGCGTGGAAGCCGTACGGCTGGCCTGGCAACCCAAGGGAGTGAAGCAGGTTATCAATGAAATCCGCGTGGCTGAAAGCGAGGGCGTTTCCGGTTACGCCACGGACACATGGATTACGACCCGCCTGCGCTCCGAGCTCATCTTTGCCAAGGATATTCTTTCGGTCAATTATTCCATTGATACAGTGCAGGGCACTATCTATCTCATGGGCTTTGCCCAGAGCCAGAAGGAGCTGAACAAAGTCGTCAGCAGGGCGCGCAAAATCAAAGGCGTCAAAGGCGTTGTAAGTTATGTCAAGATTGCAGGCACACAGGAAGATGCCGTGGTATTGCCCCCCCGTAAAAAGGGCGGCGCGCCCGCAAGGCAAGGGCAGAATGAAATGCTGTCTCCGTCTGATTTAAACGGGAGCGGCGGACCCACTTCCATCACACCCGAGGGGCAAAACACTTCTTCCGATGGCGGTACGGTCTCCAGCGCTCCGCTCCCCTCCAGACATTCCATTGAGGCCGAACCCTTGCCACCTTGATTATATGTTTGTCAATCTCAATATCACAATGAATGAACGAACATTGCCATGCCTGTCACTTCACAGAGAAAAAAAATTCTAGAAATTCAAAAACACATCCCGATACTTCAGAAAGCTCTGGTCATTGGCTGGGAGTCCTTTCAGCACAGCAAAGAATATGCCCACTGCAAAAAACTCTACCTGAGCACATATCGGCTCCCCGAACGTCAAGAACAAAACTCACAAATTTGGTACGATACGCCCTTTTATGGCGTCATCCCCAATCCTGCTCACTGGTACGCGGCACAACGCTCAGGAGAAGACTTTCTGAAAGAATGTAATTTTTTGGGAATCGGTGCCTTTACGGTGTCGTTTCCTGGAGATTTTTCCGTGTCAAAAGAAATTGATCCCGACGCTCTTTCCAAGACATCCGATCTTGAACATACAAAAGACCACATTCGGCAGTTTTGTCTTCCGGTGCACCACGAAGGCCTATTGCTTGGAAATTTTTTTATTTCGTATCCACATAATCACGAGACGTTTTATTTTACATCGCCTCCCATGCTCAGTTTTATTCCTTCCGATGATTGATATATGGCGCAATTTTTCTCAGACGATCCTGAAAAAACCCTACAGATAGCAGGGCAACAAGCCGATGACGAGGTTTCTCTTTTCCCGACAGCGCTGGCCTTTGGAGCGCTCACGGCCCCCCGAGATTCCGCCACACCCTATCTGGAACATCTTCGCATCCTTGCGGAAGAAACCGCCAGCCGCTACGAAACCCTTCTGACGAATCAGGCAAAAGACACTGCAGGCACACAACTGGTCGCGCTCAAGCATGTTCTGCATGATTCACACGGGTATGCCCTTGATCCCATCCCCAGAAACCTCACTTACAGCACAAACCTGATTCATACGATTGATCGACGGAAGGGAACACCGGAAACGCTCGGCATACTTTATCTTTGCACGGCCCGCGCCTTAGAGTGGGACATGGAGGCGTTGTCCTTTCCGTATGCGTTCATAGGCCGAATCGAGAAGGGGCCGGAGCATCTCCTGTTTGATCCCGCGCAAGGATGCAAAATCATGAATGCCCCCGATCTTCGGGCACTGGCAAAGGCTATTGCGGGACCCCGAACAGAACTATCGGCTACATATTACAGCCCTCTGACCATCCGCGCCCTTCTGATCCGCCTGCAAAATATCCTGAAATTCCACCAGATCGCGGAACATGAGTACGAATCAGCCCTGATAACCATCCACGCCCTGCAGGCCTTTGCTCCAACCGAGTATAAATTCTTCCTAGAATCCGGCGTGCTTTACGCCAAGACAGGGCAAAAAGACAACGCCATCCTTGCCCTTGAAACCTATATCACCCGCGCCCCTTCAGCCAAGGAACGCTATGAGGCGGAATTATTTCTCACCCAATTGACAGACAAACTTTAAACGCGCATATTCTCGCCTGTGTATATTTTATATTATTTTGCTCTCGGAGGGGCAAAGGTACTTGCACCCTTCCGAGAACGTGATAAAACACTCTGGCTCGCAAGGCTTATAGTTTGCTCGTCAGGGCAGGTGAAAAACAGTATTTTTTAAGGAGAAACCCTCATGACCCTCTCTGCAATTCGCAGTTCTTTTCGTAACCGTCCCCTTCTCTCACGTGTGTGCCTGATCGGTGCGGTCATGTTCACCGTATCGGCTTGTTCTTCGACAGAAGACGAAACATCTATGATGGATGATCAGGCCGCCCAACAAGGTCTGGCCGATGGCGCCATGGATCCTTCCATGCAAGGCGATGCCGGTGGTGCCGCCCCTGGCACACAGGCTGACCTTGTTGTCAATGTCGGCGACCGTGTATTCTTTGGCTATGACCACTATGATATCAGCGATGAAGCCCGCATGACTCTCGACAAGCAGGCCGCTTGGTTGCAACAATACCCCAATCTCAGCATCACCATCGAAGGTCATGCCGATGAACGCGGGACACGGGAGTACAACATCGCGCTGGGTGACCGTCGTGCAACTTCTGTGAAAAACTACCTCTCTGCCGCCGGTGTGGATGCAGGCCGAATCAACACCATCAGCTACGGGAAAGAACGTCCGGCTGTGCCTGGAAGCGATGAGACAAGCTTTGCGCAGAACCGTCGCGGCGTAACGAAAGTTGACTAAGATATAAATAGAGACAAGAGAAGGACAAGCCCATGACACATGGCTTCTTCCCCATCAAGACGCGAAAGGCCCGGAATTTTCTGGGCCTTTTGGTCCTTGCGCCTTTTGTTCTGACGGGGCAGGGATTTGCACAGTCCGACAGCGAGAGTGCAAACCGGATCAAGCGCATGGAAAATGAAATCGAAACCCTGAGCCGCGCTGTTTACAAAGGCGAAGCCCCGCCAGCTTCCAGTTATTCGGGGAGCAGTTCGGCCAGCGCGGATACAGAAGTTCGCCTGCAACAGCTCGAAACCGACATCAGAACCCTCAGAGGGACGATCGAAGAGCAGGCTTTTGAAACCAAACAAATCAAAGAACAACTGGAACGCGCCACCAGCGACATTGAACTGCGCCTGAATGATCTGGAAGGCGGCACAAAATCCCCGCCAGCGCCTGCAAGTCAGCGCGAAGGCCGCAATACCGGATACGATACTGAGACGGACATGAACGCCGCAACGCAAGTCACATCTGAGACCGAACCAGCCTCAGGCAACGGATCGGGCTATAAATGGGGCAGTGATACAGGAAACAAACAAACGACTCAGGATCTGGGTGTTGTCAGGACGGCGTCCTCTGGGGCTTCCAGCGGTGATGAGGCATCCACCCTGTATGAAAACGCCTTTTCCCTGATCAAGGATCAGAATTTTCCTGCGGCCCAAGTCCAGTTCAAGGCTTTTTTAGACCGTTATCCAAGCCACGCGCTGGCCGGTAATGCAAAATATTGGCTGGGGGAAACCTATTATGCCAAGGGAAAATACGATGATGCCGCCCGCATTTTTGCAGAAGGCTATCAAAAATATCCCAAAGGCGCCAAGTCCGCTGACAACCTCTTGAAACTCGGTCTTTCTCTGGATGCCTTGGGTAAAAAGGCCGATGCCTGCATCGCCCTCAAACAACTCCAGAAAGAAAATGTGGCAGGGTCTGTGCCCGTCATGCGTCAGGCCGAGCAGGAGATGACACGCCTTGGCTGTTCATGAGGCCGCAAGGGATTGATTTAAGGACCGGTTGTAACAACACGGCTACACCAGAGAACCCACCCGCACCCGCCACGGATCTTCCCGTTTCTGCCGAAGAATTCTCAGCGCTTCTGGATCGGTTGCCTCATGATTTTTCAAAAGACTTTGCGCTGGCCATTGCTGTATCCGGCGGGCCGGACAGTATGGCCCTGACCTTTTTGTTACACCGCTGGGCCCAGTCCCACCACCACCCGCTACCCTTGCATGCACTGATTGTCGATCACGGGTTAAGACCAGAATCCGGACAGGAGGCCCACACCGTTCAAAATGTCCTGAAAGACTGGCAGGGCCTCACAGCTGTTATTTTGCGCTGGGAACATCCCCCTCTGGAAGGAAAAATTCTGGAAACCGCTCGACACGCGCGCTACGCTTTGCTCTCTAGCTATTGCGAGACTCACGGAATCAGAATCTTGTTCCTCGGCCACCACAGGGATGATCAAGCCGAAACTGTTTTATTCCGGCTGGCCAAGGGAAGCGGACTGGACGGATTGGCAGGCATAAACCCTGTCCAGCCGCTGACATCACACCTGACCCTTGCGCGTCCCCTGCTGGATATCCCGAAAACTCGCCTGATCGAAACCTGTCGAGCACAAGCCCTTCCGGTGATACAGGACCCTTCCAATACCTCTCTTAAATTTGCCAGAATCCGCTTAAGAGGGGCCCGCGCTCTTTTAGAGCAGGAAGGCCTAAGCGCCAAACGCCTTGCCAAAACGGCCGCCCGTCTGGCCCGCGCAAAAAATGCTCTTAACACCCTTTCACAGAAAGCCTATCAACAGATCTCGAAACAATCCGGAACGGATCGTATCGTTTTCAATCTTTCGGCCTTCCGGACGGTACCTGCGGAAATTTCCCTGCGGTGCCTGTGTTACGCCGTAGAAACGCTCTATCCCGCGCCCCTTTACCCGCCACGTCTTGAAAAAATGGAACTGTTGCACGAGGGACTTCTCCAGAACGCCCCCTTCCGGAAACAATCTTTTGCCGGCGTTCTTTTTAACCGCAATGACACCAAAGATGAAATCCATCTGACACGGGAGCATCCTGCCTCCCCCGAATAACACACCGCGATAATAAAACATTTCCTTGTTTGCAAGAGAAAATGTATTAGTTCATTATAGAAGCGCCTGTTAATACACGAAGGACCGGTAAATACAATGAAAGACACAAACGGATTGGGGAAAAATATTTTGTTCTGGCTGGCGGTGGCCGTGCTCCTGATCTTTACGTTCAATGTGATTCAGGGCAAGCAGGCCTACCTGCCACAGGCCGGGGGGAGACTATCCTATAGCGATTTTATGGCACAAGCGCGCAGTGGCGAGATTTCCAATGTCGTGATCAAGGGTGAGGAGCTCAGCGGTGTGTACGCCGCCTCCGGCAAGCCATTTCGCGTTATGGTGCCACCAAACGAAAATATTGTGGACCGCCTGCAAGGGTCTGCCGTCCAGATTACCGCAGAGGAAATCGACCCCGAACAAATCAGTTTTCTCAGCATTCTTGTGTCCCTACTCCCCGCGTTTCTGATCATCGGAGTATGGCTGTTTTTCATGCGCCAGATGCAAGGTAAGGGTGGCGGCGGTGCAATGGGCTTTGGAAAATCCCGTGCAAAGATGCTCACTGAAAAACATGGCCGTGTGACTTTCGATGATGTTGCAGGGATCGAGGAAGCCAAGCAGGAACTCGAAGAAATAGTAGAATTTTTGAAAGACCCGCAGAAATATTCCCGTCTGGGCGGAAAAATCCCCAAAGGCGCCTTGTTGGTGGGTTCACCCGGGACAGGAAAAACGCTGGTGGCCCGCGCCGTTGCTGGAGAAGCCAATGTCCCGTTTTTTACCATTTCCGGCTCGGATTTCGTGGAAATGTTTGTGGGTGTGGGCGCCAGTCGCGTCCGCGATATGTTCGAGCAAGGCAAGAAAAACGCGCCCTGCATTATTTTTATTGACGAGATTGACGCCGTAGGCCGTCATCGTGGTGCAGGACTGGGCGGCGGCAATGACGAACGCGAGCAGACACTCAACCAGCTTCTTGTCGAGATGGACGGGTTTGAATCCAACGAAGGTGTTATTATTCTGGCCGCCACCAACCGGCCCGATGTGCTGGACCCCGCCCTATTGCGGCCAGGCCGTTTTGATCGCCAGATTGTAGTGCCCTTGCCCGATATCAAGGGGCGAGAAAAAATCTTGTTGGTCCATATGAAAAAAATACCGCTTGCCAATAACGTGGATACCCATGTGATTGCACGGGGCACCCCCGGGTTTTCAGGGGCAGATCTGGCCAATCTGGTCAACGAGGCCGCACTTTTAGCCGCCCGCCACGGAAAGCGAGTCGTCAGCATGGAGGAACTCGAAGAAGCCAAGGACAAGGTGCTGATGGGCGCGGAACGCAAATCCATGCTGATGAGCGAGGACGAAAAAAAACTCACCGCCTATCACGAGGCCGGACACGCCCTCATCGCCCTGCACGAACCCGCCTCTGATCCGGTGCATAAAGCCACGATCGTGCCCCGTGGGCGCGCTTTGGGACTTGTCATGCGCCTGCCGGAGCGCGACCGCCTTTCGGTCTCTCGGGAAAAATTGCATGCCGATCTGGCTGTTGCGATGGGAGGCCGCGTCGCAGAGGAGATCATATTCGGCTATGACAAGGTTACAACCGGCGCCTCCAGTGATATCTCCATGGCCACTGATATGGCCCGCCGGATGGTCACAGAATGGGGGATGAGCGACAAGCTGGGTCCCTTGCGATATGCCTCCAATCAAGAAGAAGTGTTTCTGGGGCATTCTGTCGCGCAATCCAAGAACATGTCGGACGATACAGCGGCGCTTGTGGATTCTGAAGTCCGGCGCATTGTAGAACAAGCCTATCAGCGCGCCAAACAACTTCTGACAGACAACCTGAAAGAACTGCACCTGATTGCCAAGGCCTTGCTGGAATACGAATTGCTGTCCGGCGATGATATCAAGGCACTTCTGGCTGGAAAGCCTATTATCAGAAACGATGAAAACGATACATCGCAAGTCCGCACAGGGCCCTCTGTGCCCGTCACAGGCCCCCCGCAGGGCCCTCTGCCGCAAAACGCCTGAGGACCTTCATGATGACACGAAAATATTTCGGCACAGACGGCATTCGCGGACGGGCCAATATCCATCCGATGACCGCTGACATCGCACTCAAGGTAGCGATGGCGGCGGCGTGTGTGTTGCGGACCCGTCACGGTGGCAAGCCGACAGACCGTGTGGTGATCGGCAAGGACACCCGCCTGTCCTGCTATATGCTGGAACAAGCCATTACCGCCGGTTTTCTCTCGATGGGTATGGATGTGATCCTGACCGGTCCCGTGCCAACGCCCGGGATTGCAATGCTCACCCGCTCCTTACGGGCGGATCTGGGCGTTATGATTTCGGCATCCCACAATCCGTTTCAGGATAACGGGATCAAACTGTTCGGGCCCGATGGGTACAAACTGGATGATGAGATCGAACGGGAAATCGAGGCCCGTCTGGAACAGGACATGACCCCTGATCTAGCGCTTCCCGCCGATCTCGGGAAAGCCGCCCGTCTGGATGATGCGCTCGGACGCTATGCGGAATCCGTGAAACGTTCCCTGCCCCGTGGTGAATCGCTGGAAGGGCTTAAAATCGTGGTGGATTGCGCGCACGGCGCGGCCTATAAGGTCGCCCCACAGGTTTTGTGGGAACTCGAGGCCGAAGTCATTGCAATCGGGGTAGAACCCAATGGCCGGAATATCAACGATCAATACGGCGCCACTGCGACAGACAATCTTCAGCAGGCGGTGCTGACACACGGCGCCGATATCGGGATTGCACTGGACGGCGATGCAGACCGCCTTATTATGGTGGATGAAAAAGGCCAGAAAATTAACGGTGACCAACTCATGGGTACGCTGGCCATGGCCCTGCACAACACAGGCCAGCTCGCCCAGAATGTTGTTGTCTCCACCGTAATGTCCAATCTGGGCCTCGAACGGTTTTTGGCAGACAAAGGCCTGAAGCTGGTCCGTACATCTGTAGGCGACCGCTATGTGATGGAGGAAATGCGGCGGGGCGGTTACAATCTGGGCGGAGAACAATCAGGCCATATTATTCTTTCGGATTACAGTTCGACCGGGGACGGGCTTTTGGCCGCACTTCAACTTCTCTCCCTGCTGAAACGATCAGATCAGAAAGCCAGCACAGCCTTGAATGTTTTCACCCCGCTCCCGCAGATTCTGCGCAATGTCCGGTTCGAATCGCCAAAAACGGGACTCTTGAGACCTTTGGAGCATGACAGCGTAATTTCCGCCATTCGCAAGGCCGAGGCAGATCTCGCCCAAACGGGACGGGTACTGGTGCGTCCCTCGGGGACGGAATCCCTTATCCGCGTCATGGCGGAAGGCGATAATCCGCAAAGAGTGGAAAATATTGTCGCTGATTTGTGCGCTGTCATTGAAAAAGTTGCGTATTCGGCATAGGATCAGCCCCGTTATGAAGGATACCACACCAGAACAGGGGCTTTTGCCGAGCGGATTTGAAGACCTCCTTCCCCCGCAGGCCGAGGAAGAGTACCGTGCCATCGGGTCACTCCTGCAGGTTTTTGCAGGGTATGGCTATGAAAGGGTCAAGCCCCCGTTGGCAGAATTTGAGTCTGCCCTACTGTCCGGCCATATGGGGCAAGCCCTCTCGCAGGACACTTTTCGGGTGATGGATCCGGTATCCCACCGAATGCTGGGTCTGCGCTCCGATATCACAGCACAGATTGCACGCATTGCCACTGCACGTTTTTCTACTACAGCCTATCCTTTGCGCCTGACCTATGCCAATGATGTGATCCGCACACGGGCCAGTCAGGAGAGAACCCTGCGCCAGTTTACTCAGGTGGGATGCGAGATCATCGGACCCGATACCATACAGGCCGATATCGAAATCGCCGTTGTAGCGCTCCATGGCCTTTCGGCGCTGGCCCTCCGGCCTGTGAGTCTGGATTTTTCCCTGCCCACGCTGGTCGAAGCTATTTTTACAACATATAGCCTTACTGAAGCAGACCGCAAAACCGTCTGCGCTGTCCTGAAATCGCGAGATATCGCAGGGCTGGCGGCGCTCCACCACACAGAAGCTCAGCAGTTATTCACAACGCTCTTGTGCCTTTCGGGTCCGGCCGATCCGGCACTTGCGGTACTTAAAACACTCTCCCTGCCCGCCCCCGAACTCACAGCCCTTGTCAACCGCCTGATCGCTGTTGTGGAAGGCGTGCAAACCGCCATGACAGCACTCGGGTTTTCCGACATGACCCTGACGCTCGACCCCCTTGAAACACAAGGGTTTGAGTACCATGACGGTGTCACTTTTACCTTTTATGCCCAAGGCGTACGCAGTGAAATCGGACGCGGCGGGCGGTATTTGTTCCCCGAAGCCACGCATCACAATACCAAAGCCTGCGGCTTTACCTTTTATATGGACAGTTTGCGGCAGTCTTTGCCGCCTTCCATGCCCCCGAAAACAATTTTTGTTCCCCAGTCCGAAGGCTGGGAGACGATCCAAAAACTACAAACGGATGGCTGGCGGGTCATCAGAAGCACAGGCGAAAACTCACCACCAGCCCTGTGTCGCTTTATTTACGAAAATGGAAATATTCTGGAGAATTAATATATGGCCAATGTCGTTGTAATCGGCTCTCAATGGGGCGACGAAGGAAAGGGAAAGATCGTTGACTGGTTGTCCAGCAGAGCCGATGTTGTGGTGCGATTTCAAGGCGGGCACAATGCCGGCCATACGCTGGTCATCGATGGTGTGACCTACAAGCTTCACCTTTTACCATCGGGCATTGTTCGCAAGGGCAAGCGCTCTGTGATCGGCAACGGCGTTGTGATTGACCCATGGGCCTTGCTTAAGGAAATCGAAATTCTTCAGGATCAGGGCGTCGAAATTTCTCCCGCAAACCTGATGATTGCCGAAAACGCGCCACTTATTCTCCCAATCCATAGCGCGCTTGATCTGGCGATGGAGCAAGCCCGTGGAAACAAACCCATCGGGACCACAGGGCGCGGGATTGGTCCGGCCTATGAGGATAAAATTGCGCGTCGCGCTGTGCGGCTGTGCGATCTGGATTATCCGGCGCTTCTCAAGGAAAAAATCCACAATATGATGTTTCACCATAATGCCTTACTCAAAGGGTTGGGGCTCAACGTCATGGATGAAACACAGATGTATGACGCGCTCATGGAAATCCGCACTCAGATTTTACCTTATAAGGCCGTAACATGGAAAATTCTGGATCAGGCCCGCAACAGGGGAGAAAAGATCCTGTTTGAAGGCGCGCAAGGGATGATGCTGGATGTCGATCACGGGACATACCCGTATGTCACCTCTTCCAATATGGTCGCGGCGCAGGCCGCCACAGGTTCTGGCATGGGTGCGGATGCCATCGGATATGTTCTGGGCATTACAAAAGCCTATACCACCCGTGTGGGGTCTGGCCCGTTTCCCACAGAACAGGACAACGAGATCGGCGCATTCCTCGGAGAACGCGGGCACGAATTCGGTACCACAACAGGACGCAAGCGCCGGTGCGGCTGGTTTGATGCGGCCCTCGTGCGCCAGACCATCAAACTGGGCGGAATTCACGGGATTGCCCTGACAAAACTGGATGTGCTGGACGGACTGGATGAAATCAAGATCTGTGTCGGATATGAACTCGATGGGAAAAAAATCGATTACCTGCCCGCCGCGCAATACGCGCAAGCCGCCGTTACACCGGTATATGAAACAATGGAAGGCTGGAAAGACAGTACTTACGGGGCCAGAAGCTGGGGGGCCTTGCCTGCGGCGGCTGTCAAGTATGTCCGGCATATAGAGGAACTGATCGGAGCCCCCGTGACCCTTTTGTCCACCAGTCCGGAGCGGGACGATACTATCTTGATGCGGGACCCGTTTCTGGGGCGTTAGGGTCAAACCCCATAAGCGTTTTACATTTTTCCCAAAGCCCTTTACACTGAAGGGACGAGGTGTTTTGTGCGCCTGATTGCTATGAAAATTACCCCCTTCAAGACATAGAACAAGGACCGTTTTGAATGTCTGACAACGACCGCGATGCGATCCAGAATTCCGAACAAAAGACCCAAAAGAGCGGTGCGAGCGCAGAGATCGTTTTGTACGAGGACAAAATCGAGATCCACGCCCAGACTCTCCTTCCCATGTATCATGTCGGCCCCAACAAAGCCTATAGCGCCTTTGTGCAGGATAAAAACAAGACCTCCCTGATTGCCATCGTATGCGAACCCGCATATGTCCCCAGACTCCTGACCATCCCGACCTATAAAAATATTATCAACGCCCATTTGGCGCAACTGATCGAATCCGGAACGGTGTACTGGCCTCCCGCAAAACAGGAACGCTATGTCCTGTTCTATCTCTCCCATCTGGGCAAACCGATTTTGTTGCCAAACCAGCCACCGGCCATGGGGTGGCGGAGCGACGATGTGCTTCAGGGCATCATCAAACCTATGCTCGATGTTTTTCAGGATTTCAGGGACAGGGATTTTATTCACGGCACGATCAACCCCACCAATATGTTTGAAGGCATGGCCTCAGGGAAAACCAGAAAAATCATTCTGGGGGACTGCCTTTCTACACCGCCCTCCTTTACGCAACCTGTCCTGTACGAACCCATCGAGCGGGCCCTGACAGACCCGATTGCCAAGGGCAAAGGTACACAAGGCGATGATTTTTATGCTTTCGGGGTTTCTCTGGCGGTCGCTCTGCGGACACACGACCCGCTCGAAAACATGAGCGATTCTGAAATCGTCGAACAAAAAATCCTGCAAGGCAGTTATGTGGCCATCACAGGAAAGGACCGTTTCAAGGGCGATATTCTGGAACTTCTGCGCGGTTTGTTGCATGACGATCCGCTCCAGCGCTGGACCCTGACGGAGATCTTGAGCTGGATGGATGGCAGACGCCTGAGCCCCAAGCAGTCCTTCACACCCAAAAAAGCGGCACGACCACTGGGTTTTCACCAGAAAAAATATCTGATTGCCCCGCTTCTGGCATGTGCCCTTCCTGAAAACAGTACGGAGGTCAAAAAAATTGTCGAAGACGATTCCCTGCCACAATGGGTGGAACGCTCAATGGCAGATGAAAAACTCCTCGAACGTTTTGAAAAAGTGCTCACGCTCGTTAGGCCCAGCGCCGCTACACCAGGCTACGAGAATCGTCTGGTGACGTATATGTCGATGGCTCTGGATCCTCTGGCACCCCTGCGCTACAAGGATATGGCCCTCATGGGAGACGGCATCGGCACCGCGCTGGCAGAGGCCGTTGCAAACCGGAAATCCCTGACTCCCTACGCCGAGATCTTCACTCAGACTCTGGCCACGAACTGGCTTACGATCATCGAAAACCCGAACTGCGATGTTGCAGGACTCCATACAAAATTTGAACACTGCAGACGCTTCTTGCGCAGTAACAAGGCTGGAGAAGGTCTGGAACGTGTGCTCTATTTTCTGTGCCCCGAAGTGCATTGCCTGAGCGATACGGTCCGTGCCTATTTTGTACAGGAACCAGGAGAGCTCCTGCAATCCTATGAAGATCTGTGCAAAAAGAACAAGGCCCCCGGCATGTTTTTGGACCGCCATTCCATTGCCTTCCTGTTACAAAAGGACTCCAAGGTCATTGAACCCTTTGTCTTTGATTTGAATTCTCCGGAACGCCACAAAGTGATTCTGGCAAATTTATGTTCTCTGGCCCTGATTCAAAAACGCTATGATGTCAAAGATGTTTCCTCTGTAGTGAAACTCTTCGGGTCCTGGCTTCCGGCAGTCCTCCTGCGCTATCATGACCGAACGGTGCGGGAAAAAATGAAAAACAATATTGCGGAGTGTGCCACCAATGGTGATCTTCAGAAGATGGCTTCACTCCTAGGAAATCAGGAAATTTTCAAGTCAGACTTCCAGTCCTTCCGCAAGGCCATGGTAGAATATAACACGCTGGAAAAAGAGCGCTTTACCCTGCAGGAAAAAATGGAGAATAAAAACAGCTTCGGCATAGAAACCGGAAAGGAATGGTCCGCCATTATCGCCAGCGCGCTTTCCGGTTTTGCCATTCTTGTCATTGCTCTGATGTTTTTTTCCCATAAACCAATATTTTAGTATTTCGAGATCTATATGGCCAAGGCAAAACCACAAAAAACCCGAAAAAAATCCAAAACCCCGCAGGGCAAAAAACAGATTATCCTGATAGGAATCGTCATCTTGTCTGCGGTTTTTCTGCCGACAGCCTGTCTTGTTTTTATCAGCCTCATGCCCATGTTTGTGGCCTTTTTCGTGGACCAATCCAGAAAAAGATACAAGGCTGTCACAGTCGGAGCCACAAACATCGCAGGATGCTTTCCCTTTTTACTGGAACTCTGGACATCCGAAAACACGTTGGAAAAAGCCTTTTCGATTATCATGGACCCCATGGCAATTTCCGTGGTGTATGCTTCGGCTGGCGTGGGATATCTGATTGACTGGGCTGTGACCATTTTTATCGCCAGCCTCCTGTATCAAAGCGGACAGACCCGCCTCAAGGAGATCAAAACGCGGCAGGAGGATCTCGTCAAACGCTGGGGCGTGGAAGTCAATGGCACCCTTCCTCTGGATGCAGAAGGTTTTCCTCTCTCTTAATTGTTTTTTCATAAAATTATGTCACACTCAATCTATAAGGGCATGAAACATAAAGAGCGGAAAGTTGACCGCTTTTTTTGTGCCTGAAATTTGGAAACAATTTAAAATAAAATCGGGGTAAATACGGTGAGATCTTTTTTCAAACGCTGGGCTGGAAATACGGAAGGCACGACCGCGATTGAATTCAGCCTGATGGCCATTCCCTACATTTTCCTGACGGTTGGCATCATAGAGCTTTCGATTATGTATGCCTCAGCCAGTCTTTTGGAAGGGGCCACGGGATCCGCCGCCAGACTCATCCGCACGGGCCAGCTTCAGCAAGGCGGCGGCGATCCCGAGACCGTCTTCAGAGAGGCCTTGTGCGACTACGCCACGGTCCTCATCCAGTGTAACGATATCCAGCTGGAGGTCTTGCATATGGAGAATTTTCCGGAGGCCGGTGCCAGCACCGCACAATTTGACGAGGACGGGAATCTGGTGAGCGGAGGATTTGACGCTGGCGGCTCGGATGAAACCATTCTGATCCGTGTGGCCTACCGCTATCATATGATGACCCCCTTTGTCGGTACTCTTCTGGCAGGGCCCAGCAACGAACGTCTGTTTATATCCACGATCGTATTACAAACCGAACCCTATGAGTTTGAAGGTAATGTTTAGAAAATTATTTACCCACTGGCTGAAAAACGAAGAGGGTCTGGCGGCCATGGAAGCGGCCATGATTTTCCCCATCTTGATGACGCTTCTTCTGGGCACCTTTGACATGGGTAACGGCATTCTGGCCAACCAAAAAGCTATACGGGCGTCCCAGATCACAGCCGATCTGCTGGCCCGTAACAAAAGCGTGAACAGCACCCTGTTATCCGAATCCATAGAGGCCGGACGGCTTGCGTTTGCGCCCATGTCTACCACCAGCTACGGAATTGATATTGTCAGTATCCGCTTTGATAATAACGCCCAGCCCCAGATTGTCTGGCGGGAAACCCAGAATATGACCGCCGTTGCAGATGTTCTGGATCGTGTCGTCCCATTGGCCACAGCAGGCGAAGGTGTGCTGGTCGTAGCTGTCAAATATGATTTCGATCCCATTTTTGCCGGTTTTATCGTCGATTCCATTCCCATGCAGGAAATTGCCTTTGCCAGAGGCCGTAAAACAGCCGTCATCACACAGGAGTAACCCAACATGACACGCCCCCCCTTTGCTCTTCTCATCCCTTACCTCCACCAGATCCACGGGACGATTGCCATCATGTTTGCACTCATGGCCCCTGTCGTGATCGGCTCTGCCGGTATGGCGCTTGATTTTTCGCAAGCCTATCTGGTCCAGCAACGGCTGGCGCAAGCTCTTGACGCCGCCGCTCTGGCAGGGGCCGCCGCCTCCAGCGATCCCGCCACCATTGAACAAAAAGTACGGGATTTTTTCGATGCAAATTATCCCCCTGAAAAACTCGGCGCTACTTTTGAGCCCGTCATCGTTATAACAGGCGATGAAGTGCAGGTGACTGGACAGGCCCGCTACGAGACCTCTTTCCTGAAACTGATCGGGATCGATCTCATTGATGTGAATGCAAGAACCGTCGTGCAACGGGAAGTACAGGGTCTTGAAGTCGCGCTGGTGCTGGACAATACAGGCTCCATGGCCACGAATGACAATATCGGGACCCTCAGAACCGCAACAAAGGACTTTATCAACACCTTGTTTGACAAAACAAGCCACGAAGAATACGTCAAAATTGGTCTTGTCCCCTATAGCAACAGTGTACGGGTGGGAAAATATGGTCTGGGCCTGACGCCGGACGGGGCCAGCTATGGCGATGGTGATATATTTGTGACCCAACCCAGCGGGGTGTCCTACACTACAACCCATTCCAGTAGTTCTGGCTGGTATGGATGTGTGACAGAACATAAAGCCACAGACTACCAATCCTCGGCCACCCATGTCACCAATTCTTCCGGCCAGCTCTGGAATTATAGCGGCAACTGGAAAGGTCATGGATGGAATCCTGGCAGTACAACAAATGACCCCTATAATTATGACGTGCTCGATAATTACGAAGGCGCGTGGGATATCTACATGTTCGGGAAGGTTATCACAAACGGACAAACCTGTAGCGGAAGCGGCTATAGCAGTAGCCGGTGCAGTAACTGCACAGGCGGGAGCAGTACCTGCAATTCCACCTATTGTTATTGCCGGCATAGCACACCCAATCAAGGATGCCCCTACGCCTACATCATGCCACTCTCCAGTGATCGGGATGCGTTACTGGCGCGGGTCGATGAGATGCAACCCGAAGGCAATACTCTGGGGAATATCGGGATGGCGTGGGGCGCACGCGTGATCTCCCCCGAAGCGCCCTTCATAGAAGCCAATGAGTGGGATAATGAATTCTGGAAAAAAGCTGTCATCATGATGACGGACGGCGACAACACAGAAAATGCGACCTATTCCGCCTACTGGTTCACGGCCAAAAACAACATGACTGTGACAAAATTCAACACCCGTTTTGCGGAAACCTGCGAGGCGCTGAAAGAAAAAGGCGTGACCATCTACACCATCACCTTTACCTCAGGCATTAACGATACCACAAAGGATTACTACAGAAACTGCGCCAGCAGTGATGACCAGTACTATGATGCGCCCACGCAGGAAGAATTGCTGGAAGTTTTCAACACCATCGCCCGCGAGCTGAGCAACCTGCATATCAAAAATTAAAAGGGGACAATGGCATTTTTCCCCTTTACGGATCAGCACAATAATGGGATTATCCTCCTATGTTGTCGCACACAGATATATGGAATGGGATAGACAAGCTCGCTTCGGCATTCGGCTATTCTCCCTCGGGCCTTGCAAAACATGCCGGTCTGGACCCCACTTCCTTTAACAAGAGCAAACGCTTTTCACCCGATGGAAAGGCGCGCTGGCCCTCTACCGAGAGTCTTTCCAAGGTCCTGCATGTGACAGGGGCCAGTATGACTGATTTCATCGCATTGGTGACCTTTGGCCATATCCCTGATTCCGGACCGCACACGCGGGAGGACATGGCCCACACCGCCGCAAAAATCCTGCTGGATACGCAGTCTGTTTTGTTTAATGCGGAAACACCCTTCAAGCTCAAATCCGGCAAACCCAGCCCCGTCTATGTCGATTGCCGCCGGCTGGTCTCGTTTGTGCAAGAACGCAATATTCTGATGGATTGTGCCGCCCGTCTCCTGAAAACCCAAGTGGGGCTGGAGGCCATTGATTTTGTCGCGGGCGGCGAAACAGCCGGAATCCCCTATGGCGCTTTTATCGCCGACCGCCTCCAAAAACCCATGCTCTATGTCCGGAAGGAACCAAAGGGCTATGGCCGGATGGCGCAAATTGAGGGCTATATGCCAGAAAGCCCCCACCCACCCCGCGTGGTGTTGGTCGAAGATCTCCAGACAGACGGCGGGAGCAAGAAAATCTTTGTCGAGGCTCTGCGCAAGGCTGGCGCCACCGTGGAGCATGCCTTTGTGATCTTCCATTACGGAATTTTCCCCGCCAGCCAAGCCAATATGAAAGCACTGGGCGTGACGCTTCATGCCCTGACCACATGGTGGGACGTGCTCGCCGTAGCAAAAAAAGACAAATACTTCAACGCTAAAACCTTAAAAACCGTTGAGTCCTTCCTGAACGATCCGGACAAATGGCAGGCTACCCATGGCTAGGAAATCCCATAAATTTTCCTATTTCGCAGGGAAAAAGCCCCGCGCGCAAAAGGCGCTGGAGGAACTCAAGAGCACTTATGGTGCAGTCGACCCCGAGGAAGCAGACGTGATTATTGTTCTGGGCGGCGATGGCACCATGCTACGGGCTCTCCACCATTTTGCGGATTATCAGGCTCCCCTGTTCGGAGTCAATCTCGGGACGCTGGGGTTTTTGCTCAACCCGTATGAAAAGGACAGCCTGCCCGAGCGCATCACCAATGCCAAGCGCTTTACCATCCACCCCTTGCAGATGAACGCCACGGACAAGGACGGCAACACGCATCAGGAACTGGCCTTCAACGAAGTCTCCCTCATCCGCGAAACCCACAATTCCGCGAAAATCCGCGTGAGCGTGAATGATCAGGTCCGGATTGAGGAGCTCGTGTGTGATGGCGTGATGGTCTCGACCCCCGTAGGCTCTACTGCGTATAACTCCTCGGCCGGCGGGCCCATTTTACCGCTGGATTCCAATATCTTTGCCATGACCCCCATCAGCGCCTTTCGCCCCCGTCACTGGCCTGGGGCACTCCTTCGCAACAACTGCAAGGTGACGTTCGAGGTTCTGCGGGCCATTGAGCGCCCCGTCAGCGCCACTGCCGATTCCAAGGAAATCAGGGATGTGCGGGAAGTGGTGGTCAAAGAGTCCCGCAAGATCACAAAAACGCTCCTCTACGACCCCGAAAACCCTCTGGAAGAGCGGATTTTCAAGGAACAGTTTTTTGGGTGAGTTTCAGGCTTGTCATCGCAAAACCGCCATGCGGTGGTGACGGTGCTTCGGTTCAGGATGGAAAACTTGATTTTTTTGGGATGTGTGGTATATGTACTTGCATCTGAATACAAATGAGGGAGGGTTCCATGTCCGTATCCAATGTTGATAAATTTAATAATGCAGGTCAGACGGCAGAGGAACGGCAAGCCTATTTGGCTCAAGTCGCAAAAAAGCGCGAGAAAATAAATGAGAGGCTAAGACAAACAGCCATAGAACACGGCTTTGATCGCGATAGGAGCGATTTTGGGGGGGGGGTTTTACTTCATCTTTACCCAGAAAATTAACAGAGTCTTTCGTCCTTCATGTCGGAGTGTTTCTCGGCATGGGTTGGGGCGTATTGTCCGCCTTAGTTTCATAACTACGCAGGGTTTCCTGTGCGCTTTCCCAAGAAGAGTGTAGCATTTCAAGCTGTTCCTCTGTAAAATTGAGTTGCTGTCTTTGCTCTTCAGTTGCATCCTGATTGCCTGATTTCAGGCTCTCTGATTCATGGAGTACCGCACAGATTTCCTTTATGATGTTTTTTATTTTGTCTTTATCTTCAGGATTGTCCCTTAAAGAATAGAGTTCGGCACAATTATACAGGCAATTGATGTAGAGATCCTTGTCATGTTCCACTTGGTCACCGTTGAGGCGTTCGGGCAGGACAATGGTTTTGAAATTTTTGCGGGCTTCCTTGAGACTTCTTTCGGAAAATTCACAGAAGGCATTGAGCATGGTCTCATAGATCTCTAGCGGTAAGGCTTGATTCGCGCTCCTAAAATCATTAGAAAAGCGGGTGTAAATGCCGGCGGTGCTTCGGTCGAGGATACGGCCGGAAATTCTATTGATATAGCCCCGCATCTCGGCAAATTTGGTATTGGCATGCTCCATTTGGGCTTGCATGAGGGCGCTGGCTTCATTAATTTTACGCTCGCTCTCCTCATTCATTTTCTTTTCAAACTTGTCTTGCGCGGTTTTGAGGCTCCACGCCCCGGAGCCAAACAACATGCCGGAGATCAGGGTTGTTAAGAGGGCCACACTCCCCACATTTTTGTAGAACATGTCCTCTCGTTCTTTTATCAGGGCTTCCTGCGCAGATTGCGTTTGGGCCGTTACGTCTTGTTTCAGGGCTTTGAGCTCGCTCTTGAACCGCTCTTCCAGCAGGGTGTTTTGTGTCTCCAAACGCTCCAGCGCCACAGTTGTGGAGGAGTACTTGTTCTGTGCGCAGTGCGGCCCAGACGGCAGGGAGGGTGGCGTGTGTTGCGCCACAGAACAGAACACGCGCTCAACGTGCTGGATAAAAAGAACACTGATAGACTGCGAGATGCCATGCGCCTTCACTCCCTGTTTTTAGAATGGGAATGTTATAGCATAACTTCTGAAAAATACAAAAACATTCTGACAATACGTTTTTGCCAGAGCGCTGATTGCGTTATAAAATTTTTACATAAAAATAAACGGTGTGAGCCCCAACACCACCGCCAGTATCACACTTTAGTCACACGAAAAACTTGATTTTTTTGTGGATTATGCTATATGGTGACGATAAAAGTAGAACGGCAGGAGTCTTTTATGGAGAATGTAGCAGGGTTTAATGCCGTAGCGGCGCAAACTGATAGTCCTCATGCGGACACACGGACTCAGTATACTAAGGCAGAATGGCAATTGCTGTCTGACGGAGAACGTCGTGAGAAGCTCGATGCCATCACAGACGAATATGAAAAAGAAACAGGCGAAAAATTTGGCTATATGCCAGATTTGGGTTTCTATCTTCGTCTTCATCGCGGGCTCTAATCCATCCCCTGTTCAGGGCTTGGATGAGAGTTCTCTATTTGAGGTGTTGGAATAGGGGGGCTGTTTCCTTGCACTATCTGTATCAAATTCTTTGTCGATTCGAGACTTTTTCTGCGCTTTAGACAACGTGCGTAGGTTTGTGCATTGTGTTCGTCGTTATCAACCATCGTCTCCAGTTTTTTATGGGTACGTTTTGTTAAAAGTTCCACTTCCGCCTTTACCACTTCAATATTTTCCATGTCGGCATCATGCGCTCTTAATAATAATGTTTTGACATAGCTTGCGAGATTCTTGACGTGCTGATCGATGTCATGCTCGATGAGCGCCCCGTTTTCCCGTTCTGTCAAGGCCGTGCTCTCATAATTTCTTTTAGAGGCCTCCATCGCTTTTTCGGCAAAATCACAGAAGGAATTCAGTAAGGCTCCATACCACTCTAACCCAACCTCTCTCTCCAAATTTTTAGGCAAATTCAAAAAATCATCGCACAAATCCCCGTATACTGTGGCCGTTGCACGGTCGCACCCCCTCACCATCAACGCATCGGTGGTATGTTTGAATTCAGTTTCATAGCCTTCCAGTTTTTTCTGGAACGCTTCGTCCAACTCTTTTTTGAGAGTTTCCGCCATTCTCTCGGTTTTGTCTGTGATATTTTTCAGGCTGAAATACCCAGACCCCAACACCACCGCCAACATGACGCTGAGCAGTCCGGCGTTGTAATTGAACATACTGCGTTTGGTGTCCGATATTTCGCTTTGGTGTTCTATCTTGAGCTCTTGCAGGTCCAAAGCGGCCCGCCGGGCCAGCAGGCTTACGGTGTCTTCCAGCGCGCTTTCAGGCGCTCTTCCCTCTGCTTTATGCCGGTCATTTGCGCCGTTACGGCCCCCTTGGACCCGTGCCCTGCGGGTGAGGCACCGCCCTGCACCGCCGAAGAACTGCTTAATATACCACATAAAAATGCGATGGAGAGGTTTTGAGGTCTCATGCCGTGTGCACTCCCTGTTTTTAGAATGGGAATGTTATAGCATAACTTCTAAAAAATGCAAAAATATTCTGGCAATACGTTTTTACCAGAACGCTGATTGCGTTATAAATTTTTACATAAAAACAGAAAACACAGAACCCCTACCCCTTCCGTGGCTTCACCGGATGCAGGCCGCGGAGTTTCCGCTCCCGCGCCAATTCATTTTCGATCTGTTCCAGATTTCCGGCCAGTTTTTCGTCCACATGGCCTTCCGTCATGATCCCGCCCGCGGGGATCAATCCCAGCCGCTCAGCGATATACTGATACCCCGTGATGAGGTCACCCAGATCAAACCGGAAGCGGTCTTTATCCAGCTTTTCCCCCGTTTTGGCATCCCAGAGCCGGCAATTATCCGGCGAGACCTCGTCGGCCAATACAATATACAGCTCTCCGTGCTCGCCCCAGAGCCGGCCGAATTCCAGCTTAAAATCCACCAGCCGCAGACCAATACCTGAAAATAACCCGTTCAGGTAATCATTGACCCGCCACGCCATGGACACCATTTCTTCGAGCTCATACGGGTCCGCCCAGCCAAAGGTGATGATATGCTCGTCACTGATGAGCGGATCGCCCAGCTCGTCTTTTTTATAATAAAACTCTACCAGCGGGCGCATAAGAACGGTGCCCTCTGCAATGCCAAGCCGCTTACACAGGGACCCCGCCGCGATATTGCGCACGACCAGCTCAATCGGGATAATATCCACGCGGCGCACCAGCTGTTCCCGCATATTGATCGAACGCAGGAAATGGGTGGGGATTCCAATGGATTCCAGCTTTGTCATCAAATGGGCGGAAATCCGGTTGTTCAACACGCCCTTGCCCGCAATAACCGCCTTTTTTTCGGCATTGAACGCGGTCGCGTCATCCTTGAAATACTGGATAATCGTATTGGGATCCGGCCCTTCATAGAGAATTTTGGCTTTGCCCTCATAAATCATTTTCCGTCTGGCCATGTCCTGTCCTTTTGCGATAGCGGTCAGGTTTCCATGTCTAAAGTATTTGGCCACATAAAACAATGGATTTTCCCTGATTCCAGTGATACAAAATAGCGCAGGATTATTTGACCATGCATAAAAGGACTTGAAAACATGTCATCTTTCGACGACAGAGAACACGCTTTTGAAAATAAATTTGCCCATGACGAAAAAACGGCTTTTGCAATCGAGGCCCGTTGCGCGAAGCTTTTTGGCTTGTGGGTCGCAGAACAAATCGGCTTGAGCGAGGCCGATGCCAAAACCTATGCCGGACAAGTGGTAGAAGCCAATCTGGAAGAAGCCGGTTTTTTGGATGTTATGAGAAAAGTCCAGACAGATTTAAAAGCCCAAAATATAGAGATTTCCAGCCATATTCTGGAGGTTCATCTCGACAAGGCCTTGCAGGAAGCCCGCAAGCAGATCATGGAATCCTCTCCCTAAAAAACGCCCTTTCTTCGGCAAAAGAAAAAAGCTTCGGACATCAAATGCCCGAAGCCTCTTGCATGCGTTATACGCTTATGAAATTCCCCATTCAACCCACCGGCGCTCAAGGTTCAGAGAACCCGAAAGAACGACCTTTCCCCACTATACATTTTACCCTTCCGAAAGGCAAGAAAAAACACCAGCATTTATAATATGTTAGCAACATGCTATCATTTTGTGCGCATGGGAAGTTTTTTATTCAAAATATACAACCTTTCGTATATTTTATTTTTTATAACAATGATCTCCCGTATTTTACTTGCAATCACGTGCGGGGCGCGGTATCTCGAAAGCGAAAACCCCCACCACAGACAGGAGAGAATGTTTCATATGGCCATGGATGCAAAAACGATCAAGACCCTGATTTTGGAAGGTTTGCCGGATGCCGATGTCCGGATCGAGGATTTGCGTGGCGATGGCGACCATTATGCGGCCTATGTCACGAGCGCCTCTTTCACCGGAAAATCCCGTGTCCAGCAACACCAGATGGTCTATGATGCCCTGACGGGCAAAATGGGCGGCGAACTGCATGCACTGGCCATCCAGACCTCTGTCCCTGAAACACCCCCCAAAGGAGAACAACCATGACATCCCCTATTTTTGAAACCATCCAAAAAGAAATCAGCCAGAACGATGTTGTGCTGTTTATGAAGGGCACCGCCCAGTTCCCGCAATGTGGCTTTTCTTCTCAGGTCGTGCAGATCCTGACGCATCTGGGCGTAGAGTTCCGTGATATCAATGTGCTGGAAGACATGGCATTGCGCGAGGGGATCAAACATTTCACAAACTGGCCTACGATCCCGCAACTGTATATCAAGGGCGAGTTTGTCGGTGGGTGTGACATCGTACGGGAAATGCACGAGACAGGCGAATTGCAGGGCATGCTCACCGAAAAAGGGATCAAGGCGGCGTAGCGACAGAGTCTGATTTCTATGCCTTCCAGCGCAGAACCGGATTACGGGCGGCTTTCACTTCATCCAGCCTCTGACGGGGGGACGCATGGGGATAGCTGTGGAAGCGTTCTCCCGCCCCGTCCCGCATGGCCTCTTCGGCCAGTTCTTCCATTGTGTGGATAAAACGGTCAATTGTTTCCTTGTCCTCTGTTTCTGTGGGTTCGATCAACATCGTACCCGCCAGCACCAGCGGGAAATAGATCGTCATTGGGTGGTAACCCCGCTCAATCAGGGCCTTGGCGATATCAAGCGTAGACACCCCATTATCCTTTTGTTTTTTATCAGTCAGCAGGGCTTCGTGCATACAGGGCCCCTGATGGGCAAAAGGCGCATGATAGGATTTTTCCAACCGACGTAAAATATAATTGGCATTCAGGACGGCATCCTCGGAGATTTGCTTCAACCCGTCCGCCCCATGGGAGAGCATATAAGTCAAGGCCCGCACGTGCATCCCGAATTGCCCCTGAAAGCCTTTCAAACGTCCTAAAGTCTCTGGTCTATCCTTGTTTGTTTCAATACGAAACGTATCGTTTTCTTTTACAACGGTTGGCACAGGCATGTATTTTGCCAGTTCCGGCGTGACACAGATGGGACCTGACCCTGGCCCCCCTCCGCCATGGGGCGTGGAAAAAGTCTTATGAAGATTGATATGCATGACATCCACACCGAAATCCGCCGGCCGGATTTTCCCCACCAGCGCGTTGAAATTCGCGCCATCACAGTAAAAATACCCACCCGCCTTGTGAAGCAAATCCGCAATCGGCAGTATATTTTTTTCAAACAATCCGCAGGTGTTGGGATTTGTGACCATCATCCCTGCGATATCAGCGCCGTCAGGGTCCGTCAAGTACAGGGCTTCCCTGAACGCTTCGATATCCAAAATCCCGTTGCCCTTGGTGGAGATATTCCGTACCTCGAACCCGCACATCACGGCGGTGGCGGGGTTGGTGCCATGCGCGGAATCAGGCGTAAGAACGATTTTCCGGCGCTTCTGGCCGTTGAGCTCATGCGCCCGCCTGATGGTCATCATCCCTGCCAACTCGCCATGCGCGCCCGCGGCCGGTGACAGACAGACGCCCGGCAAGCCGGTGAGTTCGCCCAGCCAGTGCTGGAGTTCGTACATCATCGCCAGTGCACCCTGCACCGTGCTTTCGGGCTGTTTGGGGTGGATATGGGCAAAACCGGCGAAACGAGCCACTTTTTCATTGAGACGCGGATTATGTTTCATGGTACAGGACCCCAGAGGGAAAAACCCGTGATCAATGGAGTAATTCCATGTGCTCATCCGTACAAAATGCCGCAAAACCGCAGGTTCCGAAACTTGCGGCAAGCCGATCTCTTCTCGGGCATCAACCCCCGTGCGCAACGGCAGTTCTTCCCGCGCGGGCAAATCCACACCGGCATGGTCGCTCCGTTCCTTTTCCCACAGCAAGTTTTCCTCGTATTGCAATGCGCGATTGCCATCTGCTACAGGCTTGGCATTTTCGTTGATCGCTTCCATAACTTTTCTTTCTGCACTCATGCCAACACCTCCGCCAGAACCTTGACCAGCGTGTCGATATCGTCTTCCGTTGTCATTTCGGTGGCCGCCACAACCAGCTTGTGATCGGGTAAGGGATAGCCTGCGATAATCCCGCATTCTGCCAAGGCCTCTACGACCTCGAACGCGTCACGCGGCAGTTGTACCGTAAATTCATTGAAAAACCCGTCATTCAGGAGTTTTACGCCCTTGATGCCCGTTAATGCATCCGCTGTACGGATCGCTACTTCATGATTGAGCCGCGCCAGATCTTTAAATCCCTTTTCGCCCAGCAACGCCATATGGACCGTAAAGGCCAATGCACACAGGCCTTGATTGGTGCAGATATTCGATGTTGCCTTTTCCCGCCTGATATGTTGTTCCCGCGTGGAGAGGGTCAGTACAAAACCCCTGCGTCCCTGTGCGTCCTCCGTCATGCCGCACAGCCGCCCAGGCATCTGGCGCAAATGGGCCTCTTTACAGGCGAAGAAGCCGAGATGCGGGCCACCGAAACTCATCGGCAAGCCGATGCTTTGCGCTTCTCCGCAGACAATATCCGCACAAGAGGGCGGCGGCAAAAGCCCCAGTGATACAATTTCCGTTACAACCACAATCAGCATGACGCCAAGCTCGTCACACAGTTTGCGCCAATGGTCGTATTTGGCTGGTTCCCCGAAGAAATCAGGGGATTGCAAAATGACGCACGCTGTTTCATGATCCGGCGCGCCGTCCACCACCGAAATATCCTCGAAATTCTTCATATAGGCTTCAAGCACCTCGCGGTAATCCGGATGCAGGGCGTTTCCCACTGCCACTTTCCGGCGTTTTGTAATCCGCATGGCCATGAGCGCGGCCTCGGTCGTCGCGGTTGCCCCGTCATAGAGGGAGGCATTGGCAATATCCTGCCCCGTGAGCTGGGCGATAAAGGTCTGATATTCGAAAATCACCTGAAGCGTGCCTTGAGCAATTTCAGGCTGGTACGGCGTATAGGCCGTTAAAAATTCGGACCTTTGGATAATATGATCCACAGAGGCCGGAATATGATGATAATAGGTCCCCGCCCCTAGGAAAAACGGGCCTTGGCTGGCCGCGTGATTCTGGTTAGCATATTCGGCCATCATCCGCTCGACCGCGAGCTCCCCCTGATGATCGGGCAGATTGACTTTGCCCTGCACAAAGGCCGATTGAGGGACATCACGAAAGAGATCGTCCACACTTTTAGCGCCGACAGCCTCAAGCATCTGGGCACGGGATTGTTTAGTCTGGGGAAGGTAGCGCATTGTTTACACCCTTGCGAATATTTAGTCGAGTTTTTCGAGATAGGCCTTGTAAGCCGCCTCATCCATCAAACCGTCGAGCTGGGACGCATCGGTGAGGGCCACTTTGGCCATCCAGCCACCCTCTTTTAAGGGGCGGGCAATCATCTCCAGATTATCCGGCAGGGAATCATTAGCCTCCACCACTTCACCATCCACCGGAGAATACACATCGGCGGCTGTCTTGACGGACTCCACAACAGCCACACTCTCCCCCTTTTTGACTTTTTTCCCGATCGCAGGCAGTTCGACATAGACCAGATCCCCGAGCGCATCCTGCGCGTATTTTGTGATTCCCACCCACGCCGTATTTCCCTCAACATACAGACATTCATGATCCTTGGTGTATTTCAAAGCCGCCATTGTTTCGTGATCCTTTTTTCGGTTGTGTTACACATAAATTCTTTCCAAAAACTTTTGAACGGTTTTAGAGCAGGAGTCAATGCACCCGCTCTTTTTCATCCAGAACATCCTCCCCCGTCAGGACAGCGCCTCAATGGTCGCTCGGACTTCGTCTACATGCCCTGGCACCTTGACCTTTTCCCAGACCCTTACGATCTTCCCTGCTTCATCAATCAAAACCGTTGTCCGCTCAATCCCCATATAGGTTTTACCGTACATGGATTTTTCCACCCAGACCCCGTAACGCTCGCACACATCGCTGTTTTCATCGGAAGCCAGCGCAAAATCAAACCCGTATTTGGCCTTGAATTTATCATGATGGGCAACAGAGCATTTGGAAAGCCCGATCACAACCACACCCAAAGCCTTGAAATCCGGCAGAGCGGCATTAAAATCACACGATTCCGTGGTACAGCCGGGCGTATCGTCCTTCGGATAAAAATACAACACCACCTTTTGCCCCTTTAAACCTGACAAGGAAACAGACCCTTTTCCATCGGTTGGCAATGTGAAGTCCGGCGCAAGCCCGCCCGTCTGTAAAGTGCCCATAGCAGATCAAACCTTTCGTTTTTATTGAAATATTATGACTTATTCGGCGCAAGAGGCTGGATAAGTCATAAAAGCCCATGTATAAATAAAAATCCGGTACAGCACAATGGACCCTATGTTGTATGGACCCCAAAAAACACAATAACACTCTCACAGAATTGAGACGATGTCTTTTCAAGCGGTTTTTCATACAATCAATAAAAAATATCTGGCCCGTCAGATTCTCAGACTCTGCCTGATTGTTTTTACAGGCACGCTTCTGGCAGGCTCCCTTCTGGCCATCCGAATTCTGGTGCGTCCCCTTCCGCTCAATTTTGCAGTGCCCTATATCGAAAACGCCTTGCAGGACAGCACAGCAGGGGTGTCCGTACGGATGGATTCCATTGCGCTTTCATGGCCAAAAATTCGGGGCCCTGTGATTCTGGAACTAAGAAACGGGAGGGTCTACAGCGATCAGGGCCGGCTGGTCGCCGCAATGGACGAAGCGGCACTGGGGCTTTCAAAATCCCGTCTTTTGATCGGTCAGATCGCACCGATCAGTCTGATTCTTAAAAAACCCGCTTTGCGGATTATCCGCCATGCGAACAACAGTTTCCAAATCGGGCTGGATCAGCCTCCCGATTCCCGAAGCGCCCCGATTGATCCGCAAGGCAGGAATTCCCTTGAAAATGTCTTCAATCTCCTGACACACCAAAAAGGAGATATCCCCGCGCCCGCCTTTTTAAGCCAGCTCATTTCCCTTCAGATCGATTCTGCGAAAGTCATGGTGGACGACCAAATCCTCAATATGTCATGGATTATTCCCCGTCTTGATACCACCATTGTCCGCAAAACAAAAAATACCGTCATTCAAAGCCTGCTCCAGTTCGAGGAAGGCCAGACCAGCCCGCCGCTTCTGAACATAGATACACGGCTCGAATGGGAGACCGGAAAAATCACCATGGATGCCTTGCTGGAACATTTTGCGCTCTCCTTTCTTGCTAACCGGATTCCCGAACTCTCGGTTCTCAAAAACCATGAAGGGCTTTTGGATGCCAGACTCCAGATGCAGTTCAAAAAAGACATGACGATTGAAAAAGCGGTGTTTGCGCTTCTGTCCGGCACGGGCAATCTGAATATTCCGGAACTCTCCCCCGCACCTGTTCCCTTTTCCAATGCAGGCCTTTTTGCTGAATACAACAAAGCCCGCAATACGCTGGAACTCAAACGGGCCCAGCTCACCCTGAACAATGCAGTGAATCTCAAAGCCACTGGAAATTTCCAGACAGCCCCTTCTTCTTTTTCAGGGCCACTCACGCTGGCAATTGACCATCTGGACCACAAGGATATCAAGCCGATCTGGCCCGCCGCCCTCAAAGGCGATGTCAGCGAAACCTGGATTGTCGAGCGCCTGTCCGAAGGCGCCTTTTCCAATGTCTTTGCCAAGATCGACCTGACGGGAACACGCATGACCGATGATACATGGGATGTCAAAGTCCCCAATATCAACGCCGGATTTGATTTCGACAACATGCGCATTCACTATCGTCCGCCACTCACGCCCGTGACCCACGCCAAAGGACACGGCGAATTTGATCTAAACAGCGAGCTTTTAAAGATCAACGTTGAACAAGCCAGCCTGATGGATATGGATATCACCAAAGGCGAGCTGGAGTTTGCCAATATCATTGAGAAAGGTAAAGGAAAGGCTGATATCCATATCAAACTCAAAGGCCCCCTGAAGTCCGCACTCACCTACGTGCAGGATGAGCCCATTGCCATCAGAACCCCCATTGATATCCCAAACAGCGCGGGAGAAGCAAACATCACGCTCAATCTGGTATTTCCTACGCATCCCGATCTCACCGTCGAGGAAGTCGAGATCAACGCCAAAGGCACGCTTGAAAACGTCAAACTTCCCAATATCGTCAAAAATCTGACCCTGACATCCGAAGGCGCACCACTTGCGCTCCATGTTGCAGACAATCTCTTTCAGGTGACGGGAAAAGGGGCGCTGGAAGGACAACCTGTAACCCTGTCATATGAAGAATTCATCAATGCACAAAATACCGCCTATAGCAGTAAAGTGAGAGCGCAACTCACCACAACGCCGTCCTTGCGGGAGCGCTTCGGTGTCACGCTGGACAGTTTTCTGGAAGGCCCTGTCCCTCTGGATATCACCTATACCAAATATCAGGATGGAAAAGCCCTTGCAGATATCAAGGCCGACCTCAAACCCGCCCGCCTCTTTTTTGATCCCCTCGCCTACGAGAAAAAAGAGGGTGAAGCGGGAGACGTCACTCTGAAGGCAGTGCTGGAAAACGATATTCTGAAAGACATCAAAGATCTCAAGGGCAAGGGGTACAATATGCTTCTGGAACCCTCCACCCTGACCTTCCGGCAACACGGGAAAGACACAGAACTCTCTGGTGGAAAAATCAGCCGTTTTACCATGAACGAAACTGTCGGAACGCTCGCCTTCACGATATCGGAGAGCGGACAGTACGCCCTTAACCTTACAGGCCCTTTTCTGGATTCCCGCCCCTTCCTGACGAATAAAAAAACGGAAAAACCCTATACCAATCCCCCCATAAAACTCTCTTTGGCGATGGACCGGATGCGGACCACGGACGAGGATGTCGTACAGTACCCCAAAATCAAGGCCGATATTGACGGACAGGGTATCTTCAACATGCTGGAGATGGAAGGCATTGCGGGATCAAGCGCTCTGACCGTTCACTACAAACCCGACAGTACCGGAAAAAGAAGCTTTTTCGTACAGACAAAAGATGCCGGTGCCGCGCTCAAGGCCTTCGGGGTTTACAACAATCTTATCGGCGGAGAGATGCTGATCCGTGCCTATCCGGTCAACGATGCGATGGACCGAAATCTCAAAGGCGTGGGAGAAATCAAAAACTTCAAGGTCGTCAAAGCTCCTGCGTTGGCGCGTCTGGTAGGGGCGCTGTCCCTCCCCGGCGTCTTACAGCTTTTGAACAATGAGGGATTGATCTTTACAAGGGCCGAGGCCCAATTCAACTGGCATTTCCGGCCACAAGGCAGTCTTCTGGTCTTTAAAGACGGCAGGACCTCTGGTAACGCCATGGGTCTAACCTTTGACGGCCAGTATGACCATGCGGAAAAAACCATGAATGTCTCCGGCACCGTTATCCCACTCTCCGGTGTGAATAAAATCATTGGAAATATTCCGTTGATTGGTGACATTATTACGGGCGGGACAGGCTCTCTCATCGCCGCGACCTATACCATGAAGGGCCCAACAGAAAAACTCCAAACCTCTGTCAATCCTCTTTCGGTCCTGACACCTGGCATTTTACGCCGCATCCTGTTTGAAGAAAAACAGCCATGAGACAAGTGATCCCGAATCTCGACAGACCCATTGCCACACCTCCGGAATTCGATCATTCCAAGCCGTTTCGTATCGATTCTACTTTCACACCCACTGGCGATCAACCCACCGCCATTGCCCAGCTCTGCGAGGGGCTGGAAAACGGGCTTTCCGATCAGGTTCTTCTGGGAGTCACAGGATCCGGTAAAACCTTTACCATGGCCCATGTGATCCAGACCATGCAACGTCCTGCGCTCATCCTTGCGCCCAACAAAACGCTGGCGGCCCAGCTTTACGGGGAATTCAAAAGTTTTTTTCCTGATAACGCGGTGGAATATTTTGTCTCCTACTACGATTATTACCAACCCGAAGTCTATATCCCACGCTCAGATACGTTTATAGAAAAAGACAGCGCGATCAACGAACAGATCGACCGCATGCGCCACGCCGCCACCCGCGCCCTGTTCGAGCGCAAGGACGTGATTATCGTGGCTTCGGTTTCGTGTATTTACGGGATTGGGTCAAAAGAAGACTACATGGCCATGGCCTTTAATCTGCAAAAGGGCGAACGGATCGACCAAAGGGAACTCATAGCCCGCTTTGTCACCTTGCAATATAAACGCAACGATATGGCATTCGAGCGCGGGATGTTCCGTGTGCGGGGAGATACGGTAGAACTGTTTCCCGCACACTTTGAAAATCGGGCGTGGCGCTTTTCGCTCTTTGGCGATGAGCTAGACACTATTACAGAATTTGACCCACTCACAGGCGAGAAATTTGAATCTCTCGATGGCGTGCGGATTTTTGCAAACTCGCACTACATTACGCCCGGCCCCACGATGCAACAGGCTATCAAACAGATCAAAACCGACCTGAAAGAGCGGCTGGCCCTGCTGGAGGCCGAAGGTAAATTGCTGGAGCGCCAGCGCCTCGAACAACGCACCCAGTTTGATCTGGAAATGTTGCAAGCCACCGGCATGTGTCAGGGGATCGAGAACTATTCCCGTTACCTGACAGGCCGAAAGGCAGGCGAACCGCCGCCGACACTCATAGAATACCTACCAGATAACGCCCTGATGTTTCTGGATGAAAGCCATGTCATGCTCCCCCAGCTCCGCGCCATGTATAACGGCGATTTCAAACGCAAATCCACGCTGGTGGAATACGGGTTTCGCCTGCCCGCCGCAATCGACAACCGACCGCTCAAATTTGACGAATGGAATGCCTTGCGCCGGCAAACTGTTTTTGTCTCCGCCACACCAGGACCCTGGGAGCTAGAACAAACCGACGGGGTCTTTGCCGAGCAGATCGTCCGCCCCACGGGCCTCATTGACCCGCCCGTGGAAATCCGCCCGACCGCCACACAAGTGGATAACCTGATGCATGAGGCAAGGCAGATTATCCCCCAAGAGGGCCGGATGCTGGTGACCACACTCACCAAAAAAATGGCGGAAAGCCTGACGGAGTATCTGAACGAAAACGGGATCAAGGTTCGCTATATTCACTCGGATGTTGATACGATGGAGCGGATCGAAATCATGCAGGATCTACGGCATGGCTTGTTTGATGTGCTGGTGGGGATCAACCTTCTGCGTGAAGGGCTCGATATCCCCGAATGTATGCGCGTGATGATTTTAGACGCAGACAAGGAGGGGTTCCTGCGCTCACGCACCTCGCTTATTCAAACAATCGGACGGGCGGCGAGAAATCTGGACGGCAAAGCCGTTCTCTATGCGGATAAAATTACCGACAGCATGCAATACGCGATAGATGAAACAAATCGCAGACGGGAGAAACAAAGGGAATATAACGCGCTTCACAACATCACGCCCGAGAGCATCCGCAAAAATCCGGATTCGGTTCTGGATAATCTGTTCGAGCGCAGTGACCGCGTAGAGGTTCCCAAGTTCTTTACACTCCACGACAACGCACAGGAAGCGTTCCTGCATAGCCCGACAGCCCTGCAAAAGCATATCAATACGCGCCGGAGCGAAATGCTGAAACACGCCGAAAATCTGGAGTTCGAGAAAGCGGCAAAATTGCGGGATGAAATCCAGAGGCTGGAGAAACAGCAACTGGATTTATAACCCGTCCTGCAAAACATACCCCTCATCCACCGTCACAAGCAATGTGGGCACAGCGGGGTCTGGCTCTATTTTTTGCCGCAAGCGGTAGATGTGTGTTTCCAGCGTATGGGTCTCGATATTCTCCCCATAGCCCCAGACCGCACGCAACAAGGCTTCCCGTGTCATGGGCTGACCCGCCTGCGCTAAAAGAACCCGCAGGATATCCCCCTCCTTGTCGGTGAGGCGGACAGGCACGGCATTTTTTTCCGTCCGCAAGGTGTTCTGGCGTGAATCAAACCGATAAGAGCCAATCTGCACAGGAGACGCCGCGCATTTTTCACCGGCCCGATCATGGAGCCGCAAAATGGCTTCGACTACCGCCCCAAGCCGGATAGGTTTTTTCAATATCACGGGCTCTCCCGCCATGGCATTGTACAATGTAATGGAAAGCGGCGCCGGATCAGGGAGCAGAGGGTCTCCATCCTCTGCGATCCGGCAAACCATGGACAGGGATTTCTGCATTTCCAGATAGGCTTTCAAGGCTTTTCTGCTGGTATCATCGGGGTCGAAGAGTATAACGGGCACATGTATATTCATAATATTATCACAGAGCTCCTTTCAAAATTGGCACAGGCCTTGCAAAGCCCTCTGACATGATCGTGCAAAAACCCCATACCATACTTCACGGGCAAAATACAGGGCTGACGGGTTTCCCCCCGCCGGCCTCCTCCCGTAAGGTCTTCCGCACAATCCAGAACGAGCGAACCGCAGGATCCATGCCTGTCTGGGAATCCGCCGTTTCCACCAACGAAACCAGCAAACAGGCCATTGAACAACGGCTGGCCTTTGCCCAAAGTGGCCTTCCCCTATCTCCGGAAGCGCCCGACAGTACACTCGCCTACAGCCCATCTGACTCCAGCCAGAACCCCGCCGCACCGGAGGAATTCGGCTTTGGAGACCTTTTGGATATGGTAAACCCCCTCCAGCATATTCCTGTTGTGGGGCACCTGTACCGGAGTCTGACAGGGGACCAGATTCGCCCCATCGGAGAGATTATCGGCGGAGCCGTATTTGGTGGCCCATTAGGCGCGGCAAGCGGACTTGTCAACGCCGTTATAGAGGAAGAAACCGGAAAGGACCTGTCGGGAAACGCGCTGGCCTTTGTTCTGGAAGGCGACTCCCCGCATTATACAAATACTCTCAATCTTGGCCCCGAAGCGCGTCTGAGCGCTGTACCCGTTCCGACACAAACAGCGCCACCGGCAGTTTTTGCAGAGCCGGAGGACTACGATCCCCTGCCTGGAAATTTGCTGTCCTTTGTAGATCTCAAAGCCCATCAAGGCATTATCATCGAACGGAAAAGGACATCGTGAATCGAGAAATGGCGCCCTGCTCTAACGTGCCACCTTGCTATCGTAATGCAGGCTACATGACATCATCAGGCCAAAGCACAACAAAGCCGAGAACATGGAGGTTCCCCCGTAAGAAATCATGGGAAGCGGAATCCCCACCACCGGAATAAGTCCCATGACCATGGCAATATTCAGAATCACATAGAGCGAAATATTCACGCTGAGCCCCAAGGCCAGATACCGCGTAAAATTCTGCTTGCACCGCAGGGCAATAAACAGTCCGTAACAAAAAAGCAATCCAAAAAGCCCCAAAATCAAAAGACCGCCCATCAGACCCTGTTCCTCGGTCCAGAGGGTAAAAATAAAATCTGTCTGCTTTTCCGGCAGGAAATTGAGCTTGCTCTGGGTGCCTTCCAGAAAACCCTTTCCTCCTATGCCACCGGACCCCAGCGCAATTTTGGACTGGGTAATGTGGTATCCCGCCCCCAGAGGATCGGACTCGGGGTCCAGAAAAATCATGACACGCTTTTTCTGGTAATCATGCATGAAGTGCCAGCCAATCGGAATGGCCGCCGCTACCCCTGCAATCCCCAGAATAAAAAGCCAGATGGACGCGCCTGCTATGAAAACCATGGCCCCGCCTACCATGAGAATCATCATCGAAGTCCCCAAATCCGGTTGAAGCATCACCATCCCCACGGGTGCGAAAACAATCAACGCCGGAAACACCAGAAAAGTCAGTCGCCGCATATCGTCCAGCGTTGCCGCATGAAAATACCGCGCCAAGGCCATGACAACCGCAATTTTCATGAGTTCGGAGGGCTGGAGTTGCATAAACCCCAGATTGATCCAGCGCTGAGCCCCCATCCCGATATGGCCTATAATCTCGACGATCACCAACAAAACAAACACACCAGCATAATACGGCCATGTGAACCGAAACCACCATTTGACGTCTATAAGCGCTATGACAATCATCCCCATACAGCCAATGGCAAAACGCATCATCTGTTTGGAAGCCCACGGCTCGAAAGATCCGCCAGCCGCAGAGTACAAGGCCGTAAAGCCTACACTGGCAATCAGCACAATCAAAACGACCATTCCCCAGTTCAAATTTTGGAGTTTGTATAAAAGTCCGGTGTGGGAATGCAGTGTGATCGATCTCGACATATCTTCTCCGGCCTATTGTTTTACACTGGAATTCGCAGGCGCCCGTCTCTGGACTTCCAGCAACAGATCATGGGCAATCGGGGCCGCCGTTCTGGCCCCCCCTATCCCGTGATCCACCACCACAGAGCACACATACCGCGGACTGGCCACAGGCGCATAGCCGACAAACAGGGCATGGTGCCGTTGTTCCCACGAAAGATCCTCATTCTTGATATTGGCATGTCGCTGGGCCATCGTAATGCGCTGGACCTGCGCGGTACCGGTTTTCCCGCCCATGGTATATTCCGGTTCCTTGATACGGGACGCGTAACCTGTTCCGGTCATATCATTGACAACACGGTCCAGTCCTTCCTTGATCAGGGCCAGATGCTCCGGCAGGACATCGATTTTCGGCCAGCCTGTTTCCGGCATTTCATTGGGGGCTATACGTCCCATGGTTACCCATGGCTTGACGGCGTACCCGCCATTCACAAGACGCGCAATCATCACCGCCAGCTGAAGTGGTGTTGTTTGCAAATATCCTTGTCCGATACTCGCGTTGATCGTCTCCCCAGGGTGCCAGTTCTGACCGGTTTTGGCAAATTTCCAGGCCTTGTCGGGAACCAGCCCACTGCGTTCTTCGGTCAGTTCAAAATCAAATTTATCGCCCAGACCAAACGCACGGGCTGTCTCCGCAATCCGTTCCATCCCGAGTTCTCCGGCCAGATCGTAAAAAAATATATCACACGAACCAATCAGGGCCCGCACCACATCCACCGTACCGTGCCCCTCCTTTTTCCAGCAGTGGAATTTTGTGTTTCCAAATTCAAAGACTCCCCTGCAGAAGGTATGTCGTTCAGGCGTGACAAGCCCCGCCCGCATCCCCGCCAGCGCCGTGATCATTTTAAATGTCGAGGCGGGCGGATATAATCCTGCGATGGCCTTGTTGGTCAGGGGGTGCGCGGGATTGGCCAGCAACTCTTCCCACAACGCCGCAGAAATACCGCCGGAAAACACATTCGGATCAAAGCTGGGCGCCGACGCCAGCGCATACACCGCCCCCGTCATCGCATCCATGATCACCGCCGAAGCACTGCGTTCCATCGACAAGCGGTTTTGCGCAAAACGCTGGAGTTCCCCGTCAATCGTCAGCATAATCCGCTTGCCGGATTGCCCCGCATATCCTTTGAGTTCCCGTACTTCACGCCCGACGACATTGACTTCGACCTCCGATGTACCGCTTTCCCCGCGGATTTCAGGATCAAACCGTTTTTCAATTCCAACCTTGCCGATCTTAAAGCCGGGCAACGCCAGTACAGGATCTTCCCCGATTTCGCTTTTATTCACGACTCCCACATAGCCCACCACATGCGCCGTGGCCTCCCCGAACGGGTAGCTCCGGCGCTCGCCCTCATCTGTTGAAAGCCCGGGCAAATCCGGTAAATTCACCTCGATCTTTGCCACATCATTCCAGGACAGATCATCCTTGATTTCAACGGGCACAAATTTCGCAGAGCGCCTGACCATCTTGAGCGCCCCTTGAATCTCGTCTTCGGACAGCGCAATCATGGTCTGTAATTTCCGCAAGGATTTTTCGATGTCCGGCGTCTGCTCGGGAATCAAGAGTACCCTGAAATTCTGGTTATTGACCGCCAGCGGCACCCCGAACCGGTCAACAATCTGCCCTCTGGAAGGGGGCACGATCTTCATGTTGATCCTGTTTTCGTCCGAGAGCATCTTGTATTTTTCGCCCTGCACAATCTGGAGCCACGCCAGCCGCCCACCCAGAACCCCGAGCAACGTCCCCTGAAGACCTGCCACAATAAATGCGCGGCGCGTGAAAACCCTGACCTGATCCTTCTCTTTTTTCATGGCACGCCATTATAGGGGGATCATAAAAATTTGCGAGACCTAAAGTGGTTTGCCCTTCAAAGAAGGCGCCGGCAACATTTTGTGCGCCATATGCAATAGCACGTATATCAGGGGAAAGAGCGCAAATCCGAAAAACAGGCTGTAGGGCATTTCCGGCACTGCCGTCCACGTGAAATATACAATGGAATAGATCACCCATTTCAGACACAAGAACAGGACATGCAAAAAAACAAACCCCAACCAGATCATACTGAAAGTCTGGGAAACCAGATAACGGCGCTGATCCACTACAATCATCCGGCATAACAGAAACAAAAAGGCATTAGCCCCCATGGGAGTCCCGTCCAGAAAATCCAGTACAAACCCCGCCAGACATACCAGAAGCGCCGGAATGAAGGTCGGGCGATATACAGACCAGTAATACACCGCCATCAAAAAGAAGGGCGCCTTGAACACGACAGATACCGGTGTTGGAATTGAAACCCCATTCAGGAAAAACAACAAAAGCAAAAAGGCGTAGGGCACAACCATACGCATCCCTGCCGCAATCCGGTCCATTGATGTCAGATATGGTCCCATATGTGTGGTCTATCGTGCGTTACTCGGCGCCATCGTGCCGGAACGTTCCCTCCAGTAAATTGGGATCCTCGGGCTGATCTATCACCCGCACATAAACCATGCGGGAAAAATCGGTAAATGGCTCCACCTTCACCATACCGTCCACAATCTCGCGCACGACCCCCACAGGCAGACCCATGGGGAAAATCCCGCCCTGCCCCGATGTCACGACACGAGCACCCTCTTTAACTTCGGTGTCCACCGGCAAGTGATTTAAAAACCCCGTGGCGCCGTTATTCCCCGAGAAAATCGCATGTTGCCGGCTATCCTCGATTAAAACCGGCACACGGGAATTCATATCGGTAATCAACAAAATCCGCGAAACATTCCCGCCCGCCTCGACCACACGCCCGACAAGCCCTTCGCCAGACACCACAGCCTGCCCTTTTTTGACGCCATCAAGCGTCCCCGCCGAAACCAGAATACTTTTGGCAAAGGCGCTTCGCCCGTCCACCAGAACACGGGCCGTGATATACTGGCTTTTCTGTTCGATCTTGACGTTCAAAAGTTCATGCAACGATTTGTTTTCGGCTTCCAGCAACAAGGCCGTCTGGTACCATTCCCGAAGTTTTATATTTTCGTCTATCAAACGGCCGTTCTCGGCCTGAATCTCCGCCAGACCGGAAACATTCCGGATAAAAAGCGCGGCGTTTTGGAAGGGCAGGGAGACGATCTCTACGACAGGGGCCACAGCCCCCGCCACACGCATCCGTAACCCCGAAACCAGCGCCGGACTCAGCGCCGAAACAACCAGCATGCAAAACGAAAGAAACATCAAAAAACCAGAACCACCCCCCAGCCCCCAAAAACGGACGGGAAGGGCCCTTGCCAGACTCTTCGAGCCCAGTCTTGCCGTAGCGCCACCCATACTCTTGGAACGGTGTTTCAAAGAATGTGCTCTTCTATCATCTTCAAACGGTTTCAGAAAGCTGTACCCTAAAGCGGCACTGCGCGTAAAGCAATCGCCTTTACCCGTACTGTATCATAAAAATGTTAAAAAAACCAAAGTGGAAAAGCTTGTCCCCAACATTCTGAAAAGGGGCACCCCCTCCGGCCCTAGTAAGAGCCGATCAGCACGTTCCGGAGCATTTTGGGCTGTTCCAGCGCCTGACCTGTCCCCAGCGCCACACAGGAAAGCGGATCATCCGCCAGCGTGACCGCCAGCCCCGTAGCATGGCGCAGGACAAAATCCAGATTCTTCAGCAAGGACCCCCCGCCCGTCATCACAATACCCTTATCCACAATATCGGCGGCCAGTTCCGGTGCGGTATGCTCCAGCGCCACTTTAACTCCTTCGATAATCTGGCCCACAGGCTCCGCAAGCGCCTCGGAAACTTGCCGCTCGGAGACTACAATTTCCTTGGGCACACCGTTCAGCAAATCGCGACCACGAATTTGCATTTTCCGCCCCTCACCATCCGCAGGCGGACAGGCCGACCCGATTTCTTTTTTGATCCGCTCAGCTGTGCTTTCACCGATCAAAAGGTTATGGACACGGCGGATATAGGCGATAATCGCCTCATCCATCTTGTCACCGCCCACCCGCACAGAACGGGCATAAACAATCCCGCCCAGTGAAATCACGGCAACCTCTGTTGTACCGCCACCAATGTCTACGACCATAGAGCCGGAAGGCTCCGTCACGGGCAAACCCGCACCAATCGCCGCCGCCATGGGCTCCTCGATCAACTCCACACGCCGCGCGCCCGCACTTTCAGCGGATTCAATAATAGCCCGTTGCTCGACCGCCGTAGAGCCCGAAGGCACGCAGATCACCATGCGGGGCGACACGAAAGAACGCCGGTTATGCACTTTGCGGATAAAATACTTGATCATGGCCTCTGTGACCTCGAAATCAGCGATCACACCATCCCGTAGAGGGCGCGTGGCCACGATACTGCCCGGAGTCCGGCCCAGCATCTGCTTGGCTTCACTGCCCACGGCCAGCACGTTTTTCTTGCCGTAACTCACCTCGATGGCCACCACAGATGGCTCGTTCAGAACAATACCCTTGTCCTTGACATACACCAGCGTGTTAGCGGTGCCCAAATCAATGGCCATATCCGCCGACATAAAACCAAAAAGCCCTGAAAACATGATGCTCTTTTTGCAAAAATATTAAAATATTAAACTGTGATGGGGCGGTTATAGCAGACATCCCACGCCAATGCATCAACTGTTTTTGATCACCCCCCAAGAAAAAACATCCCGCTTGAAAAACGGGATGATCCTTGATACGGTCCGCTTAAAAAACGGTCGAACGGGGGGGAGTTAACCCTGACGGGCCTTCATGCGGGGATTTTTCTTATTGATCACGTACACGCGGCCCTTACGGCGGATCACGCGGTTATTACGGTCTCTGGACTTCAGAGTTTTGAGCGAATTCACAACTTTCATAGCACCAAACCTTAAAAAATCATTCAAAAAGAGCTGGACCGGACCATACTAGCCCTTCTGGCCCCTTGTCAAGCGGATTGTTAAGACATTCGTCACCCGTGTGTAATGCCGGCCAAAGGGGGCGCAAGCGCCGCTGTAGCCGCCACAGCCGTTCCTGCACCTGCAATGCTATTAAAGAGAGTCCCAATGCCGGGCACCACTGTATCCATGACAAAACCTGCTGTCCCCATGGCCACATCCCCGAATTGCCCCATTAAAACAGGAAGGCCAACAGTATAGGTTGTTTTCTCACCAATGGGAGAGAGAAATGCCATTGCCGTATCAAAAAAAGTTGCATCCGGATCGACACTCGTCACATCTTCTGCAAAATGACCGAGAAACAAAATACCGAACAAGCCGCCGCCCGTCAAAAGCCACATAAGCCCTTTATAGCCACTAAAAAGCCCTTTTCCCATAGAACCCGCAAGTTCCTTCATAGCACGCACCCTCTCGTTCGTTTTTTATAGGGGAAGACTTTAGGCCTCTTCCCGCCTCATTCACGGAGCGATCCTACATGAAAAATACAAAAAATACAATTTTTTATCATAAGCTCTTGAATTTGATAAAAAAATATGGCACTGTATTCGCGCATTCAGAAGGACAATTCCCCATGACCCGTCAATCACCACTCTCCCTCAAAGCCGGAAGCCTGATCCTCAAACAAGGAGACAGAGGCGAGAGCGCCTATATCATTGAAAAAGGCCGCGTTGAAATCTTTATAGAAACAGATTTCACAGATGAACAGGGCCATCCGGCTATCCATCTGGTTGGGACTCGCGGAGCGGGTGCAATGATCGGGGAAATGGCCATTATTGACAACGCCCCCCGTACCGCCAGCATCCGCGCACTGGAAGACTGCGAACTGCTGGAAATCACGCGGGAGGATTTTACCCGCCGGCTGGAGCAATCCGACCCTGTCCTGCGCATGGCGATGCAAGTGATTTTGACCCGCTACCGCGACCTGCTCGGACGCGTGGACCTGTCCCAGAAACCACCCATGAGAAGCGAAGCGGAAATTCTGGAAAAAACATATGCCGAGCACTCGGACGTACAGGAAATGATCAAACTTTCCAATGATTTTGAATCGGCGCTGGAAAGCATTCACAGTGTTTCCCCTCAGCTCTCCCTCCACTACCAGCCCATCTTGAACCTGAAACACGGGACAATAGAGGGCTTCGAGGCGCTGATGCGCTGGAATCATCCCGAGCGGGGCCCCATTTCTCCGGCCCTGTTTATTCCCCTGATCGAGGAATGCGGGATTATTGTGAAAGCCTCGCAATGGGCCCTGAAAGAATCCCTTCAGGCGCTCAAACGGATGGAAGATTTTACGCATCACAACGAGCTTTTCATGAGTGTCAATTTTTCCAGCAATGACTTTTCCAAGGCGGATTTCGTGGAAAGTCTCTATAACACCTTGAGCCAATGTGACATCCCCACAGCCCGTGTGCATCTGGAGATTACGGAGCGCCTTTTGATGGGTCAGCCGGAGAACGCCCGCAATACCCTCAATATGTGCAGAAAAGCTGGTCTTGGGATTTCCATTGATGACTTTGGCACGGGGTATTCCTCCTTGAGCTATCTTCATTATTTCCCGATCGACACCCTGAAGATTGACAGAAGTTTTGTGAAGGATATGGCCGCTGACCATAATGCACTGGAACTCGTCAAGTCGGTCATTTCACTGGGGCAAAATCTGAAGCTGAAAATCATTGCCGAGGGGATTGAAACACGGGAAGAAGCCAAAATTCTCAAAGAGCTGGGGTGCGAAATGGGGCAGGGCTATTATTTTTCCAGACCCCTGCCGGAGAAAGACATCCTCACATATCTGAAAAACAATGCGAAGCCGGAGATTTAAACCCGCTATTTCGTTTTGGCCTCGTACACCCCGTCCCAAGGCCCCGCAGGAGGGTTCTTCAAGACCTCTTCCAGTCGCTCTTGATACAACGCATAGACCGTTTCCATTTGGAACGCTTTTTCCTGACTACGGCATACTGTCAAAGCCTCCTGTGCCGCAGAAAATACCCCCGTCCGATACTGCCGGATCATTTCATCATGCCCTATTTTAAAAACCTGAAACGATTCTTGTTGTGCAACATTTTCATCTCCGAGCAAGGCAAACACGCGCACGGGCCGAGTCTTGCCCTTCACCTTGATCAGGTCCATTTCCAATGTGGCCAATTCCGGTACCTGTGCCCACGTGCTTTCCCCGATCAGAATATTCACGCCATAGGTTTTAGTCTGCCCCTCCAGCCGTGATGCCAAATTAACCGCATCCCCCAATGTCGAATAAGCAAAGCGTTGTTTGGAACCCATGTTGCCGACTGCGCACGGGCCGGAATTGATCCCTATTCCGGCACTCAGCAAAACTGGCTTTTTATTCTGGGCTTCGGCTTTTTTACGGATATTCTCGTTGATCGGCTCCAGCGCAGACTGCATCCCCAACGCGGCCTGACACGCACATCGGTAATGGTTTTCTACATCAAGCGGCGCGTTCCAGAACGCCATCATGGCATCGCCCATATATTTGTCGATCGTGCCCCGATTGTGCATAACAAGATCGGACATCGGAGTCAGGAAATCATTCATAAGCTGAATAAGCTCTTCGGGTGTGAGACCTTCGGAAATGGTTGTAAAGCTTCTGATATCGGAAAACAGGACCGTCAGATCCCGTATCTCACCTCCTAATTTCAGCTTTTCAGGGTTTTCCGTCAGCTCTGCCATGAAATCCGGAGAAATATAATGTCCAAAGGCCTGACGGACTTGCTTGCGTTCGAGTTCCGTTTTTAAAAAACTCAGTAATGTTGTAAATATGAACATCACAATGACAATCACCGAAGGCGTTACAGGATCAAACAACCCGCCATAGTGCACAAATAAAAACCACGCCCCCCAGAAAATCCCAACCGTTGAAAAAATGGTTAAAGCCCCCAGCAACACGGGACTAAAAAAGAACGACAACGCAATCAGGGAAGCGCAAACCAAAATCGCAAAGCCTAGCTCCAAGAGGTTTGCCAGATAAGGCCTGATTAAAAACATATTTTGAATGATTTGCTCAAACGCATTCATATGAACCCTTACACCGGGTTGCATCCCAAGCGGCGTTGCCCGCAAATCCATCAATCCTTCAGCGCTCGATGCAATAAAAACAGCCTTGTTTTTTAAGTCGGGAAGCCCTTCTTTTTCTATCACTTTATTCAAAAAACGATAGATGGAGATATTTTCTTTTTCATCAAATGCCCTGAAATACACCCACATTTTTCCTTCTGCATCCACGGGAATTTTGTGTGCCCCTGCCAATGCGATAATTCTTTCATCAATCGCAAGGTTGGAATAGGCCTCGTTCTCGACAATTTTTATAAAATTACCAGAGTCTTTTTCAAAAATCCTAAGGCCTTCAAGCACCAAAGAGGGATAAATTTGATGCCCGTCTTGAAAAAGTAATCCTGTCCGCCGTATCACTGAATCCGGCTCCGCAGTGGCCATAAAGCTTCCATTTCCGACTGCCGCCGTCTGAAGTTCCGGCAAAAATTGAGACGTATTGAAGAAGCGGGTGCTTTGATTTCCTTCCTGTTTTAAAAAATATTTTCTAATATCGGGTTTAATCAAAATTTTTTGTTTGAGAGTCGGGGCACTGGTATTGGACCCATGCGAAAATCCGGTCACAAAAATATCCGACTTTTGGATGGCATTGGCCAATATGCTATCATGACTTTCCCGCCCCCTTAATGCCTCACGCACAGGGTCCCCCTCCTCCAAAAGAGGGAGAATATTTTCCGGTGATGTCCGGTCTGGTTCTGCCAAAACACCATCGAAAATAATGACCTTTGCCCCGCTTGCGGCAATATTTTTGATAATTTCTGCCATAACACTTCTGGACCAAGGCCATTGTCCAACCTGAGAAAGGGAATAATCATCAATATCCACAAACCGCATCACATCCAAGGCAGGTCGGGGCTTGAATTTGATATAGCTTTCAAAAACAATATTACTGATCCGCTGTTTCAGTGTAGAGCCTTCATTCACCACAGCCGCCATACAAAACAAAATCACAAACAGAATTGAAACACGGATAACCGGATGAATCAGAAACCGCAACATTTTTATCGCTCCGTCAAGACACGTTCGCGGGCCCGCACGAACGGTTTCAACAGATAGGCCATAATCGTGCGTTTTCCCACTATAACCTCCACCTGCGCCAGCATCCCGGGCGTGACGGGGAGTTTATGCACTTCGTCCCCCAGATAGTTTTGATCGGTCTTGACTTCGATTTCAAAAAACACGTTGCCCTTTGCATCGCTCCCGCTTGTGGCTCCGACCCGCACCAGCTCACCCTGCAAAGAGCCATAAATTTGTGCATCATACGCCGTAATTTTTACACGAGCCTTTTGTCCTGCATGAATAAAGGCAATATCGGCAGGCTTGACCTGCGCCACGATTTTCAGGGCATCATCCACCGGCACGATTTCCACAAGATGCATTGCAGGTTCGATCACCCCACCAATAGTTTTCACTGCAATATTATTGACAATACCTGCGACAGGGGCACGTACCTCTCTGCGGTCCACACGATCGCCGATCGAGGCTAGACTTTCTTTCAAACCCGCAATATCCGTTTCAACGGTATTCATCTCGCCCAAGGCCTGAGAGCGGAATTTATCCCCTTGTGACTCCCGTTCCCGTTTAGCCACTTGAAGCTCGGCCTCCAGCGCTTTTTTTCGTTGAATGGCGGCATTGACCTGCCCCGTCATATCGCTGATTTCCCGCGACAACCGGATTTCCTCCAGCTTGGGCATTGCCCGCTTTTTGACCATCTCCTGCGTGATGGACAGTTCCTGTTGCATGGAGGCCTTACTGCTGTTGAAACGGCTGATTTGTGCTCCGATTTCCGCAAGCTCCGCATTGGCCTTGTTGATCCGGTCATCCAAAATCGCATAGGCACTTTGCAATTCCTTCTGGCGTGATTCGTAGAGCGCCTTTTCATTCTGTGCAATCTGCGGCAATTTTTTTGCAATTTCAGGCGGTAAAACAAATATTGCACCACTGGCCTCGGCCTGCAAACGGGCCATCTTCGCTTTCAGGCTTAAAAATTTAGCTTCAGTCCCACGTGCTTCCGATGAAAACTGCACATCACTTAGGCGCAATAACACCTGTCCTTTTTCGACAATCTGCCCAGGCTCGACCAGCAAGGCCTCCAAAATACCGCCTTCCAGAGATTGCACAATCTGGACGTCCCGAGACGGCACCACGCGCCCCTCGGCCCGCGTCAGAATTTCAACTTGTGAGACGGCGGCCCAGATCAGCGCCAGCAGAACAAAACCCACGATTGAAAACAACATCAGCACCACTGGTGTCGCAGGCCGCATGCGGGCGGCTGCATCCAGCGCCGACATAAAATCCATCTCCTTGTGCGGGGCCGGATCAAAAAACTTCATACGCCCCCCATGGATCGTTCTCCAGTGTGAATCTCTCCTGTGAATTGCCCCGACTGCAAACGGGCTACAACCTCGTCCCGTGGTCCGTCCAACAGTACTCGCCCATGGTCCAGCAGAATCAAACGATCCACCAGATCCAGCATCAAATGTTTATGGGTGATCAGGATAAAGGTCCGGTCTGCAACTTCCTTTTGGACATACGCCTTAAAAACCAGTTCGGCCTGCATATCCATCGCATTGGTGGGTTCGTCACAGATCAGGACTTTTGGACGCGTCAGCATCGCTCGCGCCAGAGCAATTGCCTGCCTTTGTCCGCCCGAAAGGCCTTCGCCCCCCTCACCCACGGGCGCGTCATATCCCATAGGATGACGGGCGATAAAATCATGTACACCGGCGGCTCTGGCCACTGCCAGAATCTCCTGCTCCGTAGCTTGCGGCATACTGACCGCAATATTATCCCGCACAGTGCCGTTAAACAAAATGACATCCTGCGCGATATAGGCAAAATTCTGCCGCACATCAGCAGGATCAACCTGCCGCATATCGGAACCATCCAGTAAAATTGTGCCTCCTTCGGGTTCGTATAGGCCCATCATCAGGCGTGCAATCGTACTTTTTCCAGATCCGATCCGGCCTATCATTCCAACCCGCTCTCCGGCCTTGATGTCAAAGGAGATCTCGTGCAGAATTTGCCGTTCCACGGACGGATAGGAAAAGGAAACCTTTTCAAAGGCAATGGCCCCTTGCAAATCAGGCCGGTGCAAATACTGTTTTGTGAGGGGCCGATCCACAGGCCGGCTCATAAGCCCGTCCAGCGTTTTCAGCGCTCCACCCGCCTGATGATACCGCGTCATCAAATTGGCAATAGAGCCCACAGGGGCCAGCGCCCGCCCACTCAGCATTACACAGGCGATCAATCCTCCGACTGTCAGATCCCCCGACTGCACCATGTACATGCCACCCAACACGATTACTATAGCGGTAATTTGTTGCACAAAATTTGCAAAATTGATCCCCAGACTCGAGACAAATCGCGAGGCCTGACCATAGGCCGCGCTTTCCCCGACCAGACTGTTATACCGCGCCCGAAACCGGCCGTCTGCGCCTAGCGCCTTGATGGTTTCCAGTCCGTGAATAGTCTCTACCAAAAGACCATGCTTGGCTTCACCCGAGCGCGTGGCTTTGCGGACCAGCGCTTTGAGAGGGGCTTGCAAGATCAGTCCGCACCCAAAAACCAGCAACAAAAGGACCACCAAAAAAAACACCAGATGGCCACCCAGAGAATAAATGATAAACAAAAAGAAAATCGTAAAGGGCAAATCCACAAACCCCGTCACCGTCGCAGACGTAAAAAAATCCCGCACCGAGTCAAAGTCCCGCAACATATTGGCAAACGCCCCGCTTGATTTCGGACGGTGTGACAGTTTCATATTCAGGACCTGATCATAAATCCGGCGCGTGGCGATGACATCCATCCGCCGGCCCGCCAGATCGATCAGATACCCCCGCAAGGACCGCAGGATTAAATCGAAGGCAAAGACGATAAACGCACCAATCCCCAGCGCCCACCCCGTTTCCAGTGCGCTGTTGGGCAAAACACGGTCATAGATGTTCATGATGAACATCGGGCTGGCCAGACCAAACAGATTGATAAATACAGCCCCCAGCAATACCATGGCGTAGATCTGTTGATTGTCCCACACCATGGACCAGAACCAATGGGATTGAGAGTCTTCGGGCGCTTTGACATCGGGATTCAAAAATTCGGGACGGGGCTGGACCATAATCAAATATCCCGCATAATTTTCCTGCAATGCATCCAGTGTTGTTGAAATTTTTTCTTTTTTTTCAGGATCATATATTTCTGAAAATGACAGAAGGACGACAGGCTTTTCTCCCTTTACAATCAGAACAACAGGGAGCACCGCCTCGGGCAAGGAGTCCAGAGAGACCCTTTTACTCACGCGTGTTTTGAGGCCAATCCGGTCAGCAGCCTCGACAAAAGACTCTGGTGAGAGGCCGTGCCCATCATAGGAAAGTCCAGCCACAAGAGCTACCGCTGATTTTGCACGGCCAAAATGCGCCGTCATAAAAACCAGACATTCCAGCAGGAGATCAGGGCTTTTGTGTTCGGGAGGCTTGTGCGTCATGCCATTCACTTTTTAGCCTGCGGATTGATCCCCACCGGAACTTTCTCCGAAGCGGCCTGAATAGTTGCCTTTACAGGAGGGGCGCGTAAAGATTCCTGTAGCCGTCCAACCGCCGCCAAAATACCATATTGTGCAAGATGCACCCGATTTTCTGCATTCATCTTCTCCAGTTTTGTAATCAGGAGCTGATTGTCCGACTGCATCAGTTGCAATAATGTAATGCGGGCCCCCTCGAACTGGGATTTATATGTTTCCAGAAGTTTTTGGTTTAAATCCGCTCTTTGCTCCTGAATTTTTAATTGATTCCGTGCCGTCTCATATTCGGCATAGGCTTGCCGAACACCCCGTTCAATACGGCGCTCCATTTCCCTGACACGGCTTTCCGCCTCTTTTTTCTGGGAGGCCTTTTCCCGTATACGGGCCAGTTGCCCTCCGCCTGTTTCCAAATTCCAGTTCATCCGGACTACAGCCTTGGCATCAGTGGATTCCCCGCCGATCAGATCTCTCTTGTCCACTTCCGCATAAGAAAGCTCCCCATCTACGGCGGGATATAAACTCCCCTGCTCAGCTTTCATGTTCTGCTGGGCGGCACGGACTTCAAACGCCGCGCCTTTTAGCACCGGATGCGATTGCTTGGCCAGCGTGACCGCCTCTTCCAGAGCAGGGGGCAAAGCCTCCACAGGCGGCAAAGGCGTAGACAGGGCCCCGTCTGGCAACCGGCCTGTCAGCTCGAAATAATCCGACTCCAGCGTTTTGATCTGCCCGTCATAATCATTTTTGTAATTTTCGAGGATTGAAAGCACGTCCCGTGCCTGCTGGAGTTCAGCCTCGTCCGAAGCACCATCATCCACCATACCCTTGATGCGGGACAAGTAGCTTTTTACACTTTCTTCCTGTCCCTTGAGCAATTCCAGTCCCTTTCTGGTCCGGAGCAGATTCATATAGGTCTGAACGGTGCGCATGGCCAATTGTTCCCGCAGATCCTCAACCCCGAGCATGGCAGACTCCTGCAGGGCCCGTGCCGCCCGCACACGGCTTTGCGTTTCCATCCCGTCAAACAACATCTGGCGGGCACTCACAGAACCCTCCCAAAGGCCGGAATATCCGGCCCCCCGACTGACGCTCAAACCCCGACTGGTACTGTTATCCGCATATTCACGCCCTGCAGACGTACTGAGACTGATCTCCGGAAAAAAACCGGAAGACGCGGCTTTTCTTTGCTGTTCAGAGGTTTCAACGCGGGCTTGCGCCCCATCGGCGGCCGGATGGGTTGCCAGAGTGGTCTCCACAGCCTCGGAAAGTGTTTCTGCATGCAAAAACGGAGTGCATAATACCAGATACACACCTCCCAGAAGGAATCCCCTAAAATACTTCATCATCAAAAAACCTAAAACCCGTCAGAAGTCAGCGAACGCTCAACGGTTGCATTTTAAATAAAAAACACCCCTTATACAAGGGAATATAATCCATCGTTTCTTTTTCAATCCCGTGTTAGAATCGTCCCTATGAATCACACCGTCCTTCCGGTCCCCGACCTTGAAAACCGTTTTTTGGAGCCTGAAGGCTGGCGCTGGCATACCTTTAAACATAAAGACCGTACGTTGCGCTTTGGTTCCGTCTTTCCAAAAGATGAAATTCCCTCTGCTGTTGTAGTCTGCCTGCCAGGCCTGAGCGAGTTTTGTGAAAAATATTTTGAAACCGCCCGCACCTGCCTGAACCTCAATCTTGCCTTCTGGGTACTGGACTGGGCTGGACAAGGGGCCTCAAGCCGGTTTTTAGACGACCCTCAAAAACGTCATTCCACTGGCTTTGCGGACGATGTTGCGGATTTGCATTATTTTGTGGACTCCTATGTGAAGCCCGCGAGCGTCCATCCCGACAGGGGCAGGATTCCCCGCGTGATGCTGGCGCAGTCGATGGGAGGGCATATCGGCCTGCATTATTTGCACGCACATCCCGAAGTTTTCACCTGCGCGGCATTTTGCGCACCTATGTTCGGCATCAAAGCCCTTGCTCATATCCCTGACGGGATTGCCCAAAAAGCAACAGCTTTCATGAATACATACTTCGGTACACACTACGTGTGCGGTGCTTCCACATGGGACCCTCCCCGTATGCGCCCAACACGGGGCCCCAGACGATTGTCCACCGATCCTGTCCGCAATGGTGTGCATACCGCATGGTTTGAAAGCCGCCCTGCCCTCCAGACCGGCTTTGTAACCTATGGCTGGGTGCGCGAGGCATATCTTTCCTGCAAAGCACTTGAAAATCCTGATTTTTTAAAAACAATTCAAACACCCTGCCTGATTGCACAGGCCGGGAAAGATCATCTGGTCGATAACCAGAAGATTGATCATGTTGCACGCATCCTGACGCATGCGGATTATCGGATTTTTCCCGAATCACATCATGAAATTCTGATGGAAAAGGAAAATATCCGGCAGGAATTCTTCACTCATTTCCAGACTCTCATCAGAAAAAACATTCTTGAACGACCTGAAACCTTGAAACCATTCTAAGAAAAAGGCACAGTATCAATTCGACCGAATCATAAGGAACATCAAAAATATGGAAAATTACGAAAAGAACAGAATTCGCCTCAGTGACCGTATCCTGACAGCTCTGGAGCTGGCGCTTGAGCAGGAAGATAAAAAAATTTCCGAACTTTTGACCCGTGCCTTGGAATACGCCATGACGCGCAATACAGGTGGCGGCGAATTTATAGAGCGGCGGGATTACCCCCCCGAGATTGAGCGTGCCATGGACAAGCTGTCTTCTCTGCGCGATCAGGATGACTCTGTCTAACGCCAAACTCCCTTCACTATAGCCCTTCGATCAGGAACCGCCACGCCTCTTCGGACAGGATGTTCACACCAAGCTCTTGCGCTTTTTTCAGTTTTGAACCTGCATCATCGCCTGCCACAACATAATCTGTCTTGACGGAAACAGATCCTGCGACCTTGGCACCCAGCGTTTCCGCTCTGGCCTTGGCTTCTGCCCGTGTCATTGTTACAAGCGTCCCTGTAAACACCACTGTTTTTCCGGCCACAGGGCTGTTTTCCACGACACTCTGCTCAAAAGGTTCTATCGTTAATTCCGCTTCCAGCGCGACAAGCATCTCCTGATTGCGTGGCTCTGCAAAAAATCCAATCAAATCCGCCGCCACAGCAGGACCAATATCCTCTATCGCCGTTAATTCCTCATAAGATTTTTTCTCCTCGAGATCACCCGTTTCATGAAAATGCACAATGGAGAGCATCGCCGTTTTCAGAGCAGAAAACGATCCATATGTTGCAGAAAGTTTTTTTGCTGTGGCTTCTCCAATCTGGCGAATCCCCAGCGCATAGATAAAACGGTTGAGGGCGATATGACGTCGGCTTTCAATGGCCTGAAAGAGATTTTTCACCGATTGCACGCCCCAGCCTTCCCATTCCTGAAGCGGTGGCAAGATGGACCCTGTCCCGTTTTTGACCAAGAGCCGGAAAATGTCCGCCGGTGTTTTTATGATTTCCTTTTTCCAGAAATCCTCTATGGTTTTAGCCCCCAGCCCTTCGATGTCAAAAGCCAGACGAGACACAAAATGTTTCAGGCGCTCCACCGCCTGCGCCCCACATGTCATACCCCCCGTGCATCGCCGCACCACTTCCCCGTCCGTCCGCACCGCCTGCGCCTGACACACAGGGCAAATCTGCGGATAGACAAACATCGTTTCCACACCGGTTCGTTTTTCGAGAAGAACTGCAACAATCTGGGGGATGACATCGCCCGCCCGTTGCACAAGAACCGTGTCACCGATCCTGATATCCTTGCGCATGATTTCATCCTCATTGTGCAAGCTGGCGTTTGACACCACCACCCCGCCAACTGTGACAGGTTCCAGCCGTGCAACAGGAGTCAGGGCGCCGGTCCGCCCCACCTGAATATCAATTCCGCGCACAATTGTAACCGCTTGTTCGGCTGGAAATTTGTGCGCCACAGCCCAGCGCGGCGAACGTGATACAAACCCAAGACGGGCCTGATAATCCAGACAATCGACCTTGTAAACAATTCCGTCTATATCGTAATCCAGATGCGGGCGCTCTTCCAGAACCCTCTGATAAAACGACAGCATTTCTGAAACCGTGTTGCACAACGCCTCCGGCGTTACGGGAAAGCCCCAATCTTTTAAACAGCGCCGGATACCCGATTGCGTTTTAGACGGTTGTTCGGAAATTTCTCCAAGACCATAAGCAAAAAATTTCAATGGGCGCTCTTTCGTGACCTGTGCATCAAGTTGCCGGACACTGCCTGCCGCCGCATTGCGCGGATTGGAAAAAATCTGTTTTCCCGCCTCTGCCTGCCGCGCATTCAAGGCCATAAAATCCGCCCGTCCCATGTAAATTTCTCCCCGAATTTCAACCTGCGTCGGCGCCCCTTCCGGCAGTTGTCGCGGAATACAGGACAGGGTATGGATATTGTCCGTAATATCCTCGCCTTCCGCGCCATCTCCCCGTGTCGCGGCGACCATTAATCTACCGTTCTCGTAGCGCAGGGCACAAGACAAACCATCTATCTTGGGCTCGGCCAGAATCTCCGGAAAATCTTCTCCCGCCAGCCCCAGAAAACGCCGGATCCGGTCGAGAAAATCTTCCACGCCTTCTTTATCAAACACATTCCCGAGGGACAGCATCGGTATTTTATGTTGCACTTTTTTAAACCCCTGCGCTGTCCCCGCCCCGATCTTTCGCGTCGGGCTCTCCTGCGTGACAAATTCCGGATACAGGGTCTCCAATGCTTCCAGTTCACGGCGTAACGCATCATACGCCGCATCGGTGATTTCCGGTGAATCTTTTTGATGATAGGCGACATCAGCCCTCATAATCGCTTTCACCAAATCCGCGTGACGGACCTTGGCATCCAGTTTTTCAAGATCAAACAGATTTTTCTTCATGCAATTTTCTGCTCCAAGAGCTTGTTTGCGGCGGCACGAGCCTCCGGCGTGATACGGGCGCCGGAGAGCATTCGCGCAATTTCCTCCCGACGAGCTTCTTCTGTGTCCAAGGGCAGGATTTCTGTTTTCACTTCCGCGCCCGCATTCTTTTGCACGATATAATGGGAAGAGGCGCGCGCCGCAACCTGCGGAGAGTGTGTCACAACTAGAATTTGTTGCACAGATTTTGCACCCGCCAGACGAGCCAGACGCTCTCCCACTGCATCGGCAACAGCGCCCCCTATACCAGAATCCACTTCATCAAACACCATTGTCCCCATCACACCGACTTCCGCCAGCACCACTTTCAAGGCCAACATAAACCGTGCCAGCTCTCCCCCCGAGGCAATTTTGTGAATGGGACCCGCCGCTGATCTGGGGTTTGTTGCGACAAGAAACTGCACGCGCTCCATCCCGTTTTCATTCCAATCCGGTTCATCCATCTGCTCGATCATTGTTACAAAACGTGCCTGATCCAGCTTCAACGGTCCCAGTTCCTGCATCACAAGAACATCCAGTTTTTGTGCAGAATTCTTTCGTGCTTCTGACATTTTTTCTGCAATATTCTGATATTGCTTTTTAGCCATTCCGCTTTGCCGAATATGATCCTGCAATACGTCATCCTGGTATTCCATCTCATTCAGTGTCTGCGCAAAAATTGCTCGTTTTTCTATCAGTTCCTCCATAGAACAGCCGTGTTTTCGTGCCATGTTTTTAAGAGCATAGAGCCTGTCGTCAATCTCCTGCAGGGAAATTTCCGGATCTTCCAGATCCGAAAAGGCGGCACGGATGGTATGAAGGACCTCTTCGATTTCTGCCGATACCCGTCCCATCCCTTCCAGAGTTTTCTTTGCTACACTCCCCAGTTTTTCAAGAGCCCTCCACGCCACACCCATGGTATGTTGCATCTGTGTCAGCGCTTGGTCGGCTGTATTGAAGCCCTCAAGATATTGCACCCCTTTCATCAGCCTGTCCCGCAATACAGTCAGTTTTTCTTCCTCTCCTGCCTCCGGCGAAAGTTCGTCCAGATCCTCCAACGCCTGACGGATAAACTCTTCCTCCGCACGGTTTTTTTCGATCTGTACCCGCAGGGCCTTTGTTGCCGCGTCCTTCTCCCGCCAATCCTGCCAGACCTTTTTCAGGGACTCCTGCAACACAGAATCCACGCCGAACGCATCCAGCATCTCCCGATGCAAGTGCACATTTAAAAGCCCTTGTGTTTCGAACTGCCCATGGACTTCAACCAGATATTCCCCCACCTGCTTTAACAAACCGGCACTCACAGGCTGGTCACTGACAAACGCACGGGAGCGCCCTTCCGCCGTGACCACACGGCGCAGGACCAGAGCATCGGGCACCTCCAGCCCCTGTTCTTTTAAAAATGACCAGACCGGATGATCCGGCGCGAGATCAAATACGGCTGAAACACTGGCCTGTTCCGTACCCTTGCGCACAATACCACTTTCCGAGCGCGCCCCCAGCGCCAGGCCAAGAGCATCCAGCAGGATGGACTTCCCCGCGCCGGTTTCCCCCGTCAGGGCACACAAACCTGCCTGAAATTCGATTGAAATCCGGTCAATCAACACAACATTTTGAATATGCAAAGAGGCCAGCATCACCCTGCCGCTCCCTTATTCCGGCAATCAGTTCGGTTTAAACAACGCATCAACGGTCCGGTCCACAACACCCCGTTCCTCCAGAATTTTCTGTCGGGCCTTGGGATCCAACAATTCGAAACTCCGTTTATACCATTTACTTCCCGGGTAATTGTAGCCCAGAACAGCCGCGACTTTTGTTGCTTCTTCTGTCAATCCCAGTGTCAGATACGATTCCACCAATCTATGCAGTGCTTCTGCCGTGTGGCTGGTTGTCTGGTATTTTTGTATGACCACCCGAAAACGGTTGATGGCCGCATTGATTTCATTCCGGTTGAGATAATAGCGCCCGATTTCCATTTCCTTGCCCGCCAGATGGTCCAGCGTCAGATCCCGTTTCAGGGTGGCATCCCTCGTATATTTACTCTCCGGAAAGCGCTTGACGAGTGTATCAAGCGCCTCGACCGCTTTTTGGGTCATCTCCTGATCCCGCTGGACATCGGAAATCTGTTCATAATAGCACAGGGCTTTAAGATAATAGGCATAATCCACATCCTTGTGCCCGGGATGCAGTTCAATAAAACGATCGAGGCCCATAACAGCCTCGTCATAACGTTGCCCCTCGTAAGACGCAAACGCCGCCATCAGCTGGGCCTGCGTTGCCCATTGGGAATAAGGGTGCTGGCGTTCGACTTCCTCAAAATATTTCGTAGCTTCGACATAATTTTTGTCGTCCAATGCGTGAGAGGCCCGATTGTAAAGCGTCTCCACAGGCTCTTCGAGCGGCTTTTCCGGTTCCGAAGCGCAAGCCACCAACGCACAGACTCCGGCCAATAAGACAAAACGGGACAACCGCATGGGCAAGCTCCTTACAAAAAACATTCCAGCCCCTTATCCATACCGTCCTTACAGGTCAATGAAAAGAGGGAAGATAGCTTTTGAAAAAAGTATCATCCAAAAAGAAAGGCTTGCAAGAATATCAGGCGTTCAAGACGCCCTGCATCATGAAAAGGGAGGAAGCCCCGATCGGCAAGTGATCGTAAAGCTCGACTATTTCATAAGCGGACTCATCCGAAAACAGGGCATGCAACAACCCGTTGTTCATCGCATGACCGCCTTTGAAACCGTGATAAGCGCCCAGAATTTGGACACCGGCCAGATACAGATCCCCTATCGCATCCAGAATTTTATGGCGCACAAATTCATCCGCATGACGGAGCCCCTCGGGATTGATCACAGTCGTCTCGTTGAGCACCACTGCATTGTCCAGCGAACCACCCAACGCAAGGCCTTTGGAGCGCATCCACTCCACTTCCTGCAAAAATCCAAAAGTGCGGGAATCCGCAACCATCTCCTTGTATACCCCACCCGACAGCTCAATCTCGAAAACCTGCCGCCCAATTTGCGGATGGCTGAAAGCAATTTCTCCCCCGAAAATACTGGAACCCGCCGGCGCCAAAGTAACCTTTTTGCCTTCTTGCTCCACACAGATTTTTTTCAGCACCCGAATCAGGCGGCGTGGTGCGGTTTGCTTGACAATACCAGCTTCCTCGATCAACGTCACAAAAGGCATCGCGCTTCCATCCATCACAGGGACTTCCGGCCCGTCCAGCACAATCCGCACGTTATCAATCTCCAGCCCCCGCAAAGCCGACATCAGATGCTCGATTGTCCCCACACTGACGCCCTCGGCGTTCCCGATGACAGTGCAGAGCTGAGTGTCCACTACACGGTCCCAACGTGCAGGGATCGTATTATCCTTGCTTTTGACATCGGAGCGCACAAACACAATACCCGTATTTTCCGATGCAGGGTACAAGACCAGCGTAATCGTTTTACCGGAATGCAGACCAATGCCCCGAAGGGTGATCGACTCGGCGAGTGTGTTTTGCATAATATAATATCCTCTTTCATTCCACAGCCTCCACTATAGAAAATCCCCGAGTCCTGTACGAATCACATTTGCGTTACGCTTTGTTACAAGCAATACCTTTCACGCCGATAGCCCTAAACCACCTTTCCAGCTTGCTTTTCCAGTGATTTTGAGATCATATTAGGCGCATGTTCCTGATGATCGATAACTATGATTCGTTCGTTCATAATCTGGCCCGCTATTTTATTCTCGCAGGGGCCGCTATCGAGATTGTCCGGAACGATGCCCTTTCAATTGCGGACATAGACTCTCTCGCCCCCGAAGGCCTCATCCTCTCGCCTGGACCATGCTCTCCGGCAGAGGCTGGCATTTGCGTACAGGCCATAAAAACCCTCGGCCCCAAAATGCCGGTGTTTGGGGTATGTCTTGGGCATCAATGCATCGGAGAAGCCTATGGCGGCGAAACCCTGCGCGCACGTGCGCCCATCCATGGCAAAGCCAGTGTCCTTCATCATGACGGGATGGGTGTTTTCACGGATCTCCCCTCCCCGATGAATGTGGGACGGTATCACTCGCTGATTGTAGATTTACCAGAAACCACACGGCTTCAGGTCAATGCCCGCACGACAGACGGAGACATCATGGCATTCTATCACCCCTCCCATCCGGTTTACGGGGTGCAGTTCCATCCCGAATCCCTGCTCACCGATCAGGGGCTTGATCTTGTCCGGAATTTTGTTCACATTAGCCGGCAATGGCATTCCGCCCCCCGCCCACAAAGCATGGTTTCATGGCCCTGATCTGGCATAATGGTGTATTCAAGGACGATGGCCCTGTTTTAACGGTGCACGACCGCCTGCGTCTGGGAGAAGGTCTTTTCAATACGATGCGGGTCAGGGACGGGCATCTCTATCACGCGCCCTTGCATTTTGAAAAACTTCTCAAAAACGCCCGCCTGTTTTGGGGAAACTGGACCCCGCCCAGCCCGCAAACACTGGAAGACGCCGCTTATGCCCTTCTCAACCGCAATGATTTTCTAAAGGGCGACTACGCCTTCAATACCCTCGTAACCGGCGGAGAATCCGGCAACGGTATCCGCTCGCCCGAACCACCCACCCCGCACATCCTCATGCGCGCCCTGCCCCTTCATATCCCGAACACCCCTGTTGACGCCATCATCACCCGAACAGTCCGGCGCAATGAAGGCTCTCCACTCTCCCAAATCAAAGGGGCGCATTACGGTGACAATATTCTGGCTTTGAAGGAAGCCAGAGAACACGGCGCAAACGAAGCCTTTATGCTCAACAATCGCGGGACTTTGGCCTGCGCCACCACCGCAAATATTATCGTTGTGCAGGATGGTGCGCTTTTGACCCCCCCCCTCACAGACGGCTGTCAGAATGGTGTGACACGGACCTTGCTCATGCAAAAATACACTGTTGCCGAAAAGAGTTTTACGCCGGAAGACTTGAAAAACGCACAAGGCTTTTATCTCCTCAACTCCCTCAGGGGGTGCGTGCCAGTTACCCGTTTGAATAACCGGAATCTTCCTCCACCTTCCCTTATGATCCCGAAGGATTTTCACCTCACATGAATACCCTCCATATGCTCACTGTTTATCTCGGTTCTTCGGGACACGCCGCCCCTGTCTTTCAAAACAGTGCGGTACAACTCGGGAAAATGATTGCCCAACACGGAAAAAAACTGGTTTATGGCGGGATGGACGCAGGCCTCATGGGATTGTTGGCCAAATCAGCCCTCGCATATGACGGACACGTCACAGGCATTATCCCGAAAAAAATCAAGGACAGCGAACGCATTCTCGGCGGACTGTCGAAAACCATTCTGGTCAACGAACTCTCCGACCGGAAAAAAGAAATGTTCCTGATGGCCGACGCGATTATTGCGCTTCCAGGCGGGTTTGGCACACTGGATGAAAGTCTGGAAATCCTGTATTGGGGGTATCAGAAACTTCACACTAAGCCTCTGGTTCTTGTGAATATCGCAGGCTATTGGGATGCCCTGATCCCGTATTTGTACGCCTTACCAGATTTTGATCCCGCTTACCTGATTCTCGCCCAAAACATCGAGGACATTTTTGAAAAAATCGCTCTGTGGCCCCCCCCTTCAATTCCCAATATCGTCCATAAGCATTACCCGCATTTCGAAGACGAGATTGTGCGCAACACCGAAGAGCCCATCATTCTCGACAAAGCGACCATCGAAAATACCTATTACGGGATTTGCGCCATGGGCCTGAAACAGCTTGGAAAACACAAGCGCCCTATTGGCCTGCTGAACACGGACAGACAATTTGACGGTCTGATCGCATGGCTTCACCGCGCCGCGCAAGAAACCTTTATCACACAAAACTGCCTGAAACTTTTTACAATAGACTCCGATAAAACCCGCCTTCTTACAGCGCTCGAACATCAGGACTTCGTGGAAATCGATCTGCACGGCACAAAATGGGGACCACAGGACGCGTGAGCGTTTTTCTACCCGAAACGGACTGTTTTATAGAGCTCTTCAAGATCTTGAATGGAACGACTTTGCCAATCGGACGGCAAACAGGGTCCCAAACATTCCTCCAACCCCACAGACAGTGACACAAAGGAGAGGGAATCGGCCTGAAGCGTATCAAAGCTCTCGTATGGCAGAATGTTTTGGTTTGCCAGAACGGTCCGGTACAATTCAAGGATACTATCCCGTTCCGGTGTTTCCAACTCCAAAACATTGGAAATTGTCTTCAATATACGGCCCAGAAACGTTGGCTTTTTGACGGGCTCTTTTGTATTTTCCAAAATAATTTTAAAATCGTATTTTCCACTGGGCAGTAGGGGCAAGGCTTCATACCAAACAACCTTAAACAGCGTCTCGGGAAGCCCATACCGTTCCACAAGGGATTTCAGCAAGACAGAAGAGGCCGCCGGACCAGAATCCCGCCCTTCAAGCGCAATGACAATGCCCTTGTCATCTCCCGTGACAGCGCTTTGAGAATGGGTCTGCTTTACAGTGCTCTGGATTTCATCCAGATTTACCCGCAAGCCAAAAGGTTTTACAAAGCGTTTTGTGCGACCCGTAATCGTAAAGAGCTCATGCGCCGTCCGGAAGGCAATATCACCAGTCAATAACCGATCGGGCGTTTCATCCGTGGACAGCTCCCCTGGGCGCTCGGCGTAACCCATCATGACGTTCGGCCCCTCATAGGCCAGTTCGCCCGAAAGATCTTCGGCCAGAATTTCCTGCCCTTGCTCATCCACCAGAAGCAACCGTCCGCCTGGAATGGCCCGCCCAATCGTGCCAGGATAATACACCGCGAGTTCAGGTGGTAAATAGGAAATACGCGGGGCCGCTTCGGTCTGGCCATACATGACAAAAAATTTTACACCGTGCGCGTTCACTTGCTCGGCAAAGCGCTTGACCAGATTGGCCTCCAGTTTGCCTCCTGCCTGTGTGATGTATTTCAGGCTGGGGTAATTCTTGATATCAAACCCCGTGTGGAGAAGCGTTTCAAACGTGTAAGGTACACCCGCAAAACTGGTGGCCTCAAACTGTTTCAAATCCAGCCAGAACGGCGGCTCTATAATGCTGTGATGGGTCAAGATGAGAGCCGCCCCCGCCACCAGATGAGAATTCAAAATAGAAATCCCGTAGGAATAATGAAGTTTTAAATGTGACAAGGCCCGATCCTCTGGCGCAAGCGCCAGATATTCGGCTATCGCCACAGCATTGGAGTGGATATTCTTGTGCGATAATTTCACAAATTTGGCAGACCCTGTAGACCCCGAGGTCGAAAGCAACAACGCCAAATCAGGATGCAACGTCACCGACGCAGGGTTATAGCTCTGAATCTCACCATTGCCAGAAATCAAAAGATTAGGCCCATAACCTTCTATCAATGCCTGCGCTTTTGCATCGGACAATGACTCCAGCAAATGCACCACATGCCCGCCTCTCAGAGCCGCCAAATAATCCACGATCACTTGGGGAGTGTTTTGGGCCGCGATAAAAATCAATTTTCGGGACGCACCAAGTACCGCAATCCGCGCATTGACCTGCGTTTCCAAATCCCGATAGGTGAGCCTTTTTCCATCTGCCGCGTCTATCACGGCAACCCTATCCCCCCATTGATCCAGATTTTCAAAAAACATCGTCGTCACCGTTATTTCCTTAGCACATACCGCTTCAGTACAGGGTCCACCACCAAAGAAAGAGCCAGACACACACCGAGCACCACGAGCGCATAAAGCGCAGATGTCATAGTCTGCATGAGATCCCCCGTAGGATAGGGGAATTTGTTGAACACCTTCACCACATAAATGTGGGTGCAAAAAATTACAAGCGTATGCTTTGAGATCAGCCCCGCAAGCCGCGTCACTGGCAAGGCACGGGCCAGCACAAGAATCAGAGCAATCCCCGCCATGGCATTGGCCAGATAGAGCAGGTTGGAAATCCCGAATTCCGCCTTGTTAATATTGGTGTGACCATTCGCCTGCACACCCCATAGCAAGACCACAAACAACACAGGGGCTAAAATGATCCAAAATTTCTTTTGCAGTACCGTATTTAAGTTTCCAAACCGTGTCCGGATTTCATACCCTGAAACAATAAAAAACACCCCGATACCCGCAATATCCATACACCATGGCATACGGGGATAAAAGATATTCAAGCTCACCAGACAATACGCCATAACGGCAATCCAACGAAAGAGGGGAGGCAGTTTCAAAACACCATACACAACAATCAACGATGTAATCAAAAACGGAAAATACCAGAGGGGATGATTATTATGGATCATATAGTCATCCCATCCCTTAGCGCCCGTTACGATCCCCAAAAGAAGCGAACCCGCAACCACCAGAGTTCTCTGCCCCGCAAACAGGACATACCAAAGGACACTGGACACAAGGGCGAAAAACACATAGGCACGCAAATAGGGCCCGATATGTTTGGCAAAAACCCCCCTCAGATCAGCCAGCACAAAACGCGCCGAGAGCAAAAATCCCGTCATAAACAAAAAGAGCGGCAGATGAAACGCATAGATCACATTTTCAAAAGGCGCCGACAAAAACTTGAAATGCCCCAGTACCACCAGATACATCGCAATGGCCTTGGCATTCTCAGCCCATGTAATTTTTTGCGTTTTCTCCATGCCCTTCAAGCCCCCAGTACGTATTTACTATGCTTGCGCAATAGCATTTTTGCAGGAATATAGCTGAGCACCGAAGCCACAACAATAACCACAAAAATACCCAGAACCGGCGCAAGACCGGTAAAGGGAATATCGCCTCTTTGATACAGCAATCGTAAAACACCCGCGACATACCCATGCACGAAAAACAAAAAGAAACTGAGTCGGCCAAACAAATCCAGCCATACGAGCTTCCGGCTGGCATATTGTTTACAAAAAGCCATTAGGAGGACACTCATCAATAATTTGAAGAGAAGATCCAGATGGTCATTCATGTCTATAACGGCATAAGTCCCATACATGCAGACAAAAAAAGCCGGTAAATACACAGCACTCTTGGCAGAGAATTTCTCGTACCAATCGGGACATTCCGCCAACACCATGCCCAGAAGATAAGCCGGCAAAAAGAACCAAAAGGCCCAAAAGGGATTGTTATTCACCAACGGTCGCCCCACATAGACACCAACAATCAAAGCCCCAAAGAACGCCATCCGCAAAAGACCGGCCTTTTGAATCCCGATCCATGCCGGACTGAGCAGGTAGAACAGGACAATCATCGGGATAAACCACAGCGGGCCCAAATGCGCACCCGTTCCCATCATGTAAAGATACTGCACAACGGGGTTAAGACTGTAGAACCAGTCCATATCCACCCACCAGTGATTGGTTTTGATCTTGAAAACGTAGAGCAACGCCGCCGGTGTCGTGAGAATCAGGTAGGGAAGCAAAACAGACTGCACTTTGTTTATCAGATACGGAACGTATCGGAATTGTGCTGTGGAGAGCGTAAACAAATAGCCCGCCACGACCACAAATAAAATCGTGCTATTGTCCGCCAAAATATGGACCATGTCGAGACTCCAAGCCTCATTCCCGGGCGTAGATGCGTAGGCATGGGCCAACATGACCAGAAGTATGGCAATTCCTCTGAGATTATTGATAAACTGAAGTCTCACGCGCCCAAGCCCTTAATGATACCGCAAAGCAACACAGCAGAACAGGAGGGGGCCTGTCTACCCAAATCACACCCCACCCCCCCAAGAAAACAGACCTATTACCCCTTATAAACTTCCTTGGCGGTTCTGACATCAGCCCGTTTTTTGATCAGATCCAAAACGTCCTGATCGTTTTCCTGCCCTTTTGAGGGAGCAAACAAGGCCTTTCCCCGTTGATCAACCTGCGCTGGCGGGGTTACCAAATAATAAACTGCCAGACTTTTGCGCGCCTCAGTCTCGGGACAGGCTACAGGTTCAGGCAAACCATGCCAGCTGTCTTGCGTTGTATCGAAAATAATAGCGCGGTTAAATTTCGGCCAAACGGATTTTACAAGATCCGTTGGCTTCGTCCCGTCCACTGAACTCTTCCACAATCCCAATGTCCCGCCCCAGGATTCCTCGAAGCGGGGGTTCATATAGACAATAATATTCACTTTGCGCTGAAGGCCAAGCTTCGGATGAATGGAATAATCCAAATGTGTATTCAACTTACCGCCCGCACGATGAATATGCCACCCCCCACCATTCAAACCACTGTCAGAGTATAGCGGGCCGATCCCAAGCGCCTCCCCGAGAAATTCTACAAAGTCAGTGCCATTCAAAATATTGAAAATCCGGTAAGTCAAAGGGCCAAATGTATTCCAGTTGTTGCTGACGCGCTTGATTTCAATGGGATTATTATATTCATGCCAAACATCATCGTGAAAAGCCGGAAATTCTTCTGCCAGCGTTTGGGCGATTTCAGGCGTAAAAAAATTCTCGACAACGCAGTGATCGAAAGGCTCTGCCTTTGGATAGCCTTTCGCCGCTTTTGTAATATTTTCAACCGATATATATTTTTCATATTCTTTTTTCATTTTTTTATCCTTCCATAATCTGCCCAAAGGTTCCCCCTTGATACGACCTGACTGTCTATAGCATTCTATTTATGAAAAAACTATATTTTTTTTAACAGGCCCCTGAAAAAAAATACGATCGCCTTGGCACTGGCTCTCGCCACTTCATAGAGATACCGTAACGGAATCAACGTGAAATTCTCAAGTGTGATATCTTGTTTTTTCTCGCTCTGCACGGCCGACAGGGTCTTTATATAGGGGAAAACATCAGCATAACGGCTCAAGGGAATACGCAAGCCCTTAATTCTGTTCGTGGCGTTGACACCGTGTACAACCTGGAGCCAGCCAGGCACCCCTTCGATTTGCATGACAGGTGCTATATCCTTGTAGTAGATATGCTGTTTTTCCCAAATGGTCACAATATCGTCAGTGTAGGGCTCAAGCAGAGACCCAAAAGGGTTGCTCAAATCACGGGTCGTGTAAAGACCCGTTGCTTTCTCGGACAACCCCAAAATTGCGCCATTGGCGAAATTGACCGTCTGGCGCTTTAAAGGTTTTATGGCCTCGTACACCCGCTCCATAAAATCCACGGCCAGCACATCGTCACTATCAAGCCGCGTCGTCAGGAGCCAGCCCTCCTTTTTATCACCCTTCCGGTGAATAATTTCGGGGGCCATCTTATCCATCTCGTAAGCCTTGGTGTACTCCGCAGTAAAGGGATAAAGAGTCTGGAGCGCCCCTATCAGATTTTTATAATCCTGCGGTGTCTCTTCATCAAACAACACAATCCACTCAAAACTCTGGACCGTTTGACTTTTTACACCTGGAAGACACAAATCCCGAAACAGATCAAACCGTTTATCCAACCAACCAGGCTTCAGCCGGATTGGCTGTTCCTTGCCCGGAGAGGCCACATTAAAACGGGTGAAAAGATAGTGCTTAATTGAATCTGTCATCTGGGGCTCCATACAGTAAAACGCCTCTTATTATAAAAGCCAAAATGGCCTCGCGGAGGTTGTATATCACGCCTGACTATAAAAAAATACGCCCTCCTCAGAAAAAAATCCGAAACCCTATCAAGGTATCCGCGCAAAAGGACCAGCAACATACGCCGGCAAAGAGTCATTAATTTTTTCTGGAAAAAATGAAAACAAGCTTTAAAATATAAAAAATATGCCTTCATTGTGGGTTTAGAAGACTCGGCAGCGATCTACTCTCCCACGCCTTAAGACGCAGTACCATTGACGCTAAGAGGTTTCACGGTCCAGTTCGGGATGGGATGGGGTGTTTCACTCTTGCCAAAACCACCGAGCCATCTAAAACCACAAAGGAAAAAATGCACATCTTCAAATATCAGAATACAAAAAACAAAGAATACTCTTATTTCAAAAGCGCACTGTGGACTTGCCACTACGCGCGTCTGCAACGACCCTTTAATACCGTTGCATAAGATGAATTCAAGCCAATCGAGCAATTAGTAAAGGTAAGCTTCAACCATTGCTGGTCTTCCACATCCTTCCTATCAACGTGGTAGTCTTCCACGGCTCTAATGGGGAGTTCTGGTATTGAGGCTAGTTTCCCGCTTAGATGCTTTCAGCGGTTATCTATTCCGACCATAGCTACCCTGCTAT